>CAMKTJ010000005.1 GCA_946415645.1 uncultured Prevotellaceae bacterium
ACCACGCGGCCTTTTCTTACCAATTGTTGAATTGTAGGCATTTTGTTTTTGTTTTATTATTATATATTATGTATTATAGTCAAAAATTTATCGGGACCGGACACTTTGTGCCAATCGGGGTGCAAAGATATAAAGAATTTCCCATAATACATTCGCACGCGCACAAAAAAGCCCGAAAAATGTTGTAAAACATCTTACTTTAACAATCTTTAGCATTTGTTTTTGCACAAAAGTAGCGGAAAGTGCAAAAGTAGAGCCACCTAGAATTGCCTAGGAAAACCTAGGATTGCCCAGGAAAGCCTAGGAGAACCTAGAAACCCTACAAGCTATCCTCCACTAGGGAATCCACCGCCAGGGTATCAGGCGCTAGTTCCTCATCTAATGTAGCAACGGTATCAATGAACAGAGAGTCCTCCTCTGCTACATCAGCCAGAGAGCTGGCCTTGTTGCCACAAGAGGCAAGGAGGAAGACCCACCCTAACCCTCCCGTCAGGGAGGGGACAATGGCATTCTTTAGTATGGTGTTTATTCTTTTCATTTCTTTTTTCTTTCTAGTTCTGCTAGTTCTGCTAGTTAGACTAGTTATACTAGTTATACTAGTTATACTAGTCCATCTAGTTCCGCTAACCACTAACCGCTAACCACTAACCGCTAACCACTAACCGCTAACCGCTAACCACTAACCACTAACCGCCCCATAGGGGCAGGGGCTACTTTTCAAAATTCCTGGAGGCGAAGGGCAATGCCATCCTTAGTGACTCATGCCAATATTCCCAGTTGTGAACGCCATTGCGGACACGCAATTCATCTTTGATACGGGCGTCACGCATCAATTGGTGAAGACGGACGGTCAGGTCAAACAGGAAGTCATCGTCGCCACAGTCAAAGAACCACTTTACCGTACGCAGTTGCTTCTTGGCCTCTTCATTTGCCTGTTCAATAAAACGCAAGGCAGAATGCTGCTTTACAGCCTCGCAGACATAGTAGCGCTTATCCTTTTCCTGACCAGGACCTACGTTGTCATCCTGGTTGTCGAGCCAGGCACTCATAGCATAGCAGCTGCTGAACATATCGGGGTGACGCTGGCAATATACGGTACTACCGCCACCGCCCATAGAAAGGCCCATAACGGCACGGTGTCCCTTGTCGCCTACACCCCGGTATCTCTTCTCTACTGCGGGAATGAATTCCTGAAAGAAAAAGTCCTCATAATTCCATCCTGGCATATTGAAGTAGCCATTCCAGGTGTTATGTGTATCCGGACCGCCAGCATTAGGCATGACAATAATCATCTCGCGGGCATCACCTGACTCTATCAGCTCATCTGCCACGTCCTGCATACGGCCCCTGTCGCGCCAGGCACGGTAGTCGTCGGTCAGGCCATGCAACAGGTACACTACGGGATACTGTTTGGTGCTATGCTCAAACCCGTTGGGGAGATAGATGTTATACACCACTTTCTCACCCAACACTTTGCTGTATACTGTGTCGGTTTTTATTCTGCCAGCCTGAGAGGTCAGGGCAATGGCCAGAAACAACATAAGACTGAGAATCTTTTTCATAATATAATATTTATTTAAGTTTCGGGAGTCATAAAATGAAGTAAAATAGGGAGTTATGCGCTTTGCGCAGGGAGTTAAGCCTGCAAGCAGGGGCTCTTGGTATCCCGATTCCGGGAAACATTCCAGTTCCCCTGCTATTGATTCAATTCTATGAACAATCTTTATTGCGGTTGCGATGCCATAATTAACAACTCCTTATATATAAAGCTTTCTACGGGCATTTTTTGCCTTGCCAGTCCATACTACTGTAGCCATTGGAATTCCCTCTTCAGTTCTTCGCGCACTTCTGCTTCGGTTTGGTACTCCCCACGAAGATACTGTTGATGCGATTCGTTAATACGAGAATGAAGTTCCTCAAGAGTATAAGGCTCCAGATTACTGGTATCTTGGCGGTCCCACTCATCCTCTTCCTGCCTCTCCATCTCAACTTCTTCTGATATGTAGCGTAGGAGACACTGCTTGTCTTGGATACTCAAACTGCTAACCTGCGAGAGAAGTCCACTGTTTACCAGACTATCACTCATGCCGTAGGTCATTGCTATCTGTTCGCAAACCTTATCAACAGATTCTTTCTGTACTTTATAACGCTTACTTCTCATCATTTCAATTTTTTCTCCACAAAATTAGTGGTTTTAGGTTAGATGGACAAATAATTGACCTGTTTGTTTGTGTTTTCATTTAAAATGCATAACTTTGGCCTTGAAAGTGAAGAATGAAGAGTGGAGAATTTCACTAACCGCTAACCGAAACAGAAAAACATGAACAGAAGAGACTTTCTGACACTCTCGGCAACAGGAATCGTGGGCCTTGGCCTCAGCTCCTTCCCGCTACCAATCTGGGCAAGGGGGAAAGGGGACAAGGAGTATTCCGTCATCCTTTTGGGTGACACGCATTTCGACGTTGACCCGCCCTCCGTGTACCATGCCGATTATCTGAAAAAAGAGGCAGAGAAAATCAGCAAGGCCCGTGTAGCCGAGTTTACCCGTAACGGAGAGATGTGGAAAGACCGCTGCCCCAGGCTGATGCGGCGAGCCAGCCTATTGGTAAAAGACAACACCAAGATGGTGCTGCAGATGGGCGACCTCATCCAGGGCGATTGCGACAATGCCGGAACGCACAAGAAGATGCTCTCCGATGCACTGGAACGCATAAAGGGCGAGTTCAAGGGATTGCCTTTTGTGACTGTTGTGGGTAACCATGATATACGTGGCATTGATGCCAAGGAGACTTACCACCAGTATATGCCCATGCGTATGTCGGAGGAATTGAAGAAGTCCATCACTAAGACTACATTCGGTTTTAACATTGGAGACGACGCCTATATTGCCATAGATTTCAACGACCCAGACGACGCAGAGATAGAGCGCCTGCTGAATGAGACGAAAGGGGCACGCCACACCTTTATCATGACACACGGTCCCGTCTTCCCGGCAGACATCTCAAGTTGTCGCTGGATATTCCACGGTGGTGCTTCAGCGGCTGAGACTGAGGCACGTCGACACTTCCGCCAAGCCTTTGCCAAGCGCAATGCCATAGTGTTGTGCGGACATATCCATACCACCGACTTTATGGACTGGTACGGAGATGGCGGGCGCATCACCCAGATGACCATGAGCAGCGTCTGGACCTCAGAGAAGCAGAAGAAATACGAGGTCCGCTCTGAAGGTGCCGAGAATTATGGTATGTTACGCGAGAACAGAAGGCTGAAGGGAGAAGATCTGAAGGATGAGCGTGCGCTCTTTGACGAATATCGCCCAGGTATCCGTCAGCACACCAACTCTACATCGCAGGGGTCCTACAAACTGAATGTCGGCAAGAAGCACGTCACCATCGACTTCTATGCCGGTGATTCCCGAGAACTGTCACACCGGTTTGTGATAAGATAACCCCTCTCCAACTCCCCCGAGGGGGAGAGAAGAAATTGATTTATTGAAATAATGTCACACAGATTCAACGTAAACGATAACGTAAACGAAAACTATTTAACCTCACACAGATCCCACAGATCTAAAGAGATTTTATGATTGCGCCTGATGCCAAGTCTCTCTTTTCAGAGAGCCATTGATGTCTTATTTACAGCATGAGCTTATAAGAACAAGCTCTTATCACTCATACCGCAAATAAACCATCACCCCATCCATAATGGGGTTAGCATCAAACACAATCAATTGAGATTATATCTTTCTCTGATTTGTAAAGCTAGAGTCTAAGGCCTAAAGCCTATAGTCTATTATCTGTGGGGATGAATTTGGTTTTAAGGGATGGTGAAGTCATGACAATGACTGGTGATGGGGTTTAGGATTGGACGTTAAAAGCTGGCTTTTATAAGTACAAGCATAAAGCACAGCACATAAGGGATTACAGAGTAATACCTGCCAACCCTTAAAAGCAAACGCGTGGGCAGAAAATCTATTTAGATCTGTGAGATTTCTTGCCGTAAGGCATAGGATGTACAATAGTTGACAGGTGAGAAATGGCAATTAAAAATTATGAATTAATATAAGAGTATGAATTGTATTGACATCAAAAAGATCAGCGTGGCTGATGTTACAGCAAAGGAGATTCCTGCTGTACTGAAAGAGAATAAAATTTTTTACAACAAGGTAGAAAACGTCAACTGGCCTAAGGAGTTTCCTTATTGTCCCAAGATGGAGTTTGGCATTGCCCATACTGATGACGCCTTCTTGATTCACTACCGTGTAGAGGAGCAGAGCATCAGGGCTGTTGCTCAGAAAGATTGCGACAATGTATGGGAGGATTCTTGTGCTGAGTTCTTCATCAGCCCTGCGGGTGACGGACTCTATTATAACATTGAGTGCAACTGTGCCGGCACGCTTTTGGTAGGTGCAGGAGAAGGTCGCAACAACCGCCAGCTGGCAGCTCCCGAGGTCACCAAACAGATAGACCGCTGGACTACGCTGGGACGCACACCTTTCGATACCAAGGAACAGCCTACAGCATGGGAACTGGCATTGCGTATCCCCTATAGTGTGTTCTTCCGTCACAATATCACCAGCCTGGACGGCCTTACACTCAGGGGCAATGTCTACAAGTGTGGCGACAAGCTGCCCGTCCCCCACTTCATCAGCTGGAATCCCATAGGCACCCCCACCCCCGACTTCCATTGTCCCCAGTACTTTGGAGAGTTTACACTTTAATTCTCACACAGATCTCACAGATCTAAAGAGATTTTTATGATTGAATTTGATGCCAAGTCTCTCTTTTCAGAGAGCCATTGATGTCTTATTTCCTATATGGGCTTATAAAAACAAGCTTTTAACGCCCATTCAGCAAATAAACCATCACCCCATCCATAATGGGGTTGCATCAAACACAATCAAATAGAAATCGCTACGCTCATGGAAGTTATAAAAGGACAATACCATAAAAGCCAACAGCACCCAAAGCTATCGTCCAGCACGAAGTGCTTAACTTCCAGCCAGCAACGCTGGCGTAACTCCCTATTTAACTCCATTTTATAACTCCCGAAAGTTAAATTAGTGATAGATATCTGTGGGGATGGATTTGGTTTTAAGGGATGGTGAGGTCATGACAATGACTGGTGATGGGATTTAGGATTGGACGTTAAAAGCTAGCTTTTATAAGTACAAGGCTAAGGCCCGGCACGCAAGGGATTACAGAGTAATACCGCCCAGTCCTTAAAAGCAAACGCGTGGGCAGAAAATCTATTTAGATCTGTGGGATTTCTTGCCGCAAGGCATAGGAGATAAATATTCTGTGTGAGAATAAAAGTGGTTAGCAGTTAGCGGTTAGCGAGAATACTATTAAGCAACTAAGCTATTAAGCTCATAAACTACTAAGCTACTAACCCAATTACCCCCCATTTTTAACAAAATTCAACAAATTCACACATTTTTTGCATTTTTTTGCTTGCGTACATTGTTATTATAAAAAAAAGCCATACCTTTGTCATAGCTAATGAAGACAGAAGCTAAACTAAACTAAGTTAAACTAAGCCAAACTGACTAAACTAAGGCTATCATGACAAACAAAAAGCGACTGACATATGTTAGGAAGCACCGTCTTACTATTGGATCCCCAGCTTTGCTGACGGGGCTTATAGTTGTTTTGTGCCTGCTTTTAGCTCATCCGCTCTTGGTTTCGTCAGCAACTCCCCGCTACCCCACCTCGCAGATTGACAGCACCTTCTACGGTCACTACCCCTTTATACGCTTTATTGATGCGCAGGAGGATGCCGCTCTGATACGTCTCTCTGACCAGGAGTTCCTGGACAAAGCCGGCAAGGTGGTCTTCAAAGTCAACACCTATGACACCTTTACCAACGACTCGCTCTTGCAGTTGTTGGAAAAGGAGATTATCCCACGCATCAACAAGGATTCCCTGCGTCTGCGTCGTCTTATCGTGCGTGGAGCGGCTTCTCCCGAAGGCTCTGTACCCAACAACCGTATGTTGGGTCGTCGTCGTACGGAGACGCTGTCTCTTTTTTTACGCGCACACCTGAGCGTACCCGTAGACGAGCAGAGCCTCTCTACCGAGGTAGTCACTGAGGACTACCGCCTCATGCTGGCCATGATGCAGCGTGCTGGCGATCCTGCCTTAGGTATCGTGCGAAGCCTCTGCGACCAGCACCTGCCCCGCTATGAGTACACCATCCTGAAGCGCAAGCTACAGCAACTGCAGGGCGGAACACTCTGGCGTCACCTGCAGAAGGAATACTTTGCCGAGCTCCGCGCTGCCCGCGTGGTGCTGGTGTTTGAGAGGCCTACCCCTAGCCCCTCCCAAAGGGAAGGGGAGATAATTCCGGAAGAGGCAGAGATTCCTGAAACTCCAGAAACTCCGGTACAGCAGCCATCGCTGCTGCGCATCCCTCGCAGAGAGGTGCTGGCAGTTAAGACCAATATGCTGCTGTACGGTGTATATATGCCCAGTGGCTATAACCGCTGGTGCCCCATCCCCAACGTAGCCGTTGAGGTATTCCCCTTGCATGGGCACTTTACCTATGGTGCTTCTATCGACTTCCCCTGGTGGAGAGATTACTGGGGTCACAAATACTTTGAGGTGCGCAACTACCAGGCAGAGGCACGTTACTACTTCCGCTCTGGCGATGTCAGACTGCGCGAGCCAGGCGAGGGCATTGCCTTCCGTGGCTGGTACGTACAGGGCTATGCCCATGCCACCATGTTCTGTATCTGCTTCGACAGGGACCGTGGTTGGAAGGGAGAGGCCTTAGGTGCCGGCTTAGGTGCAGGTTATGTGATGCCACTGGGCAAGAAGAGTCACTGGCGACTGGAGTTCAGCCTCCAGGCCGGCTTCCTATACGGCGGCTACGACCCCTTCCAGTTTGAGAATCCTGTAAACCCCAACTACCAGGACCACCTCTACTACTATAAGTGGACAGGCAAGCCCCAGGACTTCAAGCGCCGTCAGTACCGCTTCAGCTGGCTAGGCCCCACCCGCGTGGGCATCACCCTCGGCTACGACCTCCTCTACCTGAGGTGGAAGAAGAAAGGCGTAAGTTTTCGGAACCACGAAAAAGTGAAGAGTGAAGAGTGAAAAATGAAGAATCCTAGATAGGCTAGCCGGGCTAGCCGGGCTAGAAAGACTAGTGAAACTAGCAGAACCAGAAAGAAACAGAAATGAAAGGAATAAAGACCATAATACGGGACATCTTAGTTCCCTCCCTAATGGGAGGGTTAGGGTGGGTCTTTATCTTCACCTCTTGCGTTCGCCTGCCCGAGCTGCATCTGTATGACTCTGCTGAGACGGACTTTGACATACCCATTGTGGATCTGGACCTGGAGGTTATCTGGAACTACGAGATTGGATACAACATCACATACGACTGGAAGGCAGAATGGAGCTACGGATGGGATACTCAGGACAAGGAGATCTTTGGCGACATTGGCTACACAGAGCCTAAGGTCTTCAACCTGCGTCGTTACTACACCGGCGAAACACCCCTTGCCCCTCACACCCAGGTGCTCAGCCACACCCTGTACGAGCCCCACTTCCAGGGCCGCTTCGACTGGGGTTACTGGGACCTCCTCATCTGGAACGAGGTTCATACGCTGGATGGTGTGCAGAGCCTTCACTTCGACGAGACCAGCTCTCTGGATACCGTCACCGCCTATACCAACCCCTCTATGTACCCGTCGCGCTACAACGCCCCCAGGTACACCACCTCGTTCTGGGCCCCCGAGGCACTCTTCGCCGCCTATGACCGTGGCATAGAGATCAACAAGAGCCTGGAAGGATTCGAGTACGACAAGGAACGTGACATCTACATAAAGAAACTGAACATGACCATGCAACCTATTACCTATATATATCTGACGCAGGTCATACTACATAACAACAAGGGGCGCATCACCTCTGTGGATGGTAACGCCAACCTCTCGGGCATGGCACGTACCACCACCCTGAACACAGGCGTGGCAGGAGAGGATCCCATAACCATCTACTTCAACACCCGTATGAAGAAGGATATGCCCCTCATACCCTATGACCCACAGACAGGTGCCAACCCAGGCGCCAGTGCTGACCCTTCAATTGAGCGTGTGGATATCATAGGCGGACGTCTGCTCAGCTTCGGGCTCTGCAATCAGGCTGGTAACCGTGTATCACGTGCCGAGGAGCTGACAGACAAGCACAGCCACTACCTGGATGTGACCATGCAGTTTAATAATGGTATGGATAGCACCTTCGTCTTCAACGTCACGGATCAAGTGCGCCAGCGCTACAAGGGTGGCGTAATAACGGTAGAGTTGGACGTTGACACCATCCCCATCCCCAAGCGCTCAGGAGGCAGCGGCTTCAATGCGGTGGTCAAGGATTTCGAGGATGGCGGCACCTGGGAGTTTGATATGTAACCGCGCGCCCCGCAGGGGCGGCAGTGGTTAGCGGTTAGAGGTTAGCGGTTAGCGAAATCCCCAGCGGGGGAGGAAGAAATTAAGAATTGAAATAATGTCACACAGATCCCACAGATCTAAAGAGATTTTATGATTGAGTTGGATGCAAAGTCTCTCTTTTCTGAGAGCCATTGATGTCTTATTTCCTATATGGGCTTATAAAAACAAGCTTTTAACGCCCATTCAGCAAATAAACCATCACCCCATCCATAATGGGGTTGCATCAAACACAATCAAATAGAAATCGCTACGCTCAGATTCTGATAATCACATGTTATTGAATTAAAATCTATTAGTGAATAGATAACTGTGGGGATGGATTTGGTTTTAAGGGATGGCGAAGTCATGACAATGACTGGCGATGGGATTTAGGATTGGACGTTAAAAGCTGGCTTTTATAAGTACAAGCATAAAGCACAACACGCAAGGGATTACAAAGTAATACCTAACAGCCCTTAAAAACAAACGCGTGGATAAAAATTCTATTTGGATCTGTGAGATTTCTTGCCGTAAGGCATAGGACATAATTATTCTGTGTGAGATTAAAAAAAAGAGAATGAGATAAACAAAATATAAACAAACTAAATTAAACAAACATAACAAGAAACAGAAACAAAAGAAACAGAAGAAAAACTAGACCTTAGACTCTAGAAACAGTGAGACTAAACAAAAAAACTAAACAAAAACAAATATCAACAAACTAAAACCATTTTATGATCATGAAAAAGTTTTATTTTATCCTCGCAGCTGCTGCCAGCGTAGCGCTCGCCAGCTGTACTAACGACGAAATCGTAGGCAATAGCCCCGGAACAGAGAAAGAACTTAATGAAGCCATTGCTTTTGGATTAAACCTACAGAACTTGAGCCGTGCTGGCGAATTCACAGGCGCTACTGCAGCTGAGAAGCTTGGTGGCATGTTCGTAGTAGAAGGAACCAAGGGTACAGAACAATCGAACTCACCTTCTACAACCGTAGTATTCGACAACTACCTCGTTGGCTATGGAGCAAATACTGCTGGTACAACAGAGTCTAACACCAACAACTGGGAATATGTTGGTTTGCAGGATGGTATCACAACTCCATTGCGCATGTCTGCGGCTACTTGGACATCACTCCACTCTGGAGATGGACAGGCTAAAGCTCAGACCGTAAAATACTGGGACTACAGCACTACTCAGTATGACTTCTATGCATATTCAACAGGTGCTTGCGAGGCTGTTCCTGTTCCAGAGCCTGCTGCAGCGCCTACTGCTGGTACGATTCAGGTTTCTCGCATTAACCAAGTAACCACAGCTGCACCAACCGGTTTCACGATGAGAGCAGCAAGTGCTACTGACCTCGAAAAGTGCTACTATACAGACATCACCAAGGTACTCAAAGCAAACTACGGTGCCCCTGTAACCCTGACATTCAAAAACATGACTGCTAAGGTTCGCGTTGCTCTGTATGAGACCGTTCCTGGTTATTCCGTAAAGGAAGTGAAGTTCTATTCTGCAGATGCAAATCCAACTGCTCCTACAGATTTAGGCACTGGTTCTTCTGCAGATAATGCTGTTCTCTTCACAATGGGTGGAGATAAACTCCCCCAGAGTGGTACTGTAACTGTCCTCTATCCTCGTGTCGGTACTTCCAGTAATACTGCTGCGGATTACAACAAGGCAAGCGTAACGGTAACTTCCGATGCTGGTACTGCTGTTACAACGCAGGCTTTCGGTGCTCTTACAGCTCAGTATGGTGCTAAGGAAGCAAATGAGGCTGCTGGCAACATCTACCTCGGTAGAAGTCTTCCCAATGCTACATTTGCAGGTCCGAAAGCAGACAGCTACTATAAGGCTGTTATTCCTAACACAAACGGTGTAGCTCTTACTCTCCGTGTTGACTACACGCTCGTTTCTACTGATGGTTCCGGTGAGGAAATCAAGGTTTATGGTGCCAAGGCTGTAGTGCCTGCTACATATACCAAGTGGTTGCCTAACTACGCTTACACTTACATCTTCAAGATTTCTGATAACTCCAACGGTTACACCAGCACAAATTCTGGTGATCCAAAGGGTCTCTTCCCCATCACCTTCGATGCTGTAGTGGCAAACTTCGTAGATGCAAATGCAGAGCAGACAACTGTTACAACCGTTGCTACTCCGAGTATCACTACCTATCAGCAGGGACATAATACAGGAACAAGTGGAGCATATACTGTACCTGACGAGTATGATAATGATGGTAAAAATTTGTATGTTCAGGTTATGGACAACACCAACACTCCAGCTCTCGTAACTACATTGAGCAATACCAACTCACTTCTCTTCAAAGTATCTAAGGCAAGTGCTTCCGAGGCTGAGGTTATGGATGCTCTTGAAAACCGTACAAATGCTCCGACTGGTACTCCCGAAGCTTCTTATAAAGATGCCAGCCCTGTTGGCCGCAATGGTATCACTTTGACAACAGATGCGAACATTAACAATGCAGCAACATCTATCGTAAATGGTGTTGACAATCAGCCAATCGATGTTACTGCTGGTAAGGTTGCTGAGATTACTATTGGTAATCTTGCTGCTGGCACATACGCTTATGTATATTGCACTACGGTTCCTTCATCTGAGGAGAAGGTTTACAATGTTGTACCTGTAGATAATGAAACAGATGCTAAAAAATGCTATGAAGTTGACCCATCTACTATTACAGCTGAAACTTCAGATGATGATAAAGCTAAAGCAGATAAGGTATACTTCGTCAAGAACGTTGATAAGACTGGGGCATTTGTGTCTTGGACATTCGTGCAGACCAAGGTTGGTGTTTCTTCTGTAGCAGGTCTTTTTGAGGCTTCCATCCCAGCAACTAAGGCTACTAGTTACACAGCAGGTCACTTCTACTTCGATGTTTACTACCAGAACAACGGTGCTTACGCTGTGAAGGTTATCAAGGTAGTTGACTAATCCTCTCTATATACCTACCGAGGTTCGACTCCTCGGTAGGCAACAAAACCAAGCAGAGTTCTTGCGCTCCAGTAGGTGCTCAGGCGGCAAAGCCGGAACAACTCTCTGCAGGGTACCAAACTAAAGATAAAAACGAGCACGTTAAAAGGCTCGGAGCTACGTGCTCATAAAAAAGAGAAAACTAAACAAAATTAATAACAACTAAAACTTACAATTATGAAGAACGTGAAAAACAAACTTTTCCTAGCAACAGCAATCATAGCATTAGCTGCTTGCTCTGATAACACCTATATGGGTGAGAATGAAGGAGGCAACACAGGAACAAATGGAGCGATTAAATTCCTATCTAGTACACCCAGTTTAACCCGTGCAGACAAGACGGGGCAAGATGCTGCAAAAGCATTAGATTATGCATTTGTTGTTGGTGGCTTTAAAGGAGCTTCTTCTGTGACTTCATCAGCAGGTGCTCTCGTATTTGACAACTATAATGTTGTATATCCACGTACTGCCAGTCAATCCAACACTACTGGTTGGGAATACGAAGGACTGACCAAGAATGCTAATTCTAATATTTCAGGTGATCAAACCATTAAGTACTGGGACTATAGTGCTGCACAGTATGACTTTATTGCATACTCTTTGGGAAATGGTGGTGCAACGGCAACAGCCATTACACCCTCAACTGCTACTGACAATGGTGCGGCAGGTGCTTACCAGATAACTGGTACCCTCGCTCAGTTGAAAACAGTTCACATTGCTGACCTTAAGACTGTAGCAAAAGGGGATTATAGTAATGCTGTAACGCTTTCATTCCGCAGCCTTGCATCAAAAGTTCGTTTAGGTCTGTATGAGACCATCCCTGGTTATTCTGTGAAGAGTGTAAATTTCTACACATCAGCTAGTGATGATTCCCCATCTGCAACTTCTGCATTATATTCTAGTGAATCAAACCTGCCGACAGGAGGTACATATATTGTTTATTTCCCAACAGTCAACGACGAGACTCCCACATCTGATAAGAATAAGGCTCACGTAGTACTCTCAAGTACAAGTCCGACGAAGTCAAGCTATCACACGTTTGGCGCTATTACTGGTAATTATACCACAAAGGAGCGAGCTGAAGAAGCTGGTACCAGTTCAATTTATCTTGGTCGCCAATCTGACCAGAGGACTTGGGCTGGAACTAATTCAGCAGGTGAAAACTATTATACTGAGGTGCTTCCTTTTGAGACGGGAACTGCTCTGACACTTAAAGTGGACTATACACTTGTTTCTATTGATGGTACATTAGAGACAATCAATGTTAAGGGTGCTACAGCTGTCGTACCCGCTATCTATACACAATGGAAGCCAGGTTTTGCCTACACCTATCTCTTTAAGATTTCTGACAACACCAATGGAATAACTGATGCTGCCCAGACAGTTGCAGGACTTCATCCTATTACCTTTGATGCTGTTGAAGTACAGTCAGAGGAAAAAGACCAAGAAACTGTTACAACAGTTGCGACACCTTCTATTACGACCTATCAGCATGAACCTGCTGTCAATGTATCAGAGAACAATGAGTATAAGACAGGTACGGTCTATGCAATGGTTATGAATGATGGTACTCTTAAGACAGACCTTAATGGTGTTGCAGACCCTGCTAAGGATGCAGCAAAACTCTTTACTCTCAGTGCAGATGCTACAGAGGCAGAGGTTATGGATGCTCTCAATAAGTATACAAACTTGACGTCAGGCACATACACAGGTCTCAATGGACTTGTACTGACAAAGAATGACAACATTGATAACGAAATTGCAGATGAAGATATTCCTGGTCCTGATGGCAACAAGATCGAAGTTGCTGATGGCGCAGCATCTAAGTTGACTTTCTCTGCAGCAGGTACATATGCTTACGTCTATACTGTTACCCAAGCAACTACTACAACTCCCAACCTTTATCGTCCAGTATCTGTAACTGTCGGAACAACTGTTGTAACTGGCTTATATACAACTGATGACGGAAGTTCATATACAGAAATTACAGCAGCAGATACAAAAGCAGCTTCAGGTGTAACATATTATGCAAAATACACTCAGACCAATCAGGTTTATGCTGTGAAGGTCATTAAGGTTGTTTCCTAACCTCTCTATAATTACCAAGTGGGGGAGCAATCCCCCACTTGGTAATATAAAAACAAAAAAAGAGAAACGGCGTGTTACTCACAAAGAAACGGCATATTGCTCACAGAGAAAAGGCATATTGCTACAAAAGCCACCCTCTAATCCCACTATAGGAGGGAAGCATAAGATAAGCTAGGGTGGTGCATGAATTGAGCATGAGCGGGGCATGAGGGGCAAGACTCTCCCAGACCCGACATTTGCTGATCCCCCGAGGTAACACGTGCAGACTCCCCGAGGTAACACGTGCAGACTCCCCGAGGTAACAAAAGCCCCCCAGCGGGGGAGGTCACAGATAATTGAAATAATGTCACGCAGATTCCACGGATCCCACAGATAATGCGGGTGATGTGATTTAACAAAAACCAGGAAAACCCTTTAGGGGGAAATAAGGTTAGCGAGGAACCAATAAGCTACTAAGCTAATAAGCAATTAAGCCAATAACGGTTAACGTTTGCGTTTACGTATAAACAAAGGGTTTTTGCGGTTTTTGTTAAATATCCGTGTAGATTCGTGAGATCTGTGTGAGAAATAAATAAACAAGAAAAACAAAGAAAAAAGAAAAGAACCAAAAGAAATAAAGAAAATAAAAGAAAAAAACAACTACAACAACAGCGCGGGCGCGCGCGAGAGTTTATTTAACATTGAAATAATGTCACACAGAATTAAAACATTGAACATTGAGTTATTGAACAAAAACCAGGAAAACCCCGCTTCGCTAGAAAACATTTCCCCAAGGGGAAACGGTTAGCGGTTAGTGGTTAGAGGTTAGCGAAAGACCCCAGTCGCCCGAGGGAGAGGAAACGGTTAGCGAGGAACCAATAAGCCACTAAGCTAATAAGCAATTAAGCCCATAACGTTTACGTATAAACAAATGGTTTTCATGGTTTTTCTTTTTGAAAGCTTTGACATACGAAAGTATGTGTTATGCTGTTGCCAGGGAGATGGCGGAAGCTTGCTTACAGACAGATTCATGGCAATAGCAGAACAAAGGCACAAAGTGCCAAAGCTTGCAAAAAGTGATTTTTACGGTTTTTGTTAAATAAAGAATCTGTGAGATCTGTGAGATCTGTGTGAGAATAAAAAAGGATTAGGGATTAGAGATTAAAGAAATGAAAGAGGCAATAAAGTATATATGGTTGATAGGCCTAATAGGGATGGTGAGCTGCTCTAAGGAGCAGATAGCCGGACCGGATCCAGAACCAAAGGTTCAGGACCCTACCGCTATTGCCTTTAACGGAAAGCTGACAGAGGAGGAGGTAACACGTGCTAACACTCCACTGGAGGACTACACAAAAGCCTTTAGGGTATGGGCATACAAGAGCATGAGTGTTGACAACGAAGGCAGCTACAGCAGTACGCAGACGGTGATGGACCAGTACCACGTGCAGTGGGTAACAAATACGGCTAACACTACCACTACCAACAGTAACGACTGGGATTATATCCTGATGACCTACCCCGACCAGACACCCAAATACTGGGACTTTGCTGCCAAGGCTTACCGCTTCTTCGGTTCGGCAGAGATGAGTGCCACACCCGGTACATGGGAACATATAACGGAGGGCACGGAGTGCTACAAATACACCTGCACAGCAGATGCTACCAATGCGGCGGATGCTCCGTTCTATACACATCTGTGGTTCAGTACCGGTGATGCGGGGGACTACCCAACCCGTCAGTTTGGACACCCCGTGACAATGGAGTTCATAAAGCCCTTTGCCGAGGTGCAGTTCAAATTCATATACGCCAACCCCGATGCCACACCCACACCTATGCTGGACGATCCCGACTTCCGTCCCTTGGACTCAGAAAAGCGCATAGCGCTGACAGGAACGGTGACCATAACCTTCCCCATCACAGGAAAAGGGACACAGGAAACCTGGAACAGCACGCCGGAGTACAGCAAGTACCTGACATCCTTTACCACACCCTCTACCAGTACAGCATACTGGTACACGGTGTTCCCCATCCCAAGCCAGGGGGCGTACAAGCTGACGGTGACGGTGAACGGTGCGGACAAGGACTGCACAGTGCCCGCCCAATACATGACTTGGAGCCCTGGCTACCGCTACACCTATATATTTAAGGTGAATGACGAGGGTGGCGTGGAGCTGGATAATGTGAACATTGCGGTTAAGGACTGGCAGACAGACGAAGAAACTACCGCGCAATATAATTTGTATAATTGGTAATTTTTGCAGAGCAAAAAAAAGAAATAAAACTCATCTCTCAGCGGAGAGCTTGAGATAGTTGACAGGTCACAGTTGACAGTTAATTGAAATAATGTCACACAGATTTAAAACATTGAACATTGGTTTAAACAAAAACCAGGAAAACCCTTTTGCTCTGGCTGAGGCTACGCCTCTGATGCCGTATCTGTGTTCTTTTACTTGTGAACGAGTTCACAGATAAAAGCTCACAGCCACACCATCAATCACAATGTGATTTCAGCCAGATCAAAAGAAAAACCCCGCTTCGCTAGAAAACATTTCCCCAAGGGGAAACGGTTAGCGGTTAGTGGTTAGAGGTTAGCGAAAGACCCCAGTCGCCCGAGGGAGAGGAAACGGTTAGCGAGGAACCAATAAGCCACTAAGCTAATAAGCAATTAAGCCCATAACGTTTACGTATAAACAAATGGTTTTCATGGTTTTTCTTTTTGAAAGCTTTGACATACGAAAGTATGTGTTATGCTGTTGCCAGGGAGATGGCGGAAGCTTGCTTACAGACAGATTCATGGCAATAGCATAACAAAGGCACAAAGTGCCAAAGCTTGCAAAAAGAGGTTTTTAAGGTTTTTGTTAAATAAAGAATCTGTGAGATCTGTGGGATCTGTGTGAGAATAAAAAAAGATTAGAGATTAGGGATTAGAGATTAGAGAATGAAGATGAGAAGTAATAATATAGACAAGGTATTGCAGCTTATGAGCCGTATGCGGTTTATAGGCCTGGGATGCCGTATGCTTTTCATTCTTTCATTTTTTCATTTTTTCATTACCTCCTGCTCCTCTGAGCTGGAAGGTCCCGGCGCTGAGGAGGAGAAGGGTACGCCCATTCAGATAGTGGGATATGTACCATCCTATATGGAAGATGCTCCAACAGCCTCACCAGCCTCTCCCCAACCCTCTCCCAAGGAGAGGGGGAGCTATGACAGCCAATGGCCAACGCCGAAGGGGTCGCGAGCTGGAAGCGAGAACGAAGTGGCAATGGTCAATGGTCAATGGTCAATGGTCAATGGATTAACCCGTACGGAGTGGACGCCTCCTACTGGCTATAGCCTATATACCGGGGAGGGAACCACAGCTGTGGGCGCTTTCTTTACCACAAGTCCAAGCACCAGCGATCCACGCCGCATCTACTACCATACCACAGAGGGGAAATGGTACGTCAGCGGAGCGGATGCCCCCGCCGCAGATACTTACTATCTGTATGGCTATGTTCCCTACAATGCAGCTAACGTGAGCATAACACCTAACGACACCTACGCAAAGGGGGCAACGCTGACCTTCAACAACATGAAGAGTGTGATGACCAAGGATATCTGCGTGATTGTGGGAGCTAAAGACGGAACATCAGAAACCGAGGTAACAGGTCTGCAGCCAGGTAAGTTCAGCACTACCTTGAAAGCCGCCGATAACTACCTGTTCCTGCTCTGCGAACATCTGTACGCCAAGTTGGAGTTCAGCTTCCGAGTGGGGACTGAGTATGCCACTCTGCGTAAGATAAAGCTACGCAAGGTGGAGCTGATGGGCTACACATACACGTTGGACAACCTGACTGACATAACACCAATGAAGGAAACGGGAAACTTCACGGTGAACCTGACAGCCAACAACACGGGCGAATCGCCCCTTGGCGATGATGTAATCCTCTTTACACCCAACGGCTCGTCTGACGACCTGCCGCCCGTACTCCTCTTCGAGAGCGAAGACGGTGTACAACTGCCAGCCGACAGCTACACCACAGAAACAGCCTATGTGCCGTATTTCAACTTGAGCGGAGCCGGCAAGATATGTTACAAACTGCGTACCACCTATGATGTCTATGACCGCAAAGACAACCTGACACGTAAGGGCTGTGTGGCAGAGAACCTGATAGTCCCCAAGGAGCGGTTCAACAAGAACCAGCTGCAACGCGGCTACCAATATACACTACAGCTAACGGTAATGCCCACGTACCTGTACGTGCTCTCAGAGCCGGACCTGGATAATCCCAGCGTAGTGTGGGAGTAGCGGTTAGCGGTTAGGGGATTAGCGGTTAGAGGTTAGGGGTTAGCGGTTAGCGGAACTAGAAAGGCTAGAAAGGCTAGAAAGAACTAGAATAGAAAAGAAAATGAGAAGAATAAACACCATAATAGGCAGAATGCAGCTTAGTAGGCTTAGTAAGCTTAGTGGGCTTATGCGCCTATGCCTATTATTCTTCTTGTTCAATGTTCAATGTTCAATGTTCAATGATGTTTACGCGCAGGGACTGGCATCAATAAAAATTGGCGGTAATGTATATGGCGGCGGTAATGCTGCTGATGTAGGCGGAAATGCTACCGTTACGGTCAAGGCAGGTTATCTGAACAAGGTATTTGGCGGAGCCCGTATGGCCAATGTAGGCGGTAGAACCTTTGTGAACATCTATGGAGAGGAAGCTACCAGCGATATCTTTATTGTTGAGGTCTATGGCGGTAATGATATAGCAGGAACCATAGGTCTGTCTGGCGAAGAGACCACCGTTCCTACAGAACTGACAGAGATACTGACTGGAGATCAGACCAAGGAGACCAATCCGGATAAGAACGCCATTGACAATACATGGAAGACCTTTGTCCGCACCACCCGTTCCAAAAGGGACAATGGAACGGAGCAAAGAGCCGTCATCATAGGAAAGCTGTTTGGCGGCGGCAATGGCGACTACGACTACGAGCACGATACCGAGGCTGACACATATAACATCTATGAGAGGAACCACGAGCCAGGCGATGCCCCCATCGCTACCAGCACCACGGGCTTCAACGTACCGGAAATCCCCAAGACCTACCTGGAGATTAACGGAGGCTGTATTGCCCACCTCTATGGCGGCGGTAACAATGCTACGATAACCGAGAATACCACCATCAGCATCAAAGACGAGAGCGACGATATGCAAACACAGGCAGAAACCTATGAGAGGGAATCAGAAGGAACAGAACACCACATGACTGCCACGCAGGTACTTTCCTATCTGCTGGGAATGGTCAACCTCTCCACCTTCCAGGGCAACTATACCAACTGGAAGTTCAACTTTGCCCGCGTCTTTGGCGGTAACAACAAGGCAGACATGGCCATCCAGCCCACCTGGAACCTGCAGGAGGGAAAGATTCGCGACCTCTACAGCGGTGGTAACCAGGGACGTATGACCAGTCCTAACGGTCTGATTCTTGACATCAAACCAGAGGAAACGAATCCCAAGCCCCTTGTCATAGAAAATGTCTATGGTGGTTGCCGTATGGCGGATGTAAGACCGCTAAAGCCCGACGGCACAGATGTTAACGAGGTTGACAACCTCACGGGCTATTACTTCCCCCGTAACCTGGCAGCCCGAACAATGGTACAGGGAGGTGACATAGGTAATGTATATGGCGGTAACGACGTCCGCGGAAAGGTTTACTTCGGTAATGCCGTAGGTGTTTCCACCAGTATCCGAGGCAATATCTACGGAGGCGGCAACGGTGCCTATGCCTATACAGACAACGAGAATTTCATAGATGATCCCACGTATGGCGACTACTGTTATTCCTCTGTAGGATACGCTTCCTCTGTAGATGCCCTGAACGCTACACGCCCTGATGCCGAGCAGGTATCCATCATGGTAAGAGGTACGGATGCAGCACATCCCACCGTCATAGGCGGTTCTATCTTCTGCGGCGGTAACTGTGCTACCTTAGAGACAGAGGACGCCCATAGCACACTGAAGGACTACCCGCTGGTAGAGCTGAAGATAGGCTCCCACGTCATTGCCGACAATGTGTTCCTGGGCAACAATGGTGAGGGAATGGTAACTGAAGACGTTCTGAAACTGTACCAGAGTAACATCACGGAAGAGGGAGAAGGCGGTAGTGCCCAAAAGTTCAGCACCATGGACCTGACGGACAGCGAGACCTTCAAGACCTATATGGAAGGCGCTGCCATGAACATCATACCAAGGCTGGTCTTTGAGGACGAGGGCAAAGGCGACCGTTATACATATGAAGACTACACCTCAAAGATAGGTTCCTTCTATTGCGGCGGCAACGTGGGCAGTATGACCTATGCAGGCAAGAACCCAATGGACTTCAGCGCACCCATATACATATACAACAAGGTAGTGGGCGGCTGTAACAATGCCTCAGTAGAAGCATCAGCCTATAACGCCTACTATGACGGCGGTATCCTGGGCAGCAAGGAAGAACAAGCCGAAGACGGCTATAAAGAAGGAGGTAAGATCAAGGATAGACTGGAGCTGAACTTCAACGGTGTGAGAATGTTACCTCAGAGACTTGACGACACCTTCACCAGAGTGGCATCAGGAACTACCCTTACCAAAGGAAAGAAATACTACACTACCAACCTGCGTTCCAGTGTCTTCACTGCTGACGGAACAGAAGTTGCCGGTGATGTTACGGATACCTACTATGAGCTGACTAATATAGGAACAAAACTGGAGTGGAACACTGCCAAATGGGACAATGACGAGGATGACTTCATGAAAGCCATTCCCACGGGCAGTCTCGACAAGGATCTGCGTCTTTTGGACGGCAACATCTATGGCGGCTGCTACAACAGCGGACATGTGAACGGTAACGTGGTCATCAACATCAATCAGGACGTCCTGAACAGAAGTGAGGTATTCAAGACCGGTGAGGACGAGTCGAACGTAGATTATGTAAGTCAGCGCGATGACGTAATGGACCTGGCCATGACAGTCTTTGGTGCCGGTCATGGTGAGGATACCGAGATATGGGGCAGCACCACAGTGAACCTGAACAAAGGCTATTGCTTCCAGGTCTTCGGTGGCGGAGAGGAAGGTGTTGTGGGTAAGAAGGACGGCAGCGGAGAATATGTCTATAATGCCGACTACAGCTGTACCATCAACCTGAAGGGCGTGAAGACCATCTACTCTTCTGAAGGAACGGATCCTGACATACCAGAGTCTGAGTACCTGTACGGTGGCGGTAACGAAGGCGATGTCTGCGGTGATACGTATGTAAACCTGGGCAACGGACGAATCTATGATGCCTTCGGTGGTGCCAGCAACGCCAACATCCTGGGTCATACAGAGGTGTATATAGGCGGCTATGGCACGTGGAACACCACAGACGTTGGAGGAACACCTACAGAACAGCTTACGGTAACGCCCCACGGCTTCCCATGGATACGTGACAATATATACGGCGGTAATGACTTTGGAGGCTTCGTCAAGGGAAAGAAGAACTTCGCCAGCGTAACAGACAGAACCAGCTTCGACAGCAAGCTGATGGAAGCTGCCACCTATGTGCGCTACATTCAGGGACGTGTGGACAGTATCTTCGGCGGTTGCTACGGCGAATATGACTACACGGATCCCCTCTTTATGGACTATACCTACGTCAGGGGAGAAGAACTGCCAGAGGGAGTTAACGTAGGTGACCCCAAGGGAGACTTCCACTTCCCGCATCTGGATGACAATTCCTTTATACACTTCAAACCAGTGAACAACACCGAGAACAAGGTGGGCATTATCTTTGGCGGTAGCGAAGGCTACCCCGATGACTTCAGCATGAACAATGCCATGCAGGGAGAGAGCTACGTGCTGATTGACGACACCGAGACAGAGGATGCAACGCAGTTTGCCAATGTAGATATCTATGGCGGCGGTGCCTTTGCCGGTGTAGGTTCTGAGAGAGCCGTCGGTGCCGGCAGAACCGTTGTGGACCTGTTTGCCGGAACTTTCAATAATGTCTATGGCGGCAGTAACCAGGAAGGTCTGATTGGCTCTACCCGCGTGAATGTGCCTGCTACATCTACCATCAAGGTCAATGCCCTGTATGGCGGTAGCAAAGGCTATTCGCCCGAGGCTATTACGGCAAACACAAAATTAGCTGCCCGTTACTGTGACACCTACGTCACTTGTATAGACTACCAGAGTCCCAATGCCATAGTTGATAACGGTATCTACGGCGGTAACCGCAACTGCCGCATCTCACTGGATACCTATATCAACGTTGGTGCACCACTCTATCAGAGCAATGGCCTATACGGTACCATCTACGGTGCCGGCTATGGTGACGAGACCGTCTGCGGCCGTACCAATATCTACATGAACGCGGGTGCCAATGCCTACAAGGTCTTTGGAGGCGGACGTGACGGTAACGTCTTCAACTTTGGCTCATTGGCAGAATGGCTGAAGACCCAGTTCACCCGAGCCAACTTCACCAACGACCAATTGTTGGAGAATCTGAGGGGTTACGGAAGATTCATGCAGGGATTCAGAGCTTATGTAGCCGGCGCAGGCCGTATCTCTCTGCCCGCCCCCATGACCTTTACAGATAACATCTGGAAGGTAGCAGATAACGAGGACTTTGTAGATACCGAAGAATATCTCAACACCAACGTCCATCTGATGGAAGGCAGCAACGTCAACGGCTATGCATACGGAGGCGGATTCGGTTCCAATGCCACCGTTGGCGGAAGAACGTACGTTGAGCTGAAAGGCGGTAACGTGGAGAGGGACATCTATGGCGGCGGCCAGGGAGGTCATGTCTATGACAAGTACGAGCTGAAATCATTTACAGCAGAAACCAATGTCTATATAGAAGGCGGAATGGTCCGTAACGTCTATGGCGGCGGTTACTTAGGACATGTAGGAAGGCATGACGGAGACATCTCAGCATCCAACGAGTATGATATCCCTGGGGTTGCCAATGTAACCATCGGCAAGACCAACGGCACATCCTTCCTGGACGGTATCCCAGCCATTATGCGTAATGCCTACGGTGGCGGCGAGGGTGGCTCTGTCTATGGTACTGCCAACATAACCCTGAACAACGGTTACATAGGCTACCGCTACAAGAATACAGGAACAGAAGAATCACCTGTCTATAAGTACGTAGAGGAGCTGGACGACCAGAAGCCTAACGCCATAGAGTTGGCAGGCAACCTGTTTGGTGGCGGTTATGTTGTGAACAGCTATGTGGACAATGCCAACGTAGAGATGTACGGCGGTACCATCCGTGGTAGTCTGTATGGAGGAGGAGAGGTTGGTCCAATTGGTCGTGGTACCATGAAGGCTGATGCCACAATAGCCAGCGGCGGTATCAAGAACGGTCCGAACGATGAAGCTACCATCTACAAGGCCGGCAAGACACACGTGAAGATGTTCAACGGACACGTTATGCGTAACGTCTTCGGTGGCGGTCGTGGTAAGGACAGTTGGGGCGGTGACGGTACCATGTATATGGACGAGGCCATCAAGCCTACCCTAGACCTGAAGTGCAAGGGCTATGTATTCGGTCAGACAGAGGTTGACATCTATGGCGGTGAGATAGGTACCGACGAAGGTATGGCCCGTAACTTCGGTAACGTCTTCGGTGGCGGTGACGAAGGTTCCGTCTATAGTGCCTACGAGAATGGGGACGGAACTTTGTGCATTGGCAAGAAAGACGGCGTTAGATATGACGGTTTGTATCAGGGCTATTATTTCAAGAATGAAAACGGTGCCTTTACTACAATACAAGTTGAAAACGGTACTTATACTGCCGAAGAAATTGCTGCTGCTAAAGAAGGTGATGACGCCTATGGGAAAACACCTGGTCAGAAGAAATACACTACCGAACGCCAGTTCACCGAGGACTGCAAGGTGCTGGTAGAACCCTGGCTGCAGGTAAAGAACAGTAACATTGAATACGACAGTAAGACCTACAAGGTTGGCGACTATGTACCCACCGATTACCTGAATACGCTGAAAGCCAAGAGCGGAGACAACTGGCCAGCGGGATGGGACAACGTAGATGTAGGTACCATAGAGAAGGAACGAGGCATTAACATCCATAACGCCGTCTTTGCGGGAGGTAATATCGCCAGTGGTAGTAGTGATATGTATGCCAATGCCAAGACTGTATTCGGTAATGCCACTGCCACTATCCACGATGTCTATAACCGCGACCTGATTACCATTGGTACCGGACATACGGGTGGTCTGTATGGCGATGGTAACCTGACCTTCGTTGACGGTTACCGCGAGCTGAACATCACCAACTATGGTACAGACAAATATCATCTTGTATCACCGCTCACCATTGAGCAATACAGACAGCTTCCCGGACGAGAGCAGGCATACTATGAGCCTAAGTACGAATGCGTTAAATCCTGTACCGACAACGCAAATACCACCTATTCTGTAGGTTCCTCTTTGCCCTACGACGAATTGACAGTACTGTTCCTTGATGATAACGGACAATCGTTGAAGGATGGCTCAACAGCTATTTTGGAATGGAACAACACCACTAAGAAATGGATTCCTAACTCAACCTATTGGGCAGAAAAAGGCGTGGTTTCCACATACGCTGGTCGTATCATGAACACCATTCAGCGTGCCGACTTCTGCGGCGTCTTCGGTAGCCGTATGGTGATGAAGGGTGCCCAGGACCGTGTGCCAGAGGAAGTGGACTATACCAACTACACCATCAACCGTGTGCGTGAGGTATCGCTGAACAAGATGAATACTACTGCAGGCGATACTGGTGCTGACGACAAGATGCACGGCAACTACTTTGGTATTTACAGTATCGTGAACTACTTGGGAGCCCTGACCAGCGATGTGGACTTCCAGTCCGTCCGTACAACAAACAGAGACGAAGACGACCTGAAGGCTGATGGTGTAACCACATTCGAAGGATGGAAGGAACTTCATAAGACCGACCGTAAGCGTAACAACGGATCATGCCATAACCAGGTGGCATTGGCCAGCGGTGTCTATCTGGAGCTGACAACAGAGGAGAGCACCGGCAACAAACTTAACGAGAAGGTTTGGGGCCCCATCACAGGTGTTGTTGAGTTAGACCTTATCAATGTGCAGCCCGGTATCGGCGGTGGTTTCGTCTATGCCAAGAATGAACATGGCGTGCGTAGTAACTCTGGAATCAAAACCACTACGTTGACCGCCCTGAACGAGAGTGCCGTCACCAAGTGGGACTTTAACTATGCTACTGCCGATGCGGACAGAAAAGAATGGGAGACATCCGGTAACTTCATCCACAGTTCGCAGACCATTATTGATGACTGCTATAATATCAGCAACAGGTATCTGAGTACCAACTTCGTTCCTGCCCACTACTGGTATGTCAGCGGATCTGTCTATGTCTATGACCAGTACATCTCAGCCTACACAGGCTCACCCAACGCCTACAGCGAGACAGTGGAACTGCCCATCACCATCAATGCCGCCTCTAACGGTTCTATGACGCTGATGGATGTGCAGCCAAACCTCTACGCCTATTATTCATCATATACCGATGCCAATACCAACACCCCGCTCAGCGGTGAGCAGAAACTGGTTATCAATGATGTGACCTATCAGCTGAACGACCCCATCAGTTACTGGGAGTGGAACAAACTGCCGGCAGCTGAGAAGAAACTGTTTGTAAAAGATACCTATGTTGTATCAGAAGACTGCAAGGTTGGGGAAACTGCCTATACCGCAGGAACCGTACTGCTGAAGAGCCAGTATGATGCCCTGTTCGTGAACAATCTGCCTCCTACCAATGTCACCCATAAGCGGCTTGTGAACGACGTAGAGCAGGATGTAGAGGTTGCCTTTAACGAGGTATTCCATTCATCCAACAACATGAGCCACAATACAGGTTATCTGCTGACCTATAACGTTACCAACCCGAATATTTGGAATCAGTGGTACACCAATGTAAGTTCCAGCACACGCGTTAAGAACCAGACTGGCGGAGCCGGCTACGAGAACGGTCCCACCTACCATCCTACGGAAACTGGCTTGTACGGACAGCAGGAATACAGCAGGAATGACATCATCTCACAGACTACCTATTACAAATATGAAGGTTATGATAAGGATGAGAATGGCGTTTACACAGACGAGGGAGATGTCAAAGGCCTCAAGCAGATGTATACTGCTATTACTTCTCGCACCGACCAGGCTACATTTGTGCCAGCCTATCTGCTAACCAAGGAGTACACATCCGAAAGTGCACACTACTACCCGGGCGCACCTGTATCGGCAGAAATCAGCGGATACACTACACCTGCCTATATCAGCACCGCCACCATCCAGCTATCCGCAACTGATTACATCTATGTAAACGACTTGCTGACGGATACTGACATTGACGCCTATAAGACCAGATACCCGGAATCTGTGGCCGAAATCAACGACCTGATTGTACCTGCCTACATCTGTACCGTCGATGGTCTATACGGCGGCAGCTACTATGAGACCAGCAAGAACTACCGTGCTCTGGAAGCCTACAGCGCTATGTCGCCAGCAGACCGCGAGAACTTTACCTTCAACTACGATGCCCTTGACCTGCTCATTGATCCTAACTACGGCGGAACAACAGGCAAGAAGTACCAGTATGACTCGGCAGCCAGCACATTGGAAGGAGCTAATAACAATGATGCCCACTACTCGCTAACCAAACCTATTGACTACACGGCAACTTATAACAGTGCAACCGACTTAGACATGGGCGAGGGCAAGAAAATCGAAGTCACACGTTACAATTCAACAGAAGAAAAGTTTGAGAAAAAAAGTGTCCAATTGGTAAAGAAAGATGACGAACTGACTCGCGAAGTATATGAGCAGCTGCCCAACGAGCAGCGTCACTATGCACCCATCACGGTGAAGTCAGAAGACGTGGCTTCAGGGTCTCACACCGTCTATGTGGTTCGTGAAAGCTTTGTCCATGTAGAAACGCCCTATGCTGCAGGAGCTACCATCGAGGGTGATGCATACTCTAAACTAAGCAGCGAGGAGCAGAAGTACATCACCCCTCTGACATTCAACGCTGCGGGTACCTATTTCTATTGCCGCGAAGCATATACCATCAATGAACATGGTGAAGGCCAAGCCGTGAAAGCCATTATGGCTAATGCCAAGGGCTTGAACTCTAATGGAGAGACCGTTTCTATCACTGCCAATCAGACTATCTCAAGCGGTGAGGTTCCCATCGGTTTCATCATTGCCCAAGGTGCAGCAGACAATGAGGCATATAGCTATAGGAATCTGCCCAACAAGCAGAAGAACTTTACCATCCACGGTGAATCACCAATGGAGACCAGTACACTGTTTGTAAGCAAAAATGCCAACATCAAAGACCTCTCTACCGAAAAGGTGATTACCGTCATCTACAAATACGACTATGAGGAGAGTGATGCATCCGGTCTGCACATCACACCTGTCAGCGAGCGCCATGTAGTGAACATACACATCAACTTCAAGAGCGGTGTGCCCACCGTAGAGGATATCCGAGAGCCCAACATCGTACTGCCCGGTACCAGCATCACCATGCGCGTGCCCACCGTACAGCCTGGTGCCTACGAGATTCTGGGTGGCGGATGGGAACTCTTTGAAGACCCATCGGATGCAGAGAGTCATATCAACGGTGTACCATATACACCAAGCGTAGACTCGCTCTACTGGTATCAGGACGGATTCTATCTGGCATACTACGCCAAGACTTACCTGGGTAAGACCTACTCTAACCATGTGCCTATAAGCGTGGCCAACTATCACGACCTGAAGAAGGTGATGGACGACAAGAAGTATCACCTGCATGTGGACTATGACCGCACCCGCCTGAAGCGTGACAGCAAAGTCTATATCAACAACTACAGCGGAACGGAGGACGGACTGGACTACCTGAGAGACTTCTACGACCTGAGTCTGATTAGTGCTTCAGGTGATGGCTATACAGTAGCAAATAACAAGATTACTACAGCTACAGGAAGTGCTAACGCCCATCTGGTAGACCATAGTCTGCTGAACAACAGCACAGACACAGGCACTAACAAATACTATCCCGATGAAACAAACACCAAGGGTGTAAAGGCTGGAACCAACCTGCAATTCATCCTACGTACGGATATCAACCATACCGGTAGCTGGACGCCTATTGGCAGCATAGATAACGAGGCAACGCCAAGTATTGACGAGAGCCAGTGCTTCAAGGGTGATCTGCATGGCGACGGACATACCATCAGCGGTCTTGACAACTCGTTGTTCGAGAACCTTTGCGGTAGCGTCTATAACTTAGGTGTAACAGGTTCGTTCAACACTGCCGGTGTGGTAGATACCGGTACAGGATACGTAGAGAGTAGTTGGATTAAGACAACAGGAACACCTGACGGTACCAAGTATGCCGTCTTCGGTGACCCACAGGACGATAAGGGTAAGCAAGTTGTCAACTGTTACTACCCAGAAGACAAAGCATACAAGACCACAACGCATCTCCGTGGTAATGCCAAGGCTATGCCGGAGAAGGCCTTCTACAATGGTGAGTTGGCTTACAACCTGAATAACTTCTACCTGTACAAGCGTTACTGCGATGAGAAGGTCAATGAAGGCTACAAATACTATTACTACAAGAAAGATGGAGCCGGATTGTCTGATCTGCAGACTGGATTCTACGCTCAGAATGCAAGCCTTTGCTCTTCGGGCTATATAGACAACACTTCAAACGGTATCCAGTATGTGGAAGACCGCTTCGAGGACGGTGACTTCCGCTATGCATCGGGAAGCATCACTCTGGCTGAGGACGAGCGCTGCTACATTGATACAGAGGATAACGACAGGAAATACTGGTTCCCCATCTGGCCGGATGACTACCTGTTCTTTGGTCAGGCACTGAACTACGGCTATGTAGAAGGACTGACACATCAGGACGTTCCTACCGCCATCAACCGCAATAACGGCAGGGTAGATGATACAGAGAACGGCAACCGCGTTTACCGCGCTCCCGCCTACTACGGCTCTAAGACCATGAGCTCTGCCTACTTCAACAAGAATGCCGTATTTGCACAGAGCAAGAACGGTGATGCCACCACCATAGCCTACAAGGGTATGACGGCCATAGACTTCAGCGGCAGCAACGGCGATGTGGCAGGCGGCTACGAGAAGGGCTATCAGGACACCAAGTTCTTCCCGCCATTGCTGGATGATGATGGTCTGACCGGATTCAAGAACGTCAACCTGACACGTAACCTGCTGGTTTACACCAAGGATTCGGGTTCTACAACAACCACAACAAGCAAGTACCTGACAGAGTATGTCTATGATAACATTGAAAGCAACAAAGACAGTTACCGCAACATAGAATGGCAAGATCCCGCCTACATACACGGTCACTGGATACAGCAGGCTGGCGATGACTTTGCTGCATATAAGGACCACATGCTGGTTGACCTGAACGACTTCAATGCGCCTATGGCATACGACTTCACCAGCAACAAGCGTATGTTCTACCAGCGTCTTCCCGAGGACAATGAGTTTGTTGACCGAAGCGCAGGATGGCAGGGCATCAGCATCCCATTCACAGCAGAACTGGTAACCACCAGCGACAAGGGTGAGATTACCCACTTCTATGATGGCAGCGAGACCAGCAAGAACAGTACCGGCAGCAAGATCGGACACGAATACTGGTTGCGTCAGTACCGCGACATCAGCGAAGTATCCGGCGAGGATGCCATACGTACAGCCCGCTTCACCTATCCTACCAAGAGCGACGGCAACGTCATGCAGAAGACTGCTCAATATGATGCTGCGGTAACCAATACCTTCCTGTGGGATTACTACTACAATGGCAACCACGGACAAGTGGATTACCACAAGGATACATATCCCGGCATCTACTATAGTAAAGCCCGTGATTATAATGACTATCCTATGCTGGCTGCTGCCACACCATATCTGTTAGGTCTGCCTGGCAAGACCTACTACGAGTTTGACCTGAGCGGTAAGTTCGAGGCTACCACAACGAAACTTCCCAACCCAGAGAAACTGGACAAGCAGACCATCTCGTTCGTGTCACAGAAGAATACCAGCATTGGTGTCAGCGACGATGAGCTGACAGATGTAACTTACAACGGCTATAGCTTCAAGCCCAGCTACATGACTCAGACTATTGCTGCTAATGCCGATGCCTACACGCTATCAGCCACAGGTGACAGCTATGACAAGGTTTCTACAACAGTGGAAACAACAGTACAGCCGTTCCGTCCGTACTTTGCTGCAGTGAGCAGCCCGACCAAGGAATACAAGTTTGAGACCCGCTCTATCCACTTCTCTAATGACGGCATAGGCGACCTGAATCCGGATGATGACATGGGTAGTGACAATGATACCAACGGTCTGGAGATATACTCTAAGGGCAGGAAGATCTACACGGTTTCTCACCTGAAGGAGAACGTCAACATCGTGATTGTGAATGCGAGCGGTGCTACCCTCACAGCCTATACGCTTGAGCCGGGCAAGAAGGTCATCACACCTATCACCACCCCAGGTTCTTACATCGTGAATAAGAAGAAACTCTATATTAAGTAGCCTCACACAGATCCCACAGATCCAAAGAGATTTTTTGCTTGCGTATGATGCTATGTCTCTCAACTGAGAGCCATTGATGCCTTATCTGCGGTATGAGTTTATAAGAACAAGCTCTTAACACTCATACCCCAAATAACTCATCACCCCATACATATCGGGGTTAGCATCAAACACAATCAATTAGAATCGCTACGCTCATGGAAGTTATAAAAGGACAATACCATAAAAGCCAACAGCACCCAAAGCTATCGTCCAGCACGAAGTGCTTAACTTCCAGCCAGCAACGCTGGCGTAACTCCCTATTTAACTCCATTTTATAACTCCCGAAAGTTAAAATATATTATAATACAATCCGCCGGATGCCGTTCTTCATGTCAGCCTCTCCGAAGTTAACCAGAAGACCTAATTGTATATTGGTAAGCCTCAAATACGTCTTTAGTTGTTTAAAGAAGACTGGTTTTATTTCCTCTACGGATTTTAATTCTATGATTACTTGGTCTTCAACCAAGATGTCTATCCTTAAGTCGTTCTTTAAGGTAATCCCTTTGTATATGATTGGAACTGGCTTCTGACGTTCTACTTTCAGACCTCTCTGTTGAAGTTCATAAAACAGAGCCTCTTCATATAGGGATTCCAAGAGCCCTGGGCCTAAGGTATTGTAGACATCCCACACAGCTCCGCGTATTTGAAATGTTAATTCATTTTCAGTCATAATGCATCAAAATAAATGGTGTATCGTATTTAGAACGCAGATACTTACATATTATTGTCTTAAAAGCCAAATATAATCAAAGAATTCTGGCTTTTGATTCCAGTTGATATTTCTCAAATCTGAGCGTAGCGATTCTAACTGATTGAGTTTGATGCTAAGTCTAACGTCTAAGGCCTAAAGTCTATTTTTTGAAAGAGAGGGTTGATTTGATTTTAAGGGATGGTGAAGTCATGACAATGACTGGTGATGGGATTTAGAATTGGACGTTAAAAGCTGGCTTTTATAAGTCCAAGAGTAAAGCACAGCACGCAAGGGATTACAAAGTAATACCGCCCAACCCTTAAAAGCAAACGCGTGGGTAGAAAATCTATTTAGATCTGTGGGATTTCTTGCCGTGAGGCATAGGAGATTTCAAAAAAAAACTGAGTATATTTTGTGGTTAACACATTATTTATTACCTTTGCAGTGTGTAAAGTGTGCTTAAAAGGCAGACGGACCATGAAACGAAGAACAAACTATATACTAAACTATAACTCTACTAACCGCAATTTACTCCTACACGGGGGAAAAATTATTCCCACACTGGGAATGAATATTTTCTACACGTACGCGCAAAAACTCCGTAGTATGTCCATTTTCCGCACCCTTCTGGTGGTACTGATGATGGTATGTAACTTCTGTGGTGCTTGGGCACAACATCCTTTTACCCTTACTACCCCAGAACAACATGCAGCGCATTCCGGGGAAACACTCTACTGGATTGAATCCAAGGGTGCCACAGGTTTCTATATGATTCCAATGGAGGATGGTAACGACAAAGGTGTATCTACCTCTAACATGGCCAATGAGTGGATGCTGTGGTATTTTATGGATGCTGGCACAGATGGAGGGAAGCAATACTACTATATCGTCAACAAGTCCACAGGCAAATATCTCCGCCTCATGGGAAATAATGGTGCCGACAACTCTATTGGCATTAAAAGTACTACGACACCTGACGATTCTTACAAATTCTCCATCTCAGGTTCTGAAGGTCAATGGCTCTTCAGCCCCAAATCCAGCAGTTCCCATTATGTGAACAAGAAAGGCTCCAATGTTAATTATACAAATGGACTGAAATCAAGCACAGCAGGAGCCGGCGACCCTAACTCAGAGTGGAAATTTGTTCCAAAGGCGTCTGTTACATGGGCACATCCCTTTACAAACTCAACCATTGATGGCGACAAGCATTATTACTTTATCCAGAACAGGCACCCCAGCAATACCAGTTATGTAATATCAACACACAACAACTATGCCTCTGTCTCTACTGACAGGAATAATAACTGCGTATGGTATTTTGTAGAAGCAGCATCGGATGCCACTATTCCCAACCTGAAATACTACTATGTAGTAAATGCCCCAACCGGCAAACGAATGTATTTCAACAGCAGTACAGTGAACGGAAATTCGTTAACAAGTACCGCTAACGCCTTTGACATACGTACATACTTAAGCGAAGGAGAGGAAGAAGATCGTTACTTGTTCGCTGTTGTGAACGAAAAAGGCGATAAATACACTGCATTTTCTCTTGTCCCCAAGAAACTGATAAGCTTATATCAAAACAAATACACTGCTCTGGGAGCCTCATCCATGAGCAACAATTCACATATTGGTACATTGCAAGATAGAGGCAAGAACGAAAACACTGCCCACTGGACATTTGAGCCGGCATCATACCCTATGCGATGTGTCACCCCTTCCATCACTTACTCAAGTGCAACTGGAGAAGTAACTATCACCACTTCTCCGGCAGATGCCAACATCTATTATACCACAGACGGTGAGACAACACCTACATCCAGTAGCACAGCTTATAGCGCTCCCTTTACAATCAATGCGCAAACCACCATCAAGGCCATTGCTTCAAAAGATGGATATACAGATTCTGAGGTGGCTACTGTTACTTTCAATCAGGTTGCCACACCCACCATACAGAACAATGGCTCCAATGCCATTACCATTACCTGTGCCACAGCAGGAACAACCATCTATTATACAACAGACGGTTCTAATCCTACCACTTCATCAGCCCAATATACCGGGCCACTGACCGAGAACATTTCTGGCAAGACCATCAAAGCCATTGCCGTAAAAGACGGTATGGTAAACTCTAATATCGCCTCCCTTATTGTTACCCTGAAGTGTGACAACCCTGTCTTTACCAGAACAGGTGACAACGTAACCATCTCTTGTGCATTCCCAACAAGTGGGGTTACCATCTATTACACCACAGATGGAAGCGATCCCACATCTTCAAGTACACGTAGACCATATTCAGAAGGCAACATCCCTGTTACAGCTGGCCAAACCATCAAAGCCATTGCCATGGCTACAGGATATGCGCCTTCTGATGTGATATCAAAGAAGATATTTGCCCCGATGAGTACCGATGAGAACGGCAAATATCTGATTACTTCTCAAGACAACTTCGACAATTTCATAGATATGGCCAGCACCGAGGAATATGCTGGTGAATATTACATTCTACAAACAGATGTTACAGCTGGTTCTGAGATTACCATTCCGTTCACAGGAACCTTCGACGGTGGTATGCATACCATCAGCAATCTGTCGGGCCATGCTTTGTTCAACAGCATCAATGGCGGTACGGTAATGAATGTAATGCTGAATGGCGTCAGCATTAGCGGAGGAACAAACGCAGGTGCCATTGCCAACGAGGCAACAGGAGACAGCCGTATCTACAATGTGGGTGTGCTGAGCGGCTCTGTAGGAGGAAGTGGCAATGTAGGTGGTATAGTGGGATTGCTTGACGGCAGCTCACGCGTCATCAACTGCTTCAGCTACGCCAATATCACAGGTGGTTCTAACGTAGGCGGTATTGTGGGCTATAACAACGTAGCATCTACCGCCAGTAACATGAAGACCATGGTGATGAACTGTATGTTCTACGGCGATATCACAGGCGGTAGCAACAAGTCACCCGTCTATGGCGGTCAGAATATCAACAACACGGAAGGAGGTCTGAATACCTACAACTACTATGCCTACTCTAAGTTACCTACCAGCCATATCACAGAAGGTAAATACAACTGTGCGTTGGCAGTAGAAGACAAATACCTGAACCGCTTTGAGTTCTACCGTCAGCTGCTGAACAGCAACAGACGCCTGGCAGCCAAATATGCCTCTACCACAAGTACAACGGTCAATGCCACAGATATGATGAAGTGGGTGTTGGAAACGGCAGACAGAAAGATTGCCACTCCGAAGACCTATCCTGTACTGAAAGCACAAGCTAAGTATCCCTCTATCATCAATTATGACACGAGAGACCTATCTGATTATTCCGAGGAAAACAGGAACAAAGGCCTTAAGACAGGTACGCTGAATGTTACCATCAGTGAGTCCAACACCACTACTGGCGGCCAGACTAAACCCACAGGTGCTACCGTGACGACTACCAGTCTCACCCTCACCCGAACCGACAAGGACTTTGACCGCTTCAACTTCAACTACGACAAGGTGCAACTGCCCTACTACAACGAGGTCGGCACCAAGAACTATACAGGCAATAAGGTAGTGACAGGTTGGAAGATTACAGCTATCACGGCTGTGACTGATGACCCCTATACTTCCTCCAACTACCCCGCTACAGGTGTCAGGGATTTCCCTGACCACAACTATGCTGACCGTAAGAGTTCCAACAAGGATCTGTATTCCGTCAGTGGCCGAGTGTTCTCTCAGGGAGCCTACTTCGACGTTCCTTACGGTGTGAGTAGCATCACCATCGAGCCCTACTGGGGTAATGCTGCCTACGTGGCTGACGAATATCTGGATGTTGTCTATAGCACTGGTTATGCGGCACAGAGCGTATCCCAATTAGGCAAATCGTATGATACACAGAAGATAACCATAGATGGCAGTGAACAAACCGTCCACAAGAATATTACGGATGCACTGAAAGCCCTCGGCAACGCCACAGTCTATGACAATGCTGTAGTACTGGTGGGCAATTTGCACCAAGGTGGTGTACCAGCTAACAGCACCAAACCTTTCACCATCATGTCTGCAGATTTGGACCATGATAATGAACCAGACTACAGCATGATTTACCACCATAACAACCGCCAGTCGGTTTCTCCCATCCGTTTCGACTTCATTAACATACCTGGTACCGCACAAGCTCAAAAGCCCAATGGAACAGACAACCTGAAGAATTTCACCATTTTCCTGATGCGCGGATGGTTCGAGGTAACGAACACCTGTATCGTGTATTCCAACCAGGTGGAGTACGAGAATAATCAAAGCCAAAGCTGGACTAAGGCTTCATCACCTCTGATTCTCCTTGGCGGCGAATTTGAACAGTTTGTATCCACACGTGCGACAACTATTCCTGGTAATACCATCTATATCCATGTGGGTAGTAACGTTAAGATTGACAACTTTGGTGTGGGTACCCATGGCGACGGTTCACAGTCCACACCTCATATCCCGGTTTCCGTGACGGGAGGTGAATTCAAGGGATTCTATCTTACAGGAACCTACAACCCCAACGCCGCTGAACGAACGGATAATGCTGAGTGCTACATCAGCGGTGGACATTTTGTGGAAGCTGCCGGCGCCTGTCAGGAACCCATCAATGGCGATGTACATTGGCAAATCTACAATGCAGATATCGATGCATTCTATGGTGGCGGCATCAATGATGCCCGTCCCATCAAGGGTACCATCACTACCGATATCTACAACAGCCATGTAACACTTTTCTGCGGTGGCCCGAAATTCGGTAATATGACAACTGGTAAGGCTGTGACCACCAATGCCGAAGGATGTGTATTTGACAAGTATTTCGGTGCCGGTTACGGCGGTCTGTCCTATTCCAGACAAAAGTATATTGACGAAAGCGGATTCAAATTTGGTTCAAATCCCTATACCACTGATAAAGAAAAATATTTCGACGGTGAGACAACTAATGCGAGCAGCAGCCATCCAGACTATGGTAAGAAAGGACCTGGCGTGGCCACCGACTTCGACTACGAGTTCTTTGTATGGTCAACCGGTGTGACGGGTGCACGTATGTATGTAAAGTTTGCATCGTTCTCACTGGCACAATGTGACAATGTCTTCTCAAATCTGAAGGGTTGTACCATCAATAAGAACTTCTATGGTGGCGGTAGCTTGGGTAAGGTAACCGGCACAGCCACCTCGGTACTTGAAAACTGTACGGTGAACGGCAATGTTTTTGGAGGCGGCTATTCCGGTACACTTCCGTCGCTTGAAGTAAGAGATGGCGGTTTCACCAAGATTCCGGAATTCAACAGTAACTCTGGTATGTTTGAGCCTGGTGAATTCTCGGGAACTACCACCTATACTTGGAAGAACGCTGCGGAAGCTGAGAAGACTCTCGAAAACGGCAAATCCGGCAGTGATCCGACGAATCATTACATTTATACGAACCAAGATCTGACCACACTAGGCCAGGTGGGACATACCGTCCTGACCATCAAGGGAACCACCAAGGTTAGCGGTATTGTGGAAAACGAGACAACCGGCGGTGTGTTTGGAGGCGGCGACATGTCGGCCGTGAATGGTTCTACCCAAGTGAATATTGAGGCTACGGATGCCACAGACGGTGTTGTAAACGTCTTCGGTGGTGGTAACACAGCAGACGTTGTTGGCACAGCCACAGTAACCATGACTGGCGGTAAGGTCAGCACAGATATCTATGGTGGCGGTAAGGGTCAGACAACTGAAGTCACGGGAGATGTGACAGTAGGCATCAGCGCCGGTACTGTTTCCCAGAACGTCTATGGCGGTAGTGCCCTTGGTACGGTGAATGCCACAGCAGTCACCCTTTCCGGCGGTACCGTCAGCGGTAGCGTCTTTGGCGGTGGTCTGGGACAGACCAGCCCCAGCAGCATTGCAGCCCAGAACCTCGGAAATACAACGGTGACCATAAGTGGCGGCTCTGTAGCTACAGCCGTCTATGGCGGTAGCAACGCCAACGGTGTGCTGAAAGGCAATGCCACAGTAACCATTACCGGCGGTACGGTAGGTACGGTAGCCGATCCTATTACCGATGCAGTCTTTGGCGGCGGCTTTGGTGAGCCCACCCTGGTAGAAGGTGATGTGACGGTGAACATTGGAACCAAGTCCAACGATGAAACTCCCGTCTATACAGGTACAGCTACCATTAACGGTAATATCTATGGCGGTGGTGCATTAGGTAATGTGAATACCAGCAAACCTGCTAGCGAACTTGTCTTTGATGCTACAAAGAAGGTAGATGTGAACCTTTACGGGGGTACCATCAACGGTAATGTCTTTGGCGGCGGTCTGGGACAAAAGAACGGCGAAAACGGAGCAGAAAGCGATATCCTGTCCTATGTAGGCGGTGATGTGAACGTATTGCTCGATGGTGCTAAGATACCTGGCAGCATCTTCGGTTGTAACAACCTGAACGGTACACCTAAGGGACATGTAAAGGTTTGGGTAAAGCGTACGGTAGATAGTGACAAGTCATCAGTGGAAGCTTTGGCAAAAACGCGTGAACAGCGTACCACCTACGATGTGGCAGCTGTCTATGGCGGTGGCAACAAAGCTGACTATATTCCGACGAATGCTTTGATTGTCTTACCAGACAAAAATGCAGAGGACTATGATGACAAACTTACCAAGTTAAATGCAGCCCGTACTGAGGTAATCATTGAAGGTTGTGAAGAGACCAGCATCAACTACGTGTATGGTGGTGGTAATGCTGCTGCCGTACCAGCAACGGAAGTAACCATCAAGGGTACCTACATTATAAATAATGTATATGGTGGCGGTAACGGCTCTGGAGAGAACAACCCAGGTGCCAATGTGGGTGTTATTGACCCAACGGCCTACGAAGCTAATCATGCAAATGGAACATACGGTACCGGTAAAGCTGTAACCAGACTATTGGGCGGTTATATCAACTATGTATATGGTGGCAGCAACACCAAGGGAGATATTGTTGGTGGTACTGATGTCCGTACCAAGCAAAGAACCGATATATTCACAAAACCCGAATACTGTACAGACCTGAATGTAGGCAAGGTCTTTGGTGCTGGCAGCCATGCTGACATGGATGGTGATGTAAACATCATTCTGGAATGTATGCCTGAGGATTACGTGAAAGAAGTATATGGCGGTGCCGAGCAGGCTACCGTTAATGGCAACGTGTCCTTGGTAGTAACCAGTGGTAAGTTCGGTCGTGTGTTCGGTGGTAACAATGCGGGTGGTGATATTCGTGGTTCCATTACCGTAAACGTATCGGAGGATGGTTGTAAGCCCCTTATAATTGGTGAACTCTATGGCGGAGGTAATCAAGCTCCCTACTCTATTTACGGATGTACCAAAACAGATAATGGCAATGGCACATATACATGGACAGCCAAAACGGAAACGGAAGGAACTGCTTATACAGGAAGAGATCCCGCAGCACGAGCAGATGTAGAGGTGTATGTATTCTCCTGTACGTCCATCGGAAGAATCTTTGGCGGTGGTAATGAAGCCGAAGTGATTGGTAACACACGAGTCTGGGTCAACACCTGGAAGGGATATCAGAATGGTGTAAAACAGGCCAATATAGGAAAGATAGGCCAGGTATTTGGCGGCGGTAATGCAGCCAAGGTTACTGGTAACACCCTTGTGGATATAGGTACGGCACTAGCATACGGAAATGAAGATATTGGTGTTAATATCACAAGAGGTACATATACAGATGCTTCACATGGCACGTATATTAGCCCAACCACTAATGAATATTTCAATCTTGAAGAAGCTGGTATCTACGGCGGCGGTTACTCTGCTGACGTGGATGGCGACGCAACGTTGAACATCGGTACTGCAGATCAAAAACTGACTAATGATGATGAAACTAAACGTCCGGGTATCACTATTGAAGGTGATATCTTTGGCGGCGGATATGGTGCGACTACAAAAGTAACTGGCAATGTAGTAGTGAATATCGGTGCAAATATTGGAACCAATGAGTCACCGAACTATGTAGGCTATGCCAATATCACAGGTGATGTCTATGGCGGTAGTGCCAAGGGTAAGGTAAATACGACTGACGGCACAACAATTAGTGAAGGTTCGCCAACGACAAACGTAAACTTCTATGGCGGTACCATCAACGGTAACCTCTATGGCGGTGGATTGGGCGATGGCAGCCATGCTGCAGACGTCTATGGTCCGGTTACCGTAAACGTTGAGGGCGGTAGTGTAAACAATGTTTTTGGCTGTAACAACACCAATGGAACGCCCAAGAGTACTGTAGCCGTTAATATTGATGGAGGTGCCATTAGCCAGAGTGTGTATGGCGGCGGTAACCAGGCCATTATGGATGGCAGTCCCGTGGTGAATGTAACTGGCGGTACGATTGGTACACCTGATCAAGGCGGAGCTGTGTACGGCAACGTGTATGGTGGCGGCTTAGGAAACGATGGCACTGGTGAACAAACCGACCTGAACAAGGTCAAGGCAGGCCTTGTAAAAGGCAACACCATAATCAACATCACCGGTGGTACTATCCTGCATAACATCTATGGTGGCGGTGCCTACGGTTCGGTGGGTACGTTTACCTATGACAATTCAACAAGCATGCCAACCGGACTCGAAACTGTAAGTACGGGTAAGGCTACCATATCAATCACAGGCGGAACCATTGGCTCGGATGGTAAGGAGAATGGTATGGTATTCGGTTCATCGCGTGGTGATGTAGGCGAACCAGGCGGAATCCATGACAAGCTGGCTTGGGTGTATGATGCCGAGGTGAATATTGGTACACAGAACGATGCCACTGCAGGTCCAGCCATTAAAGGTTCCGTCTATGGCGGTGGCGAGAACGGTCACACTTATCATGATGCCGAGGTCAAAATATACAGCGGAACTATTGGTATCAATACAGGAGAAGATGTTGAGTATAGAGATGGTGAGAATAATATAACCTACAGTGGTAAGGACTATAACTATCCATATCGTGGTAACGTGTATGGTGCAGGTTGCGGTACGGATAAATATGACAATAACACGAAGTACAACCTGATGTCTGGCGGTGTAGGCAATGATACCAGAGTTACCATCTATGGTGGTCAAGTAGTTGGCAATGTCTATGGTGCCGGTGCCATGGGTTCTGTAAACAGAAATACCACTGTCAACATCAGCGGTGGTACCATTGGAGTTAATGGCAGTGACAATGGTAATGTATATGCCGCAGCCCGTGGTGAGGTTGGTCTGACGGATCATAATTATGCGTCAGTGACGAACACTACACTGAACATCAGTGGTGGTGAGGTCAAGGGCAGTGCCTTCGGTGGCGGTCAGGCTGGTATTGTAAAGGGCAATGTAGCAGTGAATGTAAGCGGAGGTAAAGTAATCAATGATGTCTATGGCGGCGGTGCATTGGCCAATACCAATACGGACAACTGGAATGATACAAATCTTGTCACAACATATGACAAAATCACAGCGACTTTAACTGTTGGCACAAGTGACGTCTCAGGACTCTATAAGAAAGTTGACGAAAATTATATCTTACAAGGGCCTAATTCGAAAGCAGAATCAGGAGCTGAGTATTACAGGCGATTCGATACAGCCTGGGCTGCAGGAAAGACTTCTGCCAGCAATACAACTACGGTTAAACTGACCGGCGGCAAGATTGGTAATGTCTTTGGTGGTGGTCTGGGTAATGCCGAAACTGCAGTCTTTGTATATGGTGATATAACCATTAATGTTAATAAGACTGCCGATATCACCGCTAATGGAGGTACAGGTGCGACCTTTACCCGAGAACTTGCACAGAACATAACTGTTGGCGGAAAGAACTATGCATCTATTCCCATAACCGGAAACATCTTTGGTGCCAATAATTTCAATGGTTCGCCAAAGGGTAATATCACAGTAGAAATATTCAAGACGAAACGAGTAGATGGCGGAAGTCATGTCCTCGGAAATTATGAGATTCAAGGTGTCTATGGTGGCGGCAATATGGCAAACTACCTGCCAGCTACAGGCAAAGAGACAAAGGTCATTATCCACGGATGTGGTGATACATCTATAGAAAAAGTCTACGGCGGCGGTAACTCGGCATCCGTTCCCTCAACTGACGTTACTATTTTCGGAGCCTTTGATATAGGTTATGCCTTTGGCGGCGGTAATGGTAGTATGCCCGTCAGGAACAGTGCTGGCACATGGGTTGCCAATGACGGCGCTATGGTTACCGGCGACGCAAAGATTTCTGCAAAGGGCGGTAGAATTGGTCAAGTATTTGGCGGTAGCGATGCAAAAGGCGATATTCTGGGTTCTTCTACAACAGACACCTCTGGAACTGGAGGTGAGTGCGGATTAACCTTGACCCGATTGTTCGGTGCCGGTAATGAAGCCGACGTTGCTGGAGACGTAAACTTGATATTGTCTGGTTGCGGTACTTCAGATGCCATACAGTTTGTACATGGCGGTTCTTACAATGCTCACATTTCAGGTAATGTGAATTTGACAATCACCAGCGGTGTTTACACTAATGTGTTTGGCGGGAACGATGCCCGAGGAAGTATTGGTGGTAATATTATAGTCAACATTGAAGAGACTGATGAATGTAAACCTATTATCATACAAAACCTGATGGGCGGTGGTAACGAGGCTCCTTATCCCGGCACGAAGAAAGACGGAACTGAGTATCCTGACAATCACCCCGCTTCTATCACAATAAATGTCAAGTCAGCAACTCGTATTGACAATATCTATGGTGGAGGCTTAAAAGCCGATGTCAAAGGAAACACCACGGTTAACATCAATATGAGAAAGGGAAGTCTGGCCAATCAGACATTTGCAGTTCCCGCAAGTTATACCGGAGAAACCATTCCAAATATTCATGCAGGAAAAATAGACAATACCATCGGAACTATCGGTAATATCTATGGTGGCGGTAACGAAGGTAATATCGTAGGCAATGCAACAGTAAATATTGGAACTGCAACATCAGTGGGCATTTTGAAACGAAAGTCAGCAGGCGGTGCATTCGTAAATGAAAAAGGTGACTCTGTATACAATTACAAGGGCGACCTCATGTACGATATGGAAGGCGAGACAAAAGTATATCGTACTGTTGTATTCGAAGACAAAGACGTCCTTGGTGCCCATATCACCGGCAATGTATTCGGTGGCGGCAATGCTGCCAATGTATCTGGTAACACCTCTGTTAATGTCAGCACCATTAATCATTCAGAAACCATTGACTATGAAGGTGTCTGTATTAGAGGAAGCGTCTATGGCGGTGGTAATCTGGGATCAGTAGGTACATACACACTGGCTGTTGCCGGGGATGTAACTGACGACCCCAACTCCTTCATGGTTGACGAACCGAAGGTATGCACAGCCGGTGGTACTTCCACCGTTACCATCAAAGGCGGTACCATTGGACCTGCCTCGATGCCTGCCAACTTCCTGTCCGCTTATTCTGGGTCAGACTTCATTAAAGAACGCTTTACCGGCCATGTCTTTGGCGGTAGTAAGGGTGCCGTAGGTGCTGATGCAAGCCTTCAGACTAAAGCATACGTCAACACAACTGCGGTCATCATAGCAGATAGCGCCTTTGTGAAAGGTTCTGTATATGGCGGCGGCGAGAACGGACATGTATTAGGCAATACTGACGTAAAGATTCAAGGAGGACAGATAGGATGCGGTGCTGGTAAGTCTCTGCCCTATACAACAGCCAATTGGTCAGGCGAAAACGCAAGCGATTTCACTGAATGTCCCCATTGGGCATACACTTCTCCTTATTCGCCCTATGACATGTTTAACTTTGATGGTGGAAGCTCTACCGCCAAGGACGGACATACCTACTACGGCAATGTATACGGCGGCGGTAGCGGTGTCTTCCCCTATGCTTCAGGCAAATGGATGCGTACTGCTGGTATCGTAAGAGGTAACACACTCGTTGAAATCACTGGCGGTCATATCCTGACGAGCATCTATGGCGGAAACGAACATACCGATGTGCTGGGAGACTCTTGTGTTGTCATCATGAAGGGCGGCACATTAGGAGTTCCACGCACGGTAGAGGCCATGAAGGCTCACCCTGTGACCTGTTACCTCTTCGGTGCAGGAAAGGGAGACACACGTACCCTCTTCAACACTTGGACCAACGTTAAGAATACAAGAGTGCATGTGGGAGGCACTGCCAAGATATACGGTTCTGTATTCGGTGGCGGTGAGGACGGTCACGTGTTGGAGAATGTGAAACTGGGAATCTACGGTGGTAGCATCGGTACAACGGGTACCAGCTATGTTGACGGTAACGTATTCGGCGGTGGACGTGGCTACACAGGTAATGCGCTGACAGCCGGTTCTGTCCACAGCAATGTGAACATAGCCATTGCTGGCGGCACTATGTTGGGCTCTGTATATGGCGGCGGCCGACTGGCATCGGTAGGTATCAACATGGTAGATGCTACTCTTCCCAATGGCTCACCTAACCCGGAATATGGCCTGCTAAATGATGATACTGAAGGAAACCAATATGGTCATGTCACCATTAATATAAGTGGTGGAACCATTGGTAATTCAGCAGCCACTGGCGATGGAGCCAAATACAGCGGTAACGTCTTTGGCGGCAGTATGGGACGTCTGACACTACTGGATGGAGAAACACTGAATCCACTATGGCCTAAGTTGGCTGCGGTGAAGCTGACCGATGTTACCATCAGCGGTACAGCCAACATCGTACGCAATGTATATGGCGGTGGAGAGTATGGCGTGGTACGTAACGGAAGTACAGTGACCATAGATGGGAACAGCATCGTAGGCGGTAATGTCTTCGGTGGTGGCTATGGCAGCAACAGGACAGAAAAACAGACCATAGCTGTGGCTGGATACGCTAACACCTATTACACCTTTACTCCGATGGCCTGGGCAGGCTGCGTATCAGGAAACACCAAGGTTAACATCCGTGGTGGATGGGTGAAGACTAATGTGTACGGCGGCGGAGAATATGCATCAGTAGGTCTTATAGACTTCGTGAGCAATGCATCCGGTGACTTCACAAATATGACTAAGCATGATAATCCAGAGAACGGATTTGCCCTTAGCTGGCCCTACGATTTCCACTATCATGCCGCAGCACCGAATGACAGTCTTGCCGTGGGCGGTAGATCAATAGGCGGCAAAGCTACAGTGGAGGTAACCGGCGGACGTATCGGTATTACGGGTAAGGACTATAGAGGATCAGGCTACAAGGAAAGAACTGATAACGGTGATATATATGGCGGCAGTAAGGGTTTAGCTGGCGACCGTTATGAAATGGCCCTATGTGCCAACGTAAAGGAAACGGAAGTCATTATCAATTATACAAGCCCCACAGCAACCCCGGAGAATTACAAAACTGGGACTGATGTAAGTACAAAGGGTAGCAACGACTGCATTGCCGGTTCTGTCTATGGTGGTGGCGAGAACGGTCACGTAATAGGAAATACCAGCGTAACGCTGACAAATGGTTTGATTGGCCATGCCATCTATGGCGGCGGTAAGGGTAAGGATACTTACCATCCAGCGGATTTGAAGAAGTTTGACGGTACCGACAATACTGAAGGTAAAGCCTATAGCATAACAGCCGGTAAGGTCTATGGCAATACCAGTGTCAGCATGACAAACGGCTATGTAGTACGCAATATCTACGGTGGTGGTAATATGGCTTCTGTAGGTAAGGGCAACTACGCTGGCGGTAGCGATGATTATACAACCGGCTATGGCGAAAAGATTACTGGTAACCTTTGGGCTGATACCAACTTTACTGGTAGTGGTAAAACAACGGTTTCAGTCACTGGCGGCCAGGTGGGCTACATTGATTCAACAACACCCCAAAACACCCTGAAGGATGACCTGCCCTATGGTAACATCTATGGCGGTTGTCGTGGCCAAGGTACAGCAGAAGTATCAGAACTTGATAAGAATCCTGACTTCTATGTGGGCTTTGTAAACGAAACAGATGTTACTATAGGCACAGCAGGCTCACTGAGCAACAACCCGCGTATCTATGGCTCAGTCTATGGCGGCGGTCAGGACGGACATGTGCGTAGGGATACAAAAGTGACAATTAACAATGGTGAGATTGGTGCATCATATAACGAAGCTACCGGTGCTATAAAGGCTCTTCCTGTTACTGACAAGCAGTGGCTGCACCGAGGCAATGTTTATGGTGGCGGCTCTGGTATTGGCAAGTATGAGTACGACTACGACGGAATCAACAGCACTTGGACAGATGCAAATGGGAATGATGAGTATGACGAAGGCGAGGAGAACTCCGTCACCACAGCATACGGCACGCTCAAGGAGATAGGTTTCAGCAGTTCTGCAGGTTCCGTAACACGTAACACCACTGTTGACATCAAGGGCGGCACCATCCATCGCAATGTCTATGGCGGTGGTTCACTGGCCAGTGTGCTTCCTCCTGGTTGGACAATGAGTGCTGGTCCGTATACAGATGCTGCCAACGGCAAGGTTTCTGTCAATACGCTTAATATTACAGGTGGTACTATAGGTAATGCTACGGATTATGGCTTTAAATATGGCGGCAACGTCTTTGGCGCTAGCCGTGGTATGGAAGATGATGGCATCAACTCCAACTACTTTGCCATCTCGACAGGAACACAGGTGAACATACAAAACGTCTATGAAGGGGAGACTCTTACCAGTTCTCCTGCTATACATGGTAATGTCTATGGCGGCGGTGAGATGGGTATTGTTAAACAGAATACTAATGTACAACTGACCGGCGGTACCATCGACCACGATGCATACGGTGGCGGTAAGGGTACTGATGCAGTAGCAGCTGACATTGGCGGTGACGTTACCCTTGAACTGAACAACAATAATAACGGAGAAACCGCAGACGGAACGAAAACAGGTTGTATTGTAGATCGCATATTCGGTTGTAACGACTATAACGGAACACCTAAGGGTCATGTGACGGTACATGTCTATGCCACGCAGAACAGAAGTAAGGATAGAATCAATTTGAAGTTTGGCAGACGTCCCGCTCAAGGCGAGACCGGTCATGAAGACGAGACCATCGTTGCCTATCTGAAACGACTGATTGATGCAGCAGGTGCAGAAGGTGTGCCTGCCAAGGTTACAGCATCTGTCATAACTGCAGCAAATACGACATGGACGGACAATAAAGACAAGGCAACATTATCGAAAGCCGACAGTACGGCAATCAACACGGCTATTGCAAATGTACAGGAGGAACTCTGTAAACTGTATGACGTAAAGGTCGTATATGGCGGAGGAAACCTGGCAGAATACAACCCGACCAATGCTAACTCGCCTGACCAGGCCATCAGAAATGCGGCCCGTACGGAAGTAATCATTGACGGTTGTAGTCTGACAAGTATCAGACAGGTATATGGCGGTGGAAATGCTGCCCCCACACCAGCCACCTATGTGAGAGTGAACGGAACCTACGAAATAGACGAGGTCTTCGGTGGCGGTAACGGTAAAGACGATTATCAGCTGAATGATGGTAAGTGGTATGAGAACCCGGGTGCCAATGTAGGGTACGGGAACTATACACACTACGACAAGGGCGGTTCACACGGTACGGGAGCTCAGGCAACACCGTACGTGGCCATAGATAACACCGATGCAGGAACCAAGGAACAGCGACAGGCATATTATCGATATGGTTCCGGTTATGCTACTACAGAAGTTGTGGGTGGACACGTCCACATGGTATATGGCGGCAGTAACCAGAAGGGTAATATCAGTACGATGGCCTTGTCTGTATATCAGGAATCCGGTACCTGTGACCTGGTTTACGACAAGACCTATGGTGCCGGTAAGAATGCAGATATCGATGGTGAAGCACGCGTTACCCTTGACTGCGTAGCAAAGGCCGGTCAAATGTTCGGAGGATCCACAAACGCCAACGTGAACAGTGACGTAATGCTGAATGTTACCAACGGTACCTTCGACCAGGTATTTGGCGGAAATGACAGAGGAGGACTTATCAGAGGTTCCATCACCGTAAATGTAATAGAACAAGGCTGTAAGCCCATCATCATCGGAGAATTATATGGTGGCGGCTACCTTGCAGACTACTCTGTCTACGGATACTACAATGCCGGAACAAATGAGAATCCAAACTACCGGCCAAGAACAAAGGAAAAATACTTGTCAGATTCAACTGCCGTAGTCACAAGTGTTGTATATCCCGACGGGGCAACAGAGGAGGAGAAGGCTCAACTCAGAAAGGATGCCTTGATTTTAGCAGGACTCTACGGATTGCCTTATGCAGACCCCATCGTCAATGTAATCTCCGCAACATACATAGGAACGGTTTATGGTGGCGGCTATCGTGCCACGGTTGTAGGAAGTCCCCACGTTAACGTGAATATGGAGACGGGAAAGGTCGTTGCCAAATATGCCAACAAAGATGCTGCCGCACTCGCAGCCTTCTCTGTGGGCGTGCATGCAAGCGACAAAGAAGGGGTTAATTACACCGTTGAAAGCCATCCTGACGCTGGAGATGCCACACTGGCTATCGGAAAGATAGGCGATGTATTTGGTGGCGGTAACGAAGCTGACATTATCGGTAATACGTACGTGAACATCGGTACGGGTAAAGGCTTCGATCCGGATGGTACAGAAAATAACAACCTGACACGTAATGCAGCCTTCATTACCCGTTCTGTCTATGGTGGCGGTAGAATGGGACATGTGGGTAACTTTACGAACACAGACGGCAAGCCAACCAGCTGCGTAGCAGGTACGGGCGAATGCCATGTAACCATCAGCAACGGTGAGATTGGTCCGAACGACATGACAATGTACCACCTGGATAACGATGGTAATTTCAAAGAAAATGACGCGCCCGACAACTTCGGCCATGTATTCGGTGGCGGGCAGGGAACCAACCTTCCCGCAGATGTTAACAAAGCCTTTGTTGACAGCACCGAGGTAATCATCAACGGTACGGCATGGGTAAAGGGCTCTGTCTTTGGCGGCGGCGAGAACGGACACGTACTGCACGACACCGGCGTAAAGATTGGCGGCAACTGTCAGATTGGTAACGGACATATTCTTTTGACCAAAGTATCAGATGGCGCAGACAACGGAACTATTTTGGTAAATCAAGGTATTAACCGTCGATATACTGATGCCGAGTGGGCCGCAGGACACTTAATCTTGGGAACCGGAGATTTAACAGGTGTAAGTAATGACAACAAGGCACTGGTAGAGGCACAATATGCTAAATCCCTGCCCGAATGTGACAGTTGGCTGTATGGAAAGACAATATCTGCCGGTAAAGTAACGACAACCGATATCTATGCACCTCACGACATGTTTGCCAACCAGACAGGAGAACTGGAACAGTATCCGACAATACCAACAGGCGAAAGCACCAAAACCACTAAGGGTGGCCGATACATTGCCTCTGACGGACGTGCCTTTAACGGCAGCGTATATGGAGGTGGATCCGGTTACTTCCCCTATGAAGCCGGCAAATGGCTAGCTACCGCAGGAAATGTGGAGGGTGACACATGGGTTGAGGTTACCGGCGGTCATATCCTGACCAGCCTGTTTGGCGGCTGCGAGATGACCACTGTGAAGGGTGACACCCACGTTAAGATGACAGGCGGAACACTGGGTGTACCACGTACACTGGATGAGATAGCCGCTCACCCCGTGACTTGCTACGTATTCGGTGGCGGTAAGGGTGAAGAACGTGCATTCTTGGATGGAATTACCAATGTAGAAAAAGATGCCTACGTAACCATCGGTGGAGATGCATGGGTATATGGTTCTGTATTCGGTGGAGCCGAGGACGGTTGGATAAACGGTAATATTCACCTGAATATCCTGAACGGAACGAAAAAGACGGTGGATGATAAGGATATCCAATTCCCCCTCATCGGTACATGGGGTACCAGTTACGTGGATGGAAACATCTTCGGTGGTGGCCGTGGCTTCGGAGGTACGAACGCACTTGCCGGACGCGTCGGTGGTAATGTGAATGTCAATATCAGCGGCGGCACCATGCTGGGCAGTGTCTTTGGCGGCGGTCGATTAGGTTCTGTTGGTATCAATGACCGTGACGGCGAGATGCAGACAGGTGATACTCACGGTGTAGTAACAGTCAACATCAGCGGCGGTACCATTGGTAATGACTACGAATACATATATAATCCCAGTGAGGAATTGAGAAACACTATCCTGAAGCAGACCGAATTTGAAAATCTGACCTTCAAGGAGAAGATGGCGGATGGCGAAAGCGAGACCACCGTTAGGGAAAGCGATGAGACAGTTACGATTAAGAAGATTTACCACTCGAAGGGCGGCAATATCTTTGGCGGCGGTATGGGACGTCTGACCCTGATTAATGGAAACATCAACCCCATTTGGAACAAACTGGGACATACCAAGAAGTCAATCATAAACGTCAGTGGCGGTACCGTCAAGAATAGTGTCTATGGCGGTGGAGAGTTCGGCCAGGTGAAGGGTAACACCTCGATAACCTTTACCGGAGGTTCTGTAGGTTCTGAAATCAAGAAAGGAAACGTACCACAATATACCTTCGGAAGCATCTTTGGCGGTGGCTATGGTAGCGATCGCGCATTGACTGATGACGAGAAAACTGCCGGTATTGCAGCTCCCCAGGATTCTGCAGGTTTTGTTACCGGTAACGCCACCATCAATATGTCTGCCGGAAAGGTGAAGGCAAGCGTCTATGGCGGTGGCAAGCTGGCACAGGTGGGAGGTAATACGAACATAACCATCAGCGGCGGTGAAGTCGGCCTGAATAAGGTAAGGAAAGGTGACGGCTACGTGATGTATGGCGGCAGCACAATGGGTAACGTCTATGGTGGCGGTAGAGGTGTCGCCAGCTATCCGCTATCCGGCACTGTCAAAGGAAATACCACAATCAATGTCACGGGCGGTAACATCTACCATAATGTCTATGGAGGCGGTGCCATCGCTTCTATAGGTACATTTATCTACTCTGACGGAAAAACCAACACAGGAGAGTTCTATTACATGGAGACAGTTCCAGAGGGTATTCCTTTGAAATGGACAGAAAGCACAGGTGTTGCTACTATCAATATCACGGGAGGTACCATCGGCATCAACGGACGCGACAATGGTATGGTATTCGGTTCTTCACGCGGTGACATTGCGAAGCCAGAACCCACAACATTATGGGTAATTCCTGTAACTCATCAAGCACTTAAAGACCCATACGACAAGATGGCATGGGTGGAAAGATCCGTCGTAAGTATCGGTACGGAGAATGACGCTACCAGCGGTCCCGACATCAAGGGTTCTGTATATGGCGGTGGTGAGAATGGTCATGTATTTACTCATGCAACAGTGAATATAAAGAGCGGAACCATCGGCATTGTTGATGAAAATGACCCATGGTATGACTTCGGCAATGACGAAATTAATCAGAAAGCCTGGATAACCCGCGGCAATGTGTATGGTGCCGGCTGTGGTACGGATACCTATTGGGATGACAAAAACACTAACGGAGTGGTTGATGATGGCGAGGAATTACATAACGCATGGGCAGGATGTGTAATTGGCAATACCAATGTTAACATCTCTGGAGGACTTATTGCACAGAATGTCTATGGCGGCGGTTCTATGGGCTCGGTAGGCAGAATAAATGAAGGACTCACCAAAGAGCACAAAAACCCGGCCAATGGATTTACACTCAGCTGGCCAATAGAATACGTGTATCAGAATTTGAGCGGAGAGCGCTCTACCGGAAAGGCTACCATCAATATCACTGGCGGACGTATCGGTACCACAGGCTCCGATAACGGTGACGTATTCGGCGGTACACGAGGTAAGGCAGGCGACCGTTACGAGCTGGCACCTTTTGCAAACGTAAGAGAGACTAAGGTAACCGTGAATTACGACAATCCTGCGACAGCAGCTGACATAGCCGTCGTAGAGAACATCGAGGACAATAAAAAGAAATTCTCTTTGAGAATCAACGATGGCGTTGAAGCTATTGCAGGCTCAGTATATGGCGGTTGCGAAAACGGCCATGTAAACGAAAATACCAAGGTCGAAATCAAGAACGGCTTAATCGGACACGCTGTCTATGGCGGCGGTAAGGGTAAGGGTACCTATATGGTAGCTGACAAGGAGTATCCCGACCTGACTGCCGGTAAGGTATATGGCAATGCCGAGGTTGAAATGAGCGGCGGACAAGTCATACGCAACATCTACGGCGGCGGTAACTTAGGCTCTGTAGGTAAGGGCAACTATGCCAGCGGTACCGACGACTATTACCCGAGCGGTTATGGCGAAAAGATTACAGATGCCCTATGGAGTGATACCTGCACCATCAAGAGTAATGGATACCACTTCCAACACAGCGGTAAAGGCAGCATCAATATAACAGCCGGTACCGTAGGCTTCATGCCAACATCCTCGACTGCCGTCAAACTGCTGAATGCGGACAACACTACATACACAGAGTCAACATTCGGAGCCGTGCTGGCAAGTGCCGATGCAAACCAGAAGAAGGCCCTCGTTAAGGTGATGTCTAAGGATGACCTGCCTACGGGTAACATCTTTGGCGGTTGCCGCGGTCAGGCTGCAGCTGAGGTTACAGAACTGGACAAAATGAACTTCGAAGACAGTCCTTACCTGTTCCTAGGCTATGTAAACGAGACGGATATTACCATCGGTGACAACAGCACCGGACCTACCATCTACGGTTCTGTATATGGCGGCGGTCAGGACGGACACGTACGCCGTGGTACTAAGGTAACCGTGAACAAGGGTACAATAGGTGTTCCCTATACCGATGACTACAGAACACTCTTTGGCACAATAGGCAAGACACTTAACGAGGAACTTGACAATTTACAGTGGCTGCATCGAGGCAACGTCTTTGGAGGCGGTTCCGGTATCGGCAAGTATGATACAGGTGTAAAGGATGAACATGGCGATGCCATAGAAGCTAACAGCCCCTCTGCGGGTTCTGTTACCCACACCACCTCTGTTTACATCAATGGCGGTACCATCCACCGTAATGTATATGGCGGCGGTTCGGTAGCCAGTGTATGTCCTCCATTTGCTGCCATGTCACCCATCAAACCTAATTCCGATGCCACAGAGGGCTTAGGAAAGATGTCTGCCAATCTGGTTCAGATTGCCGGAACGATAGGTTCACCAACGAACTACAAAGAGTTCTATGGCGGCGAAGTATATGGTGCCAGCCGTGGCGATAAGGAACTGAATCCTGAATGGTTCAGCCTCTCTGCATGGACAAAGGTACTGATAAAGAACGGTGCTCATATCATGGGCAACGTATTTGGCGGCGGTGATGCAGGTAAGGTTCTGAAGGACAGCGAAGTTATTGTGGGAGATTAACCCCACCCCTACCCCTCCCTCGGGAGGGGTTTTCTTTTTGAAAAAGAACCAAAACTGTTGTTCATTTCTTCTTTCTATTTTTCACAACCACCCGCCATCCCACCGTCGCAACTGGGTAGTTGCTCCCCTTTGTGGGGCCGTAGCCACATCCAGTGGCTACTCTAAAGACCCCAGTCGCCTTACCTAAGGAGGGTACCTACCCCCTTCAAGCCTCCCCACAACATTGGGGGAGGCTTAATTGACTACGGCAGCATATGCCGCCTCCGTCAAAGTTTTGGTATGGCTCACGGAGCCTTTGCCCCTTCGGGGTGAGCCATGGTTGTCTAAAGCTCACCATGTTCGCTTATCTTCCAATAAACCGCAACTGATTGAGAAGCCCCCCTCCTTGGTGAGGATGGGGAGGGAAAAAACATTCCGCACGAATGGGTCTTTAGAGCCAGGTTGGGGCTTGGAAGAAATAGCTGAAATGTTGTCTGAGCGTAGCGAGTTCATTTCAGCCTTCCAAGAACCAGCCAGGCGGCCCATGAGCTCAGGACGTTTTTGGCTTGACCTTCGGTCGAGCTTGCTCACGCTCGGGATAGCCCAAACAAGTTTGGCTCTCCTCTCGCTTAATCGCAACCTTCTTCTTTTGCTTCTTTTCATTCTTCCCCACGGAAGAAGAAAAGATGAAAAAAGACAGCTTTTTGAAAAATAATTGCCTATATGTAATAGGTAATTGATTTTTTTTCGTAATTTTGTACCCGCATTTGCGAGGTAGTGCCATAGAGAGGTTGCTACTCGACAAACAAGTTTAACTAAAAAACAATACAGAATTATGTATTTGGATTCAGCAAAGAAAGAAGAGATCTTCGGCAAGTTTGGTAAGGGTACTACCGATACTGGTAGCGCTGAGAGCCAGATTGCTTTGTTTTCATTCCGTATCAGCCATCTGACTGAGCACATGAAGAAGAACCGTAAGGACCACAGCACTGAGCGTGCTCTGACCGGTTTGGTAGGTAAGCGTCGCGCACTCCTCAACTACTTGAAGGCACGCGATATCAACCGCTACCGTGCTATCGTCAAGGCTCTGGGTCTGCGTAAGTAAAAAACGAGGCCCCCTCCCTGCTCCCCCTTTGGGGGAGGGTTAAGGGCGGTAACTTTTCTAAAAGTGAAATCCTATGAAGTGAGGAGTGCTCATCTAATGTTGCGCTTCTCACTTTCTTGTTTTTGGAGAATTGATTTATTGAAATAATGTCACACAGAAAGCGCAGATATTCGCAGAAAGAGTGATCAAAGAAAACATAGGAGACCCTTGTCCGTGCTTCGAGTTTTGGAAAGAAAAACCAAGAAAATTCTCAACGGGAACAATATCTGCTAAAGTCTAAGGTCTAACGCCTAAAGTCTTTAAAAACGGTTTTTTAGCCCAAAGGGCGGGGTTTTTCTTTTGATCTGGCTGAAATCTCATAGAGATTGATGATGTGGCTGTGAGCTTTTATCTGGAAGCTCGCTTACAAGTAAAAGAACACAGACACGGCATCAGAGGCGTAGCCTCAGCAAGAGCAAAAGGGTTTTTGCGGTTTTTGTGATAATCACTCCCCTAAAGGGGGAGCAGGGAGGGGGCCTCTGCGTTTTCCGCGATTTCTGTGTGAAATATAAGAGTTATCGTTGACGTTAACGTTATCGTTGAAAATTATGAACTATAAGAAACTATTACCAGATGTGCTGGCCATTCTGTTCTTTGTGGCCATTAGTATGATTTATTTCCTGGGTCCCATCCGGGATGGTAAGATACTGGCAGGTCAGGACCATGATGCTGCCATTGGTAGCGGTATAGAGATGGAACAGTACCGTGCCACTCACAACGGGGAGCGCACACGCTGGACCAATACCCTATTCTCTGGTATGCCTACCTATCAGATGAGTCCCAGCTACTCCAGTACTGATAAACTGAGTACCCTGGAGAGTATCTACCGTCTGGGGCTGCCTACCGTAGCCTCTTATGTCTTCATGATGCTGCTGGGCTTCTATATCCTGATGCGTGCCTTTGACTTCCGTGTGTGGATGGCAGCTCTGGGTGCCATACTATGGGCTTTCAGCAGCTATTACTTCATCATCATACAGGCAGGCCATATCTGGAAGTTGCTGACCCTGTGCTTCATCCCGCCTACCATAGCCGGTATGGTGCTGTGCTACAGAGGTAAGTATATGCTGGGTATTGTTACTACAGGTATCTTCATGGCTTTGCAGATCCTGAGCAACCATGTGCAGATGACCTATTACTTCCTCTCTGTGATAGGGTTCATGAGTCTGGCTTACCTAATTGATGCCATCCGCCAGAAGACTCTCAAGCAATGGCTGAAAGCTACGGGTTGCTTTGCCATTGGCGCTATCTTAGGCGTTTGCATCAACCTGAGCAACCTCTACCACACCTGGGAGTATAGCAAGGAGAGTATGCGTGGCAAGAGTGAGCTGACGCAGAAAACAAAAGACGCAGCAGACCAGACCAACAGCGGACTGGAGCGCAGCTATATCACGGCATGGAGCTACGGCATTGGGGAAACATGGACCCTATTGGTGCCCAACGTCAAGGGCGGTGCCAGCGTACCTCTGGCTTCTAACGAGGAGGCCATGAAGCATGCCAACACTAACTTTGTCCCCATCTACCGTGCCTTTACACAGTATTGGGGCGAGCAGCCCGGTACCAGTGGCCCCGTGTACGTGGGTGCCTTTGTGCTCTTCCTGTTTGTGCTGGGACTGTTCATTGTAAAGGGTCCCATGAAATGGTGCTTGTTGGCGGCTACAGTTCTGAGTATCCTGCTGTCGTGGGGTAAGAACTTTATGCCCTTCACGGACTTCTTCCTGGATTACATTCCTATGTATGATAAGTTCCGTACCGTAGCCAGCATCCTGGTAATAGCAGAATTCACCATTCCCCTGCTGGCCATGCTGGCGCTGAAGGAGATTGTGGAAGCCCCCTCTAACTCCCCCTTTGGGGGAGGGACAAAGGAAGGGTCCTCATTCTTCACTCTTAATTCTTCACTCTTAATTTCCTTCGCTGCAACCGGCGGTATGTGCTTCCTGTTCTGGCTGATGCCTGATATGTTCTTTGGGAACTACATCTCCACCTCTGACCAGATGTACATGCAGCAGTATGTAAGTGCAGGTTACATCCCACAGGAGTTGGTTGGGCAGATTATGAACAATATGAGCGAGATGCGCCAGGCTATGTTCACAGCTGATGCCATGCGCAGCTTCATCATCATCTGCGTAGGTACACTGATTCTGCTTGTATACCGTTGGGGTAAGATTAAGACTGTACCTATGGTGGCATGTGTCATTGTACTTTGTCTGGCAGATATGTGGGGCATCAACAAGCGTTACCTCAATGACAGTATGTTTGTTACTCCCCGCACCAAGGCACAGGCCTTCCCTCCCAGTCAGGCTGATGAGATTATCCTGCAAGATTCTGCCAAGTACTACCGTGTACTGAACCTGACAGTCAGCACCTTTAATGATAACACCACCTCTTATTATCACAAGAGCATCGGTGGCTACCATGCTGCTAAGTTGCGTCGCTATCAGGAACTGATAGAGGAGCATATCTCCCCTGAAATGCGCGCCTTCCATCAGGCTGCCATTCAGACTAACGGTCTGCTGGAGACCATTAACGGTGACAGTCTGTATCCCGTACTGAATATGCTGAATATGAAGTACGCCATCCTGCCCCTGAAGGACAACGGCAAGCTACCTATTATGAACCCATGGGCCAATGGCAATGCATGGTTTGTTAACAAGGTGCAGTATGTAGAGGATGCGGATGCTGAGATTGCTGCCCTGCATGACTTGGACAACAAGCATGTGGCAGTGGTAGACAAGAAGTTCAAAGATGTCTTGGGTGAAGAGGCTCTGCAACCTGACACCACCGCACAGGTTACGCTAACAGCCTATGAGGCTAACAGCCTGACATACGAGATCAGTTCACAGAAGGGTGGCGTAGTAGTATTCAGTGAGATATACTATCCCGGCTGGACCTGCACCATAGACGGTGTAAAAGCAGAAATAGCCCGTGCCGATTATGTGCTGCGTGCCATCCGTATTCCTGCTGGCAAGCACACGGTCATCATGACCTTTGATCCCCAAACCGTACATGTTACAGAAGCCATTGCCTACGGCGCACTGGCGGTATTGGCACTGCTGCTTATAGGTTTCCTTTTCTTGGCCTACACCCGGTCCCTAAAGGGAAAGAAGTTCTAGATAGGCTAGCAGGGCTAGTGAAACTAGTTTGAACTAGTAAAAAACAGATAATAACAAAAAAAAGCATGAAGTGAACCCTGGAAGTTAGACAAAAAAACTTTCGGGGTTCACTTCTATTAGATAATATTTTCAAGTTAGAAAATTAAACCATGTAGCCTAAAAGCAGTCATAGTTGAAGATGCGTAGATCAACTATATTCCTTACAGCGATGTTGCTGATGCTCTTGACTGCTTTTAGAGTATCAGCACAACAGGTTCCGCCCAGGCTGAACATACGCGGCACTGTCTATGAGAACCAGACGCTGGAACCGTTGAATAGCGCTACCGTTAAGCTATTCAACAATAAAGACTCACTGATAACAGGTGCTTTCACAACAGAAAAAGGACATTTCCAGATTCCTAACATCAAACCAGGGAAATATACCATAAAGGTATCCTTTATAGGTTACAAAGAACAGGTATTTAGCGTTACCCTACCCCAGCGCAGCGGTAACTTCAAGGTCAGCGATATTATGATGCGCGAGAACGCGACGGTAATGAAAGAGGCTGTAATAGAGGGAAGACTACCTGAACTGACTGTGGTGGACGATACCGTGATGTACAATGCTGATGCCTTCAAATTGGAAGACGGTGCCATGGTAGAGGAACTGATAAAGAAATTGCCGGGTATTGTAGAAGACGAGAACGGCGGCTACACCTTCAACGGAAAGAATGTCAGCCAGATTCTGGTGGATGGGAAGGAGTTCTTTGGTAATAACCGCAACATGGTATTGCAGAACCTGCCGGCAGAGATAGTGGATAAGGTAAAGGCCTACGACAAGAAGAGCGACCGTGCCCGTATTACCGGCATTGACGATGGAGAGGAGAAGACAGTATTGGACCTTGCTATCAAGAAGAACAGAAAACGGGGGGTCTTCGGACATCTGGATGGAGCCTACGGTACAAAGGACCGTTACAATGGGCGTTTAAACTTCAACCGATTCATAGGCGACCAGAAGTTCAGCGTCATGGGCAATGGGAACAACTCTAATGGTGATGGTATGACGGATAACCAGCGAGTGGGCGCTACCATGAACTGGCAGAACAAGGTGGTGGAGCTGAACGGTAGTGTGAACGGCAACTTCAGTCAACAAAGCAGGGAGAACCGCAGCAACAGCCAGAACTTTGAGATCAAGAACTCTGCCTATACCAATAGCCATAACTGGAGCAGCGGAGATAATAAGAACCTGGAATTCCAGTATCGTGTAGAATGGAAGCCTGATTCATCCTGGAACATCCTGTTCCGACCCGAATTCAGCTACGGAAAGAGCCATAACACAAATGATAGCGAATCAGCCGCCTTCAGCGACAATCCCTATCAATATACCAAAGACCCGCTGGCAGACTATGCCCAGTTCAGCAAGATTATTGGTGTGAACCACCGCAGAGGCTCCAGCATCAGTTCATCCAATAACGTGAATGCATCTGCATCGGTACAGGTGAACAAAAGACTGGGTAAGCCCGGAAGAAACATCACTATGAACTTACGCAGCGGGTATGGGAACAGTAACGGGGAAAGTACCAACTACAGCCTTACCGACTACTACCAGATACAGGCACAGGACGGAGGCGACAGTATCTATCATAAGGTGCAATACAACCAGAATCCGCAGAAGAACTTCAATGTGAACGCCGGTCTTAGCTACAGCGAGCCCATTGCCTTCCAGACCTATCTGCAACTGCACTACGAGTACAGCTATAACTACCGTGACAACAGCAGAGAGGTTAGGTCTATCTTTGATCCCTACAATGAAATCCTGGGCGTGAACGAATATAACTACAATGATTTCTACAATTCGCCCTATACGGTCAGGGACAAACAGCAGTGCAACTACACCAAGAACCGATACCAGAACCATAACATCAACGTGCAGCTACGTCTGAACCGAACAAAGTACGAACTGACCATAGGAGGTAACATACGACCTCAGGTAAGCAAGATTGACTACAATAAAGGACGCATAGACACCATACTGACACGCACAGTGGCCAACCTTGCCCCCACCCTACGTTTCCGCTATAAGTTCAGCAGGCAAGAGCAGTTAGATGTCAGATACAACGCCAGTACAGGACAACCCAGTATGACGGACATGATACCCGATACTCTGTCAGATGCCAACCCACTGAACATACGCATCGGTAACGCTACGCTGAAACCATCGTTCACACAGCACTTCAATCTGGACTACCGTAGAACGGTGATTGAATATCAAAGGACATCCGCATTGAACCTGCAGTTCAATACAACGAAGAACAGCACGACCAACCGTACCGAGTATAATGAGACGACCGGCGGACGTGTGACCATGCCAGTTAACGTAAACGGCAACTGGGACGGTTCAGCCAACTTCAACTTCAACACCGCCCTTGGCCCGAAGAAATACTGGCATATCAACTCCGGCACATCAGCACGCTACACCAACGCTGTGGGCTACCTTTACAGGAGCAAGGATGCCACCACCGTTGAGAACACCACTCGCAGCGGCAACTTCAGCCAGCGACTACGTCTGACATACCGCCGCAACTGGGACAATAACTGGAGCGTGGAAACTAATGTCTCTGGGAGTTTTAACTACAACCTGAGCCGCAGCACCAATGCCACGGCATCTAACCTAGATCATCACGGATACTCATTTGGCGGTTCTTTTGTTATCAAGACGCCCTGGGACATGACCATAGCTTCTGACATGAACGAGAACTGCCGTCGCGGTTACTCTGACGATAACATGAACACCAGCAGACTTATCTGGAACGCCAGCATCAGTCAGCGTCTGCTTCCACATAGGATTCTAACACTGACACTGAGAGCTGTGGATATCTTAGGTCAGCGTGATGATATCAACCGCTCCGTCTCTGCTACCAGCCGAACAGATACGCAAAGTGAGATGGTACACAGCTACGTGATATTCTCTGCCAACCTAAGATTCGGCAAGTTTGGAGGAAGAGGTATGAGAGGAGCAAGGGGCAGGGAGCAAGGAGCTAGAGACTTCCACCCCAACCGAGAGAGAGGGAGATTCTAAAAGAGGTTAGGGGTTAGAGGTTAGGGGTTAGACTAGTTAGACTAGTTAGACTAGTCAGACTAGTCAGAACTAGTAGAACTAGTGAAACCTAGATAACAAAAAAAGGCAAGGAGCATTGTGCTTCTTGCCTTTAATTCTTTCTCTAAGATTGATTAGAGGGCGTTAGCTGTCAGGATCAATACCAAAAGACCGAGGATGGCGTAGAGCTCGGGGAACACTGCCAATACCATGGTGGTACCGAAAGCGCTGTGGCCAGCACCGATAGCGCTGATACCGTTAGCACAAACCTTAGCCTGACGGATAGCAGAGAACAGGGCAACCAAACCCAGTGCCAGACCTACGCCAAAGATAGCGCAAGCAGCAGGCATAGTGATCTCAGGAGTAACCTTGCTGTTCAGCATGAAGAAACCTACGAATCCGTACAGACCCTGAGAAGAGGGAAGTGCAGAAAGACCCATGTAAGAACCGCTAGCGGTAGGATTCTTCTTGAAAGCACCAATGGCTGCATTACCACAGATTGTTACGCCATAAGCACTACCGATACCAGAAAGGGCTACACAAAGAGCAACACCCAAATAAGCTAATAAAATCTCCATAACTTTTGTTTTGTTTTTAATTCATAATTCATAATTCATAATTCATAGTGCAGGCTATTCGGGGCCAGGCTTTGCAACCTTGTTCTAATATTAGTACTTCTATTTTGGCTTAGCAGGCCTTGTATGAATAAGAACGATGTCTTATGAGGGATTAATATTTTGTTTTTTTCTCTTATTTCTTCTTCTTTCCCGTTGACAGAATCAACGGGAGCTGTAACTTTTAAAGGGGGCCTTAAATCTGCTTGAAGGGAGTGTATTCCTTGCCACCGCCTTCGAAGTCGGCATTCTTGAAGAATTCCACGAAGGTAAGACGCATGGGGTGCACGAAGGCACTGATCATGCTGAGGGCAAAGGTGATACCGTGTCCGAACAGGAGGATGAAGACCATAGGTAGCCAGCGGATAAACCAAGGCATGCTGCTGGTCATATCGTAGGCCAGTGAATTGAATACACCACCCAGCACACCACCTGTCAATCCGAGAGCGAACAGACGGATGTAGCTAAGCAGGTCGCCCAACAAACCGGTTGCCATACCGTAGGTAGCCCATACACCACCGCCAATGTTCAACAGCGGACCGGTAATAGGATTCTTATAAGCTGAGGGATTGTTGTACAGGAAGATACCGATGGTGCTGATGCAGATAAGACCCATGAGTATATACTGTACCACTTCCGGCAACGCTACGCCACAAGCAGGTATGCCATAAAGAGCAATGGCAGACAACAGGGCCGTTACCCAACTGAAGCTACCGATAGCATAACCAAAGCCGTAGTTCTTCCAGGCTTTACAACCTTTCAGTACCATACCCAACAGTACCTGAACCAAACCGATGATAACGGAGATAACCATCATAGGTGAGTAACCAAAGATGGGACCAACACCATTGTCATTCAGGAAGTAAGGTTTCACAGGAGCCAATACTGCCCAATCCTGCTTGGTAAGGTCAATACCGAAGACTGTACCGGTAAGCAAGCCGCAGATAATGGTCATAAGACCCAGCCAGATACCCAGTCGACCGTAGCTCTTAGTATCCTCAGAACCCTTCAGCGCCAGGAAAAGACCACCCAGGAATACCAGCAAGCCGTAGCCGCCGTCGCCCAAGCAAAGGCCGAAGAACAGCATAAAGAAGGGTGCAAAGAATACTGAGGGATCAATATCATGATAACTGGGCAGAGAATACATACGCAGGATGGGTTCGAAGAGACGAGTGTACCCGTCGTTGGTAATCTGCACAGGCACATCATCCTCGTAAGCAGGATCTTCCATCTCGTAATAGATCTTGTCCTTCTCGAGATACTCAACCAATGCCTCTGTCTTGTCGGCACGTACCCAGCCAATCATCAGGCGAAGCACATCACCTGCCACACGCTCATCACTGAGATGAACCTTGCTGAGGGAGATGTCATTCTGGACACTGATAAGTCCTGTATTCAACTCCTCACGCGAATTGGCATTAATATAGAGCAACTCGGCACGTACAGCGTTCAACTTATCTTCTTCAGCCTTACGCTCAGCGATAAAACCGCTCAGCGTGCCGGCGGGGAGGAAAATCTCCTCGGCCTGAATGTCAGGTTTCTCCTCGCTGAAAGTGATAAAGTATATGCTCTTGTTCTGTTCGCTGATGGGGGTGGCAAAATAGGTATCCACCCATTCGTTCTTGAAGAACTTGCTACTGCAACGATAGAAATGAATCTGCTGTGCACTGGCAGCTGAGAGATTCTTGATGCTGGCTGGGTCAAAGTCGCCCCAGGGCTCCAGCATGTTGATATCCTTCTGCAGGGCATCTATGTTATGAAGCAGGTTCAACTCCTCTGCCTGCAAATCCTCGATATGCTGCAGCAATGCCTCCGCAGAGGTACTTTCATCCATTACCTCAGGCACCTTCATGCCATCATAGGTCTTGGCATAAATCTCCAAAGCCTGGAGGGCTGCCTTATAACGCTGTTCCAGCGCCATGCCATCTTGTAACTGCTGACTGGTAGCACCTTTCTGCAACTGCTGGACGTGTACCACGCCCAACTCACGAAGAGAGGCAATGAATGAATCATATTCCTTGTCTGTCACCAAGAAGGTGAGCTTTTTCATTTTCTCAATCATACGGCTTCCTCCTTTTCTTCTTCAACACGACGTTTTTCCTGCAGTGACTTCAGAATCTTCTGTGATGACTTGGAGAGGTTCTCCTCGTCCTCCATAAAACGCTTAATCTTGCGTACAGCCTCCTGGAAACCGGGAATCTGAACCTTCTCGAAGAGGTTCACCTTCTGGGTTGTCTTCTTACGGGCATGCTCAAGCAGATGAAGTTTTGCGAACACGAACTCACGCTCTACAGCCGTCTTGGCCAGACCCTGCAGGAGGTTGATACCATCAAAATACCATTTGGGAGCACTAAACAGTCCAAAGGGACGTACATCCAACTCAATGTTATCAAGGACAGGAACACGTACACCGGCCACTTTCTTAACACTCAGGTGAACATCCTTCAGACTAACCAAAGAAGTATCGAACTCGCCCCACAAAGCATACATACGCTCGTAACCGGCGATCTGACTTTGCAACTGGCGCTCCAGTTCATCAGCCTCCTCCTTGCACTTCTTTACCTCGAGACGTAAAGCAGTCTCCTTGCTCTTGATGATGGGCAAGGTACGCTGGCGCATCTTCAGATTCTTTTCAATCTGCTGAAGGGAGGTCTTATTGTATTGAAACTTTATTGCCATTAAATTTCGGAGTTAAACTCGTTTTCTCAAATATGGCCACAAAATTAAATAAACTTCACCTAATTTCCAAAAAAAAGGAGCAATCATACCGCAAAAAAGAGATTTCAAGAAAGCGAATATATGGTTTTACGTAAAAAGTCAGTACATTTGTAGCGTGATGAATGATAATTCTCTGAAAGAACGCACGGCGAAAGGACTCATCTGGGGCGGCCTTTCCAACGGACTGATGCAGTTTATTGCTGCCCTTTTTGGAATGGTTTTACTACGTTACCTCACCCCTGACGATCAGGGAAAGGTGGCCGTATTGTACATTTTCTCCGCCATTGCCAGTGCCGTGCAGGAGAGCGGCTTCATAGCAGCTCTCTGCAATCGTAAGGAACCAACGCACGAGGAATATAATGCCGTCTTCTGGTTCAACCTTCTGGTAAGTGCCTCGCTATATATTATATTGTGGTTCTGCGCCCCGCTTATTGCCGACTTTTATCATGACCAAGACCTTATCCCACTAGCTCGGGTGCTCTTCCTTGGTTTCCTGTTCTCTGGTCTTGGCACTGTACAAAGAGCCTACCTGTTTGGTCACCTGATGGTGCGGCAGAACAGCATCTGTTCACTCACAGCTATGCTTATTTCCGGCATTGTAGGCGTAATCATGGCTGTAAAAGGATTTGCCTATTGGGCTATTGTAACACAGGCTGTTACCTTTGTCTTCGTCACACAGGTCATGGCATGGTTTTTCTCGCCATGGCGACCAAGTCTGCCGAAAATTCATAATTCACAATTCATAATTCATAATAAAAAAATCTTCACTCTTCACTCTTCACTCTTCACTTTACTGGCTCCGGCCTGGAAGATGTTCGGGTTCAGCAGCAAATTGATGCTTACGAACATTGTTAACATCTGTAACCTGCACGCATTCTCTGTCCTGTTAGGAAAATACATCGGAGAACATACCGCTGGCATCTACTCAACAGCACGCAGATGGGACGATATGGCATCGAATACCATCAACAGCATGGTGTCTGGGGTAGCACAACCCACATTGACTCAAGTAAGAGAAGACGTCGGACGATACCGTCAGGTGTTTCGTAAGATGATGCGTTTCGTCTGCTTCGTTACCTTCCCCGCCATGTTTGGACTGGCCATCATAGCCAAAGACTTCATTGTCCTGGTAGGCAAAGAAAAATGGGCTGAAAGCGGGACAATGCTGGCCATACTATGCATACACGGTGCCATTGTACCCATCACCACACTATATAGCAACCTGACCATCAGTAGAGGAAAAAGTGATATCAACATGATATGCACCATTGCCCAATGTATAGCCGTATGGGCAGGACTACTACTGCTCTACCCTAAGGGCCTGATGCCTATGGTCATCTACTTTATTTCCCTGAACATAGCCTGGCTGGGCGTATGGCAGTGGTGGGCAAAACGACTGGTAGGACTACGATGGAGAGAGGCATTGAAGGATATTCTGCCCTTCCTGGTGTTTACCCTGATAGTTCATGGATTTACATGGTGGGCAACAAACGATATCCCCATCATGTGGCTCAGGATGGTATGCCGTATCATCATGGCAGGCGTACTCTATGCCGGCATCATGTGGGTGAGCGGAGCTAAGATAATGAGAGAAACGGTAGAATATTTAGCCCCCTCCAAATCCCCCTTTGGGGGAGGGAAGAAATTCCACAAAAACAATCCAGATTCACAAGAATGAATATGGCAACAGCATCTGAAAAAGAACTCCTCACCCAAAGGGCGACTGGGGTCTTCAGAGGAGCCACTGAGTGTGGCTCCGGCCCCACAAAGGTGAGCGAATCCCCATTCACGAAGGTGGTCAGGAAGGGAGGGGGCCTCCGCAATCACGCCTTTGACCTCTTGTGCGGACTCTGCATCCTACGTATGGTGACGCTGCATGTGGTATGCCAAACGGCACTGAGGCAAGCAGAATGGTGGAAGCTGATTATGGAATGGAGCTTCTTCCTGATGAGTTTCTTTTTCTTCAAGGCAGGATACTTCAACAAAGGCGTGCAGGGTAACTCACGCGCCTACTGCTGGGATAAGTTCCGACGCCTGATGATTCCATACTTCTCATGGGCTGCCATCAGTGCCGGTGTGTGCCTATTCTTTATGCTGACCTTCCCTGGCCGGTTCCCAGGCACAGAGCAGTCGTTCCACACCTTCAGAATCTGGGTAGGTGGATTCACATGGGGCAATAGTCCACTATGGTTCTTACCCTGCTTCTTTGCCTCCTATATCATTGTACATTTCATTGAGAAGGTACGGCACCTGCATCTTATCATCATCCTGTTCCCACTGATCAGTTACTGGCTGTATAAGCAGGGCAATCCGCTATATTGGATGATGAACAACGTCTTCTGCGGAGCCTTTTTCTTCTATTTAGGAAAGCTCTGGCACAAGGCACTGGACAGGACCGGCAACAAGAAGGGCCTCATCCTTAGCATCATACTGGTTATTGCATTTGTTTGTATGAACATCTTCCTACATGGCGAATATGAGATGAAAACCAACACCTTTACAGGCCCCTTCTGGCGAGTGATGCTCAACACCATGCTGGCACTGACAGGACTATCCGGTATGCTGCTGACTACAAATGTAAGACGTATTCCCGGCATCTGCTACATTGGCGAACACAGCATGGTGTATTACATAGGGCACTATCCCCTGATTATGCTTTATGTCTTCATTGCCATCCTTCTAGGGCACAACATCAAGAAGAGCGTACCAGACATGATGATAATGACCGTCTTGGTCTTTGTCATCTGTACGATATTGGTTCCATTTATAGAAAGGGTATTCTGGCTGAGTGGGAAGAGCCCTAAACCATCTGTTGAGGGAGAAAAGAAGCGTGTCTATTTCTACCACACGCAGGATACGATGCGAATTGTCAGGGAATGGAAGGAAGGGAAATTCCCGGGTCACTTCTTGTATGGTGCTCTGCAGCTGGAGCAATATGGCTTTGATATTATCTGGCACGACCAGATTCATATCTACAAACGGGTGCAGGACACGCTGAAGGCGACATGGAAGATTCTGACTTGCCGTCAGCAATACGATGTGCTGTATGCCACTCACACCCGGGGCATTGAGCCTATCATCCTACTGCACGCCATCGGTCTTTACAGGAAAAGAATTGTGGTCTGGCATCACCAGCCCATTGTGAAAGCCAAGAACTGTCTGCGCGAGTCCCTTGCACGGATTTTCTACCACGGCATGGACCACATGATATTCTTCTCGGAGAAACTGATGCACGACAGTCTGCAATCCCAAAAGGCTGATCCCGCCCGTATGAGCATGGTGCACTGGGGAGCCGACCTGGCGTTCTATGATAGTCTGAAGCCTGATGGCACACAACCATGCCTCTTCATATCAACAGGCAAGGAGCTGAGAGATTACAAGACGCTGACAGAAGCCTTCAACCATACAGGACAGCCGTTGACCCTTTACACCGCTAAGGAACAGAGAGAAGCCTTCAAGAATCTGGAGGTCAAAGACAATATTGACCTGCACTTCGGTACCCGACTGATGCCCTACGAGCTATCCCTGCTGGTAGCACAAAGCCAATGCGTATGTATCTGCTGCCAACCCAGCAACTACACAGTAGGACTGACCACGGTGGTAGAGGCTATGGCATTGGGGATACCCATTCTCTGCACCCGCAATCCGCAGATGCCAATGGACTTGGAGGCTGAAGGATGCGGTATCTATATGGAACCATACGATACAGCAGGATGGGAACGTGCCATCCAGTATATCATCAGTCACCCTGAAGAGGCCAAGGAGATGGGACATAAAGGTCGACTCCTGGCAGAGAAATATTATAACGTAGAACAGTGTGGAAGGGAAGTGGCCCAACTTTTAAAGTGAAGAGTGAAGAATGAAGAGTGAAGAATTTGCTACCGCGAAGATGGCAACAATAGATAATAACAAAGAACTCCTCACCCAAAGGGGGAGGAAGGGAGGGGGCTACAGAATAGAGTGGCTGGACGCCATGCGAGGTTTTACCATGCTGCTGGTAGTAGCATATCATGTGGCACAGTTTGGGTTTGGTGAGAACGAGAAGACCAGTGCCGCCCTCCCCTTTCTGGTATTGTTCAGAATGCCCCTATTCTTCTTCGTGAGCGGATTCCTGGCTTACAAGACAAATTTCGTCTGGAACCTCCGCAACACCCTACCCCTGGTGGGCAAGAAATTGCATGTACAGATAATCCCCGCTGTTATCTTCCTGTGCATCTTTATAATATTTAAGACCAACAGCACATTTTGGGACGGCCTTATGAATGCCCTTAAAAGTCCAACCAAAAGTGGGTACTGGTTCACGTGGGTCTTGCTGCAGATGTTCCTGATTTACTACGTCATCAGCATCATTGAATATTATCTAAAAAAAATAATTGAGAAAGCCGCAAGAAAAAACTCTCAACTCTCAGCTCTCAGCTCTCAACTTTCACTGGTCCTTTGGGTAAGCGTATGGCTATTAAGCATCGCTGCATACGAAACTCTGTACTTACCTAAGGTCTTTAAATATCACCAGGAACCTATCTATGCCTATACAAGTTTTGTGCAGACCATCAAGTTCATGCAATTCTTCCTCTTAGGTAACATTGTACACCGATACTGGGACAGAGTACAAAAGCTCTTTGACAGCGTATGGTTCTTCCCACTGGTAGCTACCCTGGCAGTGATATGCTGTGCCGACATTTTCCGCTGGCATACCATGAAGTTTGCATGGACTAATCTACCCCGCACCGTGGCCATGTACGCCTTGCTGCTGATGGTGGTGATGTTCTTCCGCCATTGCCAGAGTTGGTTCCGTCAGGAACGTCCCCTTGGCAAGGTCATGCAATATGCCGGAGTGCGAACGCTGGATATTTACCTGCTGCATTTCCTGCTTATACCTTCCCTTCCATTCGTAGGAAAATGGTTGAACTTGAATCACCCCAACTTCCTGTTGGACATCTTCTGTTCCATCACAGTAGCTATTCCCGTACTGGCGTTCTGTCTGCTAATCAGTCAGATACTGCATACCAGTAAGCCTTTGGGGAAATTCCTTTTTGGGAAGTAAGAACCACCCTTTCCCTCCTCTGGAGGGCCTTCTTTTCGTAAAAGAAACAAAAGGTATTATTCTTTTCTTCTTTCGTTGGAAAGAAAAAAAGAAGCAAAAGAAGAAACAAAAAAAACGTCCTGAGCTCATGGGCCGCCAGGTCGGTTCTTGGAAGGCTGAAATGAACTCGCTTCGCTCAGACAACATTTCTGCAATTTCTTTCAAGCCCCAACCCGGCTCTAAAGACCCATTCGTGCGGAATGTTTTTATCTATTTTAGCGAACAAAGTGAGCTTTAGACAATCATGGCTCACCCGAAGGGCGAAAGCTTGTGAGCCATACCAAAACTTTGACGCAGGCGGCGTATGCTGCCGTAGTCAATTAAGCCTCCCCCTATGTAGGAGGGAGGTTGGGAGGGGGTAGGTACCCTCCTTAGGCAAGGAGGGGCGGGTGGTTGTGAAAAATTATCTTTGCCAGCAAAGAGAAAAGAATGAATGCCTTTTGGTTCTTTTCGAAAAGAACAACTCTTTGGATTAAAGAGTAGAGAATGAAAAAGCCCCCACTTCTCACAAGGGAGAAGAGGGGGATAGGGGTTGAAGAGGGGAAACCTCTCTTATTTCCAATAGATATCGGTGAACTCCTTCTTGATGTTCACCTCTTCCAACTTGAAGTACTTGCGGAAGAGTTCCCATGTCACATCGAGCATCTCCTCGGTGTTCAGGTTCACGTCAATAGCCAACAGCTTGCTTGAATAATCCTTGGCGAAGTCCAGACAGCGGTTATCATAGTCGGTAAGGTCGAAACCATTCTCCAGTTTGGTCTTGGCGTTGGCAGCATCAGCGTACAGACGGATGGCAGCGTTCATCACCTGAGAGTGGTCCTTACGTGTCTTCTTACCAGCTACAAGCTGCTTCAGACGAGACAGTGAACGGAATGGGTCAATAACGACCTTACCCACATCGCTGTCACGACGCAGATAGAGCTGACCCTCAGTGATATAACCTGTATTATCAGGAACTGCATGTGTGATATCGCCACCGCTCAATGTTGTTACGGCAATGATGGTGATAGAACCACCGCCTACGCTCTCGGGGAACTGAACGGCCTTCTCGTAGATCTTTGCCAAATCTGAATACAGAGAACCGGGCATAGAGTCCTTAGAAGGAATCTGGTCCATACGGTTGCTAACGATACTCAGTGAGTCGGCATAAGAGGTCATATCGGTCAGCAGTACCAATACTGTCTCATGCTTCTCAACAGCGAAGTACTCTGCTGCAGCCAATGCCATATCAGGAATCAACAGTCGTTCTACAGCAGGGTCCTCGGTAGTATTGATGAATGAGATAATACGATCCAAAGCACCAGCGTTAGAGAAGGTGTTGCGGAAGAAGTAATAGTCATCGTTGGTCATACCCATACCACCCAGGATAATCTTATCAGCCTTGGCACGCATGGCCACCATAGCCATTACCTCGTTGAAGGGCTGGTCGGGGTCTGCAAAGAAAGGAATCTTCTGACCGGAAACCAATGTGTTGTTCAGGTCGATACCGGCGATACCCGTTGCGATCAACTCACTGGGCTGCTTACGACGCACGGGGTTTACACTGGGACCGCCAATCTCAACTTCCTTACCTTCAATCTCTGGTCCGCCATCGATGGGCTGACCGTATGCATTGAAGAAACGTCCAGCCAACTGCTCGCTGACCTTCAGTGAAGGAGACTTACCCAGGAATGTCACCTCGGCATTAGTGGGGATACCACCTGTACCCTCGAACACCTGCAGGGTAACATTGTCACCCATAATCTTAACCACCTGGGCCAGTTTGCCGTTGATGGTTGCCAGTTCGTCATAACCAACGCCTGTAGCCTTCAGAGAGCAGGTGGCCTTGGTAATCTGACTGATCTGTGTATATACTTTTTGAAATGCTTGTGCCATAATCTTATTTAGTTGACGAGTTAACAAGTTAACAAGTTGACGAGTTATTGGAACTGTACTCTCTGACAAGAAACTTCTGCTTCTTTATGAAACAACTTGTTTACTCGTCAACTTGTTTACTTGTCAACTTATTTTATCATTGCTTCGATTTGCTTGATGTAGTCGTAGTACTGTTCGCTCTTATACTGTGAGTAGTTCATCTGCTTGCACAGGTTGATGAGCTTCTTAAAGTAGTCTACAACATCCAGGAAAGTCTCGAACTGTGTATACTCCTTTTCACATATAGTGGTTACCAGATTCAGAATTTCCTCCTGACGCTCCAGAGGAGTAACGGCATCAACCTCATCGAACGCATCCTGCTGCAGGATAACGTAGTCGATAACCTCGGACTTCCAGAACGTAACATGATACTCAACAGGTACACCGTCGTCACCAAGGATGTTGATCTGCTCGGCAATCTCCTTACCACGCTGCATACGGGTCTTCAGACTCAGGATCTTAGGAATCCACTCCTCGTTGATATGTCCCTTGATGTATTCTGCGAATTCAGGATACTCCAGATACTTAGAGTATGAATCGATGGGGTTCACAGCAGGATAACGCTTCTTATCGGCACGGTCCTGCTCCAAAGCGTAGAAGCAACGAGCCACCTTCTTGGTATTCTCTGTTACAGGCTCCTTCAAGTTACCACCGGCAGGTGACACAGTACCCAGGAAGGTTACAGATCCAACCTCACCGTTCTTCAGGTAAACATATCCGGCACGACCATAGAAGTTACTGATAAGGGCACCCAAGTCCATGGGGAAGGCATCGGGACCAGGCAACTCCTCCATACGGTTAGACATCTCACGCAATGCCTGTGCCCAACGTGATGTTGAGTCAGCCATCAGCAAGACACGCAGTCCCATAGAGCGGTAGTACTCGGCCATTGTCATGGCTGTGTATACAGAAGCCTCACGGGCGGCAACGGGCATGTTTGAGGTATTGGCAATGATAATGGTACGCTCCATCAACTTACGACCCGTATGGGGGTCAACCAGTTCGGGGAACTCAGAGAAAATCTCCACAACCTCGTTAGCACGCTCACCGCAGGCAGCGATAATAACAATGTCGGCCTCGGCCTGCTTAGAGATAGCATGCTGGAGCACAGTCTTACCTGTACCGAAGGGACCAGGAATAAAGCCTGTACCACCCTCTACGATGGGGTTGAAGGTATCGATGGTGCGGACACCAGTCTCCAACAGTTTGAATGGACGGGGCTTCTCCTTGTAGTTGGTCATGGCAAACTTAACGGGCCAGTGCTGTACCATATCCACGTTAATATCGTTACCCTGCTCGTCTGTCAGCACAGCAATCACATCATGAATCTTATACTTGCCGGCAGGTACAATACTCTTAACAGTTGCCACGCCCTTCAGCTGGAAGGGAGCCATAATTTTCAGGGGCTGATGGTTCTCTTCTACCTTACCCAGCCAATCGCTCTCCTCGACCTTATCGCCTACCTTTACGATGGGTTCGAAGTCCCATTCGCGGTCGGCATCCAAAGGCTCGGTGTACTGACCACGCTTCAGGAATACGCCCTCCATCTTATCGAGGTCGTTCTGCAAACCATCAAAGTTCTTACTTAACATACCGGGGCCCAGTTGAATCTCCAGCATGTGACCGGTGAACTCAGCCTCGGCGCCTACCCTCAAGCCACGAGTAGACTCGAACACCTGAACGTACACATCCTGGCCTATCACCTTGATAACCTCGGCCATCAGGCGGTCGCCTCCCGTTGTGATGTAGCATATCTCACCCTGGAGCACAGGTCCGTCTACACGGAGCGTGACCATGTTGGCAACAACGCCACTAACAGTTCCTTTTGTCATAGTTTTATATCGTATTTTTATTATTTCAAGAATTCTTCAGGCACCTTGGCCTCACCACGCAGGTTCTCGATAATCTGTTTGAAGGTCTCCTTACCTGTTTCGGGATCCAGTTTGGCCCAGCGGTACTGCATCTCCAACTTACAGATATATGCATATACAGCCTCAAGACTGAAGGGATTGAAGAAAGTCTTCTCATCCAACCACAGCCACTTGAAGGCATCTATCATCTTCTCCTTCTTTACAGGATCCTCCTCATCGACAATCTGTACCAGACTCTTCACATAGTCAAACTCATGAGTCAAGTCAAAGTCCTTGGTCTTATTCTCGCGAATCATCTCCTGAACCTCGCCATCGCCCTTGATAAAATCTGCAACATTCCATCCTTGCTTACGAGCCAACATAGCAGTCAGGATGTTGGTGATATTCAGATTCAGTTGGTTCCACTCGCGGATGAACTTGTTGGGACAAGTCTTGATGGCATAATTATAGAACTGGAACAAAATCTCGTCCTCAGGGAAGTAGCCCTTAGTATCCTTGTTGTAGCTGTATTCGCGGGCAAAGATACTCATGAATGCAGGGAAACGATGTACGTTGAAGTTCAGCTCCGTAGCACTGGTGATAAGGTCGCGTAGCTGTTCCAACGAATAATTACCCCAAGTATCAATCTGAGCTTCGGGATTCTTAAGCAGGCGCACCAGATTCAGACAGTCCTGACGCAGGTAGAAATAATTACTTACCAGCTTGGCATCACCCGGGGAGAGTTGTTCCTCGCACTGCTCACGCAGCTCCTCAAAGGTAACACCTGGACGTGTATCTGCCAGTTCAATGTCCGGCAGGCCTGCCATCATGCAATAGTAGTTACCCATTAGAATAACATTTCAACGAGTTGAGGACGCAGGAAGTTCTTGAAGTATGCCTCGAACTCCTCCTTGCCGAAGTTCACTTTATAGCTACCGTCAGCGGGAGAAACGGTTAGCAGGGTATCCTTGCCATTCACCTTGTTGATGGTCACACCCTTGTCAAGTAAGTCCTTAGCCTGCGCTGCGAAATAAGCCTTCAGACTTTCTGCCTCACTTGAAGAAAGTACGACAGCCTCGCCATCGGCCCACTTACCTGCCAGCATAACAGCAAACTGACCCAGGAAGTTCTTGTCTGCCGCCAAGCTTGCAGCAGCATCCTTAGAAACCTTGTCGGTCAGAACGTTGACAATTTCGCTCTTCAACGCATTCAGTGCCTGACTGGTATATAGCTTCAGCTCATTCTTGGTGTTTGCATCCAACTCGCCAGCTTTCTTCTGAGCCTGAGCCTCGATAGCCTTAGCCTGTTCTCTAGCTTCTGCAATAATCTGCTCTGCCTTTTTCTTTGCTTCCCCTACAATACGGTCAGCCTCAGCTTGTCCTTTTTCTACGCCTTCGCGATAGATCTTCTCAGTGAGTTCTTGTATTTTTTCCATTCTTTATAGTAGTTTTTTTCTTTTGTCGAAACCACAAAAATGCCTCTTTAAGAAAAAAGACATTTTTTCGGGCACGAAGATATAAAAAAAAAACAATAGATGAGCAAAAAAGCCCTTACTTTTTTGCTCATCTTGTAAAGAGGCACATGCTTAGGCGTGAATGGACAGTTTGCGAGATAGAGTTTCCCCATCTGGAAAACAGGCACGAACAATATACAAGCCCGGCAAAAGCAAAGGCAAGCGTACTGAATTAGAGCGAATTCGGAAAGACATCAGAGGGCGACCGTTTAAATCCAGAATCTGTACGCAACGAAGCTCCTTCGCTGCCTGTAACAGATAATTACCCTTGCTGCCAAGCAGCTGAAAAGTATCAACCTCTTGTACCTGCCTGATGGTTAATTCCTGCTCGTTGGGATGAAAATGGAGGGGCATCCAGGTATAAGGACCATCGGGTTTTGCATCGGCTATAGACTCGACAACATGTGAAGTTCCGTCTCCGTTAGTAACTTGAATATTAAATGTCATGGCATTGCCTACAGGAGCACACTCTCTTCCAAGTTCCGCCCAAGGAATTGCCAATTCGAATGTATAATAAGCAGCAGTTGGCACACATACCAAATGTACGGATGTCTGTTCTTGTTTCTCCCACGATGTCCCCGTACCCCTATATACGGCGCAGACAGCATTTGGAGACACATCGCACCGGTAAGATGTCAACTGAGGCGTGGTATAAGGAGCCGATGCTGTTTCTATACCGATGCTTACGACATCGGCATATTCGCTGTCTGTAACTAACTTCTTATCATAAACACGACAGATGACATAAAGCGAATCATTGTCGTATGCCAAATCTGCATATGTATAGGTTTCTGTCTCGCTGCCCATCAGAATCTGTTCTGCCTTGGAAGAGAAATAGCCCTCTGAAGCGGTTCGCACCCCATCAATGACAGGATGACTGTATGGAACCTCCAACTGATGTTTGGGATAGCCCTTCACCATCTTTATGCCACCGCCATAGCCCGAGACAGCCACCACCACACCAGTATCAATAACCGCCAGCGAATTCCATAATGCGCTCTGGTCCTGTGGAACGGGAAAGGGACTGCTCATAGCCTTGAAATTACGCGCCGACTTGTTTCCTACATAGACATACATATCCTGCTTGCCAGAATGATTGTAGGTTGACTGATGCGAAAGTACCGTCTCGCCGTTGGGCAATACACGTAAGTAAGGAGCGCCCCCAGTAGCCAAAGGGCAATTATTGTAATCTATGGCTTTCGTCCGAGCGGTATTTGAAGCAGACACATAGGTCTTCCAATTACGGGAAACAGTTGTGCGGACAATGGTAGGCACAAAATCATTGTAGCCCCAACCGTTATCCTCGATGGCTACCGCTATAGTAGTACTATCCTGCAACAAAACGGGAACAGGCATTCCGTCGCGAAACCCCGCCCTGTACGACACGCAGGTCGGTGCCGACCACGTCTGTCCTTTATCAAATGATCGGCAAATGGATATCTGCTGATCACTATTGGTCACATAAGGACTCTCATCGGCAAAATACAACTGCAGCTCGCCAGAAGGAAGTTCCAGCAGACAAGGTTCCCAACAACCCGTATCGAACGTAGAGCCGCCGTCATAGACAATGATCTCCTCACTCCATGTACGTCCTTTATCTGTACTGCGTTTCAGTCGGATACTGAATCGTCTATCATCTGTATAAGGAGCAGACGGACGGGGATTATATGCCACAATAATGGTACCGTCGCGCAACTGAATCATATCCGGAACACAATTAGGAATATTGTTCGTATTAGTGACGATTGTTGTCGGTTCCTTCCATGTTTTTCCCATGTTAGAACTGAAGGATACGCGTATGCCGCTCCATTCGCAACAAGCCATCAGGCGACCGTCTTGCAATTCCATTACACGAGCATATCCACCCCCGTCAAACACCTTGACGGGATTGCGGGAGTCCCAAAAGATACGAGAGCCCGAGTATGGCTGTTTCTTCACTGCTAAGCAGCACAGCGAACAGAGTAGAAAAGTGAAAAGCAGGTTAATAAATTTCATATGGTTGTCTTTAATATTTATCCAGACCTTTTTGCAGGAAATCCAGATATGCACTTATATCCTCGTTATAAGAATAGGACTTGGTAAGCGGATGCCCCTCGTTATTGAGCAACACATAGAAGGGCTGTGCATTGGCTCCAAACTTACTGCGCTGCAGATAACTCCAGCGGTCACCGACAGTACGGAGTTTAACCTCCTGGTCATTCTCCTTCACAGTCAAAGTTTCGGGGAGCGGAGTCTTCTCATCGACATACAGAGTAATGAGCACATACTTATTGTTCATAATATCTGCCACACGGGGATCCGTCCAAACGGCAGCCTCCATCTTACGGCAATTCACACAACCGTAACCGGTAAAGTCAATCATTACGGGCATATTGTGAGCCTTGGCATAAGCCATACCCTCGTCATAGTCTGTGAAGTGAGCCTTTACCTCATTGTCATACAGATTGAAATCCTGTGTCTGCATAGGAGGAGCAAAGGCACTGACAGCCTTACAGGGAGCGCCCCACAAACCAGGCACCATATACAGAGCAAAGGCGAAAGACAGCAAGCCGGCAAAGAAACGGGGAATGCTGGTGCGATGGTTCACAACGAGCTCGCCCATCTCGTCATACTCATCCTCATCATGGGGGAAACGAATCCATCCAATCAGGTATGCACCCAGCAAAGCGAAGAGCATAATCCACAGGCACAGGAAGGCCTCACGATCCAGGATATGCCAGCCATAAGCCAAATCAGCCACGCTGAGGAACTTCAGTGCAAAGGCCAATTCCAGGAAGCCTAGGCAAACCTTCACACAGTTCATCCAGTTACCGCTCTTAGGCGCACTCTTGAGCCATGCGGGGAACATAGCGAAGAGGGTGAAAGGAAGAGCCAAAGCAATGGCAAAGCCCAACATACCGATGGTGGGAGCCAACAGATTGCCTGTTGTACCCAACTCTACCAACAGGAAACCAATGATAGGACCTGTGCAAGAGAAGCTAACCAAACTCAGGGTAAATGCCATCAGGAAGATACTAAGGAGACCTGTTGTTGTCTCCGACTTCTTATCCACAGCATTGGTGAAACGACTGGGCAAGGTAATTTCAAAACCACCCAGGAAGCTGGCGCCAAATGTCAGCAGCATCAAGAAGAAGAAGATATTGAATACCGCATTGGTACTAAGTGCGTTCAGGGCACTGGCACCAAAGCACAATGTCACGAACAAGCCTAATGCCACATATATAATTACAATACTGACCCCGTAAGTAACAGCATCACGAATACTCTTACTACGTTCCTTGTTACGTTTCAAGAAGAAACTTACCGTCATAGGTATAATGGGCCATACACAGGGAGTCAGCAAAGCAACAAGACCACCCAACATGCCCAGCAGGAAGATACCCAGGAGACTATTGTCCTTAGTATCAGCACCATCCTCTAAAGCTTTCAGTTCATCAATAACAGGAGTCCAAAGGTCACCAGAGAACTCTGCAGGAGCAACAGCCGTGTCAGTTGCCAGCGTATCGGCGACAACTGTATCAGCAACAGGAACAGACTCTTCTGCCACCTTCTCTTCTGCCTTCTCTTTTTCTACAGCAGCCTTGTCGGCCTGAGGCGTTCCTGTTCCCTCGAATTTGAACTCAACATTGGTGGGAGGCATACAATTCTGGTCATTACATGCTCCGTAAGTCAGGTAACCTACCACCTCATATTTAGGTTCTGTTATGGTGAACTTCTGGGCAAACTTAGCCGTGCCCTCCATGTAGCTCACCTCCATCTCGAACATTTCATCCATAGCACGATGAAGAGATCCTGTTGCACGGAGTTTACCATCCGGCTTCAAACCGACCGTCTTCTCTAACGTCAACTCGGCACGTGTAGGACCGCCATCGGCAATATCCGTACCATATACATGCCATCCGGCATCTACTTTACCAACAAACTCTACCTCAATTGTATTTTCTGAGATTTTCTTCTGCTGAACAGAGAACTTAACAGGGGTGGACATCTGTGCAACACAAGATAATGCACAGCAGATAAACATCAAAAACAGAACGTGCTTTTTCATATTCCTAAAATTTTGCCTGCAAAGGTATAATTATTTTTTTGAACTTGGGGTGTACAGGCATTCTTTTTAATACATTTTATAATTACGGAAGGAGCACCGCCAGTATTCCTACACTATCCGAACACTATCCCTATGCTATCCGAACACTATCCCTATGCTATCCGAACACTATCTGAACATAAAAAAAACACGCCTGCCATCCATTGCGGATAGCAGGCTATGTTATGTATATGAGCGATTGCTTACTGTTTCAGTGGAGTGGTTCTACGACCGCGAGAGATGATTTGACCTGTAGCAGCTGTACTGTCTGACAGTTCCTCACCTTCAGCACGACTTACACTCCAGTTGTCGCGAGAGTAGTAACCGTAGGTATTTACATAAGGAGTCCAGTCATAATAATCAGTCAGCTTATACAGACGGAACTTAGTACCAGAGTATGGGAACACGCCCGTCAGATAGTCGTTGGTCATATGATAATCGCTGATGCGAGTATCCAGATCGGGATTCTCATCGTACCACAGATAAATGATGCTCCCCTCTACGGACCAGCTGAAATGGTAGTACATATACTCGTATGGACCGTTTGCGTAATAATCGACCTGTGTTCCTCTGCCGTGATGAGCATGATCATAGTCTGGAATAAAGGTAATATACGTATCATAGGAGTCGAAAGTATACACGTGACCATATCTATCTTCATAGTCATAGTACATACCGAAGTCGCCCCTCCACTCGCCAGAAAGAACCATTGCTTTCTGTCCGTCTTCTATATATTCACATGAACTGAGCATTGCTGCCGATGCCATTATACCAAGAGCGATAAAGATGTAATGTAAGCGTTTCATATCTAATGTGTTTAAATGTTTAACTGTTGCAAATGTACACTTAATAAAAGAGCAAACAGAAGGAAAACAGATAAAAGGATGTAGGATTTTCCCTAAGGGGACAAAAAAATCCCCCTTAGCCGTAAAAGCTAAGAGGGAGTTTATGGGGTGCCCGGAACGGGACTCGAACCCGTACGACCGCAATGGTCAAGGGATTTTAAGTCCCTCGTGTCTACCAATTCCACCATCTGGGCAGCCTTAAGCGGGGACAAAATTACAATAAAAAGTGAAAAGTGAAAAGTGAAAAGTGAAAAATTTTTATATAAAGCACAGAAAAGTATCTTATCTGTTGCTTACCACAAGGGTATTATTCACATAACTTACACGATAGCGGTACAATGGTCTGCCAGCCTTTCCATTGGAAATAAAACCTGTATTATTCAGGTCGTAGGTTCGTTTGCAACTAGCACAAATAGCCGTACCGTCATTATAAAGGGTCAGAGGCTTGGTAATGTTATAGTCCTCATAACAATTGGAACAGGCCAAATCGAAACATACAATCTGACTCTCCGTCTTACCTATCTCGGGTATACTGGGCAAACCCACTACAAGCCCGCTTAGCCCTAAGTAAAAACCAGCATAGTCTGTCAGAGCAGTCTTATTGACGGTTGACGTAACTTTGGATCCTTTGAAGATAAACTGCTTGCCATCTGAAGTAATGGAACAAAACTCCCCTGTACTATTGCATGCCGTATGAAGCGCCGGAGCCTGATATGTATTCTCGAATATAAACTTAGCAGGCAGGCTGCTATAGGTATAGTCTGCTTTCTGACATGCCATGAAAGCTGCGATGGGCAGCAAGGCCAGAATAAATTTTCGGAGAGTATTGGTCATTTTGATTAGCGGTTAAAGGTTAGCGGTTAGCGACTAGGCTGTTATTTGTTTAACAACTTCTGCTCAGCCTCATCCATCCGCTGGAAGTTAAATCCTTTCCATACCTCATCCATCAAGGCAGCAATCTGCTTGGTGCAGAGATTACCGATAGACCCTTCGTGAGTATGATGGACTTCCTTACAAGGCGTGAATTTTCCTGCTTCGATATCCATTCCCACTTTCTTGTAGGCATCACGGAAAGGCATACCCTCCGTAGCCAGACGATTGACTTCCTCGACAGAGAACATGAGGTCGTAGCGCGAATCCGAAAGAATATCCTCGTTAACCTTTATCTTAGTAATAATATATGTGGTCATCTGCAGACAGTCACGCAACTCCTGGAAAGCAGGAAGGAAGACCTCCTTGATAATCTGCAAATCGCGGAAGTATCCACTGGGCAGATTATTCATGATGAGGGTTATCTGCTGAGGCAGTGCTTGTAGTTTGTTGCACTTGGCACGTGTCAATTCGAAAACATCAGGGTTCTTCTTGTGCGGCATGATGCTGGAACCCGTGGTGCAATCGTTGGGCAGTTTCACAAAGGCAAAGTTCTGGCTACTGAACATACAGGCATCAAAGGCCAACTTGCTAATGGTACCTGCTATGCTGGCAAGGGCAAAGGCAACGTTACGTTCCGTCTTACCACGTCCCATCTGTGCATATACCACATTGTAGTTCATGGAATCGAAGCCAAGAAGCTCGGTGGTCATTGTACGATTCAGAGGGAAACTACTTCCGTATCCGGCGGCAGAACCAAGGGGATTACGGTTGGTCATGCGGAAAGCAGCCTGCAGGAACATCATGTCATCAACCAAGCTCTCGGCGTAGGCACCGAACCAGAGTCCGAAACTGCTGGGCATAGCCACCTGCAGGTGCGTATAACCGGGCATAAGGACATCCTTATAGCGCTCGCTCTGTGCCTGCAGTTGTTGGAAGAGTTCCTTAACATCTGTGGCAATCTCCTTCAGCTGACGACGGATAAAGAGTTTCAGGTCTACCAGCACTTGGTCATTACGACTACGGCCAGAATGGATCTTCTTGCCTACATCGCCTAACTTGCGAGTCAGCATCAGCTCCACCTGAGAGTGTACATCTTCTATACCTTCCTCAATAACAAACTCGCCCTTTTTTATCTGGGCGTGTATATTACGCAATTCTGCCAGAAGCTGTTGCAACTCATCAGCCTGCAACAGGCCGATACTCTGCAGCATAGTGATGTGAGCCATAGAGCCCAATACATCAGCCTCTGCCAAGTATAGGTCCATCTCACGGTCGCGTCCTACTGTAAAACGCTCTATCTTGTCCTGAATCTCAAATCCTTTATCCCAAAGCTTTGCCATCTTTGTTATTTACTGTTTGACGATTTACAATTTACGATTTACCCCATATAAGCCCTCCCATTTGGGGGAAGGTTTGGGAGAGGGGCCTAATAAGGTATACCTGCCAGCATCTGTGCCAAGCCATCTACTCCCTGTTGAAGTTTGCTGCCTATTACCTGCTTAATGAAGAAGTTCAGGTCAGCCTTCACGGTGAGCTTCATAGCACACTCTGTGTCTGTTGAGGGAAGCAATTGTATCCACATGTTAGCCTGAATGGGAGCACCCTCCAGAACAAACTTGATGGTCTTGTTCTCCTCGCGTTCTATGATGCGCAGCGTGATGTTACCTACAGGAGAAGAACCTGACACGCTGTCAGTATCGAACTTCAACTCACGCAACTTCTGCAAGACTGTATCCAACTGTTCAGGCGATGCCTTGTCACCGGCCTGCTCCAACATTTTCTCGCGAATCATGGGATTATCAAGATTCTGCTGGATGACAGCCAAGTTGTTTAGGTCAGAAAGACGTCCATACACCCGTTCCACGGGGTAGTAGATCTTCTTAACGTCGCTTTTATATTCTGCCATTTTGCTAATTCATAATTCTCAAGTCATTCAACTTTCAGGAGTTTAACTCGCTTTGTAGTTAAGTAGTTATCGCTTCGCTGGTAGTTAAGCCATTACTTTTTCCGTCTCTAGCTGGGCAGCCAAAACATTTGGCTTAACTACTTAACTACAGACTACTTATCTACTTCTGAAACTTCAGCCAATTCATATTATCCGTTCCAGTGAGCAGGATCCTTGCGCCACTCGTGCAGGACCTCAACATCATCCTCTGTAATATAGCCGGTCTTAACTGCCTGTTCTACAACAGCCTCGTAGTTGGTGAGAGTGATTAGCTTAACATTAGCATCAGCAAAAGCCTTCTCAGCAACAGGGAAGCCATAAGTGTAGCTGGCAACCATACCTACCACCTCGCAACCATTGTTACGGATAGCCTCTACTGCCTTCAGGCTGCTACCGCCTGTACTGATAAGATCCTCTACAACAACCACCTTCATACCGGGCTTCAACTCGCCCTCAATGAGGTTCTCCAGACCGTGATCCTTTGGTTTGCTACGAACATAAACAAAGGGAAGGTTCAGTGCGTCAGCCACCAAAGCACCCTGTGCAATGGCTCCTGTAGCTACGCCAGCAATGGCATCAACATCCTGGAAGTTCTCCAAGATAGTACGCGTAAGTTCAATCTTAACGAATGAACGAAGGTCGGTATAAGAAAGGGTCTTACGGTTATCGCAATAGAAAGGGCTCTTCCAGCCGCTAGCCCAAGTAAAAGGAGCGCTAGGCTGCAGTTTAATAGCCTTTACCTTCAGTAATTTCTCTGCAAAAATGGATTCTAATGTATTCATATTTCTTATGTTATATCTCTTTTCGGGGTGCAAAATTACGAAAAATCGAACGCAGAACAAAAGAATTTGTTCTTTTTTATGCTAAGATGGAGTAATTTGGAGACACAGTCTCAAAGATACAATTAAGTGAGAACAATACAAAATAAAAGTTTTATTTTTATTATCGAACGCGAGTATCTTCGAGGTATAAACTCAAAATTACGAAAAATCAAACTAAAAGCCCAACTTATTTTGGCAGGGTCAGTATTTTTCGTAATTTTGCATTCTAAAACAATGAATAAACAGCGTCGATATGATTAAAGAATATCTTGTTTTGAGTCGTACCAACGGAACGACACGCACAGGCTCGCCCTATGCCGTGCTGAAGGTGGCCGATCTTGTAGAGACCATAAATGTATCTGTTTGGGACCTGCAGCCTACGGCCGAGCCCAAGGTAGGACAGCTGGTAAGTTTCTATAACATAAAAGACAACGCAGGTAAGAAATCCTGTTCTCTTCCAGATATGAAACCCGGGCAAATGCCGCTGATGGACCACCCCCTCTACAACCTATTGCCCCGCCCCATCCGCAGGGATGTATGGGACAAGACCATTGATACACTTGTAGGCTTTTGCACCGACCAGAGCCTCATCCCCATCATACGCGACTTTGCCGACAAGTTGTACAACCCCTATAGCAAATATCCTGCTGCCACTAGCGTACACCACGCTTTCCCTGGCGGTCTGACCAATCACACATATCAGATGCTGCACATGCTGGAGGGTCTGTACCCCTGCCTGCCCTATGAGATAAAGATTGAGCGTTGTATTCTGGCCATCCTGTTCCACGACTATGGAAAGGTTTACGAGTATAACACAGAGGGCGAGACGCAAGCCGACATGTATCTATTGGGACACATATATATTGGTGCTCACAAATTACAGAATGTTTTGGAACAACAGGGTGTTGACAACGAAGAGATCAAACGTATCATCCACGTTATCCTGGCCCACCACGGAACACGCGAGTTCGGAAGCCCCGTGCTACCCTGCACGCAAGAGGCTATCATAGTGAATATGCTGGACAACCTGAGTGCCAAGACTGATGCCGCAGAGGGAACAGGAAATATGGAGAGTTGCTCTCCACTGGGAACCCGTATCGTTAAATAGAACAAGTCAACATGAACCACAGCTATACCCCGGAAGAACTTGAGCGTCTACAAGCCACACTCTATCAGATTCTTTCTGAAATAAAGCGTATCTGCGACAAGCACAACATCAGATACTTTATAACAGGAGGAACAGCCATAGGTGCATACTTCTGGGGTAAGATTCTACCTTGGGACGACGATGTGGATGTGGGTATGCCACGTTCCGACTACGAGCGCTTTGCCCAAATAGCTCAGGAGGAACTAGGCGAGGAATACTTCATCCAGACCCCCAAAACAGACCCGCGCGTACCATTTTTCTTTATGAAAGTCAGGATGAATGGCACCGAATTCAACGAGAGTACCTTCCGAAACATAGACATGCATCAGGGGATATACATCGATATATTCCCCTTCGACAATATGCCCAAGAGCAAAAGAGTCGAGAAGATTCAGCACAAGATACTTTTCTTCCTGAACGGTCTCTTTATTGCCAAGGAAATATGGCAATGGAAATACTGCGGGCACTGCGACATAGAGGAACCACGCCAAAGAGGATTTTGGGCCTGTCTAATGACAAGAATTCTTGTTACGCTACTGCCCAAGAAGGTGATATTCTGGCTAATGGTTCGCACACAGACGATGTTCAATAATTGTCGTTCGGATTTTTACAAGAACATCATCACCAAGAGCGAGCGTGTAGCCATAGACGATATAACCAACGCGCAACTGGTAAAATTAGGCGACTTGGAGGTTAGCGCGCCAAGAGATATACTGGCCTATCTGAACAACCATTACGGAAAGGTACGAAAAGACATTCCAGAGGAGATGAAGGTGAACCATCGGCCCTCTAAACTTAAATTCAGGGATTAATGGGAACGAGGGAAAGAAATCACGCATTCGACATCTTATGCGGCATATGCATCATTCGCATGGTGACACTGCACATCATGGGGTTCTGCGGAAAAGATAAGGTGGACTGGTGGCTCGATATCATGCAATGGAGCTATTTCTTTATGAGCTTCTTCTTCTTCAAGGCAGGGTACTTCAACAAAGGAACGGGGAGCAACGACAAAGAGTATCTTATAGACAGGAGCAAGAGGCTGCTAATCCCCTACCTTAGTGCCGGCCTGATAGGCGCAGCCATCTACTTCTCGTTTTATCCGCACCTTTCAGCAAAATACAAAGGATGGGTAGAACCGCTACGGGTGGAGCACATCTGGACCAACAGTGGTTTCTATGGCAACGGACCGGTATGGTTCCTGTTTTCTTTTTTCTGCATGTACATATTGGTACACTACATAGAGAAGATAAAGCACCTGCATTGGATTGTTGTTTCATTCCCCCTGATAAGCTATCTCTTGTGGAAGTGGGGCAACCCGTTATGGATGTCGGCCAACAATCTGTTTATCGCCACATTCTTCTTCTACCTGGGACGCTTTTGGCACGTACTTATGCAACGCTACACTAAAAAGCAGATGAGGTATCTTTCCATTGTGCTCACACTGGCATTCATTAGCATTAACTTCATGATTCCGGGAAAGTACGTCATGAGCTACAACGAGTTCTCCGGGAATCACTTTACAGCTGTCTTGGATGCCATATTTGCATTATGCGGATTGTCGGGCTTATTACTTACGGCACCCTCCTTCCGAATACCCGGGTTATGCTTTATCGGACAGCACAGCATGGTCTACTTCATATCACACTACCCGATGCTGTACTTCTACAGATTCATGCATCTCAGTTTCGGAAGAAGTATATACAACAGATGGGAAGAGGTGGTGATTCTGATTCCCGTTGTCTTCTGTATCTGCTCTTGGTTCGTACCTTATATCGAGAAGATTCCCTGGTTAAGTGGAAGGTGGAAATCTGCCACTCAACCACCGGTTCCGCTCAATGAACGGAACTAACCACGTACAAATGCACAGGATGATAAGCATGACAAGTATAAAATCATCCCAATGCTTACTCATGCCCCTACCGGCAACGCCATGCACCATACTATAATATAGCAGAATGGGATAATGCAGTACAAAGTACACCATACTGTGTTCGCCTATATATGCTACGAAGGGAACACGGAAAGGAGGCATTGTCAGCAACAGCCCCGAGATGCCGCAAAGAGCACATGTGATGTTAACAACGGCTCCCCAAGGGCGATGCACCCAATGATTCAGACTCATGTCATATTCCCCATGCCAATAGTGGTTGCCGAACAGAAAGACCAGAAACAACACAAGAGAGAGAAACATAAAAGTCTGCCTGGGCACTTTATGCATCAGCCAGTGCCAGCACTTACCCAGATAGAAGAAGAAAACACCCATAAAGACATTGCCCAGGCTCATCCATACCTTAATATTGTACTCCGCCAATAGCCAGCTGACCAACGGAAACAACAGGGCAATATATGAAAGGTAGGGAACCTTCTGCATGAAATGCACCATGACGTACATACAGAAGAACGAGAACAGGAACCATACGGGCGGATTACCATAAAAATGGCTCTGCATCCAGATGTGGCTCCATTCCATTTTGTCCCAATACACATGCAAAGGCTCAGGGAAGAGGCAGAGGATGCCAAAATAGAACACGCTGCCTATGACGCCCCATGACAGATAGGGAATAAAGAGACGTTTGAACTTGTCCTTCAGAAAGAAACGGGTGGGAGCGGAAATGCTCTTGTTGAAATAACCTGCCTTAAAGAAAAAGAAGCAGATGAAGAAGAAGGTCCATGCCATCAGCTTGTCGAACCATATGGTGCATCCCCTGAACCCACACATACTTACACAATGCAACGTTATCATTCGCAGAATACAGAGTCCGCAAAGCAGGTCAAAAGCATGATTCCTTTCTTTCATGCTGCAAATTTACACAAAAAACGCATTATTGGCATAATTATGAATTGTGAATTATGAATTATGAATTAAAAAACGCATTATTGGCATAATTATGAATTATGAATTATGAATTATGAATTAAAGTCTATATCTTTGCATTATGAAAGAAGCACTTGTAGATGTTTCTGTACTGATCTTGTTCTTCAACCGGCCCGATCCGTTGAAGCAAGTTTTTGCGCAAGTGCAGAAAGCACGTCCCGCAAGGCTTTTCCTTTATCAAGACGGCCCCCGATCAGAGAAAGATATGCCAGGCATCCTTGCCTGTCGCGATGTAGTGAGCCAGATTGACTGGGAATGCGAGGTGCACCAGCTCTATCAGGAATGCAATTACGGATGTGACCCATCGGAGTTTATCTCACAGAAGTGGGCCTTCAGTCACACGGACAAATGTGTGGTGCTGGAGGATGACGATGTGCCTGCCGTCTCGTTTTTCAGTTTCTGCAAGGAGATGCTGGACCGCTATGAGAACGATGAGCGCATCACCATGATCTCAGGGTTCAACATAGAGGAGCAGACCCCCGACGTTGAGGAAGACTATTTCTTTACCACCAACTTCAGCATCTGGGGATGGGCCTCATGGAGAAGGGTCATTGACCAGTGGAACGAGCATTACACATGGATGGACGACCCGCAGACGGTAGATCAAATAAAGGCCGTGATAAAGGAACGAGGCTACCGGAACGATTTCCTGCCTATGTGTAGCCGCCACAGAGCACAGAACAAGGCTTTCTACGAGACAATCTTCTGGGCACACCTGCTGCTGAGCAACGGCCTCTGCATAGTCCCCCGCCGCAACATGATTAACAACCTTGGGGCTACACCAGGCAGCACCCATTTCGGGGGATCGCTGGAAACACTACCCCATGGATACCGTCGCATCTTCACCATGAAGCGATACGAACTAGAGGAGACCATTCAACATCCCGCACATATCATAGAGCATGTGTCCTATAGAAAGAGAGCTTACAAAATTATGGGATGGATGAATCCCATGATAAAGATTGGCCGTTCCATCGAAGAACTGTTCCTAAATCTACGGCACGGGAACTTCCGCTTCATCATGCAATCCATAAACAAACGCATCCTCAAATGGATGGGAAAGAAGGCATACAAATGAAAGTCCTTTTGGTTAGTACCAGTGACATGGCAGGCGGAGGCGCCATTGCAGCCTTCCGACTGATGGAAGCACTGAATAATAATGGCGTAAAGGCTAAGATGCTGGTTCGCGACAAATTATCCTCTTCTGTTACTGTAGCCCAGGTGGGCACAAAAATCCCCAAAGTATTGGAGCGGGGTCAGATTATGGCGCACATGAAAGGCAAACTCTGGCAGGCAGATACGGCAGACTTTGGCATCGACATCACAAAGACAGATGAGTATAAGGAGGCCGACATCATTCACCTGCACTGGATCAATCAGGGAATGATATCACTTTCCTGCCTGAAGAAGATGATAAAGGACGGCAAGAAAATTGTCTGGACCCTGCATGACGAATGGCCTTACCTAGGTATATGCCACTACAGGGGAGACTGTCAAGAGACAGAGTGTAAGAACTGCCCTCTCCTACCCGGCAACATAGCACGCAAGCACTACCTATGCAAACAGGAAATTTACAAGAATAGCAACATAACCTTTGTAGGATGCAGCCAGTGGATTACCAACCGCGCCAAGCAGGCTATGCCAAAGGCAAAGGTGGTTCACATCAATAATTGCGTTCCACATAACATATTCCAAAGCACAGACCAACAGGAGGCACGCAAAAGGCTGAATCTTCCCATCGACAAGAAGATCATCCTCTTCTGCTCCCAGAACCTCAATGATGAGCGAAAAGGCTACACTTATCTTCAACAGGCATTGAATCAATTAAAGAACAATTCTCAATTCTCAATTCTCAATTCTCAATTACAGACAGTTTGCATCGGCAAGGGCGGTCGTTATATCAGTAGTCCAGAAGAGATGGCTTTGATGTATTCCGCAGCTGATGTGTTTGTCATCCCCAGCCTACAGGATAACCTGCCCAACACCATAGCAGAAGCCATGTCGTGTGGCACACCCTGTGTAGGATTCAACGTAGGCGGCATCCCTGAGATGATTGATCACCAAGTGAACGGATATGTTGCCAAATACAAAGACGTAACCGACCTGGCAGAAGGCATACAATATGTGCTCACCCATGACATGCGCGAGGCAGCCTTGCACAAAGCGGCATCAGCTTATGGCGAGACACATGTTGCCCAAAAATATATAAATGTATATGAATCAAGATAATAATAACGCCGCTCTCCCGCTCATAACCATAGCCACTGTTACCTATAATGCAGAGGCTACCCTGCAACGCACGTTAGACAGTGTTGCGGCACAGGATTACGAGAAGATTGAGCACCTGATTGTGGACGGTGTTTCTACGGACAGGACACTGAGCCTGGTGCAGCGATACGTAGAACAAAACAACAACCGACACCAGATACGCCTGACTAGCGGTCCTGACGATGGGCTGTATGATGCCATGAACAAGGCATTGTCCCTGGCTACGGGCGAGTACATAGTCTTCCTGAATGCGGGAGACAAGCTGCACACGGCAGACACCATCTCTAAGGTTGTAGCCTGTGCCAAACTGAAGAAAGGCAACCTCCGCAACCCTGCCATCATCTACGGAGAGACAGACTTGGTGGACGATGAGGGCCGTTTCCTACGCCACCGTCGTTTAACCACACCCGAGAACCTCTCATGGAAGAGTTTCCTCAGTGGCATGAGGGTTTGTCACCAGTCGTTCTACGCACGCACTGATTTAGCAAAGACCGAGAGCTACAACCTCTCTTACCGTTACTCGGCCGACTACGATTGGTGCATCCGCATCATGAAGAAGGCAGCCAAGCGCAGATTAAGGATAGTCAACACACACCTGATTCTGACGGATTACCTGAACGAGGGCATGACCACCCGCAATCACCGCAAGTCGCTCTTGGAGCGCCTCCGCCTGATGGCTCGCCATTACGGTTGGACAAAAGCCATATCAGCTCACGGCTGGTTCATCATCAGAGCCATCATCAAGAGATAATAATGTTCAATGTTCAATGTTCAATGAATAAAATGAAAATAGCAATCATAGGAGCCGGAAACATGGGTGGCGCCACCGCCAGAGGTTTGGCGATAGGTCAGCACATTAATACCCAAAACATATATGTAAGCAACCCTAGCAGGGGTAAGTTGGAGGCCATCAAGGCAGAGTTCCCACAGATAAACATTACGCAGGACAACAAGGAATGTGTCCGTGAGGCTGACATGATTATCATAGCGGTCAAGCCCTGGAAGTTAGAAGAACTGGCCAAAGAGATCGCGCCCGAGCTGAAGAACGAGAAAGTAATTGTGGGTAGCATGGCAGCAGGCATCAGCACCGACAAGATTGCCAGCCTCTTCGGCTACCAGCATCCCATATACACCATCATCCCCAACACTGCTATTGCCGTGCTACAGAGCATGACCTTTATTGCAGGTAAAAACACCACACCAGAAATAGACGCTGAGATTCTGGCTATCTTTCAGGAGATGGGCGAGGCCATGTTGGTAGAGGAACGTCTGATTCCTGCCGGTATGGCTCTGGCCAGTTGTGGTATTGCCTACGCCATGCGTTATATCCGCGCAGCCACAGAGGGCGGCGTGGAGCTGGGTATGTATGCCTGTGATGCACAGCACATAGTAGAACAGACACTGAAGGGTGCCGTAGCCCTGTTGCAGGCCAACGGCAGTCACCCCGAGACCGAGATAGACCGCGTGACAACACCTGGCGGCATTACCATACGCGGATTGAACGCCATGGAGGAAAACGGATTTACAAACAGTGTTATTAAAGGTCTGAAGGCAAGCAAATGAGTCTGAAAGAACGTGTCTTGCAAACGATGAAGTCCACCGATACGGAAAGTCGGTTTGAACTGTATGTAACCCGTACACCAGGCTACTTATGGGCATTGCTGTTCCAGAAGTTAGGTGTTCACCCCATAGCCGTAACGCTGATGAGCATCATCATTGGTGCTGCCAGTGGATATTTCTTCTACCAGACAGACCTCAGGATGAACATCATAGGAATCTGCCTACTTATCTGGGCCAACTGGTATGACTGTGCCGACGGACAGCTAGCCCGCATGACGGGCAAGAAGACCCTCATTGGCCGCATTCTGGACGGCTTTGCCGGTGATGTATGGTTCTTCTGCATCTACTTAGGCCTCTGCCTGAGACTGACCCCACAGTGGGGAATATGGATATGGCTATTGGCAGCATGGGCCGGACTACGCTGTCATGGTCGCCAGTGTGCTATCGGCGACTACTATCGTAATATTCACCTATGGTTCCTATTGGGCGAGAAAGGCAGCGAACTGGCTACCAGCCAGCAGGAGAAGGAGGAGTTCCATAGCCTGAAATGGTGTAGCAGCGAGTGGTTTCACAAGCTATACCTCTTCTTCTACATCCGATACACCCAGAGTCAAGAAGATCAGACACCCGTTTTCCAGCGTCTCTTCCACGCTATCCAAGAGAAGCTAGGCGGCCATGTATCTGAGGACATGCGTCAACGTTTCCGCAAGGACAGCCTGCCTCTGATGCCCATCACAAACATCCTGACCTTCGACACCCGTGCCGGAGTACTCTTTCTATCCGTTCTGATAGGTCATCCCTGGATATATTTCGTCTTTGAGTCTACTGTTCTGGAAGTGCTCCGGTACCAGATGATACATACACATGAAAGTTTCTGTCAGAAATACCTAAATGAGATAACATCCCATGAACAATAACAAGCATATAGCCCTCTTACTGGCCGGTGGTAAGTCTTCACGCATGAACACCAACCGCCCCAAGCAGTACCTGGAAGTTAACGGAGAGACCGTGCTGAAACATACTATGCGTGCCTTCCAACAACATCCGCTCATACAGGACATCTATGTGGTATGTGCCAGAGGATGGGAAGATACCGTATGCGATGAGGCTCAGAGCGGAGAGATCACCAAGTTCCGTCATGCCATCATCGGTGGCGAGACATCGTTCCAATCCATGAAAAACGGCATCAACTATCTGCTGCAAGAGGGTATTGACACTGAGTCTATTGTATTGGTACATGATGCCGTGCGACCTCTTATCAGTCAGGATATTATCAGCCGTAACATAGCCGTATGCCTGACGCACGGCAACGCTATCACTGCCGTCCGCAGCCAAGAGGCCTTTCTGGTCAGTGACAACGGCAGCATCAGCAACAGCTATATGCCGCGCGAGAATCTGCTCCGCGCCCAAACACCCCACACCTTCCCCCTCAAGACACTGAAGGAGATGATGGAGAAGGCCACCGAGAAGGGCATCACCCGTGCCCAGAGTCTCTTCACTCTGGCCAACGAGCTGGGGTTCCTGCCCCTGCACATTGCACAAGGGGACATCATGAACTTCAAGCTCACCTACCCCAACGATATTCTGATTTATCAAGCGCTAAAGGCTTTAGAGGAATAAATCAGTGAAATACATCCAGTACTTCAACGAGAGTACTCGAGTACTTTAACGTAAGTACTGGAGTACTTCAGTAAGAGTACTGGAGTACTTTGGCTAGAGTACTGAGAATATTCATTAACACTGTCTGTATCGTTCAGAATCTTTTGTACATAAAAGAAAGGGGATGGGCTTCAGATTGAGCCCATCCCCTTTCTTTGGATAGTATTTATCTCTTACAGAGAATTATAAATCATCTACATAGTCCAGCAAGGTCTTGCGGCTGGCCAGAACGCGGTCATAATCCTCGCGGTTGCCAACAACAATCTTGTCGAACTCGCGCAGACCTGTACCGGCAGGAATCAGGTGACCGCAGATAACGTTCTCCTTCATACCCTCCAGGTAGTCGCTCTTGCCGTTGATAGCAGCCTCGTTCAGTACCTTTGTGGTCTCCTGGAATGATGCAGCAGACATGAAGCTGCTGGTCTGCAATGCGGCACGTGTGATACCCTGCAGGATCTGAGTTGAAGTTGCGGGAACGGCATCACGAACCTGAACAGTACGCAAGTCGCGACGCTTGAGCTGTGAGTTCTCGTCACGCAGACGGCGGGCAGTAACAATCATACCCTTCTGCATGGTCTCAGAGTCACCGGCATCAACAACAACCTTCTTGCCCCAGATGCGGTCGTTCTCAGCTGCGAAGTCCAGTTTGTCAACAACCTGGAGTTCCAGGAAGCGTGTATCACCGGGCTCGTCAATCTGAACCTTACGCATCATCTGACGTACGATAACCTCGAAGTGCTTATCGTTGATCTTCACACCCTGCAGACGGTAAACGTCCTGAACCTCGTTAACGATGTATTCCTGAACGGCTGTGGGACCCTTGATAGCAAGGATGTCAGCAGGAGTGATGGCACCGTCAGACAGAGGTGTTCCGGCACGAACGTAGTCGTTCTCCTGTACCAGAATCTGCTTGCTCAGGGGCACCAGATACTTACGTACATCGCCTACCTTAGAGGTAATGATAATCTCACGGTTACCACGCTTCAGCTTACCCATGGTTACCTCACCGTCAATTTCGGCTACGATAGCAGGGTTGCTGGGGTTACGAGCCTCGAACAACTCAGTAACACGGGGCAGACCACCGGTGATATCACCACCACCACCAACTACACGAGGAATCTTAACCAGTACATCACCGGCCTTGACTTCCTGACCGTCCTTGATGGCAATATGTCCGCCAATGGGGAAGTTATAGGTACGCAGCAACTCACCGTTCTCATCAACAATGTGAGCAGCAGGAACCTTTGTTCTATCACGTGACTCAATGATAATGCTCTCGCTCAAACCGGTAGCTTCATCACTTTCTACACGATAGGTTACATTCTCTATTACGTCCTCGAACTGAATCTTACCAGGAGCCTCGGTTACGATTACGGCGTTGAAGGGATCCCACTTGGCAACTACATCGCCCTTAGCAACCTTCTCGCCTTCCTTCTTGTAGAGAGTACTACCGTAAGGAACACTCTGAGTAAGCAGTACAATACCAGTTGTGGGCTCTACGAAGCGAACCTCAGCCAGACGACCAACAACTACCTGAGCAGCATTGCCATTCTCGTCTGTTACATCAACGGTACGCAACTCCTCGAACTCGAGACGAGCATCATACTTAGCCTTGATCATAGCGTTGGCGGCTGCGTTACCAGCCACACCACCGGCATGGAACGTACGAAGTGTAAGCTGTGTACCAGGCTCACCGATTGACTGAGCTGCGATAACACCTACAGCCTCACCCTTCTGAACCATCTGGCTAGTTGCCAGGTTACGTCCGTAACACTTCATACAAACACCCTTCTTGCTTTCGCAGGTAAGAACGGAACGGATCTCGACTGTCTCGATAGGACTGTCCTCAATCTCCTGAGCCTTGGCCTCGTTGATCTCCTCACCGGCAGCAACAATGAGCTTACCTGTAGCGGGGTGTATAACATCATGTACAGACACACGACCCAAGATACGATCGTAAAGGCTGCTGATAACCTCATCACCATTCTTCAAAGCAGAGCAAGTAAGACCACGCAATGTACCACAGTCCTCCTCGGTAATGATAACATCGTGGCTTACGTCAACCAAACGACGTGTCAAGTAACCGGCGTCGGCCGTCTTCAAAGCGGTATCGGCCAAACCCTTACGGGCACCGTGGGTAGAGATGAAGTACTCCAGCACGGACATACCCTCCTTGAAGTTGGACAGAATGGGGTTCTCAATAATCTGAGCACCTTCGGCACCGGCCTTCTGGGGCTTGGCCATCAGACCACGCATACCAGAGAGCTGACGAATCTGGTCCTTACTACCACGGGCACCGGAGTCGAGCATCATGAACACGGCGTTGAAGCCCTGGTCGGCCTCGGTCATCTGCTTCAGCAGGATGTTACCGATATCATTATTGACGTGCGTCCAGGTATCGATGACCTGATTGTAACGCTCGTTGTCGGTAATGAAACCCATGTTGTAGTTGTCGGTAATCTGCTGTACCTCAGCATTACCCTTCTCGATGAGTTCTGCCTTCTCCTTCGGGATGATGATATCATCGAGGTTGAACGACAGACCGGCCTCATAGGCCATACGGTAACCCAGATTCTTGATACCATCGAGGAACTCACAAGCCTCAGCGAAACCTACATGGTTGATCACGTCGGCGATGATGTCGCGCAGACTCTTCTTAGAGATTTCCTTATTGACATAGCCCACCTGCTCGGGGATGATGCCATTCACGATGACACGACCGACAGAGGTCTCAACAGTATGCTTATAGGGCTGACCATTCTCATCGCGGTCGTCGACCACGACCTTCACCAGGGCGTGCAGGTCGCACTTACCCTCGTTATGAGCAATGATAGCCTCTTCAGGACCATAGAATGAGAGTCCCTCACCCTTGGCACCCGGACGGATCTTTGAGATATAATAGAGACCCAGCACCATATCCTGTGAGGGCACGGTGATAGGTGCACCATTGGCAGGATTCAGGATGTTGTGGCTCTGCAGCATCAGCATCTGTGCCTCGAGGATAGCCTCGTTGGAGAGCGGGAGGTGGACAGCCATCTGGTCACCGTCGAAGTCGGCGTTGAACGCAGTACATGCCAATGGGTGCAACTGGATAGCCTTACCCTCAATCATCTTAGGCTGGAAGGCCTGGATACCCAGACGGTGCAGTGTTGGTGCACGGTTCAACAGAACGGGATGACCCTTCATTACATATTCCAGAATATCCCATATAATAGGATCCTTACGATCTACAATCTTCTTAGCGCTCTTAACGGTCTTAACGATACCACGCTCGATAAGCTTACGGATGACGAACGGCTTGTACAACTCAGCTGCCATCAACTTAGGCAGACCACACTCGCCCATCTTCAACTCGGGACCTACAACAATTACGGAACGGGCTGAGTAGT
>CAMKTJ010000006.1 GCA_946415645.1 uncultured Prevotellaceae bacterium
CTACTAAGCTACTAAGCTACTAAGCTACTAAGCTACTAAGCTACTAAGCTACTAAACCAATAAATGAAGACAAGTAGAAGTAAACATTATAATTCCAGTCGGTCGTCATTACCCTTTGAAGATGGAATGACGGATGTGAAGTTTCACAATGTTGTGGAGACGCGTCCTGAGAGAGCCATCCTGGTGGGTCTTATCACTCCCAACCAGAATGAGCGCAAGACAAAGGAGTACCTTGATGAACTGGAGTTCCTGGCCGAGACGGCAGGAGCAGAAACTATAAAGCGTTTCACACAACGTATGAACGGCCCCAGCAGCGTTACCTATCTAGGAATAGGTAAGCTGCAGGAGATAAGGGCCTATATAGTAACTGAGGAAGATGCTGAGCGCGAGGTGGATATGGTCATCTTTGATGATGAACTGAGCGCCAAGCAGCTGCGTAATATAGAGAACGAACTGAAAGTAAAAGTGCTGGATCGTACCAGCCTGATTCTTGATATCTTTGCTATGCGAGCCCAGACCGCTAATGCCAAGACGCAGGTCGAGTTGGCACAGTATCGTTATATGCTGCCTCGCCTGCAGCGTCTGTGGACACACCTTGAACGTCAGGGTGGTGGCTCCGGAAGTGGTGGCGGAAAAGGCTCAGTGGGTCTTCGTGGACCGGGTGAAACGCAGTTGGAGATGGACCGTCGTATCATTCTGAACCGTATGAGCCTGCTGAAGCAGCGTTTGGCTGATATAGACCGCCAGAAGACTACGCAGCGTAGCAACCGTGGCAGAATGATTCGTGTGGCATTGGTGGGCTATACCAATGTGGGAAAGAGTACCCTGATGAACCTGCTCTCCAAGAGTGAGGTCTTTGCTGAGAATAAGCTTTTTGCTACACTGGACACAACGGTACGTAAGGTGATAGTGGATAATCTTCCCTTCTTGCTTTCTGATACGGTAGGATTCATTCGTAAGCTGCCCACCGACCTGGTAGATTCTTTCAAGAGTACCTTGGATGAGGTGCGCGAGGCTGATTTGTTGTTGCACGTGGTGGATATCAGTCATCCCGACTTCGAGGATCAGATAAAGGTGGTTGAGAAGACACTTTCCGATTTGGGTTGTGCCGACAAACCCTCTATGGTAATCTTCAATAAGATTGATGCTTACACCTGGGAGGAGAAGGATGCGGATGATTTAACACCTGCAACCGAGAAGAACGTCTCGTTGGATGAACTGACACGCACATGGATGTCGCGTCTGAATGGCGACTGCCTCTTTATTTCGGCACAGGAACGGACCAACCTGGATACAATGAAGCAGGTACTATATAATAAGGTTAGGGAACTGCATGTACAGAAGTACCCCTACAACGACTTCCTCTTCCAACATTATGAGGAAGAGAACTCAGAAAACAAATAAAGAATAATATAAACTGCCCAAGACCCTGCGTAGCAGTTCCCTCGCCCTGGCGGGAGAGGGTTAGGGAGAGGGTCCCTATATGGCTGAATTCAAGTATGCCCCAATGTTCCAGATGGGCGAGGACAAGACCGAATACCGCCTCCTGACAAAGGAAGGTGTGAGTGTAAGTGAGTTTGAGGGTCACAAGATTCTGAAGGTTAGCAAGGAGGCGCTGACCTTGTTGGCACAGCAGTGTTTCCATGATGTAGAGTTCATGTTGCGTCGTGAGCATAACCTGCAGGTGGCCAAAGTGCTTTCCGACCCTGAAGCAAGTGAGAACGATAAGTATGTGGCACTGCAGTTCCTGCGTAATGCCGATGTAGCAGCCAAGGGCGTGCTGCCCTTCTGCCAGGATACCGGTACAGCTATCATACATGGCGAGAAAGGTCAGCAGGTATGGACAGGCTTCGAGGATGAGGAAGCACTCTCACGTGGTGTCTTCAATACCTTTACTCAAGACAACCTGCGTTACTCTCAGAATGCGCCCCTTAATATGTATGACGAGGTAAATACCAAGTGCAACCTGCCTGCCCAGATTGATATCGAGGCTGTTGAAGGTGCCGAGTATCGTTTCATCTGTGTTGCCAAGGGTGGTGGCTCTGCCAACAAGACCTATTTCTACCCCATGACAAAGGCATTGATTCAGAACGAGAAGACCCTGTTGCCTTGGCTCGTTGAGGAGATGAAGCACCTGGGTACAGCTGCTTGTCCTCCTTATCACATCTGCTTCGTTATTGGTGGTACCAGTGCCGAGAAGAACCTGCTGACCGTGAAGTTGGGTTCTATCAAGTACTATGACAATCTGCCTACCACAGGCGACGAGACAGGTCGTGCCTTCCGTGATATCGACTTGGAAGAAAAACTGCTGAAGGAGGCTCAGAAGATTGGTCTGGGTGCTCAGTTTGGTGGTAAGTACCTGGCTCATGATATCCGTGTGATCCGTCTGCCCCGTCATGGTGCTTCTCTGCCCGTCGGTATGGGTGTCAGCTGCTCTGCCGACCGTAACATCAAGGCCAAGATCAACGAGGATGGCATCTGGATTGAGAAGATGGATAGCAACCCCACAGAGTTGATTCCTGAGGAGCTGCGCAATCCGGGTGAGGGTCCCAAGGGTATTGAGATTGACTTGAACAAGGGTATCGATGCTGTTCGTGCTGAACTGACCAAGTATCCTGTCAGCACCCGTGTCAACCTGAAGGGTACCATCATTGTGGCCCGTGATATTGCTCACGCCAAGCTGAAGGCTCGTTTGGATGCCGGTGAGGGTATGCCTCAGTACTTCAAGGATTATCCTGTGCTGTATGCCGGTCCTGCCAAGACTCCAGAGGGTTATCCCTGTGGTTCTATGGGTCCCACAACAGCCAACCGTATGGATCCCTATGTAGATGAGTTCCAGGCTAACGGCGCTTCTTTGGTAATGATTGCCAAGGGTAACCGTACTCAGCAGGTAACAGATGCCTGCAAGAAACATGGTGGCTTCTATCTGGGTACTATCGGTGGTGTGGCTGCCGTACTGAGCCAGAGCAGCATCAAGAGCATTGAGTGCGTAGAGTATCCCGAGTTGGGTATGGAGGCTATCTGGAAGATTGATGTAGAAGACTTCCCCGCCTTCATCCTGGTAGATGACAAGGGTAACGACTTCTTCCAGCAGCTCAAGCCCTGGTGTCCTGCTTGTAAGTAACAGACCCTCTCCCCGCTCCCCCGTAAGGGGGAGGGCTTTAGTTGAAAGTTGAGAGATTAGAGTCAGCTTAGAAAGTTTAAAGAGTTATGGAGTTCAATAACCAATAATCTATTAACCAACTAATCTACTAAGCTATTAAGCAAATAAGCAAATAAGCAAATAAAAGTAAGGCAGACCTGGAATCCAAGTCTGCCTTACTTTTTATTGTGATAACAATTTATTTTCCTTCGTTGGCTATTTGTTCGTCAACGGCTTTGATTTTCTGAGCCAGGAGAGAGAGCTCATCGCGCAGCTTCTCAACCTTCTTCTTCATACTGTCAACCAGTGAGTTGCCCTTCTTGCTATTGCTGGTGAGGAAACCCAGATTGTTCTCGTAGGTGTTCAGCTCGTCACGCATACGCTCATAGGCGCGCATCATACGCTGGCGCTCGTTGCTTAGGCTGCCGCCTTCTTTCTCTATCTTCTGAGCCAGGTTGTTGCGGAAGTTGTTCAGGTGGCGCTTGGCCTGTGAAGCACTCAAGGCACCGTAGATCTTGTCGCAAACCTCACGATACTCTTTGTAGAGACGGTCCTTGTCGCGGAAAGGTACGTGTCCAACCTCGTTCCATTTCTTCTGCAGTTCCTTCACCTCCTGAATGATTTCCTCACCCTCCTTGGCTGCCAATTCCTTCAGGCGCTCTATGATGTTCTGCTTCTCTTCCTTGTTGGCGTTCTGCTCATCGCGTACACCGGCTGTAGCTTGCTGGCGAGCCTCAAAGAACTGGTCGCAAGCGCCTACGAAGCGTTTCCATAGGTCCTCAGAGTACTTGTGGGGCACATTGCCAATCTCCTTCCACTGCTTCTGCAGTTTTATAAGGATGTCTCCTGTGCTACGCCAGTCTGTGCTGTCCTTCAGGGATTCTGCTTTCTCAACCAGTTCCTTCTTCTTAGCCAGGTTCTCGTTCAGGCTTTCCTTCAGGGCCTGGAAGAACTGAGCCTTCTTCTCAAAGAATGCATCGCATCCCTTGCGGAAACGCTCAAAGATAGCAGTATTCATCTTCTGGGGTGCAAAGCCGATGGTCTTCCAGGTGGCCTGCATCTCAATGATCTTCTTGGTCATCTCATCCCAGTCAGAAGAGGTCTTCAGCTCATCTGTAGAGATAGCCTCTATCTGTTCGCAAAGGGCGGTCTTCTGGTTCAGGTTCTCTTCCTCTTTGGCCTTGCGAGCCTCGAAGAAGTCCTGGTGACGCTTGTATATAGCTGTTGTGGCAGCTTTGAAGCGGTTCCATATTTCCTCGCGGAGTTCGCGGGCAACAGGACCGGTCTCTTTCCACTCTTGGTTCAGGATGAGCATCTGGTTGTAGGCTGCTACCACTTCGGGAGCCTCAATCAGAGCTTCTGCCTCTTCGCACAGACGTGTCTTGGCTTCCAGGTTCTTGCGGAAGTCATAGTCGCGCAACTCATGTCCTAACTTCAGTAGGTCATAGAACTGCTCTACATAGAGCTGGTAGTTCTTCCACAACTCTGTGGCGCGCTCAGCAGGAACCTGCTTAATCTCCTTCCACTCAGCCTGTAGGGCCTTGAACTCGTCAAAGGCACTGTTGGCTTCCTCTGGGGTAGAGGCCAACTGCTGAATGCGGTCCAGGATTTCCAGTTTCCTTTTCAGGTTCTCTTGTTTCTGGCGTTCCAGTTCCTCTTGTGCTGCAGCTCTGCGGTCGCGAATCAACTGCATGGATGCACGGAACTCGGGTTCCAGTGGATCTATCTGCGGCTCAAACTTCTCGGGTTCTCCACCGCCTTCTATAAAGGCATTGCGTGCCTCTTGTATGTCGTTGTTGTGAAACTTGTAGAAGAGTTGTTTCAGCAAGTCAAGTTCTTGCTTTTCAGCCAGTTCCTCGCTCTGGGCGATTTCCTTTACACGGTTTACAACCTCCTCTTTGGTGGTGTATACAGGCACTGCGGGTGCTGCATTGATCTCAGAAGACTGCTCTGTGGCAGTAGTTACATTAGTCTCTAAAGAGTCCATCATTTAAAGTTTTTAGTATTATCTCCCCCAATTCTTTGGGGTTGCGAAATACAAAATAAGGCAAAATATCCCTTATAACCTAATAATAGTTGCTTTTTTTTAAGAAAAAGTGAATTAAATCCACGTTTTCCGTTTGAAATACCACCAGAAGAGTACTGTAACGCCTATAGAAAGGGCTACAGCGAAGGGGAATCCCCACCAGGCATGTTCCATGCCGTTTATCAGGTTCATGCCAAACAGACTGGCAATCAGGGTGGGGAACATCAGGATAATGCTGATACTGGTGAGCACCTTCATGACACTGCTTACATTATTATTAATAATGCTGGCGTAGGTATCCATTGTAGAGTCCAGAATATTGGTGTAGATGTTACAGGTCTCGCGGGCCTGGCTCATCTCAATGTTCACGTCCTCAATCATATCGGCATCCAACTCATCCACGGGCAGTTTGAACTTCAACTTCGATAGCAGGTTCTCATTACCTCTGATAGAAGTTACAAAGTAGGTCAAACTGTCCTGCAGGCGGCTCAGTGATATAATATCTGCATTGTTGACGTTATGGTCAAGGTTCCTCTTGGCCTTGTCAATCAGCAAGCTGATTTGCTTTAGGCGCTTCAGATACCAGACGGCACTGCACAGGAAGAGACGGAAGATCATATCCACCGAGTCGGTGAATCCCAGACCACGCTTCTGCTGATAGCTCACAAAGTCTATCATCATGTTCGTCTCAAAGTTGCATACCGTAATCAGTACATCACCCTTCATGATGATACCCAAGGGGATGGTAGTGTAGGGGGTACGGCTCTTCATCTCCTTTACGTAGGGGATACGCAAAATGATAAGTACCCATCCGTCATCAATGTCATAACGGGCACGCTCGTCGGTATCGGCGATGTCGGAAATATAGTAATCGGGGATTCCCAGTTTCTTCTCCAGGAAGTCAATGTCTTCCTGTGTGGGGCATGTAACCTGAACCCAGCAGTTGGGTTCCCATTTGTCGATGGTACGCAGACCATTCGTAGTGTTCCAGTATGTTTGCATCTTTCAGTACTCCGGCTTAAAAGGGTCCATAACAGTGTGCCTGCCAAGGAGTTCCTCTTGATGCTCCTGGGCGGCTACAAATTCATATTCTCCGCGTGATAATCGTCCATTTTATTTGTTGTTAAATGCTTTTTTGCTGTTTTGCGGGGGCAAAGGTAAGAATAAAAAGTGAAAAGTGAAGAGTGAAGAGTGAAGAATTTTTGTTTGCACTTACTTTTTTGTGCTATTCTTGAACTTAGCACTCACCCAAAGGGGGAGCGGGGAGGGGGCTTTCCTTCTGAACTTTGTTTGTAAGTTCAATAAACTCCGCTACGCTCAACTGTTCTGGTCGTTTGTTGAATATCTCATCCTGCAGGAAGGTGGTGTGGTCCAGTGCTGGTAATCCGGCTTTGGCACGTTCTGCATCCAACTCTCCTAAGAGGGGACGGATATTATTGCGTAGCGTCTTGCGTCTCTGGTTGAAGGTGGTCTTAACCAAACGCTTGAAGAGACGTTCGTCACAACCTAATTCCTGCGTATCGTTTCTGGTCATACGTATGACGGCACTCTTGACCTTTGGTGGGGGATTGAAGACGTGTTCATGAACGGTAAACAGGTATTCTACATTGTACCATGCCTGTATCAGTACGCTCAGGATGCCGTATGTCTTGCTGCCTGGCGCTGCTGTGATGCGCTCTGCCACCTCTTTCTGGATCATACCCGTGCAACAGGGAACCAGATTCTTGTACTCTAGCATCTTAAAGAATATCTGACTGGATATATTATAAGGGTAGTTGCCCGTCAGCACAAAGGGGCTGCCCTCGAAGGTGCGTTCCAAGTGCATCTTCAGGAAGTCGTCCTCTATGATGTTCTCCTCCAGTTGGGGGAAGTGCTGGCGCAGGTAGGCTACCGACTCAAAGTCAATCTCCACCACCTTCACCTGACGGGGTTTTGTTACCAGGAACTGAGTCATCACACCCATACCGGGTCCTACCTCCAGGACGGGGATGTCAGGGAAGGCGTCAACAGTATCGGCAATATCCTTGGCGATGCTTAAATCAGTCAAAAAATGCTGTCCAAGAAACTTTTTTGGCTTAACAAGTCTCATACGTTCTGATATTTTTGTATTTTTGTGCTGCAAAGTTACGAAAAGTCGAGCGCAGAACAAAGAATTTCTATTCTTTTTATGCCGAGACCGGAGTAAGTTAGGTACGGAGTGCCAAAGTTACGATTAAGCGAGCGATTCTACAAATTTATTTGTGAAAATCCGAGCGCAAGAACTTAGATACGTAGTATCAAAATTACGAAAAAGAATTCATAATTAGGAAGGTGAAAAAGATTTTTTCCTCAACGGGTAAGATTGTTCTACCTCTGCTTTTAGCCACAGCTATTCTGTGGTGGATGTATCGTGAGTTCCGTTGGGACGATGTCAAGCGGGCATTGCAGAGCGATATGTCCTGGAGTTGGATGCTCCTTAGCTTCCCCTTTGGCATCATGGCTCAGGTGTTCCGTGCTTTGCGTTGGAAGCAGGCCTTGGCTCCTCTGGGCGAGAAGCCCCGACTGCATACCTGTATCAATGCCGTCTTCATCTCCTACGCCAGCAGCCTTGTGGTACCCCGTGTAGGCGAGATGCTGCGTTGTGGCATTCTCAGACGTTGGGAAAGAATCAATTTCAGTAAGGGCATAGGCACTGTAGTTACGGAACGTGTTATAGACAGCACCTTGGTAATCTTGTTGGCACTCATCACGGCAGCCTGCCAGATACCTGTCTTTATGAATTTCTTTACCAAGACAGGCGTTACCCTGAAGGGCTTTTTGGGTACTTTCACCACAACGGGATATCTGGTAACGATACTGTCAGGTATCCTAATCCTATGTACAGTAGCCTTCCTGGTATGGCGACTGAACTTCTTCTCTCGTACCCGGGCTGTGCTGACTGACCTCAAGGACGGTCTCTTCTCTGTCCGTTACGTTCAGAGTCCTGTCCTGTTCCTGTTTAACTCAGTAGGCATTTGGGTGTGCTATTACCTGCACTTCTATCTCACCTTCTATTGCTTTCAATATACAGCATCCCTGGGTGCTATGGCAGCTCTGGTAGCCTTTGTGGTAGGATGCTTTGCCGTGCTGGTTCCCACGCCCAACGGAGCAGGCCCCTGGCACTTTGCCGTCAAGACCGTCTTGGTGTTGTATGGGGTAAATCAGATGGATGGCGCCATGTTTGTTTTGGTAGTTCACACCATCCAAACCCTCTTAGTCGCTGCCCTAGGCCTTTATGGTGTCGCTGCCCTCTCGCTGACGAAAAAGGTTCCCTCCCAGCCCGTGAAATAATGCAGAGGTTTGTTGGTTTTTGACGGGGTGCTATTTTGCAAAACCCCGTTATCTCTTGGTCTGTTGTTGTGGACTTACTATTTTGTTTTTACACCCCCCCCCGTCTTATAACAAGTGGTATTTGTCTGCATACGCCAGCGCTTCCGCTGTGCTGCTAACGCCCAGTTTCTTGAAGATGCTCCTCTTGTGCGCCTTAACCGTAAAGATGCTTACATTCAGATTGCCGCCGATTCCTTTGTTATCCAAGCCTTTCTTCATGAGACCCAGAATAACCATTTCCGTTTTGCTAAGTTTGAATGTAAGTTTAATATCCTCATATATCCCTTGTTTGAAGTCGAACTTCAGGAACCCGCGTGTTTTGCTGACAATATAGCTCTCCATCTCGTTTTTTGGTGAAGTGTTGTATGTCAGCATTCCTATTCTGATACGTTTCTCTGAATCTATTATCATTGGGACAAACTGTTGGGTAATAAAGAAATCCTTACCTTTTAGTGTAATAGGGAACTCTGTGGTGCTGTAAAAGATCTCTCCTTCTTGCAGGTCCATCTTGTGGCAATAATGCAGGAATTCCGTTCTCAGCTTAATAAGTTTATCTAAAATAGCGTCCTTAACATATACCCAATACGGGTTCTCGCAGTCTCTCTGCCGGTCTTTATCCGTTGCCTGGTTCAAGAACAGAAGTTTGTCGGAATGGTATAATATCTTACCATCGGGGAAACTCATCAGTATGCAACTGGAGTTAGTCAGGAAGGCATGATATTTGGCTATCTTAACGAGATCGCTGATGTTTAGGCTATCAACCGGTCCGTTGTCTTCTCTCAATATGTTGGTTGTGTCCGAGTGGGATGTTTGCTCCATTTGCTTAAAAACAATTTGCCATATTTCTCCGCAAAAATATTGATTTTTTAAATAATGTGTCATCAAATTGTGTTAATAAAAACTAAATGCTATTTATTATTAGTCCTCGAGAACGATATGGCATAGTTCTCAGGGACTATTTTTACTACATTTTATAAAATTTACAGAAATAAGTTTGGCGTTAATCGCAGATGCGCATAACTTAGCAGCGCAAAAAACAATTTTGCGAACCTAAAAACTGAAACATAACAATATGGGTATTAGTAAAAATATTCATCTGGTTTTTCTTCGTAAGGATGAGATAATTCCGCCCCTTTTTAAAGAATGTGAGCGTAAAATCCGCGAAATGCATCCCTCATGGAGCGTCACCTTATGGGATGAAGATACAGGTGTTCAATTTCTAAAGGATAATCTTCCAGAATATCTGGACGCATATATGTCCTTCACGCATAATGTGCAGCGGGCAGATTTCCTTCGGTTAGCGTTGGTATATGGACTGGGTGGTTTCTATATGGATATGGACATGTATCCCCTTAAGGCATTGGATAGTCTATTAGACGAATCGTTGGTATTAGCAGAGGAAATGACAGTCAATGAGGAAACACAAAGATCTCTGAATCTAAGGTATCGCATGCGAATTGCCAATTATATGTTTGGCGGCGAAGTCGGTCATCCTTTCCTACGCAGTTTGATGGATGCTATGGCAGAACGCTCAACAATAAAGGTTGCATCACAGCAAGAGATACTGGATGTCACAGGTCCCGGTTTGCTTACCGATACTTATTGGGACAATACCGAGACATATCCGGATATCACACTCCTGCGTAATGAAGGCTGGTATGTGGAACTGCCTGACGGGCGAAAAGAAACTTGCCTGTTCGGCGAATATGCTGTTTACCTGCATGCAGGTACATGGCGGAAAGAAATATAATCCCATATACATTATTATATAGCAAGATTATATAGCAAGCAGCATGATAAGAATACCCAAAATAATTCATCAGACCTGGAAGGATGAAAAACTGCCAAATGCTTTTCAACTTCTGTCAGAGACATGGCGTGAAATGTTGCCAGATTGGGAGTACAGGTTATGGACAGACGAGATGAACCGCGAATTTGTGCGCACCTATTATCCTGATTTCTTGGAGAAGTATGACGCGTACCCAAAGAACATCCAGCGCGCTGATGCTATCAGATATCTCTTATTGCAGACATACGGTGGTTTGTACGTGGATTTGGATTTTGAGTGTTTGGAACCAGAATTCATTACTCTTCTTGAGGATGCCGATTTCGTTGCTGGTAAAGAGCCATATGCGCATTCCAGTCGATATGGAATGGATTATATCATCTGCAATGCCCTTATGGCTTCTGTGCCTAATCACCCCTTTTTAAAGGATATTTGCGATATAATGATGAATCATCCTCATGGATGGAATGTTCGGAACAAGATTGATGTATTGGATTCTACAGGTCCTTTTCTTGTAACAAATGTTTATAATAATTACTCTCAAAAAGAAAATGTAAAACTCGTTGAGCCGGAATATCTTTACCCAATTCAATTGGGGGAAGCAAGATTAATATTTGAAGATCGAATTCCCAAGGAAATGGTTCATCGTATCAATGTGGCTTACGCCTTACACTACTTCTGGGGGACGTGGTGGAATACAAAAACGCTCAAAGATGAAAAATAGTATTCATTTCTCAGTCATAATGCCTACATTCAACCAATGCTCTTTCATCAGAAGAGCGATTAAGAGTTTAGTGGAGCAAACCTATAATCATTGGGAACTTATTATCATCAATGATGGTAGTACCGATGAGACAGAGGAATTCATCTCTGACTACATCAAAGATGAGCGGGTGTTTTATATAAAGAATATGGAAAATACCGGTCTTGGACATGCTATCAATCAAGGCCTAGAGGCTGCAAGATATGATTATATTGCTTATCTTCCTTCTGATGATTTCTATTTTCCCGACCATCTGGAAACGATGGCAAAGACATTGGAAAAAGATGATGTTGTTTTAGCATATAGTGGGCTTCAGAATGACACCAATGATACAATGAACCGCAATGCTTATAATCAAACGAAACAGGTGCTGAATGGTCATTGTGTGCAGTTGGTCCAAATAGCTCACAAGAAATACAACACTTTACGCTGGACAGAGCGAAATGAATTTATCACAGAAGATCTCTATCTGATGTTTTGGAGCAAACTTGCGGACAAGGGTTTTTTTGTACCTACAAATGTTGTGTCTTGTTTTTGGACAAGTCATCCGCATCAAAGACATCGTGTCATAAGCGAAAAATATGGAGGTGGACTGAACAAATACAGGAATTATTATAAGCCAAATACACCGCTTAGGGTCAAAGTGTCCAGGAATAAGTTTGTTGACGAAGAGGAGTTATATAAGGATTTTCGTGTAACAATGCCAAAATGCAAAGAGCCTTTAAAGATACTCGTTGTTGGCGAGTTGGCATATTACCCTGAACGTATTTATGCCTTGGAACAAGCTGGACACATTCTTTATGGGCTTTGGGACCCCAATCCCATGTATTCATTCACTACTGTAGGTCCGTTGCCTTTTGGACATGTGACGGATCTCTCTCTTGATAATTGGGAGAAAGAACTCACAGAAATTAAGCCAGATATTATATATGGATTACTAAGCAGTTCTGCTGCCCCCTTTGTCTATGAAGTAGTAAAGAAAGTGCCCCAAATTCCATACGTGTGGTGCTTTAAGGAAGGACCTTCTATGGTGCTTAAAATGGGTAATTGGGGAAAATTGATATATCTGTATCAGCATGCTGCAGGCAGAATTTTCCTTAATGAAGTAGCAGAGCAATGGTATAATCAGTTCTTGCCTACTTCCGATACCCCTGCTATGATAATGGATGGTGAATTGCCTAAAAAGGATTATTTCAAGAATACCTTCTCCCCAAAGCTTTCAGATACAGTTGGTGGAATACATACTGTCGTTACAGGCAGGATGATAGGTATTTCAAATGATGACATAAAAGCTCTTGCGCAAAATGACATACACATTCATCTGTATACCCAAAACTATTATGACGGTAATAACCGTGAATGGCTTGTTAAACTGGCTCCCAATCATTTCCATGTCCATCAACATGTGTTTGCAGACAATTGGACAGAGGAGCTTTCAAAATATGATGCAGGATGGCTTCATTGCCACAAAAGCAATAACAATGGTAACATGCTAATGACCACTTGGGATGATTTGAATCTGCCCGCACGAATCGCCACGTATGCAGCAGCTGGATTACCAATAATTCTTCCTGATAATACAGGGAATGCGGTGGCATCAAACAGAATTGCGGAGAAATACGATATAGGTCTTACGTATAAAGAAAGAGAATACCTGATTTGCTTACTTCAGGAAGAAGTAAAAACACGCAAACATACAAATAACATGTTGAAGTGCAGGATGGAATTCAGTTTTGACTATCACGTGCCTCGGCTTGAGGAGTTCTTCCGTTCAGCAATAAAATACAAAAAGAAAGAATCGCATGAAGGGTCATATTGAAAATTTACATAATGTAAGTCCTACACTGCATCGTATTGCGAACACTATACTTTGCAATTATAGCATGACTACTACTCCTAATCTTGTAAACGGTAGGATGGGCGTATGCCTGTTTCTTTATGAGTATGCAAGGCTAACAGGAATTAAAGAATATGAGGACATTGCAGATGAAATGATAGACCTCATATTTAAGGTGTTGCGAAAAGGGCAGAATGAGGACAATATCAGTAGCCTCTCAGGCGTAGGGATTGGCATAATTTATTTAATTACACACCAATTCCTTGAAGATACTGATGAGCAAGACTCTCTGAAAGAAGTTGATGAGTACTTGTTGAATATAATTGAAACGGCTAAGGTCTCATCAGAAATGGTTGTTCAATCGGCTCTTTACTTTATATATCGTTACATACATTATAATAAAGGACTTGATAAGGGGTATTGTTACAGGCTGGCAGGACAACTTGTAAGGCTTTTCCAAAATCAAGAGGATTCAGGTGATAATGAAAGCAAATTGTCGGCATATATTTTACATAATGCAATGCTTATTTGTAAGACCAATGCAGAATCTGAGGAGTCTCCATACAGAGATAATATGGTTTTCTTCGACACTTTGTACCTCAAAAGTATAGAACAGATTACAGCTGAAAATATATGGTATAATGTCTTGCTCGGAAATGAAACTGTCGAGTGCCTGGTGGATGAGAAATATCTTGATGTCTTGTGCCGAAACTGTTTCTATGATGCAGACCGTGTTGTTGGCATATTGTGCAGTTATGGTTTAATGTTAATGAATCGAAATAATTAAGTATTATGAATATTGTAGAGGTATTATTAAAGGAATTAAAGGTAAAGCACTCCAAATCATTTATAGAGGAAAATTATGTAAATGCGCCGGATAGCGATAACATGCTTGGGATACAAAGAATATTGTCTCGCTATGGTATAGAAACTGTAGGTGTTCATTTCCAGAATAAGGAAGAGGCTGGGCTTACATTCCCTTGTGTATTACATTGGGAAAATTATACTGTAGTTGGTATTGATACTGATGGTAATAGGATCAAGTATTACTTTGATGGTCAATATATAACAGAGGAGATTAGTAGGTTTAATGAGAAATGGACAGGCGATGCACTTTTCCTGACAAATGTAGATAATGCAAAAGAACCTACATATGTCCAAAATAGGATAAATGACTTATATGATCTTACCATACGTGGTTTCTTTTTTGTCCTTATTACCTGTTTGGGGGTTATGTATCTTATAAGAAATGGCATAACTAATCCGAGAGCTATCAATATGGTATTTGATGTATTGGGATTTGCTATTTGCACTTTGCTATTCCAGAAGCAAATAAACAAGGGGAGCACTCTTACGGATAAGGTTTGCTCTTTACTTCATAAAGGCGGGTGCGACACTGTGCTGGAAACAGATGAGGCAAAATTTCTAGGTGTTATTTCGTGGACGGAAGTGGGTTTAACTTATTTTACATCCCGAATAATATTTGGTAGCTTTTGCGAGAATAATCTTTTGATTTTACAAGTAGTAGGTTGGTTTGCTATGCCGTATGGTATTTGGAGTATATGGTTTCAGGCGTTTAAAGCAAAGCATTGGTGTATTATCTGCTGTTCAATCCAAGCCATTATATGGATTTCTGGCATTTATAATATCATAGTTTACGCCCATTCTATGATTACAATATCGGGTATAGTGATTTTTGTCGTTTCTGGCATTACAATCAATATTGTCATTCATGCATTGTCTAAGTTGTATTCTATAGGAGACAAATATAATAGAATAAGTAAGGATTTTATTGAATTAAAGTTGAACAAAGCCATTTTTAAAACAGCTTTGTTGGAATCGAAGGAAATAATAGTTGATAAGGCGGACTCCTCAATTATCTATGGAAATAAGTCAGCATCCGAAACTCTAACAGTATTGACCAATCCACATTGTGAGCCTTGTGCTAGAATGCACAAACGACTCTTGCATGTAATGGAGAATAATCCCAATGTCAAAATACAGTATATCTATTCTTCATTTAATGAAGATGTAAAGAGTAGTAGTTTATTTTGCATAGCTGTATACCAGCAAAAAACTTATAAGGAGGCTCTAAAGATTCTTGATGCATGGTATCAATATGGTAGATTTCAGAGGAAGTCTTTCATTGAAAAAACGGGTGTTAATATTTTCGACCCAAAAGTAACAGAGGAATATTCGAAACACACTTTATGGAAAGAACACAATGGTATTGATGCTACTCCCACGATTGTATTCAACGGGCACAAAATGCCTCAATATTATACTGTTGAAGATTTCATTTATCTAGATAGTGAAGGGTAGATTCTAATTAAAGTGTAGCCGGTTAGGATTTGCTGAGTTTTTAGGCTGCATAAAAAACAATTAAATTACATTATTATGAAGAAATTATCAAAACTGAGCTTGTTAGGAGAAATGGATCTCCTCTCAAAAGCAGAACTTCGACAATTAATCGGATCTAGCGATGGTGGATGTCCAAGCACAAAAACAGAATGCACTGGACAAAGATGCACTCCTTGGGGTGGCGAAAATGGATTAGCACATTGCCGTTGGGAAGAGAATGATAAGATTAAAGGATGTCTATGTGAACCTGACAATCAAATGCTATCTGATGGCTATGGTTATGGCTATGGTTATGGCTATGGTTATGGCTATGGCCCTGGTGGCTACTTTTAATATAATCTCTTCTTTTCTGCCCGGGGGGGGATTCCCCTCCGGGATATTATTACAAACATCACATCTTTGATAATACATGAAGTTATCTTGCTTTAAAAATATCATCTTCATTATCTGTTTTCTCGGAATATTTCAAACATCCTTCTCTCAGGAGCGTGATTCAATATATATATATCAAGATATAAGCGATTCCTTTACTAAGCATGGCATCCCAGAAGTGTTTGTTACCTTGGCGGATACAAACGGAGTTCTAATAGATACACTGTGGGCAAAAAGCAGATACAACTCAAATAGAGCGGCATGGTCTAAGTATGTTTCACGCAAGCCGCATACTTTTTTATTGAAAGCTGAGCATCCCGATTATGAAACTGTGGTGCAAAGAATCTCGATGAACAAACCTGCCCGACAGATGGAATATCGATTCCCTGAATTATTCATGAAACGCAGAATGAAGGAAACTACCCTGAAAGAGGTTACCGTTTCAGCCACACGTGTTCAGATTGCATATAAGGGTGATACAATCGTTGTGAATGCACAGGCATTTAAGATTCCTGAAGGCTCAATGCTGGACGCTTTAGTGGCCAGTGTTCCGGGAGCTGAGTTGCGTGATGACGGAACCATATATATGAACGGGCGTAAAGTAGATTATCTGACACTTAATGGGAAGGATTTTTTCAAAGGCAGAAACCGCATGATGCTGGACAACCTTCCATATTTTGTAGTCAATAAACTAAAGTTCTATGAAAAAGATATGCCGCAGAGCCAGATGATCCACCAAGATACAGGCGAAAAAGACTATGTAATGGATGTGGAAATGAAGCAAGAGTATTCTATAGGATATACGCTCAACGCAGAGGCTGGAATAGGTACTGACAACAAATGGGTGGCAAGAATGTTTGGCCTTCGGTTTACAGATAACTCCCGTCTGGTAATATTTGGTGGTGAAAATAATATTAATGAGGTAAGACAACCTGGAAGAGACGGATGGTATGATAAGTCGAAGATACCCACAGGAGAGAAAGAGGTAAAAATGATTGGCGGAAATCTTAATATTGATGACAAGCATGGGCGTTTTGTAGAGAATGTGGAGGCATCGGTAAACTGGACGGATAATAAAGACGAAACACGAACTTCACAAGAGACTTTCCTTCCAGAGGGTAGTGCATATAGTCGTTCCCAGGATATTAACCGTAACAAGAACTTTTCCAGCTCGCTCTCTAATAAACTGGAATTAAAGAAGATTGGGTTAATCTTTAATACAGACGGAAATTACAGTAAACAACAGGGCGATGGCCTATCTCGATCTGCATCGTTCGTTTCAGATCCCTCAATGTTTACATGTATAGAAGTGCTTGACTCTATCTTCTCATCACCTGTTAATCCGTTGTTACAAGATATTAATATTAATAAGGTGCTTGATCAAGGTAAATATGATTCCTATAACTATAGTTTCCATCAGTCCATAGACTGGGATAAGACACTGCCATGGGGGGATGATGTTGTTATATCTTTAAACGGGAGCTATGATAAGTCTGCCAATGACCGCTTCAGCCGATATAATCTAACATATCCTAATGGTAACCAGAGGGATAACATGCAAGATCGTTTTATGCCATATCGTCATCATGGCTATTCATACAGTGCGAAGGGTGGATATCGTCTACATTTATTAGGAGGATGGCATGTAAATTGGTCATATAATTACGCACAACAGTATAGTAACACTGAGAGTAACCTTTACAGGTTAGACAGGTTAGGTGTTGATACGGATTTCGGAATTCTTCCTTCGTTATCAGACTATTTGAAAACCAAGGATGATGATAATAGTTATCATAGTCTTTACATGACCAAAACTCATAGGAATAATATTAGCTTAAGCCATGTCTATTATGGAAGGAAAACATATTTTCTTTTCTCAATAATGGCACCTGTCATTTATAAAAAAGAAGATGTACGTTACTGGCGGTCTAACCAATATAGCGTTTTAAAACAAGGTAATTGGTATTTAGAGCCAGAGGCCTGGATAAGATACCAAATAAAGAGAGATAGTTGTAAAGTTATGTTTGATTGGATTGAAGCTAAATTTGGCAGCTATGTTCAAACACCCAATCTGGTTCAGATGCTTGATTTTGAAGACAGTTCCAATCCTCTGGCCATAAGCAAAGGAAATCCGAATTTAAAGACTTCACGGAGACACCATTTAGAATTACAAATGTATGGAGGAGCATGGGAACGACGCTATGGTGTGGCATTAGACATAAATATTATGGATAATATGGTTGCAAACGGTTTTACCTATAATCCTCAAAATGGCGTGTATACCTACTGCCCGGAGAATGTGAATGGCAATTGGAATGCACGGGTTTCGCCATACTTTAGAACGAATCTTGATAAAGATAAACATTATCAGTTAGAAAGCAAAACAGGTTTCAACTATGTCCATAATGTAGATTTAGCCATGCTGGAAGGTTTCAACACAAGCCAGCTGAGCAGAGTGAACCACTATATTACATCGGAAGATCTGAAACTGTCCTATAACAAGAATGTTACTCGCTTGGAATTGATAGGGACTTTTGCGTGGAATGTGGTTAATCGCGAGCAGGTGAATTATAATAACATTAATGCTTTCGACTTCAGCTATGGCCTGAGTGGCCAATATACCTTCCCCTGGAAGATCCAGTTGGCTACCGACCTAAAAATGTACAGCCGTCGCGGATACGAGGAATCATCCATGAACACGAATGAGTTGGTATGGAATGCATCTGTTTCGCGTCCGTTCCTTAAAGGAAAACTCGTGGTTAAGGTTGATGCCTTTGATATATTGGGACAATTGTCCAATACGCGCTATACAGTTAACGGTCAAGGACGTACAGAGACCTGGCAGCTCATGATGCCTCGTTACGCCATGTTGAGAGTTGCTTATAAGATTAACAAAATGCCGAAGAATAAAAAATAATGAGACGATCCTTTCCTCACTATCACCAATTGGATTCTGCAGATTGTGGGCCAACATGTTTGCGGATGATAGCCCGCCATTATGGACGCTGCTATACCCTAGAAACCTTACGAGAACGAAGTTTTATCACTCGCGAGGGAGTATCCATGCTTGGTATTAGTGATGCTGCCGAGAGCATAGGTATGCATACCATGGGGGTTAAGATTAGTGTGGAGCAATTAGCAAAGGATGCCGTACTACCTTGCATTCTGCATTGGAATCAGAACCACTTTGTGGTACTCTATAAGGTAAGCAGGCGCAGAGGAGGCAAATACGTGTTCCATATTGCTGACCCCGCTACACAGAAAGCGGCATTCCGTCAGGAAGAACTGGAAAAGTGCTGGCTGGCGAAGAAAGAAGGAAACAGGGACGTTGGTATGGCTTTGCTGTTGGAACCTGGCCCTGAATTTATGGATTATGAAGACGAAAGACGCTCTGCCAGACGCGACCTCTTCTTCTTCGTACGCTATCTGACCCCTTACAAGAAGCAGTTCCTGCAGTTGATTGTGTCAATGCTTTTGGGTATGGGGCTGCAGATGATCTTCCCGTTTCTGACACAGGCATTGGTGGATGTAGGTATCCGTTCTGCCAATATGGGTTTCATAACCCTTATACTTATTGCGCAATTGGTACTGTTCCTTTCGCAGCTTTCTGTGGGTTTCATCCGTTCATGGATAATGCTGCATGTGAACTCACGAATAGATATTTCCCTTATCTCGGACTTCCTGATGAAGTTGATGAGGTTGCCCCTGCGGTATTTTGATACCAAGAATACGGGTGATATCATGCAACGTATAGGTGACCACGGACGTATAAAAGGCTTCTTGATGGGCAGCTCCATCAATATTGTCTTCTCGCTTTTCAACTTCATTGTCTTTGGCGCCATCCTTGCTTACTATAACGTACTTATACTGGTAATCTTCCTGGTTGGTAATACGGGGTATGTTATCTGGATTCTCTCGTTCATGAAGTTTAGACGAGAATTGGATATCAGGCGTTTCAGTCAGTCGGCAAGTGAACAAAGCAAGATTATCCAGTTGATACAGGGTATGCAGGAGATAAAACTGAACAACTGCGAGAAACAGAAACGATGGGAATGGGAGCGCATACAGGTGAAACTGTTTAAAATAGGCATCCGCGGACTGGCCATAGGACAGATACAGCAGATTGGTACGGTGTTCTTTACGCAATCAACAAGTATTGTTATCTCCTTTCTTGCTGCCAAAAGCGTTGTGGAGGGCGACATGACTCTGGGTATGATGATGTCCCTGACATACATTATCGGACAGGTTTCAGCCCCCATAGGAGAATTCATTGGCTTTGCACAGGCTTGGCAGGACGCCAAGATAAGCTTGGAACGATTGAATGAGGTACACCGACGCAGAGATGAGGAACAGGGAATACATGCCAAACTGACTTGTCTGCCGGAGAAAAAGGATATCAGATTGGAGAATGTAACATTCAGCTATAGCGGAGCAAATCGTGACTATGCACTGGAAGACGTGTCGCTGACCATTCCTGAGCATAAAGTGACAGCCATAGTAGGTGCCAGTGGAAGTGGGAAAACTACTATCGTTAAACTGTTGCAAGGATTTTATACGCCCAACAAGGGAAGTATAAAGATTGGCGAAACACCATTGGGAATGATAAATCCGCATCTATGGCGTAGTAAAACCGGGTCAGTAATGCAGGAGAGCTACATCTTTTCTGACACCATTGCTCATAATATTGCAGTCAGTACAGACCGAGTGGATACGGAGAGGCTGAGACATGCCGTAAAGGTGGCTAACATCGGAGATTTTATTAATTCACTGCCGATGGGATATGACACAAAGATAGGTATGGAAGGAAGTGGTATCTCACAGGGGCAGCGGCAGCGTATCCTTATTGCAAGGGCGGTGTATAAGAATCCTGAGTTTATTTTCCTGGATGAGGCCACCAACTCCTTGGATGCCAACAACGAGGGTGTCATCATGGCAAATCTTGAAGAATTCTATAAAGGAAGGACTGTCCTGATAGTAGCACACCGACTTTCTACTGTCAGGCATGCTGACAATATTATAGTCTTAGACAAGGGACACATAGTGGAAGAAGGTACACACGAGGAATTGACAGAGAAGAGAGGTGTATACTATACACTTGTCAAGAACCAATTGGAGTTGGGAAAGTAAGTTGATAGACGATAAATATCATACAGATGAGTAAGGAAGAAATAGAAAAAGTGGAGGAAGAGGAAATCAATCTGCGATCGGAAGAGGTGCAGGAAATAATGGGACGAGTTCCACCTGCAATAGAACGATATGGTATTGCTGTGATAGCTTGCATTACACTATTCTTAATAGTCGGCAGTTTTTTTTTCCGTTACCCTGATGCTATAGATGCACCAATTGTAATAACGAACTCTACGCCTCCCGTCAACATTATATCAAAAACCAACGGGAAGATTGTAGAGATCTTGAAGCAGAATGAAGATTCCGTTCACGTTGGAGAATTATTGGGCGTAATTGAAAGCGATGCAGATTACAAAGATGTGCTGGCGTTGGAGGATATGGTGAATCAGTTTCTGGCAGAAAAAATAACTGATAACCAAATGGTCCAATGGATGTCAGGACGGGAATTGATATTAGGGGGCATGCAAAATGAATATCTGTCATTTAAGACTAGCCTGACTGATAAAATCCGTGTAAAAGAAAAAAAATACCTTCCCCAAAAGATAGAAGTGGCGAAGGAACGCATAGACTCCAGAGCAAAACTTGAAAGCAAAGAAAAGAATCTGCATGTAATTAATATAGAGCAGGAAGCTATTGCCTATGAGATATTCAAGCGCGACTCTTTGCTACATTCCAACAAGATGATATCCGATGAGGAGTATGAACGGGCTTCTTTAACGTTTTATCAGAGCAAGCAAGGCCCTGTTAACCGGGATGTTGCAGATGAGCAGTTCAGGATGCAGCGGATTAATGAAAAGGAAAACCTTTTGGATCTTGAACATCAGTATGACGAGTCAGTAAACACTCATGAGCAGAATTGTAATAGTGCATTACGACAATTGCGTGCAAGTATTGTTAAATGGGAGCAAATATATATTATGAGAAGTCCTATTGACGGCGTCCTGAATTATACAAGTGTTTGGAATAAAAACCAGACAGTCAATGTGGGGGAGGCAATATTTATTATTGTACCTGACAAGATGATGAAGCCTATAGGTAAAGCTCTTGTCCCTCCAACAGGTATGGGTAGAATTAAAGTTGGCCAAAAGGTTATCGTGAAAGTAAACAATTTCCCAGATGAGGATTTCGGAAATTTGGTTGGAAAGGTAGCATTCATATCTAAGATTCCAACCTCAGAAGGTGTATATATGGTGGATGTTGATTTCCCGGAGGGGCTTGTTACTATTTTCCATAGGCGACTTCCTGAGACCTTACAATTAACCGGTACATCACAAATTGTTGTGGAGAACCGGCGTTTGGCAGATTTGTTCATTCAGCCTGTCAGACGTCTGATGAAATCCCAGGAAACGCTTAACAAGGCTGAATAATGAATACATACAGGATCCTGATTACTGCTATCCTTTTTTCTGCATATAGCTGGTGTTATTCCCAGAGTTTGCAGGAGATGATAACTATTGCAAAGCATCAGTCGTTGGATGCCTCATACATCAAACATAAGAGAGTAAATGCTGAACTGGCCTATAAATATTATAGGGCGAATCTCCTGCCGGAGATAAAGTTAACCTCAATACCTATGCGGTACAGCAGCGATGTGGTTGAGCGCTACTCTTACGATGATGACCGTACCGTGTATAGGGCTCAGCAATCCTTGTATTCGGCTACCAATGTAATGCTGAAACAGAATGTCGGTTTCCTGGGCGGATATGTCTATATGGAATCAGACCTCCGATACTACAGGACATTACAGAATGAAACGAGCCAGTTTACTTCAGTCCCTTTCAGGATAGGTTACAACCAGAATCTGGTGGGATATAATCCGTACAAGTGGGCCAGGAAGGTTGAGAAGATGAATTTGAGCTTAAGTGAAAAGGAGACGGCGGCCGGGTTGGAGGAGATAGCCATAGAGACAATAAACCGGTATTTTACCATTGTCATTCTGAAAGAACAACTGAAACAAGCCAGGACAAAGTTCCTGACCTGTGATTCCTTATATCAGACTGGTGTATATAGAAGTAAGTTAGGCGGGATTAACAATAGTGATTTGTATGAGTTGAAGATTGAACGGAACAGATCTGAGACGGAGATTGTTGAGCTGGAATCAAAAATTGAGACTGAGAAGTTCTCTTTTGCCCAGTTCCTGCAATTGACAGATACTACCCTGTTCCACTTTGAGGTTCCAACGGATGTGCGTGACATAGATGTTCCGTTAGACAAGGCGCAAAATCTGGCATTGGAGAATTCTTCTCTTATCCTGAATTGCAAAAGATCTAAGATTCAGAATGAACAGGCAGAGGCGCAGGCGAAAACTCAACGTTTCCTGGAGGCAAGTCTTAGCGTGAACGTAGGCTGGCATCAGGTTGCGGATAATTTCAGGGGTGTATATAAAGGACTTTTGAACGAACAGTCAGCTTTGGTAAATGTGACCATCCCTTTGGCGGATTTTGGCCGCAGGAAGACACAACTCGCACAGATTAGGGAAAATATCGAGCTGGACATTATAAATGAGAAGAAAGCTACGGATAATGTTATAGAGGAAGTAGTGGGCAGAGTCTCATACATGACAATCAACCGACGTAAGGTAAACAGCTGTGCTGAGACATATGAGCTGGCGCAGATGTTCTATAAGGAAGCGCTTGAATCATATAAGTTAGGACGTAACCCTTTCTCTAAAGTGTGTGAAGCCCTCATCCGGCAAAAAATGGCGTTGGCAGACTATTACAATGCCATGCGTGATTATTGGGTGAATTATTATGAGATAAGACGCATGACGCTCTACGATTTTGAAAAGGAGTGTCCTTTATCTCCTAAATAGAGTTTTATGATGTGTTGTTATCTTTTCTTGTGCTTGTTGCATGTTGAATAGATTGGGTGAAGAGGCTATACAGTTTGCAAACTGTCATATGTTTGGGACTGTGGAACATATAGTAGCAGACAAGCGTCTGATAGACAAGAATGGGATTATGAAATCATCGAGATAAAGTTTAAGGTAAATAGTTGGTAATGCCTGCCAGCCCCTCGTGAGAGGAGTGGCAGGCTTGTTTTGTGTCAATATGTAGGATCGAAAGTCAATGGAGGTAACATTCTAACTACCTGATTTCATGTAACCTATATTATGCGACTTTTTTCAATGCGAAGATTCTCGCATGCAAATAATCTGGAAAACAAGGAATGCCTTTTAATGTAAACATAAACCAAAGGTCTCCTAAGCTACTAAGCTACTAAGCAAGTAAGCTACTAAGCTATAATTTGCTAACCTTCCCTCCCCCTCGGGGGAGTCGGAGAGGGGTTATTTCGGAATAATCAGATCTCGCAGGGTTTTCTCAAAGCCGTCGGGTAGGATAGGGGCTTCGTTGGGGTAGCATTGGTGGTAATCCTGCTCCAGGAGGTCAAGGATTCTTGCCAATAGCAGTAGCCTGCGCATGGGTGTCTGTTCCCTTGACAGGAGCATCCTAAGAATGGTGTAGAACTGCGGAAGACGTAAAAGTCCTCCCTTTTAGACTCTCGCGCGTGTCTCCGGGCTGATGTGGAAACTACGGCATCCACGGACCGAGAAATACTTCCGGTCACTGGCAAAAGCTTCCGTCAGGAAACTCATAAATTGTGGAGTTTTCAGAAAATTCATCGTTATTCTGAATCTAATGGTTAATAATGCTTAAATAGTGTACAGACATTGTCTGCACAAAAGTTGCACAAAATTAGTGCTTTTTTCGGAAATTTGTGGTGTCCGGACAAATTAATCTACAAAGATTTAAAATTTATTGCCAAATCAACAAATAATTAAATTATTTTCGTTATGAATCATAATATTAACAATTCCGAATGCCCTTCGGAAGATGAGATTCCTATGACCGATGATGAGAGGCAGCTGGAACATCTACGTATTACCCGTGATAAGGAATTGCTTGAAATGGATTTCCTGTTTCGTATATTCGGGAAGCCTTGTTTCCCGCGAGGTGAGCTGGTAGCCGTAACGGGTAAGGCTAAGAGCGGTAAGACGCTGTTCATGTCTATTCTCATGAGCTGTTGCGTAAAGGAAGAGGTGTTGCAGGTGCAACGGTTCAGGGATTCCGAGAATGAGGATATGCAGAGCCTGCCACTACGTTTTCTGTGGTATGATACCGAGCAGAGCGAGCAATCCACCCAGGATATTCTAAAGAACAGAGTTCTCAGGATGATGGGGGATGATAATGTCCTGGAGTACTACGACGTTTTCAATGTCCGTTGCCTTCATTACGAGGAGCGCCTGCGTCTGTTTCAGGCGGCCATATACAAGTATCGGCCAGATCTGGTTCTCCTTGACGGCGTGCGTGATTTGCTGTCAGACATCAACGATGGCGTGAAGGCGCAGAAGATCGTTGAACGACTCATGCGGCTGGCTCAGGAAACCTGCTGCTGCATGGTCTGTGTACTACATCAGAACAAGGGCGCAGAAGACCGTAATCTTCGAGGCTGGATTGGTACGGAGATTATGAACAAAGCCTTCGAGGTTTATTCGTGTGAGAAGGTCAAGCCAGAGAATATCTTTGTCGTTGAGCAGACTCATACCCGTAAGTACGATCTGGACCAAATGCTATTCTTCAGCATGGATGCCGATACAGAACTGCCTGTGATAAGCAGTGCTCCGTCGCGTTATGCCGCTACGGGTGGCTATTCGCAGTCAGTTTCTCAGCCAAAGGAGAAACTGCCCTACATGAACCGTGAGTGGCTCTACTTCGATGATAACAACAAGCCTCATCCTAAATGCCAGGAATTATTTTACGAGGCATTAAAGACTGGACCGCTGTATTATTCTGATTTGCAGACCAAGGTCATGGACTTGCTTAACTGTGGCACGCAGCTATGGAACAACATGTTCTGTGAGATGCGTGATAAGTGTTATATCGTCCGTTCCAAGAACGCCAGCGGCAAATCCGTATGGACACTCCCTGTCTCCCAAGTTGCCAAGCCTCAGCCTGTGCAGCCTGATATATTCGAGGCTTTCGCCGCCGTCTCAGGCGACAGCCCCTCCTCTTAGGCCCCCTATAAGGGGCCATAGAGGGGGGCTTAGCCCACCCGTTAGAATCAATTAATCGTTCAAAAGAGAAAATATGAAAGCAATGACCCGTCAGCAAATCGCCTATCACGCAGGAGTGAAAGTCAAGACCCTGAACAACTGGTGCAAGCCATACCGTAAGGAATTGGAGCAGCAGGGGCTGCGCCCCGGCATGATAGTGCTCCCTCCCAACATAGTACGTTGGATATGCGACAAGTTCTGCATTGATATAGACCCTTAGCAGTCCTTCTTCGTCCTTCTTCGTCCATCGGATGCCCTCTGCGGAAAACGCCCCTCCAGGATGTTGTACCTTTGCATTGTGTTTGAGAGGCACTGTTTAGGCTACGTGTACTAGTAATTACTCCTACGTGCACTAACGAGTTTTCCTACGTGTACTAGTTTTCAGGCCCCAACGACACAAATTTAATTTTCAATTTTCAATTTTCAATTTGTAAAACTATGGCTCTGAAAGTAAAAGCAAAAGAAAAACTACAGAAGGTCGGCTCGTTTGCCGGTCAGTACCGTTACGTGATGATGCCCGAGCTCTACACCGCCCTGAACCAGGACAAGGTGATTCGCGAGGCCGCCCTGCGCAGTGGCGTTAGCCAGGGCGTGATGCAGGCCTGCTGGGATGCAGCTGGCGAGGTGATCAAGGCCTGGGCTACCGAGGGACACTCCGTGGCATTGCCCGGACTGGGTACCATGCGCTTCGGCCTGCGCGCCAAGAGCTGCGCCTCAGTGAATGATGTGAAGACATCGCTCATCAAGAGTCGCCGCATCATCTTTACCCCCAACAGCGAACTGAAGGACGAGCTCCACAGCACCGCTATCCAGATTACCTGCTACGACCGCAATGGAGACGAAGTGAAGCGAGTAACCAGCTCCGACCCCGGCGACGTGGAAGATCCGGAACAGCCTACCCCCAACCCCTCCCAAGAGGAGGGGAGCCATAACGGTGGCAACAATGGCGGTGGCGGTGGCGACGGCAACGACATGGACTAGCGCTGCGCTGAAGTAGGATGTCAGAGGTCTGATGTAAGAGGTGTCCGGGGTGATTAGCGATGAGACACATGTGAGAACCCTGAATTTTCAATTCTCAATTTTCAATTTTCAATTCTCATGAACGCGGCCTGCGCCCTTACATCCATCCTCTTCTTCTTCCCCTTCGCTCTTTGATTTTTTTTGAACACGGATTACACGAATTAACACGGATATTTAACAAAAACCCTAAAAACCCCTCTTCCAATGTCTTTGCTCTTCGAGCCTCTGTGCTGACATCACTGCTCTGTGCCAGTGAACGAGTTCCCGCACAAGTCCTGACGTCATCACACATTGCTTTGCAATAAAAGACCTCTCCAGAGGAAAAACCGTAAAAACCATTTTTTTTACGCAAACGATAACGTTATTGGCATAATTGTTTATTAGCTTAGTAGCTTATTGGTTCCTCGCTAACCCTTAACCGCTAATCTTTTCCCTTTTGGGGAAATGTTTTTCAGCCCGAAGGGCGGGGTTTTTCTTGGCTGTGCTGCTAAGCCGTAGGCTGTCTGTGGGTGTCGGTCAAAGACGTGGTTAAGCTTGTTTAAACAGGGCTTTGACTAACGCCTATAGACCAATGCTCAAAGAGCATGCAGCACGGACAAGTGTTTTCTCGGTTTTTGTTTATAATAGTGAGATCTGTGTGATTCGTGTTCAAATAAAAAGTTATCGTTAACGTTAGTGTTATATTATGGTCAATGTTCAATGAAATAAATCTGCGGTTGTCTTTAGCAAACAACTTGTCAACTTGTTTACTTGTCAACTCGTTAACTAAAAAATAAACTGTAAATGAATATGAAACTTAACTGGTCAATGATCAAGAAAATCATTCAACTTATTATCACTATTCTCACCTCTGTTGTCGGTACCCTTGCTGTCCAGAGCTGCATGAATGTTTAAGAACCACTATAAAAATGAAAGAACTTAAAACCGTAAAGCTGCTGGTTGTCCACTGCACGGCAACCAGATGCAACAAGCCCTTCAGCGTGGAGAGTCTGATAAACTGCGGTGTCGGCAAGTACGGACAGTGCAGCTATCACTACTATGTCCGCCTCGACGGGACAGTCGTTCCCCTGCTCCCCGAATCCGTTCAGGGAGTCCATGCCAGAGGATACAACAGCTGTTCCCTGGGTGTGGTCTATGAAGGCGGTCTGGATGCACAGGGGAATGCCTATGACACCCGTACGGCAGAGCAGAAGCATACCCTCTATGCCCTGCTGAAGGAGCTGACGCGGAGTTATCCCGAAGCCCGCATAATAGGTCATCGCGAACTCCCGCATGTTGCCAAAGACTGCCCCTGCTTCCCAGCATCCAAGGAGTATGCCGATTTGCAACCCGGGAATCGTGGGTAAGCGAGAGCGATTTCGAACGCAGTTCAAAGTCGTTTGTGAACAATAAGGTGGAACCTTACACACAGGCTCCACCTTGTTTTGTTGCAGAGGTCTATCTTAGAGTTTTCCTCTGTGTATCCTTTGATTTCAAGAAGGTGAAGTGCATTGACTATCTGGAATATGTTCCCCGTCAGGCGGGAGAAAATGGCATTGTCCTTGAGGCCGAAATCTACGTCAAGACAGCTACAGATAAAGACTACCGCCTGTATGAACATTGTGAATGGAAGTTTAACTATAATACCAAGCGTGTAGTATTCAGGGGCGGATTGCAGAAGCCTGTCAGCATAAAGTTTAGAATTCTAAAAGGATACGGAGGCTAAGCTCTCTCCCGATTAATTCCGTTGGCTTTACACCGCTCTTACCCGTGCTACGGAAAAGGTTTTTCTGGTGAATTGGCCAAAGGAGCAGGTTGAGACGTATGTATAAAACCTGTTAATATGCCTGTGTCTTTTAGTAAATAGTCCTTATTTGCGAAAAGTTGTCCACTCACTTTGCCGCTATCTTTTTGCCATTCTGTATGTAGATTTCCTTCCTTATACTATTAACTATTTGACGTCCTTGAAGGTTATAGATGAGGCAGGTTGGTTTGGGGGGTGACTTCGGGCTTTCTATTTGCGTCGTGATACCTTTGCATTCCAGTGTGACATGCTCTTGCCCTAGCATTCCCACTTCGTAGGTGCCGGCTTTGAAGCCTGGAACACGCACATCAATCTTCGCCACATGCATTCCCTTTATGTCATTAATAGCTGTTACCTGATGCACGGATACATCAATATGTATTCCAGAAACACTTACAGCCACATAACTGTGATAAAGATTCAAATAGTAATAACCGCGGACCAGCAAATCGCTTCCATCAAAAGAACAAGAAAGTGTCGGTGGTTCTGGAAGATCTGCGTATGTCATATTTTCCGTCTCTTCATCCTTAACCTCCTTAAATGGCTGCAACTTGAAATACTCATCGTTTATGCTTTGATCAAAAAGGTAATCTGGCGAAAGACCTGCCCACAATCTACAACATAACGGACTATCTATATTATTGAAGTATTTTAACGTCTTGGCAACATAGCCGGGTAGGAAGCCCCATTGCAGTGATCCAATACCTTCTACCCATGTATCCTCCTCTGTTCCATCCTCCGATTGCAAATACAGTTCTTTATGTTCTGTATCTTTGTAGTTCGTGAAATTCTTAACCACATAGCATTTACCAGCCCCATCGACAAAGGTGTCACCTGCATTCAGACCGAAATCTAATATAAGCCATTCTTTTGTTCCGTCTTCAGACTGGCAATAAACTTTGTCACCCTTTTGTTGGATATGCAAAACATCAGTACATGTTGGATAGTTAGGATATTCTTCATCAATAAATGCCATCTCGTGTATGGGGCCTTTTTCTTCAAGATTATCCAATTCAACAACATCAACATACATCTTTGAATGCTTTATGCCATCAATCTCTTCTTTCTCCTTAATGCAATAATAGATGACTGCTCTCTCTGTCCCATGCATAGAACGGGCGTATGTGCAGCCAGCATGAAGTTCTTCAGCATCCTCAATCCAATTTTTTGAAGAAACTGATGTACTGTCTTGTGCTACCATGTTGACAGAAAAGACGGATAATAAAATGAATAATGAAATAAATTGTTTCATGACATTTTTATTTAAATCTAATGCAAAGCTACAAATTCTTTTATTTAATTGATATGTTTTTAACAATTATCTTGTATTAATCTTCACACGGGAATTGCCTATTCTTGTTCCAGAATGGAGTGTAACGGATTTTCCTTGTATTGTAACATTAGCGTCCTCTATGAGAACATCCCCAACAGGTTTCTCTTCAGTTACATGATTTCCAATGAGAATGTTTTTGCCTACATATTCTCTTTGGCTATTAATTGTTTCGTTCTGTATGTATAAGTCTTTATAGAATGTTTGTATGTATGGTACATAATTGTGTTTATCTAAACAGATAATAACACTATCTGCGTTTGTTTCGTAATCAATACTATCACCGATAAAAGTATCAACAATGGGTTGGGTGTCAGATGGGGTATAAAATGTAATTCTAGTATTTTCGCTTGGACTTATGACACGAATCTTTCCGCTAGTGTATTTTATAATGGGGGAATCAAAATCTTGTGGTACATCTGTATAGATCATCATAGAAGGGTCGCCAAAATAATGAAATAATTTCATTGTGACTTTTCTTCTATCAGAATTTAAATGTCCAATTTTCTCTTCTTTATGGCAATGCTAAAGCAAAAAAGTTGTATATTTGAGGCTGAAAATTTAAAAACAGAAAGAAAAATACACTAAATTCGAAGAAAATGAAGCGAAAACTACTTATCGCATTGTTTGCTGCCATAAGTTTGGCAGGACAGAGTCAGGAGAATGTATGGCAAAAGTGTAACGAAAGCCTGCCTGCAGATATTCGTATCAAACCCTCACGTTGTTCTGACAATACACATGAGAGCGATGGGATTATCAAATACACTCAGGATGGCGACATAAACACCCAGTATCATTCTGCGTACAGAGGCAAGAAGTTTGAGGTCTCGCCAGAGAACCCTGCAGAACTGACCTTTGATTTCAAGAAGGTGAAGTGCATTGACTATCTGGAATATGTTCCCCGTCAGGCGGGAGAAAATGGCATTGTCCTTGAGGCCGAAATCTACGTCAAGACAGCTACAGATAAAGACTACCGCCTGTATGAACATTGTGAATGGAAGTTTAACCATAATCCCAAGTGTGTAGTTTTCAAGGGCGGATTGCATGATCCTGTCAGCATAAAGTTTAGAATTCTGAAAGGAGTGGGAGACTTCGGCTCCTGTGCAGAGATGAAGTTTATGAAGGAAGAGAAAGAGAATCTTGACACCTCTGTGTTTGCCGATGATCTGCTAACAACGCTGAAGCCCCAAACCACTAAGGCGGATATAAAAAAGATTAAGCAGCCGTTGCTGCGCCAGTTGGCTCAGGAGCTACTGCAGGGCACCTATGTTACTGATTACCGTGTGGCGTCATACGAGTGCTACAATCACCCCGTATTGCTTGCTAAAGAATGGCGCACACCTAATAAGCATTATGACCAACTGCAGGGTGTAACGGGTATTGCTATAAAGCCAGGGAAGCACTTGGTTATGGCAAGCGGAATCCCCGACTCTGTAAGCACCTATATGAACGTGGTGGCATGGTATACAGAAAAAGAAGTGCATGGTAAGGGACCTGATCAAGCCGAGATTACTACCTACAAACTGCGCAATGGCGTTAACATCATAAATTATGACCGGAAATTGGAAGGCCTTGCCTATATCTCTTATTTTTCTAAGGGGTATGCCGATGCCAACCCACCCATACGTGTGCATTTTGTTGGAGGGACCGTTAACGGATACCTGACACCCGATAAGACTAACGAGCAGATGCACCAGATGACGGCAACAGCCCCTTACCGTCTGATAGATGTGTTAAGCAAAAAGGTACATGCCGTATGGCCTACTGACGGTTTGCACGAACATTGTAAGGCGGACGATGGCGTATCACCCGGTTACCGCCAGTACATGAATATCCTGGATACCCTGATGACATGGGAACAGCGTCTTGTGGGACTGGAGAAATACGGGCGCATACCCCGCAACCGTACATTGTTGTCCACCAGCTTCTTCTATCCTGCGCTCTGTTCGACTCCACTGGGCATCAGTATTCCCATTAAGAAACAACAGAGATACGTGAACTGCCAGAAAATCCTCAAGGATGACTCTGAGACCGTTTGGGGAATGAGTCACGAATGGGGACACCAGCATCAGATTAACCCCTTCTTCTGCTGGGCAGGTATCAGGGAGGTGAGTAACAATCTGAACTCGTATTATAACGTCATGCACATGGGCTACAAGTACGAGCAGATGGATGCAGAAAAACGCAAGGGAATGGAAGAGGGCATCAGGCATTATCTGGAGGATGATACGGAGGATTGCCTCTTTGAAGTAAAGAATATATATGATCACGCCTTTGAGCGTTTGGGCCCCTTTGTACGCCTCTGCAACTACTTTATGAACGAAGGCGGAAAACCTGATTACATGCCCGATCTGTATGAGGCGCTGCGACACTCGGAGGTTAAGAAACAGGGGGGCAACATCGTTCCCTTTGTACTGAACTTCATCCGTACGGCCTCTGCTGTCAGTGGCTACAACCTGCTGCCGTACTTCCAACAGTTTGGCTTTCTGCGCGCCAAGAAATTCTTAATAAAAGACTACGATTATGCCTTATATGAATTAAGTCAGGAGGAGTTGGAGGCCTTCTGCAAGGATATGGAGGCCTTTGCACAAGAGAAGCATCTGCAGACTATGCCGGAAGGCATGATAGAACGTATAGCCCACACCCCCGATGTGGAGTATAAACGCCCCCATTTTGCTAATTAGTATATTTGCTGTGTTTTTCTGTAGTCTTAGAAGTGAAAATAGATATGAGAATTAAGATTCTGCTATGCCTTTGTTTCCTGGTTTCTTCCATATATGCTCAGGAAAACAAAGAGGTGAAGGAGGACGTTAAAGAGGGTGAGGATGTTAAGGAGGAGAACATTAAGACAACTACCCTTTCCGAGGTGGTTGTTATCGGTGACAGTATTTTCCATTACCCTGACAAGGACGTGTATCGTATCACCAAGTACATGCGCAAGGGAAGCTATAATACGGCTCAGATGTTGGACAAGGTCCCGGGTATATCCTATAACTATGCCACCAAATCCTTGTCCTACTTGGGCGACAAAAACATCATCATCCTTGTAGACAGTGTAGAAAAAGACGTGGAGTATATAAAGAACCTGAGACATATCCGTTTTAGCAAAGTGGAGGTTATACAGAATCCTAGAGGAAAATACGAGTCTTATGATGCCATTATAAATCTGTGCCGCAAAACGGATTATGAAGGATACGAGAATAATCTGTATGGGTATGTGGATTTTCATCCGTCAGACCGAAACGGGAAAGGCAAAAGCTTCGGGAACACAGAGTGGGGCGAGTCTTTCACCTACACAAAGAACAAGTGGAACGCCATGCTCGGTTATTCCGGAGGTTTTAATCAGGGAGAGCGGAATACATTCCTGATGCGTCGTTATCTGGCCAATGATTACAAGGAAACCGTAGTTGCCAATGCGGATAATTCACACAATCAAGGATATATGGGCCGTGAAAACAATGTTGGTGTTTCTGTGGACTACCAGTTTAACAAACGGAATTCGATCTCATTGGCATACAGTGTGGAATTCGGGGACAATGACGATTTCTCACGCCGGACCGTAATAGGTTCGGACCTTCAGGACGGGAATGCCAACACCTTCTATTCGCGCTCCAAAGATAAGGACAAGGGCAACAGGCAAGGCGCTGCTATATACTTTCGTGGCGGAACGGGTGCCTGGAATTACAACAGCACGCTGAATTACATAAGAAGATCATGGGATTCCAACAGCCTGTTGTCACGCAGCACGGGATACTACAATCAGGATGACCGCCATCAGATAATGGATCATGTGTTTGGCGATATGGACATAAACCGTCGGTTCCTGAAAAAAAAGCTCTATGTGTCTGCTTCCTATAATTTCTTCTGGAAACGTTATGACCAGTTCAGGCTCGGCAGCAATGACGTCCTAAGCAAGAACACACTCCAGTATCATTACTTCGGCACCTATCTCTCGTACGAGTTCCCGCATCATTTAAGTGTGCATGTGTCAGGCAATGTGCGAAGATACATTTCCAAAACGCCGTCATTAAGGGATAGCTATATGGGCTATTCCGGTTCAGCCGGACTTTATAAGAAGATTGGCAAACATAACTGGGCAAGAATTGACTATTCCTGTACGCTGGACAATCCCTCGCAAGACAAAACATCCGCGTATGAATATTTCACGGACTCGCTGACGAAGACGGTCGGTAATCCGCTCCTGCGGACCTCATTGAGACACAACCTTTCCCTGAAGGTAAATATAATGGAAGCCATCACACTGAAAGCAGGCATGAACTACTCTCCGCGTGACTTCGCCTACATCCGGTCTCTGGAATACGGGAACCTACAGAACGGTAAACAGGCTAACTATATCCTTTCTACGTATCAGAATGGTGAAAACCGGAGCTGGTGGGTGTCAATGAACTTCAATACCAATGTGGGCAAATTTAATATTGATGCCAATCTGGGATATAAACACAGGCAGGCACAATATGAGAGTTTCAGCCACAGCAATGGGGGATGGACAGGAAGTACCCAGGTAAGTTATATGTGGTACAAGAAGAAACTATATGTCAATTTAGACTATACCCATGATAATTCGTATAACGCTGAGGCTCAGAGTTGGGGCACAAATTATCATGATTTTCTAGGAGTGAATCTGGTAAAATCTCTATGCAAAGAAAAACTTCAACTTCAGTTGTCCTACACCTTACCGTTTAGTTTCACTTCTGAGGAAAATCAAAATTATGCGGCTTCGCCAGGATATGAATACTATTCATGCCAATCCTCCAAAGATATTATCCATAATTCTATAACTCTCGCCGTGTCATTCAGAATAGATGGAGGAAAAAGTGTAAGGCAGTACAATCACGAAATGTCAAAAGAGCGATAGAATAGAAAAAAGCAGTATATTTGAAGCCGCAAACCCACAAGTCGGGACGGAAAATACACAGAAATGAAGAAAATTCTTATCATTACCCTTCTTGCAGCGATAGGTAACATGGCATTCGCCAATAACACATCTGATGAGGACGTCTTGTATAACGTGCTCAGGCAAGAGGTGAAATATTACTATTCCCATCTGTCTAAGGACTCTATTCCTGTTGGCTACCTCTCTTTGAACGCTACACGCGAGGAGAAAAAAGTCATTACCAGTGAGGAGGGAACGGCATCGGTAAGTAAGGAAGAATCCAGCATACTGGTCCCTGTTATACAGTTCGATGAGAATGAATATCATGTCTCAAAGAACCGTTCCAGATCCTACGAACTGCCTTTTACAAACGATACGGTATCCATAAAGGATATGGTGTGGCAGGCGCTGGAGCGATGCTACAGGGAAACCAAATGGTCGCTCCCCCGATTGGATGAGCAGGAAAAGGAAAAACGGGCTAAGGTTACCCCTATACCGTCACAGGCAGAAGAATACCTGGCACCTTTTCTTCCGCCCCTGGATGTTGACATGGATAAATGGAAGCGGCTGCTGAACAATGTTACCATGAGGGAGAAGGAAGACTCCCTGGCTGTATGTAAGGCCTATCTTTCCTGTGTCTTGCAACGGAAATATTTTACAGACTCGGAAGGGAGGGCCATTGCCCAAAACTACCGGTCTTACATATTAGAAATCTCTGTCACAGAGAAAGATGACAAAGGGCTTCCCATTAATTTAAATAAAATCTTTTATGCAAGCCATGAGGATGAATTGCCATCTGAAGCGGAACTCCGCAGTGCGGTGGATGACCTGAAACAGCGCACAGATGCCCTGCGCAAAGCCCCTATGGCTGAAGCATTCACGGGCCCTGTGCTTTTCTCGGGAGAGGCTGCAGGCGTTTTCTTTCATGAGGTTCTCGGCCACAGGTTGGAGAATGAAACATCGGAATTCAAACCCAGAATGGGGAAACCGGTTCTGCCTGCCGGTTTCAACGTGACCAGCGACCCTACCGTTGGCAGTTACAACGGCATCCCCCTGCATGGCGGTTATCTGTACGATGACGAAGGCACCAAAGCACGGAGGGTGGAGTGCATAAAGGACGGCATACTCAAAAGCATGCTAACCGGCAGGTGGGCTGAAAACGGAAGAGTGACAAGTAACGGACACGGACGCGCCGATGCAGTCCATAAGCCCAGTCCCCGGCAATCCAACTTCATTGTTGAAACAGCCCATCCTCACTCCCCGCAGCAGTTGCGCGAGATGCTCATTCAGGAACTCAAGAACAGGAATATCGCATACGGATACTATATACGTTCAGTCAGTAACGGTTGGACAAGAACCAGTACAAGCGAAAGGGACATTTCATCCTATAATGTAGTTCCGCTTGAGACCTACAAGATTTACGCCGACGGGCGTCCCGACTCTTTGGTACGCGGAGTCTCCTTCATTGGTACCCCACTGACTGCATTCAGTAATATCAAGGCTGCTGGCGGGAGCTACGGAGTATGTAATGGCCGTTGCGGTTCTATATCCGGTTGGATACCTGTTTCGCTGGTAGCCCCCATGCTCTATGTGTCGCAGATGGAAACCCAGCGCATCAAGGCGGAGGAGAAAAAGCTGCCCCTTCTCCCCCGACCGGTAATTGTCCCGGAGAAAGAACTCGAAAGTATGGACACCGGCTCCTTCGTCTTCAAGGCAATGGAAGACGAAATGAAACGAAGCATGGACAGCCTGAAACTGAATAACGGGGAGAAACCTTATTTTATAGACTATAGATTGTTCCAGACAGCTTGGGGCGACGTGGGTTCTGTTCTTGGTGCATGCAAACGGAATTATATATCGGTAGATAATACATGCGAAGCAGTTTTTTTCTCTGGAAATGCAGAAAAAACAGAACGCGCATACGATCATTCTTATATTTTACCAAAGGAGATAGGCTATAGCAGTTTGAGACGTGAATTTTGGCAATTATCAAGCAGCGCATTAACCAGGCTGAATAAACACGCCGTCTCAAACAAGGAAGCAGAGCTGACCGATCCTCAGAAAATGGGCATCCCGGAATTCCCTCCGATGCCAGGAGGAGTATTTATAGAAAAATCTGCCTTGGAGTCCTACCAGGAAGATATGGAAAGGCTTAAAGGACTTGCAGATACCCTGTCGGCAGTATTCAGGAACTATCCGCAGCTGTTTAATACAAGTGTCTGGTTTAAATTAAAATACCTTGACACATACCGCCTTACAAGCGAAGGGTTGCGCATGCGAGTACCAACCAAGGAAATAACTCTTGAGTCGGAAGCCTGTTGTTATATGAAGGGAGAGGATGCCATAGATGAGCGCTTAACCCTGCACTATTACGACTGTGAGGACCTGCCGCCAACCGATTCGCTGATTGCTGAGATTGAGAGGTTTGCATCACGCACAATAGGGAAAAGCCGTAATGCATTGCCGGATGATCTGACGTACATGGGTCCGGTATTATATGAACAGAGTACTATATGGCCGGCACTTCGTGATGCTATTCAGGACAATATTCGTTGTGATATAGATATGCGCCGGCAGAAGTATGACAACTCATACAAAAGAATCGGGAAAAGTGTTATGAACCGTAATGTCAGCGTTTGGCAGACAGTAACCGATTCTGTATATAACGGACATCGTCTTTTCAAATACCGGAAATACGATGCCGACGGGATTGCCCGAGCAAAGGTGGAGTTAATACGTAATGGCGTACTTGTGAATCAGCTTTCCGGAAGAACACCATCCCCGGCAGTGCAGAAATCGACAGGAAACGAAAGGCTGCCAGGACCAGGCAGAGGCGAGGTAGTGGATGACGGGAGAGGTGTTCTTCGTATATCCTTCCATAAAACAATGAGCTACCGGAAACTGGTAAAGAAGCTTATCCGTCTTGCCAAAAAACAGAAACAAGACTATGCGTACATTATAATGGGTAGTGGCGGCTGTGAAGAAGTTGTACGACTCAATGTGAACACCGGCAAAAGAGAAGATCTTAGATTAAATTACGAATACGAGACCTATCCTCACGGATTGCAATTGACAGGTGACATCTGGGCATCGAAAGAGATTATTGCTGACGGATATAGTTCTGTCATACATCCCAAAGCTGTCTTGTTTCCAATGCTTGAAATTGAGTTCGACGAACCGAACCCTAATAAATGTAGCCAGAATTTCCTAAAACTGAGACACTGATTACAGTTAAGGGGCAAGCTGAGCTTGCGAAAGTTGTATTAGCGGTTAAAAAAAGGCGGAACGTATTTACGCTCCGCCCATAGTCAAGTATTCTTCTATTTTTACTTGACTACAATCTTCTTACCGTTCACAATATTTATTCCCCTCTGTAATCTGTTAATACGCTGGCCTGCCATATTATAAATGGAAGTCTGGTTTTCGTTGACGTTTTCGTTGACGTTAGCAATAGCAGTCTCCTCATCAAAGTCGCCGACAAACTCCTTAGTGTTATTTGAGGCAACAGAGAACTCCCAGCGATAGTCGGGCACACCCATCACATAACCGGCAACGGGATTGCTGCCTGCGCTCTTTACTGACCAATAGGTATTGGCAGCATAGAGGTTCCAGTTGTTACCTGTAGCAGGAGCATTGGTAGCGCGGATAGCATACTTACCATTGCTGTTCTGCAACAGAATCTGGCTATCCCAGATACGGTTCCAGTCATAACCGCAGATGGGAACCAGGTTGTTGTTAGAAGCAAAGGTTCCGTTACCGCCTGTGTTCTGATTAGGATTGGTAAAGTGGTAGTTGGTATTTCCAACCGTAAACTCAAAGAAGAAGGAATCTCCATACTCGCCACCATTGCTGTTACCCACCTTAGCAGTGAATCTGCCTGCATCGCTCTTGGTGCTGGTCAGTGTACCGCTGGTAGTGATATAGTACTTGGTACCATTGATGGTAGTATAGATGTTATAGGCTGTACCAATGTTCAGGGTAGGCAGGGCACGGAAGTAAGGCTTGAAGGGACCTTCCTTGTAGTTCTGATTGATAAGGGCATTTGTCAGAGCCTGTCCCTTTGTATTGTAGCCTGCAGAATTGTCCACGCCTCCGTAGTCCATTACCACGATACCTGCTGAGCCTGTGTGATTGCTCAGATAGTTGATGACAACAGGGTTCTGGGTCTGTGCATTCTCACGATAGCCGTCGCTGGTTACGATGCCGAGCCATGTCTTAGAGTAACCTGAGGTATGGTTGATAACCCAGATCTTAGCATCCTTGTTCTCTGTGCAAGAGAACTGCAGCATACGCTGGATGCTGGCTGTCTTGGTAGCAGGAGCACCGCTGGCAGATACGTTGTAGAAGTCCTGAATATAAACGGGGCACTCATTGCCAATACCCTTTAATTTGCCACCCTTCTGCTGACTGAAGTCGGCACTGCTGCCCCAGCCTGTGAGGAAGGCGCCAATGGGATTGGTGTCGTAAGTGTCACGACAGAGCACAATCAGCTTATGGCGTACATCTCCCATCTTCAACTTGGGGTTGAAGTTGATGGTGTGACTGTTGGCAGGGCTGCTGCTTAGCTTACTCTTGATCAGATTGTTCCAGTTGCCACTTCCGCTGTCGCCCTCTGATTCATGACGGATAATAACAATAGCTGTCTCTGAAGGATGCTGATCCAGCAAACTGCAAAGTGTGCTGATAGCAGTAGAGAACATCAGGTTGGTGTTCACATAACCGTGACAGATGCGCAGGTCGCCGTCGTCAACAGCAGGACGGAGGTCAAAGCAACGGATACCGCTGTTCCACATCTCTGTCAGAGTCTTGCTCTGCGTACGTGCAAACTCCTCACCAATAACACTGTACCAGGTGGTAAAACCATGCCCCGTACCAGCATCATGAACACCGGGGATGGACATCTGACTTACAAACGTGTTGTCGGGCACGTTGCTCATCCAGGAACTGTTCTGTGCAAACAAGTTGCCACTTGCCAAGGTACATAAGAATGCCGTGGCAAACATCTTTCTCAGATTTCTCATCTTACTGCTAATAGCAGAATGATGGATAGAAGAAGTAATGATCGCTTCCATTTTTAGATTAGTTTAAGTTTATAAAAAAGTTCTAATGGCGAAATGTGTGTTTTCGCGCCACAAATATAAATAATAATGGAAACCGACAACAAAAAATGGATAAAAAAATTCGGGAACTACCGAAAATTATTCAATAATTACAAAAATAATATCATATATAATTAAATTCTTGATAATTATATACAATTTACTGGGGGGTGAGGCTGCTAACCACTAATAAATCTTTTGGATTTCTGCTCCGGGGTAATAGTGAGTGAGGATGTCTTGGTAGGAATAGCCTTGGTGTCCCATCACGGCAGCGCCTATCTGGCACATACCCACACCATGGCCCCAGCCCTTTCCGTTGAGGATGATAGTTTGGGGAACGCCATCCTGCAGGTCTTCCATGCTGACGGTGAAGGCACTGCTGAGCAGATGTGAGGTGCTGAGGGTCTTGCGTATCTGCAGTTCCTTACCTATTATATAAGTGCGCTCGGAACCTACTATGCGCAGACGACTGATATGTCCGGCTGGACCAGCCTCTAAAGGCTCCAGGCGTAGGATGTCGCCGAACTTCATGCCCAGGTTACTTTCTATCAACTGCCTGAGTTGCTGCTGGGTGAAGCGGACCTCCCAATGGTAGAAGTTCATGGTCTCCAGATCATAGTCGTTCAGTACTTGTGAAAGCACCTCTCTGTCGGAAGTGTTGCAGAACGGATCAGTAACGCTGGTGAGGTACGACTTGCGGATGTTCTGCCAGCAGTACTGGAACTCGTTGGTCTGACCACCACAGCATTTGCCAAAGCGGGCGTCACAGATCTCCCCATCGCCCATCAGTACCTGTCCGCGTGTCTCGCTAATAGCCTGACGGACGTTAGGATTGCTGGCCTGGGTGATTCCTTGGTAGCGCTGACAATGGTCATCGGCACAGACATCAAAGAGGTCGTGGTCCTCACGGTCCCACCAGCGGATAAGTTCATTATCGGTCTGGGTGAATGAGGGTGTTTTGTCTTTCTTCTGCCTGAGCTGGGCTAAGAGCCAGCTGCGACTGATTACAGCTGATGCTTTCAGGAATTGCAGTGAGCAGGTGCTCTTCATCTCGCTGCTGATGACGCTGACCAAATAGTCCTCTAACGGCAATTCGTTGATGACAACAATCTGTCCTCCCTGTTGTATGAGATGTAGTGTGCCGGTAAAAACCTGTACCTGTTGGCGCTCCCAATGGAATTGCTTGCCTATGGTTACGTTGTAGAGGCGAAAAACAGCCTCCCCCGTCCCCTCCAAAGGAGGGGTGAGCGTTAGTTCTTTATACAACTTTCCTTGCCATAAGATGCCATTGGGTTGGGCAACGGCTGTCTGTTCGCCTTCTACAGACACGCCATCAATATAATAAGGTGTATCCAGACGGAAGCGGACCTCTGGGGCATAAAGTATTCCTACGGTTATTGTGGGCTCTTCTTGCATAGTTGAGCGGTTTTATAGCTTAGTGGCTTAGTAGCTTAGTAGCTTATTTTTTTCACTTTTCACTCTTTCATTCTTCACTCTTCACTTTAATGTTCTGACATTAAGAGATACTTCTTTTAGGATACTGGCGGCTAACTCGGGGGTGAGTTTCTTGAAGTCCTGTTCTCTGGGAGTAATCAATAAACCACACATATCCAATGCGCCAGGACTTACCAATAACTGGTCTTCGCCCTGGGCGGTATAGCAGTCAGGACGGTGTTTGGCACGTGGGAAAACGAGGGTTACAACCTCTTCGTCTTGCTGCCAGCAGACAATATTCATACGGGGTTCAGTCTCGCCCTCATGTAAGGGCAGACTGTTATAGATACGTTGGAAACGTTCCTCTGCCTCTTCTGCCTCTGCTGTGCGTATCACCAGAACTGGGCAGGGATAGTTGGTCAGTAGGGAGATGCCTTCGGCAAAGGGCTCCAAAGCGGGTTCGTAGATACGTTTCCAGTCGCGTTCCAAGGGGGCAATGCCTCGACTTCCCGCCTGCAGGTGCATATGGTCGGGACAGGAAGCTCCGCACAGTGGACCATTGTAGAATACCATATAATCAGGCATCTGTTGGGCTATCTTGAACAAGTCCTGAAAGCGACCCTTTATAAGTTGTGGGGTATGCTCACGGGCAGGGATAGTGAAGTGCTTGGGCAGGATAGGGAAGGGGTTGACCAACAATTGGTACTGTCCCAGCACGGGCAGAGCATGTTGCTCGGCAGGTCGGTTACTATCGCACAGGAAGCAGGGGCGTTTCTCTATTGCCTGCTTGCTGATATTGGCACCAGTACTGACCATGCGGGCGGGGTTCCACTGAACATTGAGCCCCCCTCCGACTCCCCCGAGGGGGAGTGCTTTCGTCTGTACTTCTTTTAGGGCCTCGTAGCGAGTGGCGGCGTCAGACCAGTTTTTTTTTTCGCTTTGGAAGAATTCTTCCACCTCTGTGGGCTGCGGCACTTGATTCCTGCTTTTGTTCAGTTGCTGGCGAGCCAGAATCTCCAAGGTGCGCAGGTGATCCTTGTAGGTATTGTTCTTGTTGATCTTTTCCTGACTAAGGGCAGCATCGCTATTGCCTTCCCATCTGCGGCAGAGATAAACCTCGTGGTAGATACGACCGATGTGGTAGCGTCGGCTTATCATCAGACCTAACGCATAGTCCTCGCCATAGCTGGTGTTGGGAATCTGCAGTTCCCTTAGCACAGGGGTATAGAAGGCACGTGGTGCCCCCAGTCCGTTGATGCGAAGGGCATTGTTGCGTCCATTATCGGGTGTCCATTCCTTATGGTCGATGAGGCCTGGTGGCAAGGTGTTCAGTTGGAAGTCGCACATACGGTAAGAGCCAATGACCATGGCAGCCTGTTGTTCACGGAAAGCATCTACCATTTCTTGTAAGGTGTTGGGGGAACTGTAGAGGTCGTCGCTATCCAATTGTACCACAAAGCGTCCTACTTGTGGGTGATGCACGGCTGTGTTCCAGCAACCACCGATGCCCAAATCATTGCGTTCGGGGATGATGTGAATAAGGTGGCCCCCTCCGTCTCCCCCTTGGGGGAGTGATTTGCCAATCTGCTTTATCTTTTCAGTTGTGCCATCAGTGGAATGATTGTCGATGACGATAACATTAAAGGGGAATGATGTCTCCTGCGTGAGGGCTGAGCGTATGGCATCTTCTATAGTGCGTTCGCGGTTGCGGACGGGTATGATGACAGAAGCCTCTACGGCAAACTCGCCTTCAGAGAAATCTATGTCCTGGAAGGTCTCGGGTGCCAGATAAGCACCAATGGCTTTCAGATGATTGGTACATGCCTGTTCCATCTCTATCTGACGGTCGCGATTGCGAGGGTCAACGTAATCAAACTGCTTTTGTCCACTCAGATGGGTATCCTGCTCCACCTCGGTATACAGGAACTCATCGACATGAACAGGCAGCATGGTACGACTGACAAACAGGCGGAAGTCGTACAAGGCGGCAAAGCGGAAGTTCACCTCTTTTGCCTGAGCAATATAATCCTTGAGGGCTGATGTGCGAATCAGCAATAGGGAGCCCATCTGGAAATCATCGCGTACAGAGCCTAATTGACAGTCAACAAGAGGGGCCCCCTCCCTGCTCCCGGAAGGGAGGGCTATGTAATGATCTGAATACAGCATCAGGGCGTTGCTGTCCTCTGCTATTGTGAGCATGCGTGTCAGGGCATAGTAGCCTAACTGCAGCGTATCATACTTGGTGTACAGCAATAGGTAGGGGGCTGTAGCCTTACTGACTATCCACCGTAAGGTTTCTATGTTTCCGGGGCCATCTTCGCGTAGGAAGTGGATGGCACCCACCTGTTCTTCTTTCTGTAATTGTTGCAGTGTGGCGGCCACTTGCTCGTCGCTCTGCCAGGGTATAAAGCAATCTATTGTCATCATAGGCACAAAAGTAGGGCTTTTTTTTCGTTCTACAAAATAAAAGATGTATCTTCGCATCATGAAAGTTTATATTTTCAATCCCGAGAATGATATGGCCCTTGCCGATGGTAACCCCGGCTATACGCCTCCAGCTATCATCAGGCAGATGAGAGATGAACTCTATTGGCTTCCCAACTGGTGGGCCGAGGAGGATGATATTGTGTGGAACGGAACGGATAAGCTGCAACTGAAACCGGGTGACGAGATATGTCCATGGGGGTGGAGTCCTGCCCTTATCCATCAACTGCGTCTGGCTGGTGTGACTGATGAGTTTCTGCCTACGGACGAGGAAATGGAACGACTGCGTTGGCTCTCGCACCGTCAGACGGCTGTAGAGGCACTGGCTGCCTGTAGAAAGGATGGCTTGATTGGTGACGCCCTGATGGGGGAATCTCATCTTTGTAAGACGGAGGAAGAGATAAAAGCCATTCTTTCTGCTGCCAAAGAAGGGCAGGAGTTCATGCTTAAAGCCCCTTGGAGCAGCAGCGGTAGGGGCTTGATGCTTTGTGGCAGTCCTAATGCCAAGGGATGGATAAAGAATACGCTAAAGGCACAAGGCTCTGTGGTGGTGGAGAGGCTGTTACAGAAAGTATCCGACTTTGCCCTGGAGTTCTGGTGCGATGGCAAGGGTGGGGTGGAATATAAGGGACTGAGTCTGTTCTACACCAACGAGGGTGGTGCATACCTGGGTAACTGGGTAGCTCCTGAGGGTCAGAAACTGCAATGGTTGATGCAATATGCTGATCCGCAGATGCTGATGGATATCCGCCAATGGTGGGAGAAGTATCTGCAGCAATTCCAATACCGTGGACCCGTGGGCGTTGATATGATGCTTTGCCAAGGTGGTATCTGTCCGTGCATAGAGATAAACTGGCGTATGACAATGGGGTATATCTCCACCCTTCTTCCTGCCCAAGGTAAGTATGGCCGTATGGTGGTGGAGTACATATATGGTCATTATTCAGCTGAAGTGGAAGCGTTTAGTTAAATAAAAAAGAGCGTCACAATTGTGATGCTCTTTTTTTTGTGTTGGGCTACCCGGACTCGAACCAGGAAAGGCAGGACCAGAATCTGCAGTGTTACCATTACACCATAGCCCAATAAATAACGGGACGAATCCGTTTTGCGCTGCAAAGGTATGGACTTTTTCTGAACTGACAAAACTTTATGCCAAAAAAATACAAAAAATTTGCATTATCGCCTAACTCTCTGTACCTTTGCAACCAAATAAAATGATAAATAAATTGAAGAAAGAAAAGAATCTCCTTGTAGAAGCTATAGTACAAGGAATGCAGGATAAGAAAGGTAGAAATATTGTTGTGGTGGATCTCTCGGAGATACCTGACACCATCTGTAGGTATTTTGTTATAGCCACGGGCGGTTCACCCTCACAGATACAGGCCTTAGCGCGCAGCGTTGGAGATAAAGCATTGGAACTGGCAGAGCAGAAGCCACTTGCCATAGACGGTTTATTGCATGCCCAGTGGGTTGCTATGGACTTTGCCGAGGTTATTGTTCATATACTCTTGCCTGAAGAGCGCGCCTTCTATGATATAGAGCATTTGTGGGCCGACGCAGAGTTGACTCAGGTGCCTGATCTGGATTAATATAATGTAAGAACTATGAGCAAGCAGAAACCCAAACTTCCCCAGTTCAGCCTTACGTGGCTATACGTTGTTATAGCGGTAGTGCTGGGATTCCTTATTCTTAATGGCGGTACCGGCTCATTGATGGATGGTGGCTCTAAGGAAGTCACTTATAGTCAGTTCAAAGAGTATGTAAGAAACGGCTATGCCAGTAAGATTGTTGTTAACAAAAAGGAGGGAACTCTGGTGATGTATGTTCAGCCTCAGCATTTACGCGATGTGTTCCCCACTACCAAGATTAAGCCGGGTGCCACAAGTGTTGTGCAGGCCCAATACCCTTCGAATGACAAGTTGGAGGACTTTGTGGAGCAGGAGCATGAGGCAGGACATTTCAGTGGCGATGTGAAATATGAGAATGGTAGTGATGCCATCTCCAACTTTTTCTGGAGCTTTGGTCCCCTGATTCTTATTGCTATCTTCTGGATATTCATCATGCGTCGTATGGGCGGTGGTGGAAGCGGAAGCAGCGGTGGAGGTCCTATGGGTATCTTCAACGTAGGCAGAAGTCGTGCCCAGTTAGTGGATAAGGATGAGGCCAGCAAGGTTACTTTCAAGGATGTTGCTGGTCAGGCTGGTGCCAAGCAGGAGGTGCAGGAGATTGTAGAGTTCCTGAAGAACCCTGATAAATATACAGAATTGGGTGGTAAGATACCCAAGGGCGCCTTGTTGGTAGGCCCTCCGGGAACAGGTAAGACCCTTCTGGCAAAGGCTGTGGCTGGTGAGGCTGATGTGCCATTCTTCTCTATGTCGGGTAGCGACTTTGTAGAGATGTTTGTGGGCGTTGGTGCCAGTCGTGTGCGCGACCTCTTCCGCCAGGCAAAGGAGAAGGCTCCCTGTATCATCTTTATTGATGAGATTGATGCCGTGGGTCGTGCCCGTAGCAGGGGTATGCAGATGGGTGCCAATGATGAGCGCGAGAGCACGCTGAACCAGTTGCTCACCGAGATGGACGGCTTTGGTACCAATAGCGGTGTTATCATTCTGGCCGCTACCAACCGTGCTGACATTCTGGATAAGGCGCTGCTGCGTGCAGGTCGTTTCGACCGTCAGATACACGTTGACCTGCCTGATGTGAACGAAAGAAAGGAAATCTTCCAGGTTCATCTGCGTCCTGTGAAGACCGATGATACTATAGATATAGATTTCCTGGCCCGACAGACCCCTGGCTTCAGCGGAGCTGATATTGCCAATGTCTGCAACGAGGCTGCCTTGATAGCTGCCCGTAACAGCAAGACTGCTGTGGGTAAGGATGATTTCCTGGCTGCCGTTGACCGTATCATAGGCGGTTTGGAAAAGAAGACCAAGGTGATGACAGCCGAGGAGAAGCGCACTATTGCCCTCCATGAGGCTGGTCATGCTACCATCAGCTGGTTGTTGCAGTATGCCAATCCTCTTGTGAAAGTCACCATTGTTCCCCGTGGCCGTGCCTTGGGTGCTGCCTGGTACTTGCCTGAGGAACGTCAGATAACCACTCGTGAGCAGATGCTGGATGAGATGTGTGCCACCCTGGGCGGTCGTGCTGCCGAGGAACTCTTTACCGGTCACATCAGCAGCGGTGCTATGAACGACCTGGAGCGTGTGACCAAGCAGGCCTACAGCATGATTGCCTATATGGGAATGGCTGACGATCTGCCCAACATCTGCTATTACAATAATCAGGAGTATAGCTTCCAGCGTCCCTACAGTGAGGCTACAGCCCAGCTGATAGATCAGGAGACGCAGAAGATGATAGCCCAGCAGTATCAGCGTGCCAAGGATATTCTGAGTCAGCATACCGAGGGGCACGCTCAGTTGGCTCAACTCTTGGTAGAGCGTGAGGTCATCTTTGCCGAGGATGTAGAACGTATCTTTGGTCCTCGTCCCTGGAGCAGTCGCACAGACGAGCTGCTGAGCGAAGAAGTGAAGAGTGGAGAGTGAAGAATGTTCAATTCTCAATGTTCAATAATAAATGAAAAACCTTGTAACTCGTACCCTTACCGGCCTAGTATATGTGGTATTATTAGCAGGGAGTACTATATATAGTCCTGTAACTGCATTTTTCTTCTTTGGTATTGTAGCGGCTGCCACCCTTTTTGAGTTCGGCACTGTTATGAACAATCATGCCGGGGCCAGCATGCCCCGTGCCATCAATGCACTGGCTGGATTCATTCTGGTAGCTGCTGTCTGGCTGTTCTGTATTGGAAGCATCTCGGCATCCCGTATGATAGCCCTTTGGGCTCTGCTCTTATTATATATAATGGTAAGCGAGTTGTACAGACATAGTCAGGATTCCATTCGAAACTGGAGTCTTGCCCTGGCCTCTCAGCTCTATGTTGCTATGCCGTTTGCTTTGCTTCCCTTGCTTAGTATCAGTAGGGATGAGATGGCAGGTAAAATGGTTTATACATGGATTTATCCGCTTGCCCTGTTTGTTTTCCTTTGGGTGAACGATACCTTTGCATATCTTTCCGGTCTAACATTACACAAATTCTTCCCTTGGAAGCTGTTCCCCAGTGTGTCACCTAAGAAGACATGGGTGGGCAGCACGGGCGGATGTCTGTTTACTCTGCTGACCAGTGTAGCCATCTGGCATGTGCAGCCTGGCACCCTCAGCCTGTGGCAGTGGCTGGGCTTTGCTGCCATTGTAGTTGTCTCCGGCACCTTTGGAGATCTGGTTGAGAGCCATATGAAACGCCAGCTCAACATCAAGGACAGCAGTCACATCCTTCCTGGGCATGGAGGTCTTCTAGACCGCTTCGACAGTAGCCTTTTGGCTATTCCTTCGGTTACAATTTATTTCTTATTACTATGATTTATGCGTTTTTTTCTTTTTTTGTTCCTTGTTTGCTATTACCCTTTATGCTGTAAATCGCAACCAACTAAATTACCTGTTCTGAGAGTCTATTTTGAGGGAGAAATCCTTCCTGATATGGACTATTGTAATGGTACCATGCAACTTACGGATACGGATAATTCTGTTGTCCGCTTGCCTGCCAAGTTCCGTACCAGAGGGGCTACGGTCAGAAAATACCCGATGAAGCCCTCGCTCAACATGAAGCTCCGTTCAGAAGATTACACAGAGGAGGCTGATTCGGCATTACTGAGCATGCGTTCCTGTTCATCATGGATTCTGGATGCTATGGCCATAGACCGTATATGCATGCGTAACCGTGTGGCCTTTGATATCTGGAATGAATTCTCGCGTCTGCCGTATGACACCGAGTTTGAAGGGCGTAACGGAACAGAGGGCAGGTTCATAGAATTATATATCAACGACCAGTATCGTGGTATTTACTGCCTTACGGACCGCATTAACCGTAAACTCCTTAATCTGAAGAAATACCAGGAGCAAACTGACGGTAGTGTTCTGGTTAGAGGCGTCCTGTACAAAAGCGGCACAATGAATATCCAGAACCAGAATGAACCCTGTTACAGTGAAGACTCTGCAACTTGTGTTGTAGAATGGCATAATGCCTGGGAACTGTCTTATCCGGAAGAGTATGGAAGTGCCAAGGTCTGGCAACCTTTGCAGGATGCTATACTGAATGGCTATAATAGCGACTATGTCAAGCGTTATTTCTATCTTCAGAACTTGGCAGACTATCAGATTCTTGTTATGGCTCTTGCCATCAGTGACAACTGGGGTAATAAGAATAGGTTCTTTAGTATTCGCAACATCAATAAAGACATCAATAACCCTGATCCTGCGGAATCTAACCGACGTAAGTTTGTTATAACACCATGGGATCTGGATACAAGCTTTGGTGGCCATTATGAAGGAGAATATTATGATGGAAACTATTTGGACTGGCCTTTGGATCCGATATTTAATAATGCACCTTACCCTTATGGTCCCATTTGTGCGGATGATGAATATCTGGCTATCCTTAAACAACGTTGGATAGAAGCCAGAAGGGGAGCGTTCTCTCCGTCTTCTATACGTGAAAAGTTGGAGCGCTATCGCAACCTTTTCCTAAATAGCGGAGCATGGCAGCGTATGGTGGACTATTACGAGAAACAGAATTTGCGTCCCTTGTATGTGTTGGACTTGTCCCGTGAGATATCTCTTATTAATGAGTGGTATCAGAACCGTTTCCGGCTGATAGATGCTTGTTTTGGCATCACAGACACTGAGGATGGAATTGAAGAAATTCAAAATTCAAAATCAGAAATTCAAAATGATGAGATATACGACCTCGCAGGTCGTAAGGTGCAAGGAGCAAGGTGCAAGGGGCTAGGGGATAGCTCTAACTCTCAACTCTCAACTTTCAACTCTCAACTAAAGAAAGGAGTTTATATCCATAGAGGAAAAAGGATATCCGTTAGGTAAGTATTCGAAAAAAGGGAGTTGGAAAATACCCAACTCCCTTTTTTGTAAACTTTCATTTCACTCACTTAATCGCAACCTTGAACTTTGTTCGAGCTTGCTCACGTTCGGAAGTGATAGTGAGCTTTCACTTCGCTCACTTAATCGCAACCTTTTTCCCATTAATAATGTAGAGGCCCTTCTGAACTCTGTTAACCTTACGTCCACTCAGGTCATAGATTCCATCAGATTGAGCATTGTTCATTGATGATGGAACATCCCCAATGCCAACCTCGTCTTCGTTAACATAGCCACAGTAAGAGATGTAGTCGCCACGCTCTACCTGCCAGTTCAAGATAGGCCATCCGTTGCCGATGGTGCCATTGCTGTTCCAGCCTTCCCATTTGCTAACAGTGGTGCAGATCTCCTGCTGGTTGCTACCATCAAAGAAGGGATAGTTAATCTTCAGTATAGCACCTCCGCCAATCAAGCTGTTAGCCTGACTACCGTTGACCTTGCCGGCAGAGTAACTTGACAGGAATTCGTATTGACCTTCAACGGTACCAATCATATCACCTATTGTGCCCTCGCCCTGAACGGCAGCACATGTGTAGCTGTTGCTGATGGTGGTATTATTCATTACTGTACCGATAAGGGCACCGGCTGTGCCGTCTTCAGTTCCTATTGTTCCGCTAACGTATACACCATTGATAGTAGTTGTGGGTGCGTCTTCTGCTTCGGCATCGCCTGTGCGTCCAGCCAGACCGCCTACGGAAGAGGTGTTGCCACCCTCTACAGTGATGTTCCAGAGACCCAAGTTCTGAACGCTACCAACAAAGGTACCAAAGAAACCTGTCTCGTCTGTGTTATCTGCGTTGGCAGCAACGGTTACGTTTTTGATGATGTGCTTGTTACCATCCAGGCTGACACGCTTGCCATAGCCCTCAGAGAAGCTGTTACCAAAGAAGTTGGCATTCAGAGGCCACCAACCCTTGCCCGTCATGTTGATGTCATCCATGAGCTTGAAGTAAGTAGTCTGTCCATCCACCAGTCGGTCTTGCATACTCTGCAGGTCTGCTGTAGTAGCAATCTGATAGGGATCAGTCTCTGTGCCACGACCTTTAGTTTGGAGTAAGGTAGCCTTCATGGTGGCATTGTTCATATCGAACTCTATGAGGTACTTGCCGGCAGGTGAGATACGCCATGTACGGTCCAGTCCACGCACAAGACTGTCAACTTTCTGACCGCTCTCAAGCTGCAAGTACTGCTCGCTGCTTCCGTATCGGGCCTCGGTCCAGCTGCTGCGGGCTGTGGTGCTGTAGTTAGCCATATCCGCAGTGCTACGACATGCCATGATGCCGAATGAACAGAATGAGTTGGCATTGTCCAGAACCATATCCACAGTACCTACATACTTGCCGTTGCCTACATGCTGCAGTGGCCACTGTTCGGTATTCTTCCAGCGTGCGGTTGCACCGCTGCGATCAGTCAGGGTACCAGTTACGTATACCTGATTGTCCCAGTTGTAGCTATCCTGCAGTTTGCAATCCACAGTGCCGTTCTCCAAATCCAATACAATATTATATGTACCGTTCAGTGCCTGCAGGTCGGTGCCGCCCTCCTGTATGCCAAAGATGTGGATGGCAGGCGTTACAAAGTTGCGGTTGGCATCGTTACACTTGTAAACGGTATTGATGCGACGGAAGTAGAAGCCTGCACGCTGGTAGCCTTGGATGCGACGACTACGATCCTGCAGGGTGACAGAGCCTACCCATTTGCCATCAGCATTCTGGTGGAGGGGATACAGACCACACATGGTGTTGTAATTCCATTCGTTATTCTCGGAATTTTCATCGTATAGGTCGCCCTGAACGTAGACGACACCTCCAATATTAGGATCCTTCATGAGGGCTTCTATCTTCTCTGTTACCTGCTGGTCAGTGAGACTGCCGAGAACAATAACACTAGAGAGCTCGTTGTAGACATCTGTTAAGTACTCTTCCAACTCCCCTTCCTTTAATCCTTCGGCCATATCGCTAGCGAACTGACACAGATCGTCAAGCTGCTTGTACAACTCTATGCTAGGCTCTATTGCATTGAATTCATCATTGATAAGGCTGATGAGTTCAAACTGCTTACTTGTATCGTTATTAGTACGAACCTGACCTATATATTTACGGATGTTATCGATGTGAGACATACTCATGAATCGATCCTGATCATATCGCTGGATCTCCAGTAACTCAAGTCTGGCCTCGTACTGTTCCATCATATCGCTGATAGCCTGTTGGCTTTCTCCCTGATAGATGAGTTGGAATCCGCCCCATACGGTGTGGTTCTTGTTGCGCCAGGGAGTTGCATCGTTTCTGACACCCACTTTCAGCGTTCCGTCTGTTACAACGGCGTATGCGCTTTGGCGGTAACGATTACCATTGAAGGCAAAGCTGGCAGTGTAGGTGTTGTCAGGGAAGTATCCGAATCCATCTATAAAGATATCCGTGCTGCCTGTTTCCTCTCCATTGTGAGGTGCGTCGGGATCGTTGGTGCTGTCATAGCGACAGTTCTCTCCGTTGACGGCGTTCTCCACTTCCAATGGGTCGGCATATACACTCATGATAGGCGTATTATAGTTATTCAGGAATAGCTTGGCCGGGATGGCATCGGTGCCATCATATGTACCTTCTTTGCCAGCACCGGGACGGTGGTAGGCATTGGCTCTTAGCTCATAGATTCCGTTGGGGATACCTGTGATCTGCTGTTCAACAACGAAGGCGGAGTTGTAGCCTGCTGCTACAGGGAAGACGTCTGTGAATCCGGCGTTGTCAACGATATTGCCGTTCTGGCTGTCATCTAACTGTACGGTCCAACCCTTCCAGTCTCCTTCGTTGAACTTGGGGTTCGCAATGAATGATGTAACATCCATACCTTCTGTGTGGCTGGCTGATAGAGCCTTTGACAATAGAGTGCGCGCAAACTGCATCTCGTCCTGCAATTCCTGAATGCCCAATAGGCGATTCTCCTTGATGTAGAGATAGGTACCGTTGGGGAACCGGTCAGACGGGGCTTCCTCTTCTGTCAGATATGCCTCCAGCTGGTCGGTCTCTTCGCCCTGTAACTTATCGTTGTTCTCCTCCCAATATGCATTGATATCAGCTATGGCAGCGTAATATGCCTGATAGACGGGAACGCAGAGTTTAATCATGTCGGGCAAGCGGACAGCTTTGTCAGCAGCGACCAGAATCTGATCCTTTCCCGTAAGGTTCTCTGCACCGTCAATTACCTCCTCATATTCCTCCATGAGGGTTGTCTGACTTTCCAGACTTTGTATTTCCTGAACATCTTCTGCAATCTGCTGTGCTATGAGGGCATATGAGTCAGCATCATCACCTATGTATTCTAAGCGCATACGGTCAATAGCAGAATAGCAGTTTGCATTATGAATCTGGTTGCTGAAACCAATGGTCAGCGTGTCTGAGGTGACAGCAAAGTATAGGAAGTTCCAGTACTTGCCTTTGCTGAAATACTTGGCAGTACCCACGGCATTTGAAGGTACGTAGGTGTCGTTGGAGAGAAGTGTCTCGCCCTGACCGTCGTTCAACCTATATTCCAAAGCCTCTGCAGTGATGTCTTTGAGTCGGATTCCGGTACGCAGACCATTGCTCTCGGCATAGACATAGGTGTTACGATTCAAATCCTGGAAGTTATCAGGGTTACCGTAAACTTCCTCGTTGTTGAGCGCTGCAGCACGACTGTAGCCCTGAACACGCAAGCGGTAAACACCAGGCTGAAGTCCGGCTATACGCTGCCATGTGTCGAATTTCTTGTTGGTATGCTCGGCCAGACCTTCTGTTACGTTAAAGCCTGTACCCTCCCAACCAAAGTTATCTGTGTTGAAGTCCGGGTTCTTGATACCTTTGACAAAACCATCGTAATTCATATCTTCCTGACCGCAGACAATACAGAAGCCATGACTAAACTCATGGTCAGGTATGATGTTCTCCTTGTTGTTGGAGTATGTGACAGAAGAAGGATCCACAGTACCGTCGCATAACATCTTTCCCTTGGGATATACCACAGCGTGTCCGTTGGCAAATGGAACGGGCTGAGAATCTGCTTCGTTATCATTATCCAGATTCTGGAACCATGTGATATAGGACTGATCGCCATTGAGCTTGTAGCAGAGTTCACCAGACTCTATGATTTCAGAGTCTTCTATGATGATGCCTTGCTCGCCCTGTGTGGCGTAGATATTAGAGAAGATACCGTTGCCATGACGAACAAGCCACATGTCTGCACGGTCATTTCCGGATACGTCGGCACAAGACCAGCAGTTGGATACGCGGGGACTATTGCTGCCTGCCCATCCTGCAATGGCGGCGCATTCATTTGAACCCTCAATGATACCTGATGAGAAACAGTTCTCTATGACGAGGGTAGTCTTACTGCCGGAGTTACCTCCAAAGATACCAGCGGCCTGTTTTCCAGTGGCATATACATTACCCATGTTTCCAAGGTTGCGTAATGTTACGTTGCCGCTCATCTGGTTGGTACCGCCCACCAAGGCCACGCACTCACCAGTGCCGCTGATGGAGCAAGTCCTGTCGAGTAGCAGGTTCTCAATAACAGCTCCGTTGCCAGGCTGTCCGATGAATCCTGTGTAGCTTGTACCATTGATATGCAGATTGCTGATTTTGTGTCCTTGTCCATCGAAGTGACCGGAATATCTGGCGCCTGAACTACCAAGAGGGCTGAACAGATCTGAGTACATCTCCATGTCAATGTCAGCAGTAAGGCGTACATCCCAGTCTCCACAGTTCTTCTCGTTTACCATGCGAGACAGCCAATATAGCTTAGAATCGGTGTCTATACAGTGGAAACCATCCACAACCTCGGCATAGTCTAATTGCGGTGCATCGCAATTGATACAGAAGCCATCCTCAAACTCGTGGGGAGGCAGACTCCCTCCATCGGTATTGCTATATACAACAGAACCCAAGGGAGTTCCATCGCAGCTGAGCTCACCGTTGGCAAACACTTTGCCACCCTCAATATAGTAAGGTACAGGTACAGCATCAGTTCCTAGCTTCTGATACCAAGAGATTGTTGTCTGGTCTCCGTTCAGCAGATAGCAGAGTTCGCCCTCCTCTACGGGATTGTCTGTTGTCCAGTCTTCGTAGATACCCTGACCGAACTCCTCTGTTCCAGTAACGTCAAAGCAGTTTGTGACATTCATGGTGCCGGGCTCATAGCGAACTAAGTTGCAGAGATAACCAAACTTGCCGCCAGAGTTATCTACACCATTGATTATACCTTTGTTCACGCAGTTGATGATAGAACTGCCACCGGCGTTCAGCCATGAACAGAAAGCTGTAGCAGGTACACCAGTTATTTCGCCTGTATTCAGACAGTTGACCATCTTCATAGCAGGGTATGCACTCAGTCCTGCGCCTACAATACCTCCGGTGGCTCCTGTACCAATGACGCTTGCTTCGTTGACACAGTTTTCGATAGTGAGAAGCGTGCTGCCATTGGTTTGAACGCCACCAATGAGGGCACCAACTCTTCCGTTACCGATAATCTCGCAACTCTTGTCGATGATAAGGTTGCGGATGACCGTTCCACCACGGACATAGCCGAAGAAACCAACGCCATCTTGTTGCAGGTTGAGAATCATGTTTTTGATGCGGTGTCCCTGGCCATCGAAGATACCATTGTACTTGTAGGTGGTGTTAGGTCCGATGGGAGAGTGAGCATTTTCTACACCGCCAAAATCAATATCAGCAGTAAGTTTACCATTGATGGTAGTAAGATAAGCCTCGTTGACCATGGCTGTAAACCATTTTACATCAGCTGCTGAAGCCAAAGGCAGGAATCCGTCGGCATCAGGCGTGATATGGTCTTGCAGCAGGTTGCCACAGACAGTACACCAACCATCAACATCGTTGTGCTGGGGGGTAGGAGAGGTGTTCTCGTTAGAGAAGGTGAGTTCACCCTCTAATACAGTTCCGTCGCAACGTTTGTTACCAATACCGAATACCTCCTTATGTGTGCTGAATGGAACAGGGAATGCGTCCTGACCAAGTGTCTGGTAGAAGACTGTGTGGTCTGAAGCCTTGTTCAGCATATAGCAAAGTTCACCTGTACCAATAACAGAGGAATTAATGTAGGTGGTACCAGTGGGGGCATTGCCACCGTCGCCATCCTGCTCGTAAGCGAAGCAGTTAATGGTAGAGGCCTTGCTTTGGGGATTACAGAAAGAGTATGCCGATGGTAAGTCTGTCTCCATGATGGAGATACAGTTACGAGCCTCGACGGAACCTGCACTGTTCACCCAGCCGCAGAAAGCCATATTGTAGGCATCCGTTCCTGTGAACTTGATGGCTGATACGCAGTTGGTGATGTTAGTGCTGCCGTTTACATAGCCGATGAAGGCTGCATTAGAGGCATTGGCACCGCAGTTAGAGCTGATGGTGGTCAGCACCACCACATTCTCGAACGTACCATAGCCAGTACCGCCCAAAACGGCAGAGTTCTTGTACGTAGCATTGATGTTGCCATCTACGATGAGGTTCTTGACACTTCCCTTGAACTTTACGAACATAGCAGTCTGCTCACCAGGGAAGTCATAGTTGACCGTAATGGTGTGCCCGTCTCCATCAAGGGTTCCGGTGAAATCACTTGCGGTAGCCATTCTGAAGTCCAAGTCGGGAATGTCAGCTGTCAGCTTGACACTCGTCTTCTCGTAGCCGGCGACCTTAGTCCAAGTTTGAAGGTCGGCCTTGCTTCCAATCAGATACGCACCGCTCTCGTCTGTTTGCAGATTCTGTGCAAAGACGTTGGTTCCTATTAGCCACATAAAGGCTAGTTGGAACATTAGGTGTAGTTTTGTCTTCATTGTTAATTTGTTGGGGTTAGTATGTTATTAGTTTATGTTGTTTTTGAGCTAATGGATGATGTATTTCTTTCCGTTCACGATGTAGATACCCTTCTTGAGTGAAGAGTGAAGAGTGAAGAGTGAAGAATCCTCTTGCCCCTTGCCCCTTGCTCCTTGCACCTTACGACCAGCAAGGTCATAGACATCATTATTTTGAATTTTGAATTTTGAATTTTGAACCCTATCTATTCCGTCAATGGCATCATTGTTTGTCTCCACTTCTTCGATGCGGAAGTAGTCCACGCGGAACTTACCTGTACGGTCGGTTCCTGTTGCCAGTTTGCCATCACTTTTCCTGCAACCTGAGCGGATGCCAAGGGTCAGGTCTTCTCCCTCGGCTACCGTAACCAATACGCTCAGTTCCTGCATTGCGGTAGCATTGACACCCACTCCATCCGTATAGGAGGCAAAGGTAGATGTCTCACCCTCTGTCAGGTTGTTCTGGTAGGTGCGGGGTGTGCTGAAGTATTGAACCTGGTCATTGGCAAAGAGTCGACCTTGACCTTCCAGTCCTTTCTCGCTCCAGAACAAGCAGCTAACACGGTAGGTGGTATTAGCCTTTAGCTTGTTAGCAGGTATTGTCTGGTAGAGGCAGAAATCCTCTGGAATGGGACGGAGGCCGCTGGGGGTGAAAGCACAATAGTTCTGTCCGTGCATGCCTTCGCCCTTACCATAGATGCCTGAGGTGGTCATTGTGTAGTTGCCAGTGTAAGATATCTCCCATCCATAGGGAACAGCGTTCAACACGTTCTTGCCCTCGGCCAGAGTTTCCGCATCCTTGTATTCGAAGTCGGGGTTCACCAGTAACTCCTGGGTTAATGAATCGGGGTCAGTTGTGGGGAGGTCAGCTAAACGTCGGATGGTGAAGTGGTCAACCTTGAACCATCCCGTCTCGTCGGTCTGTGCTCCGGCATTGCTGATGCAACTAGTCTTGATACCCAAGCGAAGGTCCTCTCCCTTTTGTATCTTCAGGACAACGCGCATGGGATGCATGATGGTATGAGTCTCGTATCCAGCTTTGTATCCTGCAAAGGTGTTCACCTCGTCGTCTTTCAGAATCTGGTCGTAATCGTGTTTGTAAGCGTAATACTGAACTTGGTTGTTGGCAAAGAGACGACAAGAGCCTCTTTTGCCCGACTGTACCCAGAGCCAGCAACCAACCTCGTAGATGCCGGGTGTGAGTTTCTCTGCAGGAACAGTCTGGTAGAGCTCGCAGTCCTCTGGCATGGGTTTTGATTTAATCCAGCACAAGTTGCTGTCATCACCCTTAATAGACTCGTCTTTGTTAATACCATAGGAATTGCCATTGAGGGTTCCCTTCAACGTCCATCCGTAGGGGACTCCACGACGGATAGAGCCGTCGGTGTTGGTGAGAACACTATTACCGCTTTTGTATTGTTCAAAGTCTGGGTTTACCATCAGTTGGGGAGCAAGGTTGTCATCTTCCACGGCATCCATCTGACGATACATAATCTGACTGACCACAATGGCTGGATTCATGGCATAGATGCGTAATTGGTAGTCTTTCTCGGCAGTAGCCTTATATGTGAAGCGTGCCTCAGAGTAACCGTACATCACATTGTCACTCCATTTATTTGTCTCGGCATTACATTTAATGCTGGCTGTTGTTATGGAACCTGTTCCCATAGCCATTCCCACAACCAAGTCATTACTGGTGGTGATGGGGAAGGTGGGAAGACAGCGTACGACAATCTGGTACGAACCTTTCTTCAAAGGTACGCTATACTCCAGGTATGGACCTTTGCTACGGGCTGTAGTGGCTGTGTATTTGGTGTAGTCGATGGGCCAGACTGTCATGCTGCTGTCGCTGACGCCCAAGTTCTGTAATAATTGCCAATTGCCTCTGCTATTGGTGTAATCAGATGCGGTAATGAATTTCATATCATCAGTGAACATCTTGCCCTGCACATTGTTAACCTCATTGGATGTTGCTGCATATACGGGACCGAACTGACTGGTCATGTTGGCATTGGGACGCATGCTCATAATACCGTTCCATTTGCCACCAGCTAGTGTGTTGTTGAAATAGTCTGTCAGATAGACAATGTTGTCATAGCTGGTACGTGATAGTGCAGCATATTGCATACTGTTCTGGCGGTCGCCCATGCCGGCGTACCAGAAACTCAGGTTAGCACCTAAGAGCTTGATGTTCATGTCGGCTGTAGCTACAATGGGGTAGGTAAAGAGCTCGAAGTAAGCATCCTTCAATCGGGTGGGGATGCTGGCTTCCAGATTCTGAACCCTACGGGCCAGATTCTGATAATCAAAAATACGCTGCTTCATCTCCTCGTGTGTGAAGACAACCTCGCGCACTGTCTCAGGTTTGCTCTGTGCAGCCAGTCGGTAATGTTCCAGGCGTATGTCAGCCATTTCGTCGGCCAAATCCTCACCAAAAGTCTTGGCTGCCCACCAACGACTGAACTTCCAGGCATTCTCGGGTGTCCAGCTCTTAACGTTCCATGCCAGTTCCATACAGAACTCAAACTCCACTTCGGCAGGTTTTATGTCGCCTACGTTAATCATCCAGAAGCGCTGCATGCCATTCTCGTAGGCTTTGCAGAGTTCATAGCTTATCAGCGAAGGCGAGATGGTGCTGAGCCAGATGTAGGAACAAGGATTGCCTAAATAAGAAAGGTGGTAGTAGATACCGTTGCCACCACTGCGCTTCTGTTCGGTTGCTGTGGGCAGCTGACGGATGTAGGCGTAGTTGTCGTCCACCCAGCAGAGAGTTACATCGTCTGGGATTTTCAGTCCGGCGTTGTAAAGTGTCAATGCTTCCTTATATGGAATGTATATCTGCGGTACCTTGGTGGGGTCTCCTCCCAGAGAATCTGTGATAATCTTTCGCTGACACTCTATAATGTCCTTCAGACCTGCCAACTGAGCTTCTTGTCCCTCGTAACCCAATAGAGCCACATCTTGCAAACCACGCATACCTATGTCATAGATACCCTCGTAGTCACGTGCCTCTCCTGCGCGTTTGGCCCAATAGTCAAAGCATCCCTCTGGGTTGTTGGCAAAGGTGAAGTTGCTGCTATTATTACCACTCTTAAAGCGAGGCCACTCCCAAAGGTTGTCGCGTAGCATGCTGTCACCGCTACTCATTACTATAGCCCATGCTTTGGCTAAACGCTTGTTTTCCTCCATCGACCAGAAGGCCTTGGAACTACCATGTTTGGCTGGCCAGAGGCAGTTGGCGCGCAGACGTAGCAGCAGTTCCATTACCTTTTCATATGTATTCGGACCAATGTTGTTGCAGCTGGCGTCAATGGTTTTCTTGGCCCAGGGGAGAAGTGCCCAATCTTCATCGTTGATAAAAAGTCCTCGGTATTTTACCGATGGGGCTTCCACCTCTGTATAATCACCGCTTGCATAAATGGTATTCATGGGGGGCGGAGCTACGTCAGCCCACCAGATGTAGGGAGAAACACCAATGCGCCGACTGATCTCGAACAGTCCGTATGCTGTCCCTCTTGGCGTTCCGCCAATGATTACCAACGCCTCTTCTATACCTTCTGCCGGATTCTTGATGAGTTGCAGGGTGTATGCCTCCCATCGATCCGTAACGCCAGTGGTGTCTATCTTGCCGGCTTGCATTAGATTGTCAATGAATGTGGAATTGCCCAATGTTCCGGCTATAATGGGATAGTCGCCGTTCTTCAGGTTGTTCCGTAAAAGCAGTGTTTTGCCTGTGACAGCCTTGATATCTTGAATAACACAGTTAGCGACGGTGGTAACCACCTCAGCATCATGGGCATCTACAACCAAGACTGCATTCTTGCTACTACCGACAATGGGGAATCCATTTACCGCTGTCTCGGTAAAGGTGATGTCAGCTTTTGCTATGGTAACGCATAGCAGCATTGCCAAAAGTAATACGTTGTATAACAATCTATGTAAATATAAACTTAATTTGACCATTTCCTTTGTATTTGTTTGCAAAAATAGCAAATATATTATTGTGCACAAACAAAAGCATGAAAAAATGTGCAAAAATTTCAAAAAGCTATTCGAATATTGATAAAAAGTGACGTATGCAGCATTTTTTATGTGTAATTAATGGCTATCCTTGCTTTTTAATGTGAAATGAACTTATCAACTCAACAAAAAGAAGCATCGAATTGGTTTAAAATGCACTCTTTTCAGGCTTGCTTTAATACCTTATTTATATATAAGAGGCATGTTTTTTTATATTTATTAGTGTTTCAATATAAAAAATAGATAACGAGGTCTTTGTATATTAGAATATTGTTTATCTTTGCCCGCTGAAAGATATGATAAAACCGCATAACCTTTTCTATATATGAGAAACAAAAGGCTTTTCTTTAGTATTATGCTGACACTCTGTCTGTTGCAGGCAATGGCGCAGTCGTGGATGACGGTTGGTCCGTACTTGCAGGAACTGACAACAGACGGGGTGACCGTTGTTTTTGAACATGGGATTCCCTCGGTATCATGGATAGAAGTCAGGGAGAAGGGTAGTACTGAGGTGACATCGTATTATCAGACTGTGAACGGTAGAATTAAGGCATATAGTCAGATCCTGAGTAAGAAGAATTCTGCCGTTCCCATACAGAACTTTGCTATCAGAGCAGAAGGCTTAAAGCCTGCCACAACCTACGAGTATCGTGTAAAGGCACATAAGGTCTTGTCAGAGAATTCCAATGGAGTTTCAGCAGGAACGGCTTTCTCTACTACTTATACCGGTTCGTGGAACCAATTTACCACACAGGATCCCCATCAGACGGAGCATCATATCTTTATTACCAGTGATATGCACAATCGCCCGGATACGCTGGAGGCGTTGTTGAAGTATCTTGATTATCAGACCTGTGACCGTATTATCTACAATGGAGATATGATTAACTACATGCAGTACGGTTCGCAAGAGCCTTACACTGGGTTTATCAATACCAGTGTGAATCTGTTTGCTCAGAATAAGCCTTTCGAGTTGGTGCGTGGTAATCACGAGACACGTGGTAACCTGTCGCGACACTTCATGGAGTACTTTCCTCACAAGAGCGGCCATATCTATAATGCATACCGATGGGGCGACCTGGAAATCATCCTTTTGGATAGCGGAGAGGATAAGATCGATACTGCAGAAGAGTACTACGGCATGGCTTCATTCTACAGTTATCGTGAAGAGATGGTTCGCTGGTTTAAGGAACTTATCCAGACAGATGAGTTCCGTACGGCCAAGTACCGTATTCTTATCTGTCACTTTACCATGCTGTTAAATAATGACAAGCCTACCGACAAGTTTGGCGGTGAGCCGCAACTGATAAGTCTGCTTACTCCCTTGCTTAAGCAGTGTGATATAGATATGCTTATCAGCGGTCATTATCACCCTGCGACCTACACCTATATGGAAAAGAACTATAACAACAAGGGCAATCAATTTGAGGAGTACAATATAGGTAACCATAGCGCTATGCGAATTGACATTGCCGACGGAAATATCAATCTGAAGATTGTCTCCTCGCTGGGAACTGTGTTGTTGGACAAGAAGGTGAAGGATGCTAAGGCGGGCAGAAAGCTTATATATATAACCACTAAGTTGGAGGAGTAGTCTTTAGTTCATAGTTCATAATTCATAGTTCATAGTTCGCAATGTTTAATTCTCAATTCTCAATGTTCAATTCTCAATGTTACCCGGTTCTCCTTGGATTGTTATTAATAACAACAGGGATTCGAGCCCAGGAACCGATACCTGACGGGTATTATACTATAGGAGCCCTGGCACAGGAGAAAGACGGGTATCTGTATTCCTATGACACAGATGCCTTGCGCAGCGTATATGGCAATGCAGCGGACTATCTTAACCCACTTGGTAAGAATGGGGAACATGCGTATTTGTATAGCATAAGTTCTACATCTGCTAATCTGGCCAACAGAACTTATTACTTTACTGCCAATACTGAGGGCAGCTATACTATACAGAGTTGCTCGGGTGAGGCATATTCCTATCTGAGTGTTGCACGTTATGATCGTCATCTTGTAACACACACTGTCAGACCAAGACAAAATTTCTTCCTACGTCAGGAGGAGGATACATCACCGTGGCCAGAAGATCATCACATCATGCAGCAATTCCAGAAGGCAGCGCTGTTTGATTCGCTGGCTTCCAAGGCACATGGGCTGGATGCTGTGCAGGTCCTTACTCCCTTGGATGCAGATATGGTAACCCCTTCTATCTGCATACGTAGGGCATTGGGTCATGCAAGAGGCGCTTTGGCTCTCTATCCCAGCGGAGACAATCCCGGTCAGGTAACACCTTTGTTGAGCAGCTCGTTACAGGATTGTATAGATGAGGCTCAGGCTTTAGCAGATAATAAAAAAACAACCTCTCAGCAGGCGGATGATATTATCCTGCGACTCCAACAGACCTCACAGGCATATGAGGAGACGGCTCATACTGCCATTAATCCTTTGGTGGAGGGATATTACTGGCTGACCAGTGCCTACCGTGCCTTTGTATTGCGACAGAACAAACAGAAGGTGATACGCATGCAGGAGACTGACGGACAGTTGGTACTCCGATGGAACAATCCCAGCATCAATGACGGTTCTACTGTCTTCCATCTGTCTCCAAGCGGAGATAATGTTATTATGCAGGATTACTTAGGCAGATGGTCGGGTCGTCAGCTTTTCAACTATGATACCGAAGGTATGTTTACTATTGCCGATGCCGATACTCCAGATAACCTCCTGACAGCAGACGATTCGTGGATAGGCGAGAAAGGCCTTTACGGGAAGCCTTCAGATGGTCCTGTCATAGCTCGTCCTGACGGTTATCTTTATCCGGGTTACTGTTCTTCTTGGTTCCTGCAGCGTGCCTATCATCAAGTAACAGTTCCTACATCGGGATGGGCAGTGCTGAGTGTATCCTTCCCGGCAGAAGTTCCTGAGGATGTGGAGGTCTATAGTGTGGCAGAAAAAGATGGGATTCTTTCTATGGTGCCTTATGAATGTGATGTTATCCCTGCCCGTATGGCTGTCGTTCTCCATGCTGCCAAGGGTACCTATACTTTCTGGAGCACAACGCAGGAGGTGCCTGCCATAGAAAATAATGCCTTGGTAGCTAATTGCGAAGATCGCAAGGATGTAGAGGCTGGTACTATGGCGCTATTGAAGGTGAAGAGCGGACAAGTGGGATTCCAGAAGTCCACGTCGAAGCAGATTGCTGCAGGCTCAGCCTATATCCCCTATTCTGAAGGTCAGGAAGAATTTCGCGTTCTGCAAGATGCTGAAACAGGAGTCAAAAAAATTGATAATGCTCAATGTTCAATGCTCAATGTTCAATCGTCCTACGACCTTACTGGGCAGAAAGTTTCCGCCTTCCATAAGGGTGTTATCATTGTTAACAATAAAAAGATGCTGAAAAGATGAAAATGATATATTCTCTCCTTTTGTTTTTTCTAACGGTATTGCTGCCAGTGAACCTTAGTGCTACCACAACATGTTTCCGTGGATCACCTTATCTGCAGGAACTCTCATGCAATGGTGTTTCGGTAGTGTTTGAGAATACTGAACCTACCTTTGCTTGGGTAGAACTGCGTAAGAAGGGTCAGGCTGCTGTAACCAAATATTATCAGGAGGTGGAGGGGCAGCATCAGGTGTTTGACTATCTGCAGGCTTCTACTACAGCCTTGCCTGTACAGAATTTTGTAATTCGTATCAATGGCTTGTCTGTGGCAACGGAATACGAGTATCGTATCTGTTCTCAGAGAATCGACGAGATGAAGCCGTACAGTGCCACCTTCTCCACCCAGTATGCATCTGATTGGTATAGCTTCCGTACGCTGGATGATAAAGCTACATCGCATAGTCTGCTGGTATTGAGTGATATGCATAACCGTCCTGCTACGCTGGAGAAATTCCTGACTGCGCTGAATCCGCTCTCTGCCGACCATATCATCTATGCAGGAGATATGATGGATAATATGCAGGTGGCTACTCCTTCGGGTGCTGCGCTGCAGGCAGAAGATCCCTATTCATCTTTCATCAATGTCAGTTCCGGTTCCTTTGCCACACAAAAGGATTTCTGTATGTTGCGTGGAGACCATGAGACCAAGGGCGATGCAGCAGATTACTTTGAAAGGTATTTCCCTCACCAGAGCGGAAAGTTGTACAATGCCTACCGGTGGGGAGACTTAGAAATTGTTCTTTTAGATGGCGGAGAGGCATTGCCTGATGATGACCCGACGGCGCGTAATACCATCTTGGCAGCTTACAATGCTTACAGAAGAGAAGAGGCCCGTTGGTTGGAACAGCTTACCCAAACCTCAGAGTTCCAGTTGGCTAAATACCGTATAGTGGTAAGTCATCTTCCTATTCCCAATGCTACGGTGGATGAGTCTCAGGCTGGTGCCAGGTTCTTTGCCGATTTAATGATGCCCATTCTGAATAATGCAAACGTAGATTTACTGGTGTGCGGTCATCTGCATCCAGAGACGTACACGTTTGCAGAAGCAACAGAAAATGTTTCTTTCCCCTCTCTGGTGCAAGGTTACAATTCAGCTTTGCGCATAGACATAGCTGACGGGAAGATTACGTTGAAGGTAGTGGATGAGAACGGAATGGTTCTGCTTCAGAAGACATTATAGCAGGGGCTATTTCCTGTATTTCTCGGCATCCTGATCCTCTAACATAGACAGGTAGCTGGCATAACGACTTTGGGCTATGCGGTGTTCCTCAACGGCTTGCAGTACAGCACAGCCTGGCTCGTTTGTGTGGGTGCAGTCGCCAAAGCGGCATTCCTGCCCAATTTGGAATATCTCCCGGAAATAATGAGCCACCTCGGTACGTTCCATGTCAAAGGTGCCAAAGCCCTTTATGCCTGGGGTGTCAATCAGCCAAGAGGACGCTCCGGATTGTTCGGAATCTCCGGGTAAAGGAATCATCTCAGAGAAGGTGGTAGTGTGCATGCCGGTGTCGTGAGCATCGCTGATTTCTGCGGTACGCAGATTGGCTTCAGGTATCAGTTGGTTTATTAGGGTACTTTTCCCCACACCGCTGTTGCCACTGAGTAGGGTGGTTTTTCCTTGTAGTTCCTGTCGTATGGCATCAATGCCCTTGCCCGTGGAAGCGCTGCAGTGCAAACATGTATAGCCTAAACTCTCGTACAACGAGGTCATGGCTTGCATGTATCGCATATCAGCTTCATTGTAAATGTCCGTTTTATTGAATATCAATATAACAGGGACACGGTATGCTTCGGCACTGGCCAGGAAGCGGTCTATGAAGGTTGTGCTGGTCTCGGGATGTGAGATGGTTACTACCAGGGCAGCCTGATCCACATTGGCTGCAATGATATGACTTTGTTTGCTCAGGTTACTGGCCTTGCGGATGATGTAGTTGCGGCGGTCTTCTATCTCAGTAATATAAAAGACCTCCTCCTGCCCCTTGTTTTCTGCTCCTTGCCCCTTTATCTCAACCCTGTCACCAACTGCAACGGGATTGGTGCTACGGATACCGCGCAGGCGGAAGTTGCCCTTTACCTTACAATCAAAAAGCTGGCCGTCGTCAGTTCTGACAACGTACCAGCTTCCTGTATTCTTAATGACAAGTCCGTGCATTAGACTGTCATGATTTCTTTTTCCTTGGCTGCCATCAGGGTCTCAATCTGCTTGATGTACTTGTCGTGCATCTTCTGCAGCTTGTCCTCGGCATCCTTCTCGGCATCTTCTGCCAAACCATCCTTGATACCCTTCTTCAGTTTCTCCAGGATATCACGACGGGCGTTACGGACGCTAATCTTAGCCTGCTCCTCTTCCTTGCCGCACTGCTTAACCAACTGCTTACGGCGTTCCTCGGTCAGAGGTGGGATAGAGAGGCGGATAATCTCGCCATTGTTATCGGGCATAATGCCAACCTCGCTGTCAATAATGGCCTTCTCAATAACCTTGAACATGCTCTTGTCCCAAGGCTTGATGGCAATGGTGCGGGCATCGGGGGTGTTGATAGCTGCTACATTGTTCAAGGGAACAAGGCTTCCGTAGCTGTCGACACGGATACCATCCAATATCTTAACGTTGGCTTTTCCTGCACGGATGCGTGCTAGAGAATCATCCAGATACATTACGGCTTCTTCCATTTTCTCCTCGGCGAATGCCAAAGTTTCCTTAACATCAATCATAATAGGTCTTTATTTACTTCTGTTCTTAATTACTTTCCCACAATTATGAAACAAAAGTAGGTTAATTATTTGAAAAAAACAAGTTACAGACGGCAGAAATGTATATTTTTTCCTATATTTGTGCCGTTTATTATGCAAAATGATGGAAATTGATGCCCGTATTAACGAGTTGTTGCAGCATTTAGAACCCATAACGTTGGAGCAGATGTCCAGCATCCGTCTGATGAATCGGACGGATACCAAGTTTGTTACCAGCAAGGAGAATTTGGCCAGGTTGTTGGAGCTGGCTCAGGGGAAGTATTATGCGCAGTTCAACAACGACAGCAAGATCGCCAATTACATGACAACCTATTGGGATACAGAGGGGCATCGTTTCTTTCTAGAGCATCATAACGGCAGGGCTCCCCGCCAGAAGGTTCGTGTGCGCACCTACATGGATAGTGGCATAACCTTCCTTGAGGTAAAGACCAAGAATAATCATGGTCGTACCAAGAAGAAACGTGTAGAGGTTCCCTGTCAGGAGATTGAAGTACAGGGCGCCAACGGAGAGTTCGTACAGGGGCTGGTTCATCAGGGGCTTTCAGAGATGCATCCCACTGTTCGTAACCAGTTTCATCGTATTACGCTGGTGAATTACGGCAAGACGGAACGATTGACCATCGACTATGACGTACACTTCCATAATATGGAGACCAATAACGACGCCAATACCGGTCCTTTGGTAATCATAGAATTGAAGCGCGACGGTAATGTGTACAGTCCTGTGCTGGACATCCTGCGTACGCTTCGTATTAAGCCGTCAGGGTTTAGCAAGTACTGTATAGGCAGTGTGATGACCAACAAGAACCTGAAGCAGAACCTTTTCAAGCAGAAGATGGTGAAACTAAGCAAACTAGCCAATACAAGAATTAACTGATAAAACAGAGAACTAACAAAAACATTAAACATGGATTTCTTTAATGACATTAACTATCAACTGGGTAACCTTATTGGGTTGACACTCTTCGACCCTCAGCATTTCATCTCGCTGGTAATGCGATTCTTTATCAATTTGGCAGTAGTATGCGTCATGGCACGTTGTTTCTACTTCCCTCGCAGCCAGCGTCGCGACTATATGTTCATCTTCATCCTGATGTCCATGAGTATCTTCTTGCTGGTAAGCCTGATGGAGGGCGACGGCATGAACCTGGGTGCTGCAATGGGTCTGTTTGCCATCTTCGGCATCATGCGTTTCCGTACTGAGGCTGTGCCTATCCGGGAGATGACATACCTCTTCATGCTTATTGCTGTCAGCGTAGTGAATGCACTCGGAAAGGCTGAGTATCACCCCAAGGCTGATTACTGGGATGGTTTTGGTATAGTAACTATAGTCTTTGTCAACCTGGCGTTCCTGTGCATGGTTTGGCTCTTCGAGAGCAGCAAGTTGGTAAGCACTATGTGCAGCAAGTACATCAAGTATGACAATGTTGCACTGATAGCTCCTGAGAAGCGTGAGGAGTTGAAGGCCGATCTGGAGAAGCGTACAGGCTTGAAGATTTTGCGTATTGAGGTTGGTATGATCGACTTCCTGAAGGACAGCTGCCTGATCCGCATCTATTATGATGAGCCAAAGGACCGTGGCAACAGCATAGAGCAAGTAATGAAAATGCCCCGATAAAAGTATGAAAAAGAAGATTCTCCTGATTTTGGTTTTATTGGTTCCCGCTATGCTAAAGGCACAGTGGACCGATGAGTATGGCACTTGGATGAGTGTGGGTGCAAAGAAGAACCTGGGCACCCGATGGAGCCTTGGCTTAGAGACAGAGTACCGTGCGCAGGAGAGTTCCAGATGGGCTTTCGGCCTGGATGCCGGTTATAAGTTGACCAAGAACATTAAGTTCGGTGCAGGCTATTCTTTCTTATATGGCAGAAAGCCTGAGAAGCAAAAGGGCGATCCCTTGGTGGACGATGAGTACACCCTGACCCCTGCCTATTGCTATCCCCGTCACAGATTCATGGTGGAGACAACGGCCGACAAGCGATTCTGGAAGTGGCTGCGTGTCTCTTTGCGTGAACGCTATCAGTTAACTTACCGCCCGGAGAAAGATTACAGCAAGATAGAATATAGTAAGGTTCCTATATTTGATGATGACTGGAATTACTTGGGAGATGAGTGGGTTGCGGACGCTACCCAGAAGTCAAAGTTGTCAAAGACTGATCAGGTGCTCCGTAGCCGTCTGAAACTGGAGGTGGATAAGAAGCATTGGAAGTTCTCTCCCTATGTTTCTGCTGAGGCCATCAATAGCGTCTCTGTAGGCGACCATATGTGCATAGAAAAGGTTAGAACTGCTGTGGGTACCAGCTATAAACTGAACAAACAGCATGAGTTCACCTTGGGCTATGTGCTGACATTCGTCTTTAATGATGATGATGAGAAAGCAGACACGTATAATAACCGTATCCATGCAGTTAGCGTGGGCTATAATTTTAAATTCTGAAACAAATTAACAACAAGATTATGAAGAAGTATTTTCTATTAGCCGTTATGATGATGGCATGCACCACAATGTGGGCCGACAAGTATAACTACCTTACAGTATCAGCTTCTGGTGATGAATTCATCTCATTACCCACCATCCAGAAGATTACCTTTGCCAATGGTAACTGTGTTGTTACCACTACTTCTGGCGAGTACACCTATCCTTTGTCAGAGATCAAGAAGATGTACTTCTCTGTAGAGGATCCTACAGCCATCGAGGACCTGCCTCAGGAGACCAAGAACCTACAGTACAAGGATGGTAAGTTGAAGGTAGAGGGTGATGGTATGCTGCGTATCTATGCTGCTAACGGTGCTTTGGTTCAGATGGCCAACGTCAAGAAAGGTGCCAATATCAGCCTCAGCAACCTGAAACCAGGTATGTACATTGTTAATATGGGCGACAAGACCATTAAACTGACAAAGTAAGCAAAACATTTATAGGAGCTAATTAAGGTGAGGAAACTATTTTCACTTCTGTTTCTTTTGGCTGTATGTTCTTTGGCATCGGCTCAGGAGTTTATGCGAATCTGGCAGAGCGGCAATAATACCAAGGTGCCTCTGTCTGAGGTTACCTATGCTGCTAACGGAACTTCATTTACTGCAGATGGTGTTACATACCAGACCAGTCAGGTGGACAGTATTACCTTTGTGCATATCATTACCGTAACATGGAATGGGGCACAGGCTACCATAGAGAAGGGCGATGTCTTAGGCGTTGACTGCTCTACAGAGGGTGGTGATGTGGTAATCAACAGCACCAATACGCATAACGAGTTGGAGTTCGTCTTGCAGGGTGGTAGTACCAATGGTTCTTTGACCTATACTGGAGCCTACAAGTGCAAGTTTTATCTGAACAACCTCCACCTTATCTCCACAAAAGGCGCAGCATTGGATATCCAGTGCGGAAAGCGTATAGCTATGATCCTGAACGATGGAACCAATAATAGCCTTGAGGATGCTCCAAACGGCCTGCAGAAGGCCGCCCTTTATTGCAAGGGTCACTTGGAGATTGAAGGCGGTGGCAGTCTTACTGTAATAGGCAACTCCAAGCATGGTATCTGCACAAAGGAATACTTGCAGCTGAAGAAAAGTACGGGCAATGTTGCTGTTACTCATGCCCTCAACGATGGTATCCATGCTGGTCAGTACTTCCTGATGAGTGGTGGAACGGTAACTGTCAGCGGTCAGCAAGGCGATGGTATCCAGACAGAGATTCTGACCCTTGATGATGATGTTACGCCCAATCCTGATAAGGAATTCAATGGACAGATTTTTATAAAAGGCGGTACCATTAATGTTACTGTTGCAGGCGATACCCGGAAAGGTATCAAGTCAGACGCTAAGATGACTGTCACAGGTGGAACCTTTAATATTACGGCTACAGGAGATGGAAGTAAAGGTATCTCCGTCAAGCATTTGCAAATCAACCAAGACGATAACACAACCCTCATACGGATTATGGCAAACGGTAGTACCTATGAAGATGATGTAACCGAGGAGGAAACCAGATGCATGGGCATAAAGGTTGATAAGAATATGGCCATAACAGCGGGAACATTACAAGTTTCTGTTCCTACAGGTAATACTGCCAATCGTTATGTTAAAGTTGATGGAGAGTATTATAAGGGGGCAGATGCTATAGTTCAGGCAAGTGTAACGCTTGATAAAAAAACTGGCAAGAAAGTCGATACGATGCCATCATGGGATTAATGAAAAAGTATTTGTTATTTCTTTTATCAGTAGTAATGGCTGCGGTATCAAGTGTAAGCTTGGTTTCATGCGGCAAGGACGATGTTGTACACACCGGCAAGACAATTGTTGTCTATAGCATTGTGGGTGGGTGGTCCAAGTGGTTGTCAGGGAATACGATTATCGGTTGCCGTTTTGATGCCAATGGCGATGCCTATTTTGATACTTGGACAACCTCTCCCAGTTGGAAAGATCCTGGTAAGTGGACTGTCAGTGGCAATCTCCTTACCGTTAAGTCTCAGGAAGAGGAGGTTATCTTTACTTGTCGTTTCCTTGTTACTGAAGAAGGTAAAAGTATCATCATTACCAACGTTCAGACAGTTGATGAATGGCAGTTCCTCAGAGACTTGGAAGGTGAACTTGCCAGAATGCAGATAAAAGAAGTGGAACCGGAAGAATAAAGAAACTCAGTTCAGATATGTTAACCTTTCCAGGCTATTCGGGAAAGGTTTTTTTGTTTTATATTTTTTCGTACCATTCTTTTGTTGTATCTTTGCATAACTTTTTAAATTTGTTATGTAATGAAAAAAATATTAAATGCATGGTTGTTTGCGCTTGTGGTGGGAAGCCTGCTGTTGCTTTCGGGTTGTAGTAAGGAACTGACATTCTATCCTCCTGAGATACAATACGATGGTTTAAAGTTGACCTCTTCTAACAACGGGGTGAATTATACAGGAGAGATACCACAAGAGGGAGCGGAGTTTGTGATAGAATGTGCCAAACCAATTACAGGTATTAGGATTGAACGTGGTACAAATGTTGTGTCCTCCGAAAATTGGAATCCTTCAATATCTGGTGGTTATTGGGGAGAGATAATAAGGGAATCTGAAAACTGCTATAAGTTTAAGATAAACTCGAATGGCTCTGATATCGACAGGAATTTTGTCTTTACCTTCGGAAGCGGCTTCGAATTATGTGTGGTAACTTTGCGACAGAGCTCCCAGCCTTGATTTCGATAACTTTTTAAGTTGTTTTCTGTCCAAAATCAACTTACTTTTTATCCATAATTAGGTTGATTATTGCTCATAATTAAGATGCATAGAAAAGCCCCAGAAGAGTCTAACTTCTGGGGGCATTTTTATTATAAAGGGTATTGCCTTAATCAGTTGTGAACCAGGGTTCCGATTTCCTCGCCAGCCATTACCTTCTTCAGGTTGCCAAAGATGTCCATGTTGAAGACGTAGATGGGCAAGTTGTTCTGCATACACATGGCTGTGGCGGTGATGTCCATCACCTTCAGGTTGCGTGCAATGACATCAGAGTAGGTGATGTCGTGGAACTTGGTGGCGGTAGGATCCTTTTCGGGGTCGGCAGTATATACACCATCCACGCGGGTACCCTTCAGCATTACATCAGCCTCAATCTCTATACCACGCAGGGAAGAACCTGTGTCGGTGGTGAAGTAGGGATTGCCAGTGCCGGCACTCATGATGACAACTTCACCATTCTCCATTGCCTCTATAGCCTTCCATTTGTTGTAGAACTCGCCAATGGGTTCCATGCGGATAGCAGTAAGTACATGGTTCTTCTGACCGATAGCACCCAAGGCACTGCTCAGCGCCAGTGAGTTGATGACGGTGGCACACATACCCATCTGGTCGCCCTTCACACGGTCGAAGCCCTTGCCGGCTCCTGTCAGTCCACGGAAGATGTTACCACCACCAATTACAATACCTATCTGAACACCCATTTCTGCAACTTCCTTAATCTGTTGTGCATACTCGTTAAGGCGCTTTACGTCAATGCCGTAGCCTTGTTCACCCATCAGGCTCTCGCCTGACAGCTTCAATAGAATTCTTTTAAATCTCATCTTTATAGTTTAATTGTTTACCGTTTACCGTTTAACACTCCTCCAGGGGGAGCAGGGAGGGGGCTATATAAATCTCACTTCCTTGAAATCATAACGTCTTTGCTCGCCGTTCTCGCATTCCAAAATCAGGTGACCAGATGGTTCCACATCTATAATCTGCGCTAGGAAGGTTCCTGTGGCATCAGCATAGGTATGCAGACTGTTCCTACGATACAGATACTGCATGTAGCGGGTGTGCAGCTCAGGGAACTGTTCACGTTCCATCATGCCGTAGTAATGGTTGAATTGATGCAGGATGCTCTTCAGAACTTGGTTGCGGTCCACCTCCTTGCCTAATATCTGTGCTAAAGAGACGGGGTTAGGGGCATCGCTGAGGAAGCGTGTCTGGTTGATGTCCACGCCCACACCAATGATGGAACGGTGAACCCACTTCCCTCGTAAGTCGTTCTCTATAAGCATGCCCACAATTTTCTTGTCGGCATGATAGATGTCGTTGGGCCACTTAATGGAAAAGCCCCCTCCGACTCCCCCAAAGGAGGAGGGACTTGTTGAACAAAGGGCATCGCGGATAGCAAGGGCTGTGACTTCTGAAAGGGCAAACATCTGGTTGGCCTGCAACCGCTGAGGATAGACAACAAGACTGAAGAGCAGGTTTTGGCTGCGCTCTGATTCCCACGTATTGGTGCCTGCTCCACGACCGGCCGTCTGGAACTCGGCAGTTACCAAGGTAAGCTCGCGGCTCTCGCCCTCGGGCAGTTCCTTGGCATATCTGTTGGTGGAAATTGTTTCGTCTAAAGCTATTCTCTTCATTGCTATCTGTACCAAACGGGAGAGCGGAAAGCGTCCTCTATGTGATTGATGACATCGCTATTGCTAACGATGGAAATGATATCAAAACGGACGGGCAGGTCAATGCGGTTATAACGGATGTAGGCGTCAGCTGCCAGAACGGTATTCCGTATCTTGCGGGGTGAGACAGCATCCTCTGGGTTGCCGTATTTGTCGCTCTTGCGGGTCTTCACCTCAACCACCACCAGTGTGCCGTCTTTTTCGGCTACGATATCCAGTTCCTTATGGCCGCTTTTCCAATTACGGTCCAGAATGAAGTAGCCCTCCCTGATAAGGTAGTTGACGGCTTTGTCCTCGCCTTCTAAGCCAAATTCGTTATGTGCAGCCATTTTAACTCTCTTTGTTAGGTGCAAAATTAGAGAAAAATTGTAATTTTGCATGCAAAAGCAACGGAAAAACTTTATGGCAGACGATAATTTCTATATGAAACAGGCGCTTCAGGAAGCCAAATGCGCTTTCCAGGAAGACGAGATTCCCGTAGGGGCTGTTATTGTATGCGGCGACCGCATCATAGCCCGTGCCCATAATCTGACGGAACGTCTCTCGGATGTGACAGCCCATGCAGAGATGCAAGCCATTACGGCAGCTTCGGAATATCTGGGAGGAAAGTACCTGAACGACTGTACCCTATATGTTACTGTGGAGCCCTGCATCATGTGTGCAGGTGCCCTCGGCTGGTCGCAGATAGGCAAGGTGGTGTATGGCGCCGGCGATGAGAAGCGGGGCTTTCAACGCTTTGCTCCTCAGGCCTTACACCCCAAGACACAACTGGTATCGGGGGTAATGGAAGAGGAATGCGCTGCGCTGATGAAGGAGTTTTTCCAGAGGAAAAGGGTGTAAAAAATGTAAAAATGGATGGCATTACGAATAAAATGCCTAACTTTGTGCACTATAAGAATAATATTACAATAAAAACATACAACTATGGCTACTTCAATTAAAGAATTGGATCCCCAGATTATCTGGAAGAACTTTTATCTGCTAACTCAGGTACCCCGTCCAAGCGGACATTTAGAGAAGATTCAGCAGTTCCTGCTCGATTGGGCAAAGGAGCATGGTATAGAGGCATTCAAGGACAATGCCGAGAATATTGTTATGCGCAAGCCTGCCACCCCAGGTATGGAAGGTCACAAGACAGCTGTCCTGCAGGCACACATGGATATGGTTCCCCAGAAGACAGACGAGAGTACCCATAACTTCGAGACCGATCCTATTGAGACCTACATAGACGGTGAATGGGTAAAGGCCAAAGGTACTACGTTGGGTTCTGATGATGGTATGGGCGTTGCTGCCATCATGGCCGTTATGGAAAGTACAGACCTGGTACATGGTCCTCTGGAAGCACTTATTACAGCTGACGAGGAGAGCACCATGTATGGTGTTAACAACCTGGCTGCCGATACGCTGAAGGGCGATATCCTGCTGAATATCGACAACGAGACGATGGGTGAGTTCGTCATCGGTTCTGCTGGTGGCGTGAATATTTCTGCTACCATGCAGTACAAGGAGGTGGCTCCTGAAGAAGGTGACATTGCCGTTAAGGTAGTGCTGAAGAATCTTCGTGGTGGTCATAGCGGCTTGGAAATCAATGAGGGCCGTGCTAATGCCAATAAGCTGATGGCCCGCTTCGTCCGTCAGGCTATTGCCGATGATGAGGCTCGCCTCTGCACTTGGAACGGTGGTAACATGCGCAATGCTATCCCCCGTACCGCTACTGTAGTGCTGAGTCTTCCCAAGGAGAATCTCGAAGATTTGAAGGATCTGGCTCAGTATTGCGAGAAGACCTTCCAGGATGAGTACCGTGGTGTGGAAGAGGGTATCAGCATGACTGTTGAGACCACAGCTATGCCTGCCGGACAGGTGCCTATGGAGATTCAGGACAATCTGGTAGATGCCATCATGGCTTGCCACAATGGTGTACTGCGCAATATCCCCAGCATCCCATCTGTTGTAGAGACCAGTAGCAATCTGGGTATTATCAATATTGGCAACGGTGAGGCTAGCATCTTGATTTTGGCTCGTTCCAGCAACGAGACTATGATGGAGTATATTCAGGAGATGCAGGAGTGCTGCTTCTCTATGGCAGGCATGAAGGTGGAATACGGTGGTCAGTATGGTGCTTGGCAGCCCAACTTCGACAGCCCTATCGTAGCTACTATGGTGAAGGTTTACAAGGATATCTTCAATGAGGATGCCCGTGTAGAGGTTTGCCATGCAGGTCTGGAGTGCAGCATCATTGGTGGTGTTTATCCCAAGATGGACTTGGTAAGCTTCGGTCCTACACTGCGTAGTCCTCATACACCTGATGAGCGTTGCAACATCCCCAGCGTAGCTAAGTTCTGGGAGTTCCTGAAAGCATTGCTGAAAGCAATTTAAAGTGAAGAGTGAAGAATAAGAATGAATTTAGATAATTTCTATAAGGCCAGGTATGTGCTGAACCAGGTTATCCGCAGGACGGACCTGGTTCAGGCTCCTCGGTTGAATCCGGAGGCTGACATCTACCTGAAGCCGGAAAACCTACAGGTAACAGGTTCCTTCAAGGTGCGTGGTGCCTGCTATAAGATTTCACAGCTGACAGAAGAGGAAAAGGCACGTGGTGTTATTGCCTGCTCGGCTGGTAATCACGCACAGGGTGTGGCCCTGGGTGCCAGCTTCAATAAGATAAAGAGTCTGATCTGCCTGCCTGATGGTGCTCCCATCAGTAAGGTGGAGGCTACAAGACGTTATGGAGCTGATATCTGTCTGGTGCCAGGTGTATATGATGATGCTTACCAGAAGGCTATTCAGTTGAGGGACGAGCACGGTTATACCTTTGTGCATCCCTTTGACGATGAGAATGTGATTGCCGGTCAGGGAACCATAGGCTTGGAACTGTTGGAACAGTTGCCTGGCGTTGAGGTCGTGCTGGTACCCATCGGTGGCGGAGGCTTGGCCTCTGGTGTAGCTTATGCTATCAAGAATTTGAATCCAAAGGTTCAGGTTTGGGGCGTTCAGGCTGCCGGTGCTCCCAGTATGTACCAAAGTCTGGTGGATCATCAGATTCTCCGTCTTAACTCTGTCAGCACCATTGCCGACGGTATTGCCGTTAAGGAGCCAGGGGCATTGACCTACGACATCTGCCAGAAATACTTGGACGGTGTGGTTACCGTTACGGAGGATGAGATCTGTGCAGCTATTCTGGCGCTGATAGAACAGCAGAAGATGGTGGCAGAAGGTGCGGGTGCTGTGAGCGTGGCTGCAGCTATGTTCAACAAGGTGCCTGTGGCAGGCAAGAAGACCATCTGTATTGTCAGTGGTGGTAACATTGACGTTACTATCCTGAACCGTGTCATCAACCGTGGTCTGTTCAAGAGCGGCAGAACCTATACGTTTGTGGTAGAACTGGATGACAAGCCCGGTCAGTTGGTGGGTGTGAGCCAGATTGTTGCCAGCCTGGGTGGTAACGTTATCAGTGTACGCCATGAGCGTAACGATGATGCCGAGAGGGTAACAGCCTGCCAGTTGCGGCTGAAGGTGGAGACTCGCGACGAGGATCAGATAAATGAGATAAGAAAAGCATTGAAGAAGAATCATTATAAATTAGTATAAGAAAATGAAAGTTATCAGTACAACAAAGGCTCCAGCAGCCATCGGCCCCTACAGTCAGGCCATAGAAGTAAACGGTTTTGTATATGCAAGCGGTCAGATACCCATTGACCCCGCAACAGGTCAGTTTGTTGAGGGTGGCATCAAGGAGCAGACCCGTCAGTCGCTGACAAATGCACAGAATATTCTCAAGGAGGCTGGTACCGATCTCTCTCACGTAGTAAAGACAACTGTTTATCTGAGTGATATTGCCAACTTCGCTCCCATGAACGAGGTGTATGCCGAGTTCTTTACAGAGCCTTATCCCGCCCGTAGCGCTGTGGCAGTAAAGGATCTGCCTAAGGGTGCCTTGGTTGAGATTGAGGTTTTTGCTGCCAAGTAATTTTATCCCAACGTAACATATATCCATGATGAGAACTAATAGAATTCTTTCCCTTCTTTTGTTGGCAGCAACCTGTGTTTCAGGTTTTGCCCAGAAGGTTGTAAGTGCCCAGAGTCCCAACGGGCAGACAAGTGTGAGTGTAACACTCTCTGACCGCATATATTATGATGTGGTAAGTCATAATGAGACGCTGCTGAAGCAGAGCGTTATTGGCATGCAGCTGTCAAACAAGACGTTAGGCGCCAATCCTGTGTTGAAGAAGAAGAGCGTACGTACAGTGAAGGAGGCGGTAAAGCCTGTACTGCCCCTGAAGTACAGCCAGGTGGAAAACAACTATACGTTACTTACCTTGGATATGAAGGGCGGTTATGCTGTAGACTTCCGTCTTTATGACGATGGTGTTGCCTTCCGTATGAGAACCTCGCTGCCTGGCGAGATAGAGGTGATGCAGGAGAATACCGTTTTCCAGTTGGCAGACAACTGCGACTTGGTGCTGCAGCAGCCTGGCGGCTTTAAGACAAGCTGCGAGGAGAACTACTCTTTTGTCAAGAGCAACGAGTGGAAGAAGGAAGACAGAATGTCTGAACTGCCTGTCCTTATCATGGGTAAGAACCAGAAGATCCTGCTCAGTGAGTTCGACCTTGTCAGCTATCCCGCTTTCTTTTTGAAGGGCAATGCTGATAACAGTCTTTCTGTTATTCAGCCTAAGGCTCCATTGGAATATGAGGATCAGGGCGACCGTAGTCAGCGAATCCTTAAAGAGGCTGATTATATTGCCAAGACAAAGGGTACACGCACTTTCCCCTGGCGTTATATGCTGATCACTCAAGAGGATGGTCGTCTGGCAGAGAATACAATGCCTATGCGTTTGGCTCAGAAGTGCCAGATTGAGGATACCAGTTGGATTAAGCCCGGACAGACCTGTTGGGACTGGTTGAACGGTATTCCTTACGGCGCAGACGTAAACTTCAAGAGCGGTATCAATCTGGATACCTACAAGTACTTTGTAGACTTTGCATCACGCAATGGTGTGCCTTATATCATTATGGATGAGGGTTGGGCATTGGATACCCGCGATCCCTTCCGTACCAATCCTGAGGTGAATCTGCCTGAACTGATTCGTTATGGCAAGAGCAAGAACGTTGGTATCTGGGTGTGGTTGCCTTGGTTGACAGTTGAACACCACATGGACCTCTTCCAGAAGTTTGAGGAATGGGGCATTGTCGGTACCAAGATTGACTTTATGGACCGTCAGGACCAGTGGATGGTTGACTTCTATGACCGTGTAGCCAAAGAGGCTGCCAAGCATCATATCATGGTTGACTTCCACGGAGCCTTCCATCCCAGCGGTTTGGAATACCGTTATCCCAATATCCTGACCTATGAGGGTGTTCGTGGTATGGAGTATAATGGCAGCTGTACACCTAAGAACAGTATCTGGTTCCCCTTCTTGCGTAATGCAGTAGGTCCTATGGATTATACTCCCGGTTCTATGCTTTGCTACCAGCCAGAGTCACATCACGGCAACCGTCCTATCTGTTCTGGTGTGGGAACCAAGGCTTATCACATGGCTGTCTTTGTACTCTTCGAGAGTAATCTGCAGATGTTGATGGATAATCCCTGCCGTTATGACAAGTGGCCAGATTGCCGCGACTTCCTTACCAGTGTTCCTGTAAACTGGGACGAGACACGTGTCCTTGCAGCAGAGGCCGGACAGTATATTGTTATGGCTAAGCGTAAGGGGCAGAAGTGGTTCATTGGCGGTATCACCAACGATAAGTCTCGTGAACTGGATGTAACCCTCAACGTTCTTCCTGAAGGAAAGAATATGCAGATGACATCTTTTGTTGATGGTGTGAATGCCGATCGTATGGCTATGGATTACCGTCAGGAGAAGACTTCTGTTAATAAGAATACCAAGCTTCACATCAAGATGGCTCGCAATGGTGGCTTTGCTGCTGTGATAGAATAATTTGTAAATTGGTTATAGGTTATTGGTTATAGGTTATTGAGAAAGAGAATGAGATAGTAAACTCAACGCTCAATAACCAATACACAATAACCTATAATCTTTAAATAAGCTCAATAACCAATACACAATAACCAATAACCACTACATAAATGCGTCGTTTCCTATTTTTCCTTTTCTTTTTGCCTATGATGGCATGGGCAGGTAAAGACACGCCTGCCAGAAAGTTGGTTTCTCTGCTTACTGAGTGTAAGGAGCGAGAGGAGCTGGTTCCTGATTCTTTCTTTTCTGATGTACTGCTCTTGAAGCAGGAAATCAAGGAGCAGAAGGATTCGGCTGCCAAGGCTATTTATAGTGCTACGCTGGCCCATCTACTGATGCAGAACCAGTGGCTGGCTCAGCAATGGAAAAAGGATACTGCCAGTCATCCTGACAGTGTAAGGGAATGGAGCAGATTGGAGTACCGTCAACAAGCCTCGCTCTTGTATTCCTATGCAATGCGAGATTTGGAACTGTTACATCGGACGCAAGCCAAAGAGTGGATTCCCCTTGTTAACAGAGGAAAAGACGAAAAGGTGTATGGCGGTGGTATGTTAGCTGTTATCTGTCAGGCTATGTCATCCGACATACCTTATGAGACGCGAAAAACAGAGGACTTACCCCTTTACGGAAGGCTGATTGATTTTTATAAGCAGCATTCGCTAAGGGAGGCTGCTTTACGTCTGAGCTTGGATTCAGTCTTTGAAATGAATAAGAACCGTGAGGATTATCTGCTACAACTCAAGAAGGAGTATCAGGATTTACCCTCGTGTGACAAAGTCTATGTTCAGCTTGCCCAATTAAAGGAGAAAGCTGAGGATAAGCGCCAGATTATAGAAGAGGGCTTACGCTTGTATCCTAAGTCGGCAGAACTCAAGAATTGGATATTAAGCCAAGAAGCACCAAGTCTGCAGTTCGAAATCCCAACCTTTATGTATCCTGATTCAAAGGAAGAAGTGGTGATGTCGGTACAAAATGTCCAGGGGATGAAGTATAGTATTTACCGACTGCCTGACGATTTCCAACAGGATGAGGAGGTGGAGTTACTCACTCAGGTACTCCGCAAGGGCAAATTGGTCAGCAAGGATGTTTATATCTTTGCTCCTCATCCAGCTTATGAATCATGGAAGGATACCCTGAATATGCAAGCGCCATCATTAGGAGTGTATGCTATGGTGATGCAGGCAAACACGCAGGCTCGTTTGGAGAATAAACCGGAACCACAGGTTCACCTCTTCTATGTATCCAAACTGCGTGCTTTCTCAGTCGCTTTGCCCAACAAGAAGACGCAGATTGTAGTTGTAGATGGACAGAGTGGAAAGCCTGTCCCTGGTGTCAGTGTAAAACTGATGCCTATCCGAAACTCTCTGACCAAAAAGTCCTATACGGAATACACAACAGACAAATGGGGAAGAGTAGTATTATCTGCGCAGTCTGTGAGAAATCAGATGAAGGTGAAATTGAGCAAAGGCGAGGACTGTATCTTACCATCGCAAGATCTTAATGGATTGTCTTATTACAACACTTTTGCGGCAGATAAAGGGGTAGCCAATAAGAATTTACGTATATTCACGGACAGAATCATCTATCGCCCCGGCCAGACAGTTTATGTGGGTGCTATTGCCTATACCCAAAAAGGATGGGAGACACGGGTTGAGGAAACAGGGGATTATAGGTTCATCCTGCAGGATGCCAAGGGTAACAAACTGACAGAACGTGTTCTGAAAACCGATGAGTTTGGTGTTCTTAATGATTCTGTTAGCTTACCCAAGGATGCTGCTCCTGGATTTTATACCATAAGAATAGGAACGTCTAGCTACACTTTCCGTATTGAGGAATACCGTCGTTCTGTGTTCTATGTTGAAATGGATCCTGTTCCGGCTGTATCATTACCCGCTGATAGTATTCGGATAACGGGTAAGGCCATTTCTTATAGTGGCGCTCCTGTAGCTAATGCCCGTGTTACAGGTAAGGCGGAAATTTATTCAGGCTTTTGGTGGTACCGGCGCAGTTACGCAGATACCCAGATTCTGGATACTATCTACACTGATGTGGAGGGACGTTTCTCTGTGAATATTTCCTTGGCAAGTGTAAAAAGTGATTTCCATATGGGGGCTAATCTTGTTGTAAACGTTGATGTGCTAAACAAACAAGGTGAGACAGAACAGGGAAATACAAGATTCTCTCTGTGTTCACGCCCCTATGTCTTACGAGGCGAAATACCCAATCGCCAAGATAAAGAAAGGTTGCAACCATGGTCGTTCGAACTTTGTGCCAGCACTGGTGTCACGGTTGACGGCGATATTCTTTGCCGTATTATAAAAGGCAAAGATACAGAAAAGGCAAGTTTCGTGCTGCCTGCAGGAAAACCAGTGATACCATCTGAATTAATGACTGTGCCCAGTGGGTTATATAAAGTAGTGGCTCAGTACGTGAACGGCAAGGATACAGCTCGTTATGAACAGCAGATGGAACTCTTCTCTTTGACAGATACGCGTTTGGTGGAGGAGAAAGACCTGAGCATTTATACTCCATGTGATACTTTTTCCGTAAATCAACCTGCGAAGGTGCAGATAGGAACTTCTTTGAAGGAGGCATGGATATACCTTACCATGGCACATCATGAGAAGGTGTTCTTGGATACTTTAATTTGTGTGCCCGATACTGCTTTTGTATGGGAGATACCTTATAAGGAAGAATATGGTGATGGTATAAGAATCAGTGCTGCTCTTTATCATCAATATCTGAGGACGGCCACCATTGCGCTGCACCAGGCTTTGCCCCAGAAAGAGCTGAAAACATATTGGCAGACTTTCCGTAACCGTCTGCGTCCTGGTCAACAGGAAGAGTGGCAACTCTCTTTACGCCATACTGACGGCACTCCTGCTAATGCTAATGTTTTGCTGAGTATGTACGATGCGTCTCTGGATGCTATCAGAAAACACAATATTAGCTTTGGGCTAAATTACTCATATCATATTCCTTGGTTCCGCTATGGACAGTTGGGAGGTTTAAAATCCAGTTGTTTCTTCAATTTTCCTGTGCGTTTCCAAAAGACTAAGGATTGGCAGTTCAGTGAATACAATCCAGAATATATCTATGATGTATTTTCTTTGCAGAATGTTTCGCTTGAGACTACCTCCGGACTTAGAGGAATTAAGAATGGAACGACAATGCGTTTGAGGGGAACGAAAGCAGTAATAGAGGTGAGCGCATCTGATGGTGCTCCGTCGATGTCCAGGGCTAAGGAATTGCTTCCTGTTGCAGCACCACCGACACTGTATGATTCAGTTGACCAGTCAATAAATGCTCAGACAGCAGGATTGGATGATTTGCCAGAAAGTGAGCTCCGAGGTACTAAAGACGGTTCTTTCTCGGAATTGGCCTTCTTCCGTCCCAGGCTTCGCACGGATGCAAACGGTGAGGTGAAGATCAGTTTCACGTTGCCCGAGAGCCTTACCAGCTGGCACCTGACGGGATTTGCCCATGACAAGGACTTGTTTACTGCCCAGATAGATGAGACCATTGTGGCACAGAAGGAGTTGATGGCAGAACTGTACTTGCCTCGCTTCTTGCGCAGTGGTGATGAGGCTACCTTTACGGCTAGCATCCGTAATATGTCCGAGCGTCTGCAACAGGGTAAGGCTTCATGCATTATCATGGATGCAGAGACGGAGAAGGTGATGGCTCGCTTCCCTGTTCAGTTCCGTTTGGAGGCAGCAGAAGATACTGTCTATACCTTCCCCGTTGGTTCGTTAGACAACCATACGGCCCTGCTGATTAAATGGGTGGCAGAGGGCACTGATTATTCTGATGGTGAGCAACGTCAGCTTCCTATCCTTTCAGACTTGGAGACGGTAACAGAGACGCGCGCCTTCTCTGTCAACGAAAAGGGCACTTCCAAGTTTAATCTGGAAAGTCTCTTTGCTCACAACCATCCCTGTGCTACCAACAGGAATATGGTTGTTGAGTACACAGCCCGTCCTATGTGGATGGCGTTGAAGGCCTTGCCTTCTTTGTTCACACCTCATTGTAAATGTGTACTCTGTACATCTTCAGCATACTATGCAACTACCATGGCGCAGCATATTCTACGTCAGGTACCTGATGCTGATGCGTTGGCAGATTCCTTGCAGTATGGTGACAGGCTATCGTTGGATTATCGTATGTCATTACTCTCATCGCTTTCTGCTCTTCAGCAGCAGGACGGCTCCTTTGTTTGGTTTCCGGGTATGAAGGGGAATGCTTACCTTACGCGCGAGATAGCCTTCCAGTTGGTACGTCTTTACCATGTTGGCGTTGCCTCAGATGCTGCAACCGTTGTTGCTGAGCGTATGCTAAATAATGCTGTGAATTATCTGGCCAAAGAGACACATAAGCAGGTGCAGTGGATGCAGAAGGACAAGAACCCACAGGTAGGGCTCTCAACGCTCCGTTATCTGTATATCCTTAGCCTTTCTGATAATAAGATTGCCGATGAATATCAGAAGGATGAAAAATATCTTATAGACCTTCTGCTTCAGCTTTTTGAAGATAAGAAGGTTAGTATTGAAGAGGCGGCCCTTGCTGCTGTTGTCCTGAAGCGTAACGCAAAGGATAAGTTGGCAGATAAGTATATGGAGGGCTTAGACAAAAAGCTTACTCATCCGGATGGCTATTATGTTTCTTTTCCCAGTGGCAGCTTTACCAGCATAGACCGCAAGGTGCAGACACACGTTCAGGTAATGGAAGCTTTCCGTGAGGTAAAACCTGAAGAGGAAACCGTAATGAACGGATTGACAGAGTGGCTGTTGCAACAGAAGCGTACCCAACAATGGGATGATCCGGTAAAGACTGTGAATGCAGTGTATGCATTGCTGCTGGATAATTCACAGCCGCTTGTTAAGGGTAATAGTGATGTACTGAAGCTGCGCGATGGCTATAAGACGCATACATTTGTAACGCCTCATACGTCTGTGGGTTATCTGCGCGACAGTCTTGCTGTTTTTTCTCCCAAGGAACTGAGGGTTGAGAAAAACGAGAAGGGACTCTCTTGGGGTGCTGTATATGCAACATATCAGATGCCTTTGGATAGCGTCAAGGCCAGTTGGCAGGGCTTCCATATCCGTAGAGAGATGTCGTCTAGGCAGCCTAAGGTGGGAGACAGAGTTCATGTACGTTATACTATAACAGCCGACCGTGACTACGACTTTGTGCAACTTACGGCTCCCCGCTCAGCAGCTGCTGAGCCTGATGCCAGCTTGTCGGGTTACCGTTATCAGAGTGGTTTGGGGTACTATCGGATGATACGCGATGACCGTACAGAATATTACTTTGACAGCATGCCAAAAGGCACCTATGTTATAGAAGAAGACTGGCTGATTTCTCGGGATGGTAACTATCAGACGGGTTCATCCGTCATTCGATGCAATTACGCTCCCGAATACGAGTCATTTACAGAGTCCGACAGAGTAATTGTTAGATAATATCATATTTTTCTCATATTAAAGTTCTCTTTTTTTGGAAGGAATGTGAAAAAACGCTACATTTGTAGTTGTTTTGTTAATCAAATCGAGAACTTTACCTATTAATACAATGAGAAAAATTGCATATATTGTCGGGGTAGTGGTGTCTTTGGTTATGTCCAGCTGCTCAGAACAGGTTGATACGTCTGCCCGCTATGTTTTCAAAGAGGAAATAATTTCGGGCTACCTGCAGAAACATGAGCAGTATAGCGAATATTGCAGGTTGCTGAAGCAGGTTCCTGTAAGCATGGTTTCCAAGACATCTGTCTATCAGTTGTTGTCGGCACGTGGTAACTATACCGTTTTTGCGCCTACCAATGAAGCTATACAGCTCTATCTGGATTCTTTAGTGAAGAAGAACGTTATATCAGAGGCTTCGTGGGATGCATTCACTGATAGTGTGAAGTTGGATTCAGTCCGCAAGGTTATTGTGTACAACAGTATCATTGACGGTGGCGACAATAATGGCTATTTTGAACTAAACTCCTTCCCGGAAGGAACTGCCGGTGCTACTACGGCTGAGTTTACTGTTGCCAACATGAATGACAGAAAGTTGGTTGTGAAATATACCGATGACCCTGACAGTATTCTCGTTAATGATTGTATGATAGACAGAAAGAATCATGATATTCTGGCAGTCAACGGTGTCATTCATAGTATGCACAATGTGGTGTCTCCCAGTGGTGATTCAATGGCTACATTGCTGAAGAATATGATTGATTCCGGTAAGGGTGGTTATTCGGTGATGTCCAAACTGATATCTGTATGTGGCTTGTTGGATACCCTTGACAGAATAAAGGATGATGTGTATGAATATAAGTATCAGACAGAGGCTTTCCCACATTCTGTTCATCGTACAGAAGAGTCAGCGATTGATTTCTACTCACCAGAGCACCGCTACTTTGGTTTTACCCTCTTTGCTGAAACAGATGAATTCTGGTCTCGGAAAATCGGTAAACCCATAACAGAAATCACAGTAGATGATATTTATAGTTACATAGACAATCTGGGAATCTATCCGGATGCTAAGCGTGACAAGAACTATAAGAGTGAAGATAACTTACTGAATCAGTTTGTTACCTACCATATGTTGCCTATGCGTCTGTCTGCAGACCGTCTGGTGAATCATTATAATGAAAAGGGCTATCAGACCAGTGTGAAAAAGCCTACAGTTGCTATCTATGAGTTCTATACAACCATGGGTAAGCGTCGTCTGCTTAAGACCTTCGAGAGCAAGGAAAGTAATGGTGTCTATTTGAATCGTTTTCCCGTTCTTAATAATGGACGTCGTGATGACTATCACGAGAAATATTGCGAGCCCAAGAATGCCGGAATCCATATTGGCGAACCAAATCTGGAGGGTGAATTCAATGTGCGCAATGGTATTATCTATCCCATAGAGGAACTGCTTTATTATAGCGATAATACACGTACACAGATGATGCGTGGCCGTATCCGTTGGAATGTTACAGCCATGTGGCCCGAGTTTATGAATAATAACATCCGTATAAATCCGTCAACTGATGATAAGTATAGGAATGTCTATATCCCCACTGATGCAGAGCTTGGATATCAGTATCTGAATGATGTGATCATCGAGAAGGAAACGAAGTTCTTCTATTGGACGGGTCGTGGTCATGGCTGGTCTAATATGCAAGGTGATGAGATGTCTATTCGTGGTCTTTATGAGGTTACCATGAAGCTTCCGCCTGTTCCCGTTCGTGGTGTATACGAATTGCGCTTTGGACAGCAGTGTGGTGGCTCTATGCGAGGTATGGCTCAGTTCTATTGGGGAAAGGATATCGATAAGTTGGCTGCTATGGGTATTCCTATGGACCTCAGGCAGGGAGCCCATTATTTGAATACTTCAAGAGGACAAATTGCCAGTGATATTGGTTACGAGGCTGACAAGGATGATGACGACTACAACGCTGAGATTGACAAGCGTATGCGTAATAACGACTTCATGAAGGGTTGTGAGCAGTATATTGCAGGTTCCCCTGGCGGATCAACTACCATGCGTAATAATGATACTTGTCTGCGTCGTATCATGCTTCGTCAGACTATGGATCCCAATGAGACCTATTATATTAAGTTCAAGACGGTAATGGATGACGATACCCGATACTTCTATATGGATTATCTGGAGTATGTTGCCAAGGAGGTTTATGATAATCCTTCAGAACCAGAAGATATCTGGTAGTCTTGAAGTTTAAAGTTGAGAGTTTAGAGCTTGAAAGATAAAAAGGAAAGCGAGGATTCTTCCTCGCTTTCTTTTATTTAATCACTTTCTTTCCTTCTTTTATATATATAAGGTGGGATGGGGTAGTGGTTTTTCTTCCTGACAAATCATAATAACTGTCATCTGTCAGTTGTTCTTTGCTGATTGATCGGATTCCGTCTTCTTGAGATGGAATGGTGAACTCAGGACCTTCTGTGAAGACTGAACCCGAATATGCTGCGTCTATGGTTTGGACGCCCCACTTATAGGTGCCTGGGGCTGGAGGGCAGAATCGCCACGTCTTCTGGCATCCTACACGTCCCATGCGGTTTATTTTGCGTATGCCGTTTTTGTCTCCACCAACGAAGGCCGGTATGCTATTCAGTAAGTTTCCTTCGGCGTCTTGTACAAAGACCTCATAGGTGAAGCATGCTTTGGCTGTCTCAGGCGCTTCCCATGTAAAGGTTGCGGAACCGTCGGGGTTTACCTGTACCTGACAGTTTAGTGGCGCATCAGGTCTTGAAGGAATAGTGCCTAGATTGTAACACAATATGGCATTGATGCCTTTGGGGCAAAGGTTCAGATAGTTTGCATCTGTACAATTGCCATATATAACATAGTCTTTGCGCCCGTCTCCGTTCCAGTCTGGAAAGATGACGGATGCTTCTGTTGCTCCTGGTACTACCACGCTTCTTGCCATACGTCCTTTTCCGTTGTTCAGGTAAAGTTGCCCTGTACTGGTCTTTGCCGAACCCTTCAGACCTCCAATAAAGATGTCGTAGGTGCCGTCTCCGTTCCAGTCAATGATACCTGTGGAGTTGTTCACGCTGGTTTGCGTGTTGTAGGCATCAGTCAGGAGCTCGGAATTGGAGGACTGGCTAAAGGTGGGCTTGGTTTGCTGCTTGTTGGTATAAATACGTTGGCGGATAGCGGTTTCGCCTGATGAGCTTTCGCCTGTTCCTGCCAGGTAAATATCTATCCATCCGTCATTGTTAAAGTCGGCCAGCTGTAGGGAACCGTTTGATTTACGCTTGATGCTGCCTCCTGTATCTCCCAGTCCTTGGCGCAGGAACCGACCGTGTTGAAGTGTGTCATTTAGATATACATCTGTAAAACAGACCTGTCCCTCTACATTATCTAACACAGCGGAAATGGCAAAATCCTGATAACCGTCATTGTTCAGGTCCGCAGCCTGTAGGATGGACTTGGAGAATTGTAGTTCCATTTCGTAAGGCTCGATGCAGAATGTAAGTTGTGCAGAGGATGTGCTTTTGTTGTGTAGAATGACATTGTAGTTTTCCTCACCCATGTGTCCGGCACAGACGATATCCAATCTGCCATCATTATCTATGTCTAATACATCAGCGCTGCAAGGGCCACGCAGATTAAAAGCGCATGAGCGGCCGTCTGGGGTGGTGAAAGTTATGGCAGGGGCAGAGAAAGTTCCGCTTCCAGTACCTAAGAAGATACCTTCCTGGCTATAATCGGAGTCCGTGTCTGTGTTGTTCTCGAAGGCTATTATGTCCATTTTCCCGTCGTTGTTGATATCGCAGGGAATGATGGATGGAGCATTGGCTACTTGAAAAAGAGGAGTGGTTGATACTTTGCTCCACTTATGTGTGGAAGGGAGGGCAAGCATGGCGTATGTGGTACGTTTGCTTGTAAGCTCATCTTCGGCGGAGTTCTGAACTTGATTGGCATACCCACCGGCCACGATGTCTTGGTTGCCGTCGTTATTCAGATCTACGGTGACCGCTCCGCCGTTCTTAAAACCCCGTTCGCTGTTTATCAACTCAGGATTATAGGGTGCTGTGGTAGAGAGGGTTGGTCTTATGACGGGTTCGCTGCTCATTGTAAGGCGCGAACTGGTTGCTGTGACTGTTCCAATGTACATCAGTCGGTTGCCAACCTTCTCTTGTGATTCGTGTGCGTGGAAGACAATGCGAAGCAAACCTTCTTTGTCATAGAAGAGTGAGTGGTGCCCTGTTCCTACCAAGTCATCAAACCTGCACAGGATGGGATTCCCTGTATATTTTGTCCAAGTTCCGGTAGCTATATTGGTGCAAGTGGCATAGCCAACTCCATAGTCTTGTGAACGATAGTCGTTACCTGAGTATGTGAGGTAATATCGTTTGCCCACCTTCAGTACGTTGGGCCCCTCGTTTACGCGTCCAAGTTTATTCTCCCAGGTCTGTGATACGGCAATACATTTCTTGAGCGTACCGACCTTGGGCGTTATGTAGTCGTCTTCCAACTCGGCTTGCCAAATGCAGTTGCCATCTGTGAATCGGACAAAGAACACATAGGCCTTGCCGTTGTCGTCAAAGAAAACGTGTGAATCTATGCATTTTTCATTGCCTATCAGCTTTTCCATCTGGTAAGAGCCTACCTGTTTGAAGGGCCCTTTGGGTGAGTCTGCTGTAGCGGCAAAAAGGTGTTCGTTGGCAGAAAAATACATAATGTAATGCCCATTCACATGATACACTTCAGGTGCCCAGAACCATTGCTGCTCTGTAGTGTTGGCTTTGTTCAGCGCCTGGCCCTCATCCTTCCAAACACGCAGGTCATCTGATGAGTAGCAACGTATGCCACTGGCATCATGAGTGCCGTAGGCATAGTATTTCCCGTTTTCCAAGAGGATGTAAGGGTCGGCCAATGGCACTTGACTTACTTCGCCTTCGGCTAATGCCGCCAGTGTCATTGCGGAAAGAAATAACATTGTTAGTAGTCGTTGTTTCATTTTCAAAAGGTTCTTTTTGAGTTTTGTCTTATTTCTGTACAAAGATAATACTTTTTTTGCAAAACTGGCAAGCTATTCTGATAATTTCTGCTTTTCTGTCCTTTTGTGCGAAAGTGAAGGAGGCTTTTTACTGTCTAACTAGAGAAATTTTTCTCTTCAGTTAGAAAGAAGATATTCCCACGTTGGGAATAAATGCCATTCCGTAAGACGCTTTTATTGTAGTGCACCTTTTCTAATGAAGTTGTAGCAGAACTTCTGTTATAAGGTAGGATTCGAAACCTTTGGATAGGGCATGACGGATAAGTTTCCCCTTGCGGATGTAAGGGTCGGAATCCTTGAGTTGGCGATTTTTTTGTGTAAGAATGTGTAATAAGACCTCTTTATAATCTTCCTCGTTGATGGATTCCAAGCCTTCGTTGATATCTTCGTTCTTCATCTCCAGCATGCGTAGCATTTGCCCAATCTTGATGCGCCCCCAATGGTTGTAGCGGAATTTGTCGAGACAATAGGCTCTACAGAAACGTTTATTGTCAATATATTTCTCGTTAATCAGATACAAGATTATTTTTTCTGCTTGTGAGGAAGTAACTCCCCAAAGGAGCAGTTTCTTGCGTATCTCAGAACTACAATGTTCGCTGCCGCTACAAAGGGAAGCGGCACGTAAGAGAGCTTGTTCGTAGGTAAGTGGCTTCATCTTTTCTGGGCTGAGATAAATCTTGATTTTCCGAAATTGTCAGAGTAAACAGTTATATCATAGAATCCCATCTGCTCAAGTAGAGAGGATGTTTCGTTGGGGTACGCCTCGTTAATCTCGAAGTACAGGCATCCAGAGGGGCTGAGGTGCTCTATGGCATAGGCTGCTATGGCGCGATAGAAGAGAAGCGGGTCGTTGTCGGGTACAAAAAGTGCCAGGCGTGGCTCGTGTTGGAGTACGTTGGCATCCATCCCTTCGGCTTCCTTTTGGCATATGTAAGGTGGATTGCTGACTATAACGCCCCAATGCTGGGTTGAAACGGATGGATGTAAAATATCTTCCTTCTTAAAGACAACGTCGGCTTTGAGCATCTTGGCATTATCGTTTGCAATACGTAGTGCATCTTCCGAGGTGTCAAAAGCAGTCACCTGATGTCCCATTAATGCTAATGATACGGCAATGCAACCGCTTCCTGTTCCAATGTCAAGAATAGAACAGGGGCCAGGGTGCTGTTGGCTAATCAGATTGACAAGTTCCTGGGTCTCGGGTCTTGGAATCAGAACTCCTGGCTCTACATGAAAAGTGTGTCCGCAGAAATCTGCTTGTCCCAAAATGTACTGCACGGGTTCCTTTCTGATCAGTCTGCCGATAATATTTTGCAGCAACGCCTGTTTATCTTCAGATAATTCCTTATCTTTGCCTAACAAAACCTGTGTGGGAGTCAGTTCAAAAGCAACCTCCATGACCAGCATGTATAGAGCGCGTGCCTCGTGGGGAGGATATACCGACAGGAGTTCTTGTAAATGATTCATGCTGCAAAATTACAAAAAAAAGTGAAGAGTGAAGAGTGAAGAGTGAAGAATTTGCTGCTGCTCTGATAATTATGAATTGTGAATTATGAATTACGAATCAAAATACATGCAGCGCTGCATCCAATTGGCCAAATGTGGCGAGATGGGTGCTCCACCCAATCCTATGGTGGGTGCCGTAATAGTGTATAACGATACAATAATCGGTGAGGGCTATCATCGCAGATGCGGCGGCCCACATGCCGAGGTAAATGCTATCAGAAGTGTTAGGGATGAGTCGTTGTTAAAGGAAAGTACCATATATGTCAGCCTGGAACCTTGCTCGCATTATGGAAAGACGCCTCCCTGTGCTGATTTGATAATTGAGAAGCAGATACCACGTGTTGTAGTAGGCTGCCTGGATCCTTTTGCCAAAGTAAATGGACAGGGTATCAAGAAGTTGTGCGATGCCGGAATAGAGGTCGTTGTGGGTGTCTTGGAAAAAGAATGCCTGGAACTAAACAGAAAATTCATAACCTTCCATCAGCAGCATAGACCTTGGGTAACGCTGAAATGGGCACAGAGCGAGGATGGGTATATGGATGCCCAAAGGAAGACGGGTGAGAAGCCTGTGCAGTTCTCTTCGACTTTTACCCAGACTTTGGTACACCGTATGCGAGCTATGCATCAGGCTATTATGGTGGGCACAAATACAGTCTTGTTGGATAATCCGACGTTGACAACCCGTCTGTGGGATGGACCTAACCCGTTGAGGGTAACCATAGACCGGAATGGAGTTCTTCCTGATACTGTTCATCTGAAAGATGGAAAGGCACCGACGGTAATCTATGAAGACGGTGATTTGAAGCGGATACTGGATGATTTATACAAGAGAGGCGTTCAGTCATTGTTGGTGGAAGGCGGTGCACAACTCATACAGCATTTTATTGATTCGGATCTGTGGGATGAGGCTCGGATTGAGATCGCCCCAATGACCCTGAAAAATGGTGTTCTTGTACCCAAAATGATGAATGCCGAACTTGTGGAAAAGACCGTTCTTGATGGGAGGAAAATACTAAACTATAAGCGTTAAATGTAAAAAATCCGGTTAAAAGTGCAGTTTTAGGACATAGAAACCCTAATTTTACTTAATTCGAGGGTGGAATGTGATGTAATATCAAATATTAACTATACCTTTGCACTTTGGTTAAAGTATACCATTGTAAATGTGCGCACATAAGACTATAAAAAAATACGGGATGTTGCTATTGGCGACGTTACCTTTCTTGTTGTTGGAATCGTGTATGTCTGGCGATGAGACGGAGAGTGATGATTATTGTTATATCTGGGAGGTGTCTCTAGGTACTTTGAAGCGTGAGACGAATATACTTAATTCTTCAGGACAAGATACAACAATAACGACTACTTATTCGGGAAGTAAATTCCCTATGACCATAAACCAACGTTCAATGACGATAGAGAACGTGGATTCTCTGTTGTATGGTACTGTTTTGCGGGCGGTATTGGTTAATATTTCTTATAACGGTTCCAGATTGGTGTATCGCACAAAGGATGATGTTGATGGCGCATGGTTGACCTATAATTCGTCTGACAGTTTGGATTTGCGCAAGCCTATAGAACTGATGTTGGTGGCCAACGATGGTTTAAGTGCAAGATCCTATACGCTGAAGCTAAATGTGCATAGCGTGGAAGGTGACTCGCTTTACTGGAAGAAGGCTGATGATGCTGTTCCACAGTTGCAGTCCTTAAGCCAACAGCGTGCCTTTATTGTGCAAGGTAATTTGGTTGTCCTTGGCAAGAAAGATGATGTTATAACACTTGTTGAGCGTTCATCAGAGGGCCTTTGGAATGATATTCCTACGAATCTTCCTTCTAATGTTGATGTCCAGACTGTTACTCAAAAGGGAAATGTATTCTTTGTTAATTCGGCAGAGGGTGATATATACACTTCAACGGATGGAAAGAATTGGCAGAAACTGAATATTCCTCAGCATTCAGGGCTTGTATTGGCCGGTGCTACTCCTGATTATCTCTATGCTTTGATGGATGGAGAATTATACAGATGTGCTGAGGGCGAGCAGGGAGAGTGGACTTTCCTGCCTGAATGTTTAGATGAAAGTTCTGCGTGTCTGCCGTCAAAGAACGTAAAGACATTGCTGATGAAACAGGCTAACGGTAGCCAACGTTTCGTAATGGTTGGTAATCGTACTGATGATAATGACAAGACCTCTGTTGTCTGGAATAAGATGTGGAATGAAGACATCTCCGAAGGGGAGGCTGTTTGGATGTTTGTGAACCAGACGGAGGATAATAAGCGTGCATTGCCTCAGTTGGAGTATCTGAACCTGATTCAATACGATGGTAAATGTATGGCCTTTGGTGGTACTTCAGTTGCTGGTAAGGGTACAAATAATGCTATGGATGCTCTGTATGTGAGCGAGGATTATGGCATTTCGTGGCATAAGGATTCGGAATTGCATCTACCGGTACAGTTGAAAGGCGTGAATGGCCCCATCAGCAGTGTGGTAGACAGCGATAATGTAATATGGATAATTGCCAATGGTGAAGTATGGCGAGGAAAACTGAACAGACTGGACTT
>CAMKTJ010000007.1 GCA_946415645.1 uncultured Prevotellaceae bacterium
TCACCTTCAGAGGTAAGGATCTGTGCACGCTTGTTACGCTCTGCCTGCATCTGCTTCTCCATAGCATTAAGCACGGTAGCTGGAGGCGTGATATCCTGCAGCTCAACACGATTCACCTTGACACCCCACTTGTCTGTAGCATCGTCCAAAACAAGGCGCAGCTTGTTGTTGATGGTATCACGGCTGGTCAGCGTCTCATCCAACTCCAGCTCACCAATAATGTTACGCAGGGTAGTCTGCGTCAGCTTCTCTATAGCATTGGGCAGGTTGTTGATCTCGTAAGCTGACTTGAAGGGGTCCATAATCTGGAAGTAAAGCAGGGCATTAATCTCCATCTGGATGTTATCCTTGGTAATAACGTTCTGCTTGGGGAAGTCATACACCTGTTCACGCAGGTCTATGCAATTGGTGTAAACGTAACGTCCGTTCTTCAGGGCCACAATGTTCTTGCCATTGTCTATGAAGGGGATGATGAAGTTGATACCGGGCTTCAGGGTAGCATGGAAACGACCCAGACGCTCAATAATCTTGGTTTCAGACTGTGGTATAATAACCAGTGCCTTCTTTGCAAACAAGATAACCAGCAATGCAATGGCTATCAGAAAAATACTTGTAGGAGTCATAATGTTGTGTTTTATTGAATTAATTGATTTTCTCTACTGTAATAATGATGCTCTCACGGCCTACGACACGTACGCGTGAACCCTGGGGGATATCCTCCTGACCAGCACAGACAGCCTTCCAGTTGTCTCCGCCAATGTCAACACGACCAAAGCCACCAGCCTGGATAGTCTCGCTAACATAGCCTGTCTGCCCTATTAGGGCATCGGCATTACTGGGTCTACTACCATCCCCCCTGTACAGATACCGCAAGGCGACGGGCCTAACCATGAAGATACTGAAAAGCGTCACCACGGCAAAGACCAGCAACTGAACATAAATGCCGGCAAAAGGAGACACTACGGCAGCGCCTACGGCTCCGATGGCGAAACAGATGATAAAGAAGTCGCCAGAGGAGAGCTCCATTATCAGTCCTAAAACGGCCACAACGGCCCAAACTTGCCACATATTGGCTGCTAAATACGCTAACATAACTTTATTATTTTAATTCAAAATTCAAAATTCAAAATTCAACCGCTAACCCTTAACCGCTAACCCAAGCTCAACTCATCTAAAGTGACAAAATAAACTCGTCCCATTCATGCGTAGAGCCTTTACGGCCGAATATTTTCTGGTAGAGACGACTGCGGGTGGTGGCAACGCTCTCCTTAGAGTGGGCAGTGAGGATGGCTATATCCTTGGGCGATACGCGTACCTTTATCAAGAGGCAGACGTGATAGTCCTGTTCGCTCATCTTATAAAGGCTAAACAGTTTCTCTGTGAACCCGGTATAGACACCGTCCACGGTCTCCATCAACTGCTGCCAGTCAACTTCACCAAGGCTCTTGCCCTCCGTCATCAGACGTTTAATCTTCAGGTAGATATCAGAACTGAAGATGGCAGTCTCGGCCTGCTGACGCTTCTCGTTCTCGATAATAGCCATGGTGTTGGCATATCCCAGACGGGCCTTCTTCTCTTCCAACTCAAGGCGGAGCATAGAATTCTCGTCGCCCATCTTCTGCAGGAGGTTCTCCAACTCGGCTATCTTATGTCTGTTCTGCTCTATGCGCTGTTGACTAGTAGCCTTCTGCTCCTCTTGCATAGCGTGTATCTTTTCTAAGCGGTGGCGCAATAACAGTATCTTACGACGGCTGTTCTGAACCGTCACTACGAAAAGTGCAATATAAGTAATACTGCCTATAATAAGCAGGAAAACCTCGCGGTGTGTTAGTATCATCATCAGTTGATTCATGCCGCAAAATTACACGTAAAAAAAATACCCTCCAAGTTTTTTTGTTCGCAATTGTTTGCTTTTGGGTATTATGGTTCGCAAAAGTTCACAAGCGGCTCCAGAACAGCCTCCACGGCGGAAAACATTGATTAAATTTCTAATATGAACACAAAGTGACATCACAAATCTGCAGGTTAAGGCAAAAAAAACGTGAAAAATTTGGTACAACCACAAAGAAAGTTTACTTTTGTTGGAAATATACGTTAAACTTACATAGAAAAAACATGAAAGATTTCTTGAAGTATGTATTGGCAACGGTAGTAGGCTTGGTGCTGACAAGCATCGTCATGACTATTATCTGCATTGTTTCTATGGCCGGTATGATTGCCAGCGAGAATATGAGTGAGCCCGTTAAAGAGAACTCAATCTTACGCATAAAACTACAGGGAACCATAACGGAAAGAGCCGAAGACAACAACCCCTTGACTTTCCTCTCCAAAGGAGAAATACAGCAGATAGCCCTTGACGAGGCTCTGGACGCACTGAAGAAGGCAGCCAAGAACAAGAACGTAAAGGGTATCTATCTGGAAGGCGGATTCCTGTCTGCCACACCTGCAGAACTACAGGAACTGCGTCAGGGATTGGTTGAGTTCAAAAAGAGCGGTAAGTGGATTGTCTCCTATGCCGACCAGTACAACAAAGGCTCTTACTATCTGTGCTCAACAGCCGACAAGGTGTACCTGAACCCCATAGGCATGCTTGAATGGGCCGGCATGTCCAGCGAGCCCATCTTTTACAAGGGGCTTCTGGAGAAGGTAGGCGTAAAGATGCAGGTCTTCAAGGTAGGAACCTACAAGAGCGCCGTAGAGCCCTTTATCTGCGACCAGATGAGCGATGCCAACCGCGAGCAGGTTACCAGCTTCCTGGGTAACATCTGGGAGAACATGCTGAAGGATGTAGCAAAGAGTAGGAAGCTGAAGGTGGAGGCACTGAACAGTCTGGCTGACAGCCTGACCTTACTTGCCGACCCCATAGCTAGCGTAAAAGGTGGTTTGGTTGACAGACTCTGCTACAAGAGCGAGGTAAGGGATGAACTGAAGAAGCGACTGGAACTGGAGGATGATGACAAGCTGACCTTCACAACCCTGAACGATGTTGCCAAAGCAGAGAACCTGAACGAAAAAGTTGATGATGAGATTGCCATCTACTATGCATACGGTGAGATTATGGACGACCGTACCAACAGCTTCAACCAGGAGCACTGTATCACAGCCAAGCAGATGACTCAAGACCTACAGAAACTAGCTAAGGACGATGACGTAAAAGCCGTTGTCATCCGTGTAAACAGCCCTGGCGGCTCAGCCTATGCCAGTGAACAGATCTGGCACGAGATTGAACTGCTGAAGGCCAAGAAGCCCGTAGTCATCAGCATGGGCGGTATGGCTGCCAGTGGCGGATACTACATCAGCTGCGGCGCCAACAAAATTTATGCTGAGCCTACCACCCTCACAGGTAGCATTGGCATCTTTGGCATGATTCCCGATGCCAGCGAATTGCTAACAAAGAAGCTAGGTCTTACATTCGACGTAGTAAAGACCAACGCACTGAGCGACTTCGGTAGCACGGGACGTCCCTTCAACGAGACAGAGAGCGGTTTGATGCAGGCATATGTCAACAAGGGCTATGAACTCTTCACCGGCAGAGTAGCAGGTGGAAGAGGTATGGCTCAGGATAGCGTAAAAGCCATTGCAGAGGGTCGTGTATGGACTGGCGAGCAGGCTCTGAAATTGGGTTTGGTCGACAAACTGGGTAATATAGAGGATGCCATAAAGGCCGCTGCCAAGATAGCCAAAGTCAAGAAATACACTACAGCCAGATATCCCGATGCTGAGCCTTGGTACGTAGGTCTGCTGAACAAGAACAGCAACGATTATATGGAAAGCCATATGCGTGCTCTGCTGGGCGACTACTATGGCAGTTTCAGCCTGATACTAAACATCAGAAACCAGAACCCCATACAGGCACGTATACCGTTTGACCCGAATATTAAGTAGGAGTTGAAGGATTAGGGATTAGAGATTAGGGATTAGAGAATATGGAAGGAAACCTGATTAAGATAAATGAGTGGTTATTGCCGCTGAGCTGGCTCTACGGAGTGGGCTCGGACTTCCGTAATATGCTCTTTAATACAGGAATCCTTTCGTCTAAGATCTACGACATCCCCGTCATCAGCGTGGGTAATATCACTGCCGGCGGAACAGGCAAGACACCTCATATAGAGTATCTTATCCGCCTTCTGTCTAAGGACCACAAAGTTGCCGTACTAAGTCGCGGATACAAAAGGCGTAGCAGCGGGTATGTGTTAGCACAACCGGATACGCCTATGGAGAAGATTGGCGACGAGCCATGGCAGATAAAAGAGAAATTCCCTGAGGTGTACGTTGCTGTTGATGCCAACCGCAGACACGGCATTGAAAGGCTGATGTCTGATGAGAGGACACGTGATGTCCAGGTAATTCTTTTGGACGATGCCTACCAGCACCGCTATGTCACCCCAGGAATAAACATTCTGCTGATAGACTATCACCGTATGATAACGGAGGATCAACTACTGCCCGCCGGACGACTCAGAGAACGTGTATCCAACAAGATAAGGGCCAATATGGTGATAGTAACCAAATGTCCCCGCAACATGACACCCATAGGCTACCGCGTGGTGCAACAGGCCTTGCATCTGAAACCCTACCAGAGTCTGTTCTTCAGCACCTTCAAGTACGGGAACCTGAAGAAACTATTCGGTGAGGGAGAGATGCCATTGGAGCAAATCAGGAAGGACAGCATGCATGTGCTATTGGTAACCGGCATCGGCAACCCGCAGCAGATGGAACAGGACATGAGAAAATTTGCCCAGTACGTCACTCCGCTCTCCTACTCTGACCATCACTATTTCACGTCACAAGACGTAGAAGAGATAAACAAAGCGGCACTGAAGATGCCCAAACCTATGATTGTTGTCACAACAGAAAAGGACGCCCCCCGACTCAAGAATTTGCAAGGGTTTAACGAGGTTGTCCGTGGCAATTTGTTCGTGTTCCCTATTGAGATTGAGATTCTGAAAGAAAAAGAAACCACCCTTAATGAACAGATCATAAACTATGTACACAAAAATTCTTGAAACAGCAGCTTGGATAAAAGAGAAAATGCCCAACAAGCCAGAGACTGCTATCATATTGGGAACAGGCTTAGGACGCCTGTCTGAAAAGATTGAGAAAACTCTGTGCATACCCTATAGTTCCATACCTAACTTCCCCGTCTCAACAGTCGAGGGACATAGCGGTCAGCTTATCTTCGGACAGCTGGGCGGTAAAGATATCATGGCTATGGACGGCCGATTCCACTTCTATGAAGGTTACAATATGAAGGAGGTGACCTTCCCCATCAGAGTCATGTATGAACTGGGCATCAAGACACTGTTTGTCAGCAATGCTGCAGGCGGCACCAACCCCAGCTTCCGCATTGGCGACCTGATGATCATCACAGATCATATCAACTACATGCCCGAGAATCCGCTGCATGGTCCCAACGTTCCCACAGGTCCACGCTTCCCTGATATGGGCGAGGTTTATGACACTGAGTTGGTAGAGTTGGCTGATAAGATTGCAGCCGAGAATAAGATAAAGGTTAAGCATGGCGTGTATCTGGCGACACAAGGTCCTACCTACGAGACACCTGCCGAATACCGCATGTTTGCCCACTGGGGCGCTGATGCCGTAGGTATGAGCACCGTTCCCGAGGTTATTGTTGCCCACCATTGCGGCATACGCTGCTTTGGCGTCAGCATCATCACAGACCTGGGTGTGAACGGCAAGATTGTAAAGGTTACCCACGAGGATGTTCAGAAGGCAGCCAATGAGGCTCAGCCCAAAATGGCGGCCCTCATGGAGGAGATGATTAGGCGCTCATGAGCGTAATTCAAAATCATAATTCAAAATTCAAAATTGGAAATATCTGAATTAGGAGAGTTTGGCCTGATACGGCGACTCACTGAAAATCTGAATAACGAGAACCCAAGCACCCTGAAGGGTGTGGGAGATGATTGTGCTGTGCTGAAGCCCACAGAGAGTACACAAACCTTGGTGACCACCGACCTGCTGATGGAAGGAGTTCACTTTGACCTGACATACGTACCTCTGAAGCATCTGGGCTACAAGGCCGTAATGGTGAACTTGAGTGACATCTACGCTATGAACGGTACACCCCGCCAGATTACAGTCAGCCTAGCCATAAGCAAGAAGTTCACAGTAGAAGACATAGAGGATCTATTTGCCGGCATGAAGCTGGCATGCGAAAAGCATCACGTTGACATAGTTGGCGGAGATACCACCAGCAGCCTTACCGGACTGGCTATCAGCATCACAGCCATAGGAGAGGCATTGCCATCAGACATAGTATATCGTAATGGTGCCAAGGAGACCGACCTTATCTGCGTCAGCGGAAACCTGGGCGCCTCATACATGGGCCTGCAATTGCTAGAGCGCGAGAAAGCTGTATATGATGCTCAGAATCAAAATTCAAAATTCAAGAATCAAAATGACTTCCAACCTGATTTCTCAGGGTATGAATACTTGTTGGAAAGACAGTTGAAGCCGGAAGCCCGCAGGGATATCATAGAGGCATTGGCAAAGGCCAACATACACCCCACCAGCATGATGGACATCAGCGATGGTCTCTCAAGCGAGTTACTGCACATCTGTTCACAAAGCAATGTCGGTTGCCGCGTATATGAAGACCGCATCCCCCTTGACTACCAGACTGCTGCTATGGCCGAAGAGATGAACATGAACGTCACAACCTGTGCACTGAACGGCGGAGAAGACTATGAGTTACTCTTCACCGTTCCCCTGTCAGACAACGACGCTATCAACAAAATAGAGGATGTAAAGGTTATAGGATACGTTACCAAAGAAAGTCTGGGTAAGGTCCTCATCTGCCGTGACGGTAGCGAATTTGAGCTGAAAGCACAAGGTTGGAATCCACTTCAGTAGAGAGCGATTAGCGGTTAAAGGTTAGCGGTTAGCGAATGAACTAAAGGCTAAAGACTAAAGGCTAAAGTCTTTTTTAAAAGATTTCTTGGAAGTTAAATAAAAAAGTACTACCTTTGCACTCGCTTTCAAGAAAAGGCATGGTGCCATAGCTCAGTTGGTAGAGCAAAGGACTGAAAATCCTTGTGTCCCCGGTTCGATTCCTGGTGGCACCACATAAACAAGATTAAAACTCCAGATAAAGCTGGAGTTTTTCTATTTTAAGGGGTGTAAAACCTTCCAGCCCCTTCAAATCCTCAACGCCCTTCAAATCGCCGTGCGCCTTGCGGTATTCCACAATGGCACGTGCCTGATAGAATGTAATATAGGGATGATTCATCAGTCGTTGCAAGGACAACTTATTCACATTCACCTTCCTTACAGGCACAGCTGCATTCACCCTTACCCATTGCAGAACCTCGTCGGGCAAATCACAAGCCTCCATCACCTGCTCAGCATGGATAAAGCCACCCAACTTCCTGCGGTATTCCACAATCTTACCGGAACGGTATGAGCCGATTCCCGGAATACGCATCAGCTCCGTAGTATCTGCCGTATTGATATCCACTTGGGTAACAGTCTCAAACTTACGGGGACGTTCGGATACAGAGTCCTTATTCTGTGGGATAGATGTACGTTCCGATTTCTCAGACACAGAAGAGGATCTGTCTGCATAGGAAGAACGCTTGTCAGCCTCATCAATATACTGGAACTGACGTGCTATCCTGACCTGAGGTCCTAACCTTTCCCATAGCTCATACGTCATGCCAGGAAGCCGTTTAAAATCCTCGGGAGTATGATAACGGCCGTGCTTAGCCCTGTATTTGTAAACAGCCCTAACCTGCCAGGGAGCCAGTCCTAGTCGCAACAAGGTGGTACTGTCTGCCGTATTGGGGTCAAAGGGAAATGTTTCCACCTTCTCCTCAGCAACTGCATAGGAGGCAGCAGCATTCTGTTTCTTTTTCTTAAGGAAAGTCTGTTCTACTTTCTGCGCATTCTCCGTCTTGGGTTTTTGCCACGAGAATACACATACACCTATCACAACAAGGATTATCAGCCATTCCAATACCAGAAGGCCTCTACGTGCCGAATTGGAAAGGAAAGGAAGGCGTTTCATCCTAGCAGTTCATTAATGAAGATAAGTCCTATAGCTATAGGCACCACATACCTGACAAGGAAGATGTAGAAGCGGAACAGACGGAAGGGTACTGTGTCGCAGTTTGTCAGCTCGTTGTAAACAAGCTTTCTATCCAGATACCATCCTACAAAAAGACAGATGATGAGTCCACCCGCAGGCATGATAATCTTTGAGGCACAGAAATCAAACAGTCCGAAGATGGTCAGACCGCAGATGGTAAAGTCGCTCAGCACGCCAAATGACAGGCTGCACAGTACACCCAAGGTCATACAACTGGCAGACACCATAGCAGAAGCTTTCTTGCGAGGTATACCCCAAGACTCTATGACATAGGCTGTCACCGATTCATGCAAGGACATGGCACTTGTCAGCGCAGCTAACAGCAACAACATATAGAACAGGCCCGAGAAAATATAACCTAACACGGGAATACTATGGAAAGCAATATTAAAGACGTTGGGAAGTGTCACAAAAACCAGTCCAGGTCCTTCGTCCGGACTGACATTAGGCACACTGAAAACAGCAGGAAAGATGATAAAACCACTCAGCACAGCCACAAAAGTATCTATAGAACATACGCTGACAGCCGTCTTCACCAACTTGGTATCAGGAGTGAAATAAGAAGCATAGGTACACAGACATCCCATGGCCAGACTCAACGAGAAGAACGCCTGTCCCATTGCACTCAGCACTACGCTGGCAGTGACCTTACTGAAGTCGGGCTTCAACAGGAAACGCAAACCCGTTCCTGCACCTGGCATACCAAAGGAGCAGACTACCAGGATACCAATTATCAGCAGCAACATGGGCATCATAATCTTAGAGAAACGCTCAATGCCCGACTGCACGCCACGAGCAATCACCAGATGCGTCATTACCATAAAGATAATGGCATACAAGAGAGGAGTAAAAGGCTCCGAAACAAAAGAATTGAAGTAAACCGAATAGTCCTGATCTGTCAGCAAAGCTCCCTTCAGGGACTGTACCAGATAATACAAGGTCCATCCACTGATGATAGTATAGTAAGACAATATCAGGAATGCCACAAACACACCTGCCACTCCCTCTATGCGCCACCATTTTCCGGGTGCCAACTTAGAGAAGGCAGTGATGGTATTGGCATTGGTATGACGACCAATTAAAAACTCACTCATCATAACGGGAACGCCTACAGCTAAGACACACAATAGGTAAATAAGGATAAAAGCAGCACCGCCATTATTACCCACCTCTGTGGGGAAGCGCCACACATTCCCAAGACCTACAGCACTGCCGGCTGAAGCCAAAACAACACCAAGCTTACTTCCAAAGTTACTGCGTTCAGTCATCAGTTTGCTATTTCATTAAGGAATACTATGCCCACGCCTATGGGAGCTACCCAACGGATGAGGAATAACAGGATGCTCAGGCAGCGTACCTTCAATGTACCACCATTCGTCAGCTGTTCCACCACAAAACGACGGTCGAGATACCACTCAACAAACATCGTTATCAGAATGCCACCCAATGGCATCAGGAACTTGGCAGTGAGGAAGTCAAAGAGATCAAAGAACCCTCGGTTCCATATCTTGACATCGCTCCACGGACCAAAAGATAACGAGCAGGCCGCACCCAAAACTATGCACACCAGCGTTACCACCACTGCAGCACTGTTGCGCGACAGCTTGTAGTTCTCGTGAATGAAAGCCGTGGCGATCTCGTGCATAGAGATAGTACTGGTAAGTGCCGCCAACAAGAGCAACACATAGAACATACCTGAGAACAGATAGCCTAATACCGGCAACCCTGCAAAGGCTTCGTTAAACACATGGGGCAAGGTGATATACACCAGGCCAGGACCAGCATCGGGCGATACGCCCGGAACAGAGAATACCGCAGGGAATATGATAAAGCCACTGAGGATGGCTATCAGTGAGTCAAGCAGACATACACTGAAAGCCGAGGACACAAGTGGCGTCTCTTTCTTGAAATATGAAGCATAGGTTGCCAAACATCCCAATCCAACGCTAAGCGAGAAAAATGCCTGTCCCATTGCACTTAACACAACACCTGTGGTCACTTTCGAGAAGTCGGGCTGCAACAGGAAACGCAAGCCATCACCAGCTCCGGGCATTGATAGTGAGAAACACATCAAGACCACTATGATTAAGAACAGCACGGGCATCATTACCTTACTGTATCGCTCAATGCCGCCCTCCACACCACGCGACACCACAAAGTGAGTCATCAGCAGGAAGACCAACTGAAAGGCTATGGGCTTCCAAGGATTCGTGACAAACTTGTTGAACACAGCGGAAAAGTCCTGTCCGGCTGTCAACTGATTGGCAAAGGATTCGACGGTGTAGTGCAATGTCCACCCCGCTACCACACTGTAGAACGACAATACCAGAATGCCGCCAAGCACGCCCATGAAGCCTGCAACAATCCAAGGCTTGCCAGGAGCCAGAGTTCGGTAAGCACCCACTGTGTTGGCCTTACTGCCCCTTCCAATAACAAATTCCGCTAACATTACGGGCATTGCAAGCAGGAACACAAAGCACAGATAAACAAGTATGAATGCGGCGCCACCATTATTACCTACCTCAGTAGGAAAACGCCAGATATTGCCCAAACCTACGGCACTTCCTGCCGAGGCCAACACCACTCCCAGCTTGCTTCCAAAACTGCCTCTTTTCTCCATCTTTTATAATAAAACGTTGAAAACCAACGACAAAAACTGCGCAAAAATACAAAGTTTTTTGTAATTTTGCAACATAATTACTTGGTTTACTTACAAAATGGAAAGAAACTTCATCCGCAAATACCCCATAGCACTATTCACTGCTTGCGTTATAATATGCCTGTCACTGTTCCCTATTCCCGAAATCCCGCAGGCAGAGGACGTGCCGTTCATAGATAAATGGACACACATGGTGATGTACGGAGGTTTCTGCATGGTCATATGGTACGAGTACATACGTTCACACAAGACCATAAACGCGCTTAAGATAACACTCTATGGCTATCTCTGCCCCATCATCATGAGCGGTCTGTTGGAACTGGCACAGGAACACCTGACTACCTGCCGTAGCGGCGAATGGATGGATCTGCTGGCCAATACCACTGGTGCCACACTGACATACATACTGGGCTGGATTGTAACCAGAGGTAAGGAGCATAGAGCAAGGGCCAAGAAACATGAGGCATGAAAGATGCTATTTAACATATTTTTGCGTACAAAAAACACCATTTTTCATATCAAATTTAAATTTTTATAGTTTTTATTTGCTTTCCTATTAAAAAAAGGGTAAATTTGCATTTGACTTTTGTAGCTTGGAAGGAGAACCAGAGATTGACCAACCTGACAAGACGAAAACCGAGAAAAAGACAAGAGTCACTACATATAAAAAGGCGTTTACTTTAACGCTCATCATCGCGTTCTGAACTTCGAACACTTAGAACCCTTGTAGATGATGTAGCAACAGTAGATGTCCCGAGATGTGTTTATAAGCCTCCCATTTAGGGAATATTATATCCATATCGGCGTGGGCTTCGGAGTTGCTTATCTTTACAAGGTGGCAGGTTCGAAGGCCAAGAACGTGAGATAAGTAACAAGTACGGATCTCACGCTTTTTTTATTTGCAGTTTCAGAATACTAATATCAAAAAAAAAACATTTCTTGTAGGAGGTCGCAAGATCATAGGGACAGTTAACCATATGTCTAACAAGTAACATGTCCGATATATGATGAGAATTTACATTGAATCGCGCGACGAACTCCGTATCGTTGACCTATCTGAAGTGCTTTACTTGAGGGCCAGCCACAACTACACCGATTTTATGTTTGCCGATGGCAGGTCAAAGAGTGAACTGATGAACATCTCTGCCCTGGAGAACCAGATTGAAGAGGCAACCGAGAAACAAGGTCTCACCAACTCCTTCGTAAGACTGGGACGTAGCCTGCTTATCAATACTTCATTTGTAGAACTGGTAAGCATCAAACTCAGGCTAATCAGTTTCCGCAGTAATCCACCCATCACCATTAGCGCTTCCAAGAACATGCTGGTCCTGCTGAAGAAGCATCTCTCGCAAAGCACAATAATAGAATAAATATGTCCGCGCGCGCAATAGAAAGTGCAAAATCCACGGGGTGAAACGACCCATTTTACCCCATTTTTCAGTTCGTACACCCATTCCTAGCAGTTCAGCCAGTAACTCGGCACTTTCGGAAAAAGCAACACAAATACTAATTGCTATTTTGCCAATAAACTATAATTTTACATTGTGAAACCATAAAAAAATAAAATTTTAAGTTATAAAACCATGTAAATACAAGCACAAGAAACAGATACATTAATACCATTTAAACAAAACAGTTGAAGTATACGATAAAACCATTAAAAATACAACTGACAATAATACAATTACCTTAACAATCCATTATTAATTAAAACAAATTGACTATGAATCAGAAAGTTATCTACTCCATGATGGGACTTGCTGCTCTGCCTATTGGAGCTGAAGCAGCCGTTGTTCAAGCTGCTGTCCTTGACAGCAACTGGTCTGGCACTCAGACACCCGCAGGTGAATCTTTGGTTTCTGCCGACGGATCAGAGGCCAGTTACAAAATTAATCTGTTACCAGGTAAGTACACACTTTCATGTGACCTGACAACAAAAGTGTATAATGTAGACGTAACGATTGCTGGCGTAAAGCAAACTTTCACAAATAGTTCAAGCGCACAGAAAGTAAACATGACGTTTACACTCAATGAGGCAAAGGAAGTTACATTGTCTTTTGTCAGCTCTGACCCAGGTGAAGCAGGTGCAGGATACTCGTTTACCGCTCCTGTACTGAGCCTCGACTACGATTTCGCATCCATCAAGAGCACCTTGGCCAACAACGCCCAAACTCTTGCCACCACAATCAGCGGCTACAACTACGCTGCTAAACAGGAGGATGTAGAAGCAGCCAACAAGCTGAAGAAAAAAGCTCAGGACGTTGCTGAGAGCTATGATGACTACAAGAAGTTCAAGCTCTACGCAGAGAAATCTACCATCCAGGAGGAAATCGATGCATTGGCCGACAAGGCTGCTAAAGCTGAGGCTGCCTACCAGAACGAACAGGCATACAACCGCGTAAATCAGGCTATCACAGAAATCAAGGGTCTGTACAACACAGCTGTAGCCCAGTTAGAAGAAGAACTGGTTGGAGCTGCTGCATATCTGCTGGATGGCGCGAAAGACAAGTTGAATACCGATATCAACCTGAAGATTACGGAAGCCACCTCTGCCAGCTATGCTTCTTACCAAGCAGGTACAGCCGTTGCAGACGAGGCCACCAATACCGGATTGGTACCCACACAGGGAGCCCTGAACAGCATTGTCAGCGACTACATGACACAGTCCGCAAACAACAAGGCTGCATACAAGACCTTAGACGACAAGGTTAAGGCATTGCAGACGGCCCTGGACAATGTGAAAGTAGCAGACGGATCATTGACATCTACATTTGCTGAAGAAAGAGGTAAAGCACAGGATGCCATCACCGGCGTAAAGACAACAGTAGAAGGCGCTTATAACAAAGCTGCTCAGTTGACCCTTGACATCAGTGCTGCTGAAAGTGCTGCCCAGAGCAAGATTAATACACTTGCCGGCAAGATCAATACCGCTAATGCCGAATTCAATGCCAACAAGGCTACCACAGAAGCTATTGCCAAGGTTCAGAAGGCATTGAACGACACCAAGGGTGAAGTTAACCAGAAGGTATCTAAAGACGGCAATTACAAGGCTGCCGATTACTATACCGCATATTTGAAGACACAGCAGGATGCTATTGACAAGTTGACTTCAGATGCTGCAAAGGCATATAAGGTTGATGGTACCGGTTCTGCTCAGACCTACAACGCAGGCCTGGCTGCTAAGACTGCACCTATCACATCAGCTATCAACACTTACAAGACCAACGCAATAGCCGCTGTTAACAAGTACGATGCCTTGCAGGATGCCATTAACGGTACTGACAAGCAGACAGGTTATCAGGATTCTCTGAATATAGCCAGACAAAAGATGGCAAATCTTGCAGTCTATACTGATCCTGACTATGACTACAAGACCCAGCTCGACCTTATACAGAAGCGAATCAACGACATTAAGAAAGCTATCGCAGCTGCTAATGAAAAGGTTGGTGCAGAGCATTGGACAGCCATGCTTGGCATTGATCCCGATGCTGCCATCATAACAGACATTACCGTTCTGATTAATAACGTACAGGCCGATCAGAACCAGTATGACAAGGACTATCTGGACAACGGTCTGAATGACCTCGCTACCAGCATCACGAGCTTCGGTACCACGTATGCAACTGATGGTAACACCAAGCTTGGTGCAGACTATGCTGTCTTTGCTGCTGCCGAGACTAACATCGCAACAGAGCGTAAAGCAATTGAAGACGAGAAGAAACTCGTTGATCCCACTGCTGCTGATGCTGCCAGCAAGATTCAGGCATTAGGTGCAAGAATCACCGCCCTTCAGGCTGAGCAGACTGCACTTGAAGCCGCTGCCACATTTGTAGCTGCTAAGGTAGCCGCTAACGGCAACGCTAAGTCTACACTCGGAACAAACATCAGTAACCTGCAGACAAAGATTGGAACATTCAAGACCACCTACAAGATTGGACAGGACGACTCTACCTTGGGTAACCGAGGTAAAGCAACCGGCTCCATCACTACAGAGGTAAGTGGAATTGAAACTGCACTTTCTACACTGAAAGGTGACAATGACGGATTCGATCCTACAGTAATAAAGAAAGATGAAAAGCAGGCTGCAACCAGCGGACTAGCTTTAGGTATATATGACGTTGAGGTTGAAGTTGAAGCCAAGGCAGCAGGCAAGGTTACAGTCAACGGTGTCGTAAAAGATTACGCAAAAGACAAGAACACCTACAAGCTGGAAAATGTAATTGTTTCCAAAGGCACATTGACGGTTACTGTCAACAAGGACGATAAGGTTTCTGTAAAGAAGCTCACCTACCATGAGAATGACCTTCTCAATAAATACAATAATGTAGATCCTAAGCCAAATGAAGCTCCAGATGAAGATGGCTACGCTGTTAAATTCAACAAGCTGCTGACTCGGGAAAGTGCACTCGAGACCGCTGCTCCAGGTATCAAGGAGGCTGTTGCTAAAAATGCATCTACCAAGACTGCAGCCAACAAGGCCGTATCAGATTTGCAGACTGCTGAGCTCAACACGCTGAAGAGCCTGAAGAATGTGACGAATGCCAATGCAGTGAGTGATGATACTACAGCCAAGAAGGCTGATCCCGCTAACTGGAAGGTATTCGAGAGCGGTCTTGATGCAGGCAAGAGCTACACCGCCAAGAAGGCTGCTATTGATGCCGACATCACTGCCATGAGCAATGCTATCGCAGCTTCTGCTGCCTCAGAGACTTTGGTTGCAGATTGGAAAAATAACAGCATCACCGTCGGTACAGGCGATAATGCTAAGACCTATTCTATCTCTGCACTCACCGATCGTATCAATGCTTTGAAGAACGAGGCTAAGGCAGAAAGCGACAACTGGGAGGCTTATAAGTCTCTGCAGGACAATAACATGCCTAAGTTGCTCCCAGACACCATTACAGTGAACACAACTGTTATGGGTGATGGTGCCGTAGCTTACTATCAGGGCTTGAAGAACGACTATATTTCTGGCAAGGCTGCAATCCTTACTAATATGCAGGCTGACCTGAATGCCCGTAAGGCTGTGAGCACCAAGGACGGCTTCGTAAGTCAAATCAATGCCCTTATCGACAAGGTGAAGGTTTTGAAGAGCGATGGCGAAAAGAACCTGAAGAAGTACAAAGAGCAGAAGGCCGCTGGTACCAATGCTCAAGACCTCTGGAACAGCACATACACAGAAATCGCAGCTACCGACCACAGTTCTAAGGTTCAGGATTATCTGAAAGAACTGGATGACATCCAGGTAACACTGACCGCTGCGAAAGACGCTGTAGAAGCTAACTATAAGGTTGGCAAGTCAGTGGCTGAAGCCAAGGACTTCGCTGCCATCGAGGCCGCTATCAATGACGTGAAGGCTCGTCAGACCGCATCATACAGCGAGTTTGTAACTGCTGACAACAAGGCTGCTCACGAGAGCTTCATGGGTACAGAGACAACGAAGGGCGCTATCCAGTTAGCTACCGAGGCTTACCAGAGAGCTGTTCAGGACCGTGCTAAGTACAGTTCAACCAACGAGGATATCAAGGCTGCAGTAGATGCTGCTGCTGCAACACTCGACGCTGCCCTGTATGACTGCCCGACCCAGATTCAAACTCTGACAAAGGCCGAGAATGATGCTTATGTTGCAACGGTCAGCCCGACTGTATTTGATGTAAGCAGCTTCAACACTCAGGCTCTTCAGATTGAGCAGGACATCACCACAGCACTCAACAACTTCAAGACCGCTGTAAAGGCTGCCATTAACGATAATGTATGGAGCCCCAAGAAGAGCGTTTATAGTACGAAGTTGTCTGCTGCAGAAACTGCTATCAGCTCATATAGCGATGACGCCAAGAAGGATGCCTTCAAGGATGTGAAGGATCAGATTGCTAAGGGTGACGCTGGTGTTAACGAATGGACACTCTCTAAGGTTGAGGAAGCCATCGCTGCTCTGGAGGATATCGACAACATGCTGGCTGCTGACAAAGACGCTGCTGCTGCCAAGGATCTGACAGCACGCTTCAAGGCTGCCGACGACAAGTACGACGAGGTTAAGAAGTACATCGACGGTATCAGCAATAACATCCCCGAGAAAGCTGAAGAGCTTGACAAACTTGAGACTGCATACGAAGACGTTATTGATGCCAAGGAAGAAGACAAGACCTTCGCTAATCGTAATGGCATCAAGTCTACACTTGACACCTTCTTAAGTGCAGCAGGTAATTGCAAGACCACCGTCGAGAATGCTGTTAAGGCTGACAATGACAATACTGCCGCTTACAACGCGATGATGGCTGCCATCACTCCTGTTGAGGCTAAGCTTGCAGAGGCCAAGTCTAAGGCTGCTCAGTACAAGTATGAAACTACGTTCGCAGGAGATGAAGGTTGGCTCGAATATATTAAGGATTGGGCCGAGGATGCCAAGGAATATGGATATGCCGTTGCTGACAAGGAAGATGTTTTGAATGATATCAAAGACTTGGATGCCGACATTGACATTACATTGACCCTTGCATTCGGTAATGAGAAGTCTAACCTAGCTGCTGACATTGCAGAACTGAAGAATCAATACAATGCATACGTAGCTGCCAATGGTCTGGACGAAACTGCTACTGCCTTCAAGGCTGATATTGAAGCACTGGAGAAAGCCGTTAACGATGCAGTCATCAAGGATCTTGACGAGACTCCCGATGGTATCCAGTACGATGAGATCCTGGGTGCTACTGATGCACTTATCAAGTTGCAGAACAATATCGCTGACAAGGAAACCGAGTTGCTTGCTGCTAATGCCAGTGGTGCAAATGCCAATGTTTTGGCAGACTTCACAGCACAACTTGACGACCTGAATGCTGCAGCCTCTGTAGAATATGCAGAATGGGTTGGCGAACAGATTGTCGACGGTAAGACTATTGACGAGCAGATTACAGCTCTGAAGGCTGGTATTGCCGACCTGAAGGCTGCCATCGAGGCTGAACCCAACATCTCGTTCTACAAGGATCAGTATCAGAAGCAGATTACTGCCATTGAGGAAGCCATCACTCCTGTTGCTGCTGCCATTACCGCTAAGCAGGCTCAATTCGATGCCAATGCTGCTGCTTACGCAACATTGTCTGAGCAGATCAAGGAATTGCAAGGCAAGATTGATGCTGCCAAGGCTAAGGTTGGTGAGTATGAGTTTGCTGCCAGTTACTATATCGATTACATTGAGCAGTATTACGATCTGAATGATCCTGAACTTCTAACTGGTGGCGTTCAGTATGTTCTCAACAATTCTAAGGCTGCAATTGAGACTGCAAACAACAACAAGGCTTTGAATGAGAACTCAGTAGTGGCTAATAAGGCCAGCATTGAGAATGATATTCAGTACTACCTCGATAGGTCTGCATACTATGAGATTTACAATCAGCGTACGAACCTCAACACGCTTCTCACCTATGCTATTGAATCCAAGTACGTTGCTCAGAAGTACTCTCCAGCTTTGTGGAATAGACTGCAGAGTGAGAAGAACAGTATCTATAATGAGATTGTTGAACTGGCTAAGGCTATCTACTGCTCTAATGCGGTTTATGAAGGCTCGTTCGATGTCGTGACCACTTGGGGTAATAATGTCAATATTGGAGTCGGTAGTTATCCCTACTACTACACGCTTGATGAGGAAGACAACAGAATTAGCAGAAGCAAATCTTGTGATGCTGACTATGAAGTTCAGATGGCCATCGTCAATGCTATTAAGGCAAAGATTGCAAGTCTCTCTGATGCGGTTGACAACCTGAGTCTGCTCGGTGATGCCAACGAGGATGGTAGAGTGAACGTACTTGACTACCAGAAGGTAATCAACATGATCCTCGACCCGACTCTGCAGCCTGAGGAAGACAGCGATCTGTTCGCAAACATCGATGTTAACCAGAGCGATGTAATAGAGGTTGGTGACCTGACATTAATCGTCAACTACATCCTGAACAAGGAATGGCAAGGCTGGGCAGCTGTTAAGAGCTACAACTTTAATGGCTCCGGCGAGCGTGTAAGCATGACCACTTCTAAGATTCAGCCCGATGTTCTGCGTGTAGCCGTTAATCTGGCAAATGTCAATGACTACACAGCCTTCCAGCTTGACATGGTACTGCCCAATGGCATGAGCATAGTAGGCACTTCACTCACCGAACGTGCTGGCCAGAGCCACAAGCTCTATAGCCGTACACAACTTGACGGTAGTGTTCGTCTGCTGGCATCATCCATCAACGGCGACAGCTTCAGCGGTAGCGAAGGGGCAGTGCTCTACATTGACGTGAAAACTACAGATGCCTTCAAGGGCGGTAGCGTAGAGTTGTTGAACATCCTCTTCTCAGATACTAATGCCACAACCCGTGCATTCAGTATCGGTACATCTGACGATGCTACTGGCATCGACATCATGGCCGCTATGGAATCTCTGAAGCAGAAGGTTTATGACCTGAGCGGACGTATGATGGACGGCGTGAAGAAGGGTATCAACATCATCAAGCGTGCTGATGGCACAACGCAGAAGGTGATGAAGAAGTAAACATGACAATCGTTAGTATAGTTTTTCTTCTGTAGGGTGGCAGCTTAGTGCTGCAGCATGCCGCTGCCACCCTATTTTCTAACCTAACATCAATAAACTAAATCTAGAAAATATGATTAGTATCACTCATATCAACAAACGGATGATCAAAAGCTTGCTGCTGATGATGCTATTTTTGGCTCAGGCTGTAGGTTCGTCCGCTCAGGTGAAGCTCTATATGGAGGATTTCACAATGTATAATGGTGAGTACAAGACAGTGTCTCTGATACTCGAAAATGACGTGGAAGTTACTGCTCTGCAGGCTGCACTGACCCTCCCCGCCGGATTGGTATATTCTTCCGGTTCTGTTCAGAAGACAGACAGAGTCAAAGGTCGTGGAGCTGAGGTACAGGCTTCTAACAGTACTGGCAAACTGATGATTGTAGAAACAGGTGGTACCATTGCCCCTGGCGAAGGAGCTGTCATTACCTTCAGACTAAGACGCAATTCAAATTTAACTGACGGCGATTACACGATTAAGCTCTCTGACATCATTATTTCTGATGCTGAAGCAAACCAACTTAACAAAGATGAGGAATCATCAGTAAAGGTAAAAGCCATTGGCATAGAAGACTGCTCATTTGGTGCACCAGAGGAGATATGGTTAGCCGTCAATCAGGAATATCAGGTGGATGTTACGCTAACCAATGTCGGCGTAAACGATCTGGCTGCATTCCAAGGTAAACTGGCACTGCCAGAGGGTCTGGAGATTGTTCCCGGCGAGGACGGCAAGTTCGTCTACTCCTACCGTACACCTGTTCCACTTGAGTTCAAGTTCCAAGAATCTGATGGTTATACCAGCTTCGTTCTGAGTTCTATAAGCAATGAGAACATTATAGATACCCAAGGTGTGATCTTCTCGTTCAAGGTAAAAGCTACCGAGGCGTTAGCCGAAACATCCGAGATTAAGCTCTTTGAACTACGTGTAGCTAACACCGCCGGCACATCTGCTGAATGCGATGATGTCACCATCAACGTAACCAATAAATCAGCAGCCGTTAAGACAGTCTTCGAGGACTACAAAGCCGAACAGATTGCTGCTGTAGAGGCTCTGGCAAAGGAAGGTGACAGCGAGGCTTCGCAGAAGATCATCTCTGATGCCAAGGCTGCCATTGAGGCACTGGCATTCGATGCAGAGAAATCGCTGGACGACAACAAGGCCGCTGTAGACGACATTGTAGCTCCAGTAGCAAAGGCTCTTGAAGAGCAGCGTGCTGCCGATGCCATTGTTCCCGGTGATGTGAACGGTGACGGAGAGGTAGATCTTAGCGATGCCATTATGGTAACTTACTACTCACTGCACGAGGCTCCATCTAACTTCAATGAGGCTGCTGCCGACATGAACGGAGATGGAGAAATTGACCTCAGCGATGCCATCATCATCATCTACATTAGCTTGGGGGCAAAGTAAATTCCTATCGGTAAAGAAGTTACATTACAAGACAAACTTAATTAATATCACAAAATAATGAAAAGACTTACATTTTTCACAATGGCTCTTTTTGCTATAGCATTCAGAGTCTTAGCACAGGAAAGTGTCAGCGTGAATGATATTACTGTGCCCCAGGGCGGAGAGGCAATTCTGGAGATCAACTATTCACTTGAAGGTGCCGGCCCGTATGTAGGATTCATGTTTCAGGTTGACCTGCCCGAGAACCTTTCCCTGACAGAAGACCCTAATGGTGACCCCGGTTACCCCTGGTATGACGATAAGGTAACAGCCATTTCCAAGCTGAGCATCACCACCACAAAGGCCTACGGCTTTGCTGCCACACCTAAGACTGCTGAGTCTGCCATCAACGGCACAAGCGGTGTACTGCTAAGAGTAAAGGTAGCAGCAGATGCCAGTCTGGCTATTGGCAGCACCCATGTGGGAAAGATTAAAGACCTCTCGTTCAATGTACGCGACGAAAACTACAACGTAACGAAAATCTCACTTGATGAAGTATCCTTCAAAATCACAGTTGTAGAGAATCTGGGATACGTGCTCGACGAGAATGCTTCCAACGAGATTGTTGCCGGCACATACGAGAAGGTTACCCTGAAACGCAGTTTCGTATCAGGCTGGAATACCGTTTGCCTGCCCTTCGGCATTGACAATGTAGAGGCATTCTTCGGTACGGGAGCCAAGGCATACGAGTTCGACGGCTACGAGGATGGTGAACTGAGCTTTACTGCAGTAGGTGAGCTTGAAGCAACCCTCCCGTACATTGTCTATGTACCCACAGCTATAACAGAGAACATAACCCTGGCAAATATCACTATTGAAGATGAAGACACCGAGGCTGACGTGATTTCGTTCAAGAAGAAGTATTATTTCCGCGGTACATACGCTCCTGTTGCTGCAGGTGAATGGACAAAGAAGGCTGCCACAGACATGGTCTACGGTGTAACAACCGAAGGACATATTGCCAAGGCTGGTGCAGAGGCTAGCATCAAAGGCTTCCGTGCCTACTTTGACCTACCCGGAGATGCAGCCGTCAAGGAAATTATCTTTGTAGACGGAACTACTGGCATTAACAGCCCCGACTCAGCCCCTGTCAATAGCGAGGGAGTTGTTTACAACCTGGTTGGCCAGCGCCTGAACAAGGCACAAAAGGGAATCAACATTACTAATGGCAAAAAAATACTGAAGTAATATGAAAAAGATATATTTCCAACCACAGACTAAGGTAGAGTCTGCTGAGTGTGTAGTAATGCTGGCAGGAAGCTTATTAGACAATACCAGTGACTCTCAGAACATCACGCCATCCGATGATGAGTTCAATGGTGAGTTCAACTGTAAGCAATACGAATTCGACTGGTAAATCCAGCAATATAGTTGAAGCAATCGTTTCTAAATGGAGAGGGATGCCATAATTGGTATCCTTCTCTTTTTTTATAAAGTATAGGGATACATTTTCGGATTATATTTTTGCACATACGAAAGAAAATCCTATCTTTGCAGCGTTTTTGTAAAAAACAAGTGCAATATACTATCTTAAATCTATGAACAACAACACACTCAAGAAAGTTCTATGGGGGCTTTGTATGCTGTCTGCAATGACGGCAGGAGCCCAAAAGTACGAGTCGGAGATTCACCTATGGGATCCCCTTGACGAAAGCGAAACAACTTATTGGTACCGCATCTGCAGCGCTCTGCCCGGAATGGAGGGTTATGCCGTTACGGATTTCAGTGAGGAAGACGAGCTCTACCCCGTGCAACTTCTGCAGACCGAGGAGAAAGACTACAAGAGCCAGTGGAAACTGAAGGCCGGCGATGATGGTAAGGTGATTATAATAAATCGTGCCACAGAACAGGAACTGGATGGCTGCTCTATAGATATGGGTAGCTGTAATGTTACGCAGATTATGCCTTCAGAAACTACTACAGGTTTCAAGATGACAGCTCTGGGAAACAACGCCTTCATGCTGGAAAGTGTTGAGGACGACGGCATTAACCGTTGCCTGGCAACAGCAGATGCAGACGGAGAACCTATTACCTACCCCACTCAGAATGAGAGCTCGTCGGCCATAGGATGGAAATTCATTGTTACAGAGATTTCCGGCTGGACCGGTATAGGATCAGACAAGGCATGCAAAATCAGCATCCGTGTCTCAAACAGGCGTATAAGCGTTAGCGGTGCCGCAAAATGGCAACTGTTTAATGCACAGGGCGAAGAGATGCCACGAACCACACGCCTGGCCCCCGGTGTCTATATGGTTAAGATAGCTGAGAAAACAGAAAAGATCCTGATTCAATAAAAGAACAAAGACAATGAAAAAACATATACTTCTACTGATAGCCCTTATAATTGCTCCCAGAGTCCTGACTCACTTGCAGGCACAGACCTATGTGGTCAGTTCGCTGGCAACACCAGGCGCTGCCACCTTCAATGCAGACGAGATTAAGAACGGGGTCATTACCTTGCCCTTTACAATGACCTCGAAGAAAATTGACATAGAAACCAATCAGTATGTCAGCGTCAGAAGTAGCGCCATGTGGTGTAGGGCTTCCTTCAAAGACGATCAGCTGACAGTTGCCGTGACTCCCAACACGACAGGAGAAGTTCGCATAGCCAACCTGATAATAACCAGCAAGGACTTCCGCCCACTGACTCTGACCGTTCGTCAGGAGACGCCTCTGACCTTTGCCGTGATATCTGATGTACATGTGGGAAACACCTCTGGTGCCGGATATAAGGTAAAAATACCTCAGGCTCTGAAAAACCTGACAAGTTACGGCAGTCTGGATGCATTAGCCGTATGCGGTGACCTGACAGACGGAGGCAAGACAGGTCAGTATGAGGAGTTTGTCAAGTTCTTCGGCAGCGAGGAAAATATCCAGAACCCCGTAGAGAACTTCCTGTTTATGATGGGTAACCACGACAACTATGACAGCAATGGCAAACAGAACTATGTTAATGGACTGGCAGCCTTCAACGAGGGTAAGGAATATCCATACCATCAGTATAAACTGATCAAGGGCTATCCCTTTATCACCCTGAGCGACTTCGGCACAGCCAACAATGACCTTAACAATGCCAGCAATGGTACAACAGCTTATCCGGCTTCTACACAGAACGAACTGAAGAATATGTTGGAACAGGCTGTCAAGGATGCACCAGAGAAACCTATCTTTATCTTCACCCACGTTGCTCCACGATGGACATGCTATAGCGCATGGTCTGAATACGAGAACGGCGAGGGCTGGTGCATGAAGGTCCTGAACCCCATCCTGAAGGATTACCCACAGGCCGTTGTCTTTGCAGGACACAGTCACTATCCCTTGGGCGACCCCCGCAGCATACATCAGGGAACAAACCCCGACAGTAAGCATCAGAACTTCTATACGGTAATCAATACCGCCAGCACAACCTACTCCGAGATTCATCCGGGTGCCGTAGAGGAAGGAATCCATCCTACTGGCAATGCCTACGTAACAGAAGGTATGATTATTTCAGAACAGGCCAACGGTAACATTGAAATCCGCCGCTATGATACTTACCGCGATGTGGAAATAGATCCCGAGCACCGCTGGGTTCTGAAAGCCCCCTTTGACGGTAGTATGTTTGAGTATGCCGACGTCCGTGACAAAGACGACGAGAATCCCTACAATCTGACTCTGCGTGATGGTCTGCCTGCCCCAGAATTTGAGGATGGAGTAACACTAAGCATAAAATCTACAGAATCCGACGTCAAGGTGACCTTCCCACAGGCTACTGACAACGAGTGCGTATTCCGTTATAAAATCCGTGTCTTAAAGGATAATGAGGAAGTGAAGAGTGCTTTCGTCTTCTCTCAGTTTTACCTAACAACAGACATGCCAGAGGAACTCTCCTATACAATAGACGGACTGAATTCAAATACAGAATACAAGGTTGAGGTGATTGCATATGACTCATGGGACAACCAGTCCACACCACTCATCGCTACCTTCAAAACTCTGGACGAGAACCGCCCAGTGCCAGAGCCCATTGGCGCATGGACCTTTGACGATTCTAACAATCTGCTGAACGGCACAGGCACAGCTACTCTAAAAGGTGCCATCATGAAGAATGGTGAGACAAATATCGAAAACAATTTGAGCTCTGCAAACATTACAGTTGTAGCAGGTCAGCAGGATGGCAACGGAGCTATTTCTATTCCCGTAGGCTCCGGACTGATGATGACATCTAACCTGAAAGAGAAGACTCTGAGCAACTACACATTCATGTTTGACATCCGTTCTACTAATCTGAACGGCTATACAGCACTCTACCAGAGTGACATTACCAACAAGAAGGACGGTAGTTTCTATATAAAGAACGGACAATTGGGCCTGGCTTCAAACGGCCTGAACTACAACGGCAACCTTACCTCAGGCAAATGGCATCGCGTGGTCTTTGCCGTCAGAAACAACAAGCCTACCGTCTATCTGGATGGACAACAGATAGGACAGGCCACATCAGGCAATGCAACAAAATGGCAGATGAGTACCGGTGCCATTTTCTTCATGGACGAAGACGGAGAAGAGCATACAATAGAAGTTTCTGAAGTACGTTTCTGGGACGAGACACTCAATAGCAAACATGTCAGCCAACTTGGCAAGGCAAAAGCAGAATAACTGGAAAAACAAAAACCTTTGTGTTTAACTAAAAACTATCAAAAACAATTATGAGAAAAACAATCACATTAATTTATTTGCTGCTGATGTCGATTACAATATCGGCACAGTCAACAGCAACGGTCGACGGCATCAAGTACATCCTTGATGGCAGCAATGCTTCCGTTACGTATCCTAACGACAGTGAACCTGGCACAAGCAATTACACTGGCGACATCGTTATCCCTGCCACTATCACCGTTGAAGGAACCACTTACAATGTTACCGCTATCGGTAACAAAGCTTTCCGAAAGGCAAGTATTACCTCCATTTCATTGCCAGAAGGTTTGTTATCCATTGGTAATGAAGCACTTTACAAAACATCAATAACAGAACTTACTATTCCCAACTCTGTTACAAAGTTAGGAAATGACGCAGTAGAGAGTTGTTCTAAGTTGAAGACAATCACCTTGGGTGAGCACTGCGCTGACAACAAATGGGGCGCTTGGGTATTCTGGCGTTCCTCTGGTGGCTATGAGGTTTATATGATTTGCGACGTTAAGCCTAGTTTGTATGACAACCAGACCTTTGACGACACTCATGCTTCCACCATCCATGTAAAGCAAGGGGTATATGATGATTACATGGGAGACAGCAATTGGAGCATCTATAACGTTGTACCCGATATAGACGGTAGCGTAACATATATAGACTTCACCGAAAATGGCATCAAGTACAAGATGACAGCCGAAGATAAAGTCAGCGTTGTCTACCCAACAGAAGGCAAGCCAGATTCTAGCAATCCCAACACATACTCAGGAGATATTGTGATTCCTGCACAAGTCACCCACGATGGTAAGACATACAATGTAACAAGTATTGCCAACTATGCCTTCCGCTATGCAAACATCACCTCTATCACTCTGCCCGAGGGAATCGTTTCTATCGGCGAAGAAGCTATCTACAAGACCAAGATTACCGAGATTAATCTGCCCAAATCCCTTACCAATACAGGAAAATACGCCATGGGCTATAACTCCGACTTGAAGAAGATTACCGTGAACAGCAATGCGACAAGCAGCAAATGGGGCAAATGGGTATTCTGGCGTGCATCCGGTGCATATGATGTATATATGATTTGTGACACGAAGCCTGAAGTACCCGATATCTATACTTTTGATAACGACTTCGCTTCTACCATACATATATACCCTTCTCTCTATATCGACTATAAGACCGATTATCATTGGAACTGCTACAAGATCGTTCCTGACCTGGTACAGGATTTGTCCAACGAAGACCTGCAGAATGCCATTGATGCCTATAAGGCAAAGCTACCCGGCGACGAGGAAGTTGGTACTGCCCCCGGTTTCTATACAGCTACAAGCGTAAACGCCGTTAAGGATGCATTAGAAGCCGCCAGCGCCCTTGATGAAAATGCTACTGCGCAGCAGCGCAATGACGCTCTTCTACAGATGATAATTGCTGTAGACGGCCTTACTATCAATCCCCTCAACGAAGGCTACTACTACATAGAGAGCTTGTATAACAACAAGTATATGCGAACTGGTTCTGACGACTATATAGCTGTAAAGACATTTGACGCTTCAGATGCCAGATTCTGCTTCAAACTTACCCGTAAGGGCAGCAACTGGTATATCCAATCTGCTGATGAGAATAAGAAATACTTTGGAGCTCCCGATGCAGAGAACTGGATGAAAGTATCTTCCGATCCCGTTAACGAGCAGATAATAACCTGGGTTAAGGGCGGCATATTCAAGATGCAGTGCCTGAACGAGGGAACAGAAAGCAGTCTTTACGGTCAATCCCAAAGCTATGTAATTGTCAGCAACGATTATACTGATGACAATGTCAGAGCCCAATGGCGTTTCCACCCAGTACCAAGTAACACATTTGCTCAGGATTTCAACATAGAGAATATCCGTGTAAGAGAATACATGAAAGAAGTTACATACGAAGGAACAGAAGAAACAAAGATTAAGTCCTACAATGTAGCTCCTCCTGTTCGCCGTGACAAACCAGAACCTGCTACCATCTTCTGGACACAAGATGCTTCTGCAACATCACAGCAGATTACATGGAGTCTTAACGCAGACTTCTCTGATTCTTTCACAGCAGAAGTTGACGTGAATGATGCACACTACGAGATTTACAACCTGTTACCCGGACAGACCTATTATTATAAGGTAACTGCAACCGTTGACGGCAATCCTACAGAGATTATCAACTCAAGCTTCACTACCAGTGGCCAGCTTCGTCAGATTTATGCTGAAGGTACAGGCAACATGCGTGACCTGGGTGGTTGGGCTACAGCCAGCGGCAAGCCAATCAAGTACGGTCTCATCTATCGTGGTGCTGAATGGAACGGCGAATACCAGCTCACACCAGAAGGCATAGAAGCACTCCGTGCAGTAGGCATGAAGGCTGAACTTGACCTCCGCATCGACTGGGAGTCAGCTTACATCACACAGTCTCCTTTGGGCGAAGATGTTACCTACAAGCGCATCACCAACGAGGACTACTATGAAAGCGGCATGCAGAACAGAAAGGACCTCTACAAGCAGAACCTTGAGTTCGTGTTCGACTGCGTGAAGAACGACAAGCCAGTTTACTTCCACTGCCACATCGGTGCTGACCGTACAGGTACACTGGGCGTCATCTTGGAAGGTTTGCTGGGTGTAAATGTAAGCGACCTTTACAAGGACTACGAGCTAACAACCTTCTCATATTACGAGACTCACCGCTATAAGGAGAATATTGACGGTATTCTGGAATACATCAATTCACTTGATGGTGAAACCCTGACAGACAAGTTCTATACCTATTGCCACAAAGAACTTGGCCTCAGCGCTAAGGATATTGCTGACTTCCGTATGAAGATGCTGGGCACCATCTATCCCACCGACGTTAAGAATATGATTTCCGAGGCAGAAAGCGGCAAGGCTACATCTCTGGACCTGAGTGATTATATCTTTGAGGCAGAAGCGCTGACATCCAACATGTCTGAAGCCTCTAACCTGCTGGTTACCGTAGCTCCAGAGTCTGGCATAAACGGTACAAACATCATCAATAACGGTGTATGCGAGAACTTGGTACTGACAGACGGCGTTGACTTTGGTGCACCCTATGCTTTCACAGCTACACAGGCTACATACACTACCAATGTAAACTCTTACAGAACCTTGATTCTTCCCTTCGAGGCAACTGTTCCTGCTGAGTTTACAGCATCAAAGGCCACTTCTGTTTCTGATGCAATTGTCAATCTGGACGCTGTAGCCACTATCGGTGCTAACAATCCTGTTCTGGTACAGGGTGATGGCCAGTTGGTTCTTACCGCAACAAATGCTGCTGTAGCTGCCAGCGAGGGCAACCTGATTAACGGATTGCTCTGGGGAACCTACAAGGCAACTGCTGCCACACAAGGCTCTTATGTATTGCAGAACCATGATGGCAAGATAGGATTCTATGAGGTAGCAGAGGCACAGCCCACTGTAGGTGCTTTCCGTGCTTATTTGGAAGTTCCCGTAGAACCAATATTAAAAGCTAAGGCATACTTCTTCAACGCTAACGGTGCAACTGGTATAAGCCTCAGCCCTGCTCGCTCTGAAGACGAGGGAGTAATATACAACTTGGCAGGCCAGAAGGTAAATAAGGCTCAGAAGGGTGTATTTATCAGCAACAACAAGAAAGTGCTTTATTAATTCAAAATTGAATCTGGAAAAAATGAAAAAGACATATTTAAAGCCCAACAACGAGCTACTTCAGGCTGAATGCGTACATATGATAGCCGTTTCTCTCATAGATGGAGTAAAAGCTGACAACTCAGAAGTTCTGAGCAAAGAGAATAACGACTGGGATATGTGGGAAGATGACTAATATCTTCCAGTACACGTAAAAGCATTTGCGGGTACGTGTAGAAATTCTTTTTTCTACGTGTACCCGCAAATTTTATTTAGTCAATCAAAACAAATCGTTACACCAAAGCTTGAAAGGATTCTTTCGCATATGGGAGTTGTAAAAGCGTCGGTCACCCGTCACTTCCCGACCTATGAAATCAGGTTTCTGGAAAGCCTCATCCTCTGCGCCCAACTCTATCTCGGCCATTATCAAGCCATCATTGTCGCCATGAAACTCATCTACCTCCCAAATATGAATACCATCAGGAGATTTTACCAGATAACGTGTCTTGTCGATAATGCCGGGCTCACATATCTGCATCAAGTCCTGTGCATCCTGCAACGGAATCTCCCTCTCAAACTCATAACGAGAGAGTCCCTCCTTTCCGCTGGGACCTTTTATAGTCAGGTAGCCCTTATCATCTCGGATACGTACACGCACCGTTCTACCATTACCTGACGCTATATACCCTTGTTGGATATGCGTATGATTATAAGCATGGTTCTTGAACTCGCCAACAACCAGGAATTTCCGTTCTATCTCGAAATGCATATATACGATATGTCTTATTCAAACAGAAGAGCTGCTCCTGCAAAGATCAGCACAAACATCACTATCAAGGCAATAGCGACGTATGCAACGACCTTTTTACCATTAGCAGCAACCTTCTTAGAGATTTTCTCTGACTTCTTTGTTTTCATTGTTCTTATAGTTTATTTCGTTATTACGATTGGTAAATCAATAGCAAACTGTCAACTAATCTTGTCCTCCGAATTCCATAAGATAAGCCTTGATAAACGCATCTATTTTTCCGTCCATCACACCATTCACATCGCTGGTCTGATAGTTGGTGCGATGATCCTTAACACGACGGTCATCAAAAACATAGCTACGTATCTGGCTACCCCACTCTATCTTCTTCTTACCTGCCTCTACCTTTGCCTGTTCTTCCATACGATGCTTCATCTCCTTATCGTACAGCATAGAGCGAAGCAGACGCATAGCGTTCTCTTTATTCTTAGGCTGGTCGCGCGTCTCGGTATTCTCGATAAGAATCTCCTCTTCCTCGCCTGTATAAGGATCTTTATACTGGTAACGCAGACGAACACCAGACTCTACCTTATTTACATTCTGGCCTCCAGCACCACTACTGCGGAAGGTATCCCATGAGATACGGGCCGGTTCTATATTCACCTCAATGGTATCGTCTACCAAAGGTGTCACGAAGACACTGGAGAAACTGGTCATACGCTTTCCCTGAGCATTATAGGGTGAAACGCGAACCAGACGATGCACACCATTCTCGCTCTTCAGATAGCCATAGGCATATTCTCCTTGAATCTCAAGGGTACAGGTCTTGATGCCGGCATCATCCCCGTCAAGGAGGTTGCTGACCACACACTTATAGCCATTGGTCTCAGCCCAACGCATATACATACGCATCAGCATTTGTGCCCAATCCTGCGCCTCTGTACCACCAGCTCCGGAATTTATCTTCAGTACGGCATCCATTGCGTCGCCTTCACCACGCAACATATTCTTCATCTCTAGATTCTCTATGGCATTCATAGCACGGGCATAGAGATCATCAACCTCCTCTTCTGTTACCAGTTCTTCCTTATAGAAATCAAATGCGGTTTCGAGTTCATCTGAGAGGGTTTTCACCTCTTCGTATCCCTTAATCCACTTTTCTAATCCCTTTACTAACTTCATCTGTGCCTCGGCACGTTTCTGGTCATCCCAAAATTCAGGAGCCTGAGTACGCAACTGCTCCTCCTCGTACTGCATGCGCTTGGCATCAATGTCCAAGTATTTGTTCAACTGCTCAGTACGTTCTTTTACCTCTTTTAACTGTTCTGATGTTATCATTCTAATATTAATTGATAGTTGACAGATGACAGTTGACTGTTAGTCATCCTCATACATCTTGTCTATCTGTTCCTTATAACGTTCATTCAAGACCTGGCGCTTTACCTTTAAGGTATTTGTAAGCTCACCACGCTCCAGACTTAAAGGCTCTGGCAGGAGGGTGATACGCTTCACCTGCTCGTAATAAGCTAAGTCCTGCTGCATGGTCTCCAATCTATCTAAAACGAACTGTACCACTTGTTCATTCTGACACAAATCTACTCTATCCTGATATGCTATATTATGGCTCTTGGCATACTCTTCCAGCAGCTTATACTCTGGAATCACCAAGGCCGATACAAACTTTTTCTGGTCTGCGATAATTACGACCTGATCAATATAACGATCTACGCACAACCTGGCCTCCAACATCTGGGGAGCAATATACTTTCCGTTGCTGGTTTTGAAAAGGTCTTTTATGCGGTCTGTCAGGAAGAGCTCGCCATCCTTCAGGTAACCGGCATCACCTGTATGGAACCAGCCTTCATGGTCAACGACCAAGTCTGTCACTTCAGCCTTTCTATAGTAACCTTTTGTAATGGTATCACCCTTCAGGAGAATCTCATTATTATCCCCAAACTTCAGCTGTATGCCATCTAACAGACGGCCCACAGATCCAATGGTTATGGATTGGTTCCATCTGTCGGCTGTCACCGTTGCAGTGCTTTCTGTAAGGCCATAGCCTACAATCATCATAATGCCTGCAGAGTGAACAAACTCCTCAACCTCCTTGGAAATGGCGGCTCCAGCCGTAGGGAAGAAATTATGACGTTCCAGACCCAACGTCTTCAGCAGCAATGCTATGACCGTCTTCTCATAGAAGAGGTACTGCATCTTCAATGACAAAGGCGGTTCCAAGCCTCGCATCTTATAATTCACATTGTATTCCTTTCCCACCCTTAAGGCATCTTCCAACATCTTACGCTGGATAGGACTACTTGCGTTTATCTTTTCTTGCACACCAGCATATACTTTCTCCCAGAAACGGGGAACTGCGCACATACAAGTTGGATGAACTTCGCGCAAACTTTGCAGGATTTCTGTTGGGTTGAGGTTTACTGCCAACGTACAACCGGTAGCAATACACAGATACGACCATCCGCGCTCAAAGACATGAGTAAAGGGCAGGAAGTTCATCACCAAATCTGCATCGCTCAGATTAAGCACACCATTATGGGCGCGTATAGCAGTATTATACATGCGATGTGTTAACATCACACCCTTGCTAAGTCCCGTGGTACCACTAGTATAAAGGATGTTTGCCAAATCGTCCTGATCCAGTTCTGCTGTCCTGCAATCAACCTCTGCCTGATGTTTGAATCCTTTACCCAGTTCCAGGAACTCATCAAAAAACATACTAACGGTATCCTGCTCATCCTTCTTGACGGAACGGTCAAAGATAACAAGACCACAGACACAATGTTCAATCTTAAGTACACGATAGGCGGTATCATACTGATATTGCTCGCCTACAAAGATATAACGAACCTTGGCATCACTGACCATATACTTGACCTGAGTCTCACTACTGGTAGCATAGAAAGGAATGGTAACGGCCCGGACAGCATAAGCACCGAAATCAACATACATGCACTCTGGCATATTCTGGGAGAATACGGCAATATTCTCCTGAATACCGATGCCGAGTTCCATCATGGCATTGCTAACAAGACGCACTTTCTCTGAGTAAGTGTTCCATGAAATATCCTTCCATTTATTCTCAGAATAATCCTTATATTTCATAGCCGCCCGGTTCCCATATTTCTGAGCCTGGCTATGAATAAGAGTAGATAATGGACTATTATTCTGCATCTTGTTTGTTTGTATATTTAGCTACAAAGATAACATCTTTTAAGATAAAAGCCAAATACATTTGGATTTTCATTCGTTTATTCGTAACTTTGCTCTACTTAAATGGCAATAACAATGAGTACAGTAGGGTTAACAAAAGAAGCAACAGAACTATTAAGCAATCTCATCAGAATTCCACGTACCAGCAGGAATGAAACAGAAGCCGCACAATTCCTGAAAGATTACATGGAACAGAATTGCAAGTTGCCCGTCCAATGTGATGGTTGCAACTTATGGTCTATTGCCCCTAACTACAATCCTAATCTCCCTACCCTATTGTTAAATGCGCATATTGACACCGTCAAGCAAGTTTCCGATTGGAAACATGATCCCTTCACGCCTCAGATTGAGGACGGCAAGCTTTATGGACTGGGAAGCAATGATGACGGTGCCAGCTTGGTTTCCTTGTTACAGGTCTTTAGGGTACTTAGGGAGCAGGAAAGACCTTACAACCTAATTTACCTGGCCAGTGCAGAGGAAGAGGTTAGCGGCAAAAACGGCATAGAACATGCCCTGCCCCTGTTGCCACATATAGATGTTGCCATAGTAGGCGAGCCAACCGGCATGCAACCTGCCATAGCAGAGAAGGGACTGATGGTATTGGATGTTACCGCACATGGGAAAGCCGGACATGCGGCAAGGAACGAAGGCGACAATGCCATCTATCGGGCTATAAAGGACATCAACTGGTTCCAGAATTACAAATGGGAAAAAGAGTCGGAATTGTTAGGCCCTGTGAAGATGTCCGTTACCATCATCAATGCAGGAACCCAGCACAACGTCATCCCAGACAAGTGCACCTTTACTGTAGATGTCAGGTCTAATGAGTTGTATTCAAACGAAGAACTTTACAATCAGATTTGCCGGCATGTAGAAAGTGATGTACAGGCCCGCTCATTCCGGCTGAATTCGTCTCGCATAGACCTTTCTCACCCATTGGTGCAGAAGATTATCACCTTAGGAGGGAAACCATTTGGATCCCCCACCCTCAGCAATCAAGCTCTGATGCCCTTCCCCAGCCTCAAGATGGGCCCAGGGCAAAGTTCACGCAGCCATACTGCAGATGAATACATAGAAATAAAAGAGATTGAAGAGGCAATAGATATTTATTTGAAAGTCCTTCGTCATGCCGTTATAACGTTATAACGACAACTATCTTCCAATCCAAGACTCTGGATTCAGTTTTGCAGTTTCCTTACGAAGCTGGAAGTGTAGTACGCATCTTCCAGAGCCATCATCAGCAACCGTTCCGATAATATCCTTAGCATTTACCTTCTGCCCCTTGGCAACCGTTACAGAAGACAGGTTACAATAAACTGATATATAGCTTCCGTGACGGATAAGAACATTGCGGGAACCGCCAAACTGGAAGACAGCCGTCACCTCTCCGGCAAAGATAGAACGTGCCCTTGCCCCGGGACGACCTACATAGTTGGTTCCCTTGTTCTCTAACTGAACATTCTTCAGCCCAGGCACCGTATAAGTACCAAAGTGATTACCTATCATGTACTGACCAGTGATAGGAACGGGCAGTCGACCTCTGTTCTGCTCGAAGGTGCCGTTCAACTGGCGATCCTCTGCCGTAAGCCATGTATCAGGCTTAACAGGAGTAGGTTTGCTAGCAGCCTTGGGCGCAGGAGCGGGTTTACCGCCTGCATTCTTACGAGCAGCTTCCTCTGCGGCTTTCTTGCGAGCAGCTTCCTCTGCGGCCTTCTTACGTGCAGCAGCCTCTGCAGCCTTTCTGGCCTGTTCTATCTCGTAGGCAATAAGATCATCTATCTTCTTGTTCAAGGCAGAAAGTTGTTTCTGTTGCTGAGCAATTTTACCAGCAAGACCAGACTCCTGTTTCTTCAAACCATCAACTTTCTTCTGTTGCTGAACTTGTTGCGCACCCAAATCCTTACGCTGAAGCATAACCTCCTTAACCAAATCACTTTTCTTGCTCTTTGTATTCAGCAGTTGGCTTTGCTCTTCCAACAACTCGGCCTGTTTCTTGAGTATCTGCTCCCCCAGATTATGCTGGAATGACACATACTCCTTGGCATATCGCGAACGACGGAACATCTGTTTCACATTCTTAGCCGAGAGAATAAAGACAAGAGAAGACGTCTGTCCCTTTTGCGTACGAGCATATCGCATAGCTAGCTTCAGTTTCTCTCTTTTCTCCTTCAGCTCCAACTCCTTTTCACGAATTCTACCCTGTAACTGTATTGTCAAAGAATCCAACCGGCCAATCTCCTTTTCCAGGTTGACAATCTGATCCAACCTATTATTCAATTGCACACCTATGTAATGGATATTCTGCTGACCTACCTTCACCTGCTGTTTGGTCTTAGTAAGCTCCGCCTTTGACTTCTGAAGGGTATTCTGCAAATCAGCCTTCTGTTTCTGTAACTCTGTCACCTTCTTACTGTATTTGGGAGTAGCATTACGCTGTGTGGTAGCACGTTGGGGAGTAGCACTACGCAGAGAGGCAGTGTTACGCTGGGCGCTGACAACTATAGGTAGCACCAGTAGTGCTAGTATGAAAAGAGACCTTTTCATGAGCTGACAGATGACAGGCACCAGATAGCAGTTATTCATTTTTGATTCTTCACTCTTCATTCTACACTTTCCTATTCAGCCAACCTCAGGATTCTTTGGAAAGCAGCTTGCAGCGAGATTTCCGAGTATCGGTTCTTATTTATCTCCGTCCGAGTTTCCCAACTGGAATCAGGCTTAACATTGCTTATCTTAAACAGAGCCTCAACAGAATTTCTGTCAAGGGCAAAAGAAATTTTCATTGAGCCAGGGAAACTTTGTTCTCCTAATTTTGCCCATTCCGAATACTTCCACTTTAGCACAGGTATCTCAGAGCCTGCTCTGAAAAAACCAGTCTCTCCGACAAGCATATTGGCAGCATTCACAAGAAATGTCAAGGCCACGCTATTACTTTTACTGTTTTGCAGCTGAATGCCGTCCGTTGCCACCTTAAAACTATACTGATTGTCCGTAGGAGCTTCGCCTTTTCCATTCAAGACAAAAAGTTCATCCCAGAATAATGACTGGAAGGTATAGAAATCTATTCCCGCTTTATTAAGGAAATCCACATCAGCATAACTGGACTTTACGTACTGATGGTTCACACGATCGACCACCATCATATAGTCTGGTGTCAGTTCCAGACGTCCAACCTCCATCAACCCCAATGCAACCAATGAAATCTGGATTACATCATTGCGCTTCATCTTCAGGGAACCTCCTACTCTGGCACTATTTACACCAGCATTAAGGCTCAGATTGATTTTTGCCGAGATAGCAGGCTCTGCAATACGTTTGGAATTTATCGTCTGAACAAGTTCCGAAACACTTATACCCTTCTCCGCATCAGGAATATTTCCTGTATTCGAACCCATTACATGCTTCTTACTTCCACAAGAAGCAAGGAGAACACCACACACAAGAAATATGACAGAATATCTCATCACTTTATATACTTCTTTTTCTTTATCTTCTTTTTTACCAAAGGAGTACATGTACCATCTTTCTTCAGAAGGGCCAAATTCCAATAACGCAATGCAGTGTCTATGGAACCACATTCCGCATATATATCACCTGCATGTTCTATCAAGTTACCCTGCAGATTCTCCACTTTCAACAGTTCCTCATCAGAGAGATTCGGCTTTACAACCCTATCTACATATATACGGGCATTGGTATAATCCTCCTTCATGAACAAAATCCATGCATAGGTATCCAAATACGTAATATTATCCGGTTCAGCCTTTATGGTACGATAGCTCATCTCCTCGGCTTTATCTAACTGCTCGTTCCTGAGACTCAGATAGTAAGCATAGTTATTCAGACAACTGATATTATCATCTACATATACAAGAGCTGAGTCATAGGCAGCAAAAGCCTCTAACGGTTTCTTCTCTTGATAATATAGGTCTCCCAAAACGGCATACATATCCGAAACAAGAGCAGGGCGTGCCTCCTCTGTCTTCGTACGTAGCCCCTGCTGGAACACCTCGGCAGCCTCTTTCAATTTATCCTGCTGAAAGAGTGATACACCCAGATAATAGGCATATGCCAACTCTTCCGGATGATAGTTGACGCCCTTTCGGCAGATGTCCTCAACAGCCACCATATTATTCTTTGGAGCATAATACTGGAGCAAATGCCACAACGCCATCTGATTGCCCGGTTCAATATCCAGTACACGCTTCATCAGCTCTGTCACCTTGTCATCACCTGCTTTTATATAAGTAAGGTATGCCGCCTTCAACATCAAAAGTTGGGCATCTTTCTGCGGCAGTGACAACAGAGAATCGAAGGCATGAAGCATACCATCACGCTTTAATGTATCCTGAATAGCCTCGTCAATATAATCTTTCATCAAGGTCACACGCAAGTCACTGCTGCCGCCTTCATCAAAAAGCAAAGAGTCACGCAACTGTACAAAATGCTCATTATCTTCCGTGGATCTGTAATAAGTCATCATAGCAAGGAGAAGATTCAAATTATGAGCATCCTTCTGCCGAACCTCATTGTAAATCTCCATCGCCTTTTCCAGATAGCCGGCCATCTGATATTGATTAGCCATCACAACCCGATAGTTCAGATCATGCGGGAACTCATCACATAGACTCTGCAACTCATGAAAAGCGGAATCTTCCTCTTCCTTACTCATATAGAGGTTGAATTTCTCCATGCTCAGTTGCACCGACTTCCCTTCTTGCATCTCAATGCGATTAAACACCTCTATTGCCTTGTCTGAGTGTCCGTCGTCACGATAAATACTGGCAAGTTGCGATAACACATCTGTTCGGTTGGTCTGCAACTTAGCCAGTTTCTCCAAATAAGGGATAGCAGCATTTGTCTTTCGGGCATTTAGGTATATCGTTGCCAAAGTCTCCTGATACCATGGATTACAAGAATCTAATTCACACGCCTTCTTCAGCATGTTAATTCCCATTTCTACGCTGTCCTGCCTTAGGAACAGCGTCATCAATCCCAGGTTGTAAACAGTTTCTGCAGCGTTAGGGTTGATATCCAGACAATGCTGATACAGTTCCTTGGCTGAAGCATAGTCGCCAGCCAATCGGTTCTTTTCAGCTTCTAGATAAAAATAGTCGAACCTTGTTTGAGCAAACAAAGTTCCACCTAAAAGAAGCAAAAAAAAGAGTAGTTTTAATTTCATTTAACTCCACTATGTCCAAAGCCACCCGCACCACGCTCTGTCTCATCCAGGACCTCCACCTGTTCCCATTCTGCCTGCTCATGACGGGCTATAACCATCTGTGCAATACGCTCGCCGTCCTCGATAATGAATGGCTCGGAAGAGAGATTGATAAGTATCACACAAACCTCGCCACGATAGTCGGCGTCTATGGTACCGGGAGAATTCAGTACTGTTATACCACGCTTAATAGCCAGACCACTTCTTGGGCGTACCTGCGCTTCATATCCTTTTGGCAACGACATAAAAAGACCTGTAGGAACCAGACATCTCTCCATAGGTCTTATCTCAATAGGACTATCCAGATTGGCTCTTAAATCTACTCCTGCAGACTGCTCTGTGGCGTATTGGGGCAGTGCATGATGACTGCGATTGATTATCTTTACTTTCATATTTTAAACATCCGGCAAACTCATGCCATTAATCTTTCTGTATAAATCCAAGGCATAGACATCCGTCATGCCACTAATGTAGTCCAGTACTGCCATCACACGTTCATAGAGTGTTGGGGCATCAATCTGGTACTGACTACTTACCCTATTGATCAGCAACTGAGAGAAAGCCTTCTCAGGCTGGGTAACAGCCTTTATCATCAAATCTGTCAACTGTGTAATGACCTTATAACCAGCTATCTCAATATCCACGACATCCTTACAATGGTAGATATTAGAGAATGCCATTTTCTCGCATTCCTTGTATGCAAGCCTGGGTATTTCAGCTATATGCTTGATTAGCGGACCAGGGAAGGTACCAGAGAGGAATTCGTCCTCGTGCTCCACAAAAACACGAACGCACTCTTGCTCCAGACAGTTGATAACGCATGAACGCAGATAGACGACCTGTTCATTCACGTCCTCAAGTGTCTCCATACGGGCAATTATATTGTTGCGCTGATTCTCGCCGAAGTAATTCAGGAACAACTGCTTAACCTGTTCTGTTGTCAGCAACTTCAGTTTATGCGCATCCTCTATATCCATAATCTGGTAGCAGATATCATCGGCTGCTTCCACGAGATATACCAACGGATAGCGAGCATATCTGAAAGCGCCCTCTGGTGCCTCCAACTTCAGGATTCCCAGTTCATCTGCGATCTTACAGAAATCCTCCACCTCACTACGGAAGAAGCCAAACTTACGCTTATCTCCTGCTAAATCGGAAGTAAAGGGATATTTAACGATGCTGGCCAGCGTACTGTAAGTCATTACAAAACCGCCCTTACGACGACCATTGAAATGATGTGTAAGCAGACGGAATGCATTAGCATTACCCTCGAAGTGAACCAGATCCTCCCACTGTTTGTGATTCAGGCAATCTCCTGTTTGTTCGCACACATAGCTCTTTAGGAAATGTCCGTCTCCCTCGCTAAAATAAGTACCTATGGCCTTCTCACCGCTATGGCCAAAAGGAGGGTTGCCCAAGTCATGTGCCAGACAAGCAGCACTGACAATGCTGCCCAGCTCAGTCAAATGCGTATCTGCCAACTCTGGGTGACGTTCCAGTAACAGACGGCTAACATCATTACCCAGACTACGTCCCACACTGCTTACCTCCAGACTATGCGTTAGACGATTATGAACGAAGATACTACCAGGGAGGGGGAATACCTGCGTCTTGTTCTGCAGACGACGGAAAGGAGCAGAGAAAATCAAACGATCGTAGTCACGCTGGAATTCAGTCCTGTCGTCTCTACGGGTCGTCATTTCCTCCTGTCCCAGCCGCTTGTTGGAAAGCAGCTGATTCCAATTCATCTTACCGCTCATCTCTTAATCTATCCTCCTTACTCGGGTTTATAGAAAATACGATTAGCACCACTTGTTATCTTTACCAATTCAGGATGCTCTGCCGCAAAGGTGTCAATATGTCTCATACGCTTTTCCTGTAGAATCTCATCCACAGCAATCAGAATACCCGTTTCTTCCACATCACCAAATCCATCATTGATAGCAGTGCCAAATAACTTCATGGTAGGACTCAAACCCATATAGGCATTCACCAGAGGTGGAATATTATAGCCTAAGGCACGTACCTCACTATTCAGAATTCTATAATCAGCCTTGAAGTCATCTTCAACGAAGAGCTTCTCAAACTCCTTGGTGTCATGCTCCAGTTGAAGGGGCTGCATAGGGAATATCAGGTTATCGGGATCAGGGAAATGCTTATTCAGGAAGTAGAGTATCATATCACGGGCCTTGCGGTCGTAACTGGGATACATAGTGAACTTACCAAAGAGGTAACGAACAGAAGGTTCTATAACCACAATGGCGCCCAAGCCATCCCACAGGTTATCAAGGGCGAAGATACCCTTTCTGCCTCGCAGGGTGCTCTGATACTCCAGTGTTACAAAGCTACGTCCCAATTCTATGGTCCAGGGAGCATATTCCTTCAGGAACTTATCGCTGAAGCGGAACATATGACTGGTAGCCAGAAGGGGCTGTCCGTCCTCGGCGTATTTCCAATCCTTACCCAATATATATCGGTAACCTCCCACAATCTCTTCTGCTTCGGGATCCCAAACCAGAATCTGCTTGTAAGGATTCTCACAAGTATCAAACTCATCCAAGTCCAGGCTCTTGCCTGTACCGCCTCCCGCTGCACGGAAGGCAATCTCGCGCAAACGGCCAATTTCCCGTACTACATTAGGGGAGTCCTGCCATGTGACCACATACACCTCGTTGCTGCTCTTGTTGGTCATGCGCAACCTCTTGTCAGGCGTCAGTTCCGCCTTCAATATCTCGCGTGGAATACTGCCAATAATCTCTTCCATCATAATTCATAAACTTTATTCTGCACCCACTGTGCCCATTGCAACGGAGTGTGCGACTTATCGAATGTTTGCCATGCTATAGGCTTTCCTATCTTAACCGTGTAAGTTTTCCCTTTACTACGATACATCTCGTCAGGTAACAGGATTTGTGCAAAGTTAGGCAGATGACATTTCTTGCAGAAACGCGCCACCTTATAGAAGCGATCCGTCAGTTGCCCTTCAAAGTGAACAGGTACAATATCACGCTGATGCTGTACACTTTTGACTATGAACGACTTGCTCCAAGCAATGTCTCTGATCTGGCCATCATCCATTTTACGGCTACACAGACCGGCAGGGAACATTACCACATGATTCTCACCCGAGAAGGCTCCCTCTACCATTGCCGGAAAGTTTCTACCGTTTTTCCCCAGCTTGTTGATGGGAACACACAACGGAGCCAATCCTTCCAGGCTCATCAACAAATCATTTACCAGATATTTTATCTTACCATCATATTGTTCGCCTATCACCCAGCCTAATGTTACGCCATCTACAGCCCCCAAAGGATGATTGCACACAAAAGTATAATAGCGCCCATCTACAGGCAGATTCTCTCTGCCTTCAACATTTACATTAGCACCCAGGTACTCTATACAATGCTTACAGAAATCCACGCCCACATACCCCTGACGGAGATAAGTATTGATGAAATCCTGATGGATAATACGCTTCAGCAAGTTGATAAGAAAGTGCGGAATATACTTTGACTTACTACCCGCCTTCTTTCGGATAATATCATCAATATCAATTTCCTTGATAGTATGCTCTTGCAATGCCATTGGCTTCAGTTAATTGTAATGGGACGATTGTTAATAAAATAATGTCCGCGCGGCAGCCCATTCAGCCAGTTCACGCCCTTATTTAGGCGAACTACCATATAAAAAGCACCGGTCCTGGTATATATAGGAAGAATTTGGTTGTGGTCGCTCTGTATCTGAACAGCTCTGCCGCTGGTATGGATTTTAACAGGGAATGTCGAGCAACTCATGCGGCCAGTCTGACCAAAATCCTGTATTTTTTCAACAAGCGAAGTTGTATCCGGCTTTGCCACTACACGTTTTCTACGCATAGAAGCCCCCATTGGCAGCAATACCAACAGAGCAACTGACAAAACTATCAAACGTACAACTAAGCGTTTAAACATAAAATCCTATTACACCTTTACGAATTACAAAAGTACACCTTTTACATCAAAAGGACAAATATTTTACACGAAATATATTCTAATCTACATAATTTGACTATCTTTGCGCGAAATCTAACAACTGTTGACAAGAATGAATTCCAATACGATACTGTTAATATTGGCTTGTAGTGCCACAGCCCATCTGGTAGTAAGTGCAACAACTGCTATTTATGCCCGACACAAAGTTCAATATCTCTGTCTGGCTTGGGTAAACGGTATCTTCGGGTTCCTATTGGCGGCAGTTGCATCCATCAGCGACCAGATAGCTAAGGGCGAGCCTGGCATTATGCATCCTGCCATGATTCTTCCCCTTTTGTGCGGTGTATATCTACAGAGCATCTTCCCGCTTAGCATTCCCATGCCAGGCTTCCTACAGGCAAAACGTATGATCAAATATGCCAGACCCGTCATAGCACTAATAGCTGTATATTCTGTAGCCAGGCTGATGGGCAGTCGCATTATAATCATGCGTGACTTCCATGAAGTATTCCAGAATCTTCTTTCCAGTGATGTACTGTTGCGCATCCTTGCCCTTGGAATCAGTATTTTTTACATCACCAACATTTTCTTGCTTCCCAAACGAATGGTTCACAAGACAGATATCCCTAGTTACTTGATCGGCTATTGCGTGTGTCTGGGATTCTCGGTTGTCTTCTTTACCGTCGTCTCCGTTTTCTATAATCCGAAAGCACTCATGATTTACATTATCATCTTTACGCTTTTGAACCTCTATCTGGCATTCCGCACTTTAGAGAACATGGCCATTCACTTGCCTCAGCCAGCTATGATTCAGGTAGAAGAGGAGCCTACTGAGGATATTGTCGAGAGAGCCGCCAAGGAAGACTTCAACGAAGCCAACCTACTACGTTTCAAACGCATAGAATTCTGGATGCAGAACCACAAAGAAGAATGGACAGACAACACCTTCGGTCGTGATCGTCTTTGCGAGGCTGTAGGCTACAACAGACATCTGGTACTTCAGAGTATTCGTAGTCAAGGATACTACAATGTACACGAATACATAAATCGGTACCGCATTGAGGAACTGAAACGTCTTATCACAAAAGGAAAGATTACCGCATTGGGAGAAACCACTGATGCGGGTTTTGGAACCATCCAGACCGCCCGCTCCTGCTTCCTGAAGTCGGAAGGCATCACCCTTGACGAATTTTGGAACGAAAAGAAAAACGCTAAGTCGTAGCAAGGGAGTAGCAAGGGAGTAGCAAGGGCCTAAGAAGGGCGTTCGTATATCGTGCAGATAGGGAACGGATAAGGTGCAGATAGTATAAGAAAATCTCCTATCTACTTTTCCGGTCCATAAAGCAACCATCAAGCAGACAGGAGATTATTATTATGAGCCTCTCGTGGGGAGGGAATTAAGTCGCAACGGACTTAATCCTCATCTTCCCATATCTTCCAATCAGAGTTTTCCTTAGTCAAAACCTCAGCATTGGGGTCGGCATTACCGTCCATAATTGAGACAGCCATGATATTCATTACCTCTGCCTCGTTAACCAGCGATGCTGGTGCGCTATAAATCTTCTTCATATTTTACTTAAGAACCTTTTTACCATTAATAACATAAATACCATTCTGAGCCTTTTTAACCTGCTGACCAGCCATGTTGTATATTACTTCCTTACTTTCGGAAAGGGCTGGGGTAAGGTTTATACCAGTAGCTTCGTCGGCATCTTCCTTACTGAAGTAGAATGCCTTGGCCTTATAAGTCTGAACGGTAAGATAAGCATGGTTAGCCTTTACTGTGGGCTGCTCACCTTCAGCAACCTGATACATACCAACCACTCCGTCAATATTCTGAAGGACATAGCTGCCTACAGGAGCTTCAGTATCAGAATAAACACCTGTGAGCATACCGGCCTCAGTTGTAGCAGGAACAGCTATACCATAAGCAGTAAAGCTCTTAGCACCGTCACCAGACAACACGACGGGAGTATTGGCAGGAATAACATCCTTAACATCTGCCATATCAAGTGAAGTATCCTCGTTAACACCCTGCACGGTATAAGCCTTCATGCCATAAGGTACATTTACATCGAAGGGAGCGCAGAAGGTTGCATACTTGGCATCTGTCATAACTACAGGAGCCTCATCGTATTCTGTGTCATACAAAAGTTCTATATCATCAACGTACAAGTGATCGCCAGCCTGACCCTGACCGGGATCGGCATTGGTAGCAAGGTTCACAATAATGTGGAACTGACCATTGGCAGCATTGCAAGTCTTCTCGAAGGGTGCTGTAATCTCCACCCACTCGCCATTGGTGGTGGGGAAGTCGTATCTTGCCTTTGCTATAACATGAGTCTTCTCCTCGTCAGACTCATAAGAGGGGTCACTATAAGTGATGTAGTTACAATTGTCATGTACCACGGCCTCCATATGTGCATTGGGATGCTGAGCATTTGCAGCAGCAGGCACGAACTTAGCCCAGAAACGGATAGCTGTAGGAATCTTAGAGAGTGTCTCGCTCTTCTTGGAATCAGATGTCTTGCTGTAGTTGTAGTTACCCTTGGCAGAAGCCGTAGCAGCACCTGCATTGATACAACCTGTTGTCAGGTTACCCTGAGCAACAACACCAAGCACACTTCTAGACCAGATATCAGCACAATAAAGACCATTGCTACCAGGACGATTGTCCTCTACCATCTGAACCTGCTGAGCGCTGGAGAAACTTGCCAAGCTACCTTCTGCAGTCTCGAAAGAGTTCCAGTTGGCAGGGGCATGATTGCTACCTGTTATGCTGCTCCAATCCTCAAAGTCGCCATTACCAATCTGGGTAATACCAACTTTAGAGTTGTCTATAACAGTAACAACGTATGTAATATCCTCAAAATCCTGCGCAGAAACAGTTATCTTAGCAGAGCCGGCTGCCACAGGCGTAATGTTGCCTTCTGCATCTACAGTGGCGACAGCCTCGTTACTGGATATGTATGTGGGAGTCACGCCCTCCACCTTCATTCCATCATTAGCAGCAGCCTCATCACCAACATTCATATATACATGATTCTTGGAACACATAAAAATGCGACCCGTGAATTTAGCGTAGTAAACCTTTGAAGCAGGAGAATCTGCAGTCGCTTTTATTGTAGCCTTAAACAATGTCTCTGTTGATACAGCATCTCCCGTACAACCTTCATTGTCAAACCAACCCAGGAATTCTGCTTCGCCAGTAGGCTGCGCATACAGATAATATGTATGCGTAGGCGCACTCTGCTGGTTATCAGCTCCGGATTCTGCTGATGATTCAGCAGCATACTCTGGTGCATCAGCCTGATTCTTGTAACTAACATAAACTTTTCCTTCACCAACTGACTTGGCAGTCATCTTGGAGAAATAATCGCTGTTGGCATGTGCAGACAAGCCAAACATGGTGAACATCACCACGACCAGACTCATAAACTTTGAAAATCTAATTCTGTTCATAATCACTAAGTTAAAAATAATGTATTTTATTTATGTGTTTTTATTCTGATTTCAACATTACATACAGCCATTGCCGTGGCAAGTACCAGATGAGGCTCGTCCACTATCTGATGCGGATAAAGCAGCATACCTAACACCCAGACAAGGCATACAACGGCAAAGGGCAGCGTCCACCATCTCCTCCACTTCCAGAACACAAACGGAAGGGGGCAGAAAGGAACAATAAACCAGTTCCACTGCGTGCAGGGTAAGTCTGAGAATAGTACCAGATACAGTACAAATGTACCAAACAGAAGGCAAGGCACAAGCACGATACCCCTCAACCACACATTTCGCAACCACAGGTTAATGAGAGCCACTGCCAGGATAATAAGCGAAACATAAAGGGGAGGAAACCTGGAAGGCATCACAACTTTGGTAGGCTGAAGCAGAACGTTACATTCACCCGTCAACAACGGAGCGCCAAAAGCTTTAGCTCCTTGCAACACCTCTATCAGCTCCGTAGGTACAATCACCTTACGCTTATTATCTATGTCAAGGGTATTTGCCTCACCCGTTACAAATGTGCAGACATAAATGTGGTTCCATTCGTTCACGATACTGTCTCCACCTATCTCCTTGCGAGAACGTTTATACTTCTCGGGCCAAGGCGCATACTCCAAGCTGTCTGCGCCTATTGCCTCCTCTAACCAAGCAAGAACAGAAACGGCACACCCATGATTCATATAATCATATGGAATTGGAGTGTACTCCAGCCGCCTGTCCATCTGTTCCCACAGACGTTGTTTCACACGGATAGGAAGATTCAGCACATACTCTTTCACTCCCCTGCCCTCGGCAACGTATTGTGCCACATACTCATCAGTAGGAAGCGTGCGGACAGCCATCTTCAGCTTGCCTGCGAAGAAACGCAACACATTGTGGGAAGCATCCTCGGCCTCGTAGCTGTAAATGTAATCAAGATTATATGTAGGGCATTGCAGGCGTAGACAAGCATGCCCAAGAGCAGAATACACATCTTCTCCCGGACTTGCCACACATACAGAAGCTATCACAAAGTCCTCTGCCGGTTGTTGGGCAACAACGGTATCACCTTGCGCATAAGCATGCAAAGGCAACAATATAAGTAGCCATAATACGTGACAGAAAACTTTCATATACAACCTTTTTACCTTATTATTCTATATGAACGATCAGAAGAGAACCTTCTTGCCATTCACAATATAGATACCTCGTGTGGGCTTCATAACCTTAGAACCGGAAACTGTGTAAACAGTAGCGTTGGACTTGGATTCAATGCCCTTAATGGCGCTCTCCTTATCAGTAAAGTCGCTACCCAACTGCACATACACCACCTGCCCCATAACTTCCTGCATATCAATATCTATCGTAACATAGAGCTTCTCTGCGTTCTTTTTACCCTGAAGCTTCATAGGAATCTCACCGAACATAGGTCCCATCCACATAGGAACGCCTTCCATATCACCAGGTTGGATGGTGATAGAACCGTCAAAGGTGAAATGATCCAGTCCGTCAGTTCCCTTTGTTACGGGGATGTTTTCCATGATAATATTACCAACAGGAATATCTGTTTCAGCACTTGAGAGAAAGAAATTCTTGAGCTCGAAGTTGATAGTCTGATCACCGTTATCTACTACCGTTACACCTGTCATCTGTGGAGCAGAACTCTCACCATTGATTGTCACAACAAGCTGCTCGGTGTATACTTTGCTGTCAGCAAAAACTACTGTAGCTAAAACACAGCATAAAGTAAGTAAAAGTTTCTTCATAATCTTTTTATGTTATTAATATCTATAAGCCAAACCTATAGTTGCATAGATGGGATACATCTTGAATGCAACCGCATCAAAATCCCTCTCCCAAATATTTGTCATGCCCCAATCCAACTTACCAAAGACATTCATATGTCTGCAAGCCTTCCAGTCGAAGCAGAATTCCAAGCCAACATTCCACTGCAGCATATTGTCAGAGAAATCATACGTAGCAGGATTATTGCGGTCAATATTGACCTTTTCACCAGTAGGATCATCCACACGCAGATAGCCTATACCGTCCTTGTTGTCATATACCTCGCCACTGAAATTCCGTTTGAAATAGGTACTCAGATAAGGACCGAAGCTAAAGTTCCAGCGGGGGGACATTCTAAGGGTTGCCATCACAGGCATTGTCATTCCCCACATATCAGTATTGGTAACGTCCGTTCCGGTGAAATAACCGGACATCGTATTACCGTCCATTGTCAGAGACATCTTGTAATTCTTGACATCTGCACTTGTATGGAAGCCTTCGTAAAAGAAGTGCCATCCCACACTGGCGCCCCAACGCTTACAGAACATCTTATAGACATCGACACCTATAGTGGCACCACCCTTTGGTGCAAACGTATTAATAGAACGCACCTCCTTTGGCAAAGGAATAGGAGAGGTACCACCCAAGGTATAGCCGGCACGTACAACAACACCTGCACCATTCATTCCCTTTGTAGGTCCCCATTTCTCCCACGAATCCTGACCTTGCATTACAGTTGCCGACAAAAGGACAACCATAGCAAGAATATATCTCATTTTATTCATCATTTCTCTTTATTCAATGTTTACGTTTACGTTATCGTTTACGTTATCGTTTACGTTCTCAATACTCATCTTTATCACAATAGACAGACACGTTGTCTATATACAATTTACTTCCAATAGCACCCTGGAAGTTACCCCCCTGCCAGCTGCTGGCAAAACTGATTGCAAGGCTATAGCCCTTATTAGCCAGAATATCCTGGTCAACCTCTTTCGTATATACCAGAGGTATTTCTACAAGTTTCCATTGAGAGTTCAATCCGTGTATAGGTGTATCTCCCATCTTGTCTGAGCCATCCTCATTCAGGTTATGTGAGAGACGACCAATACCCATAATATATGGGTTGGTAAACATATCCGTACCGTCAATCATCACCTCGTTGCCAGCCTCATCCTGGTTGCGATAGAACACCACGTAAGCATCAGGCTCATCAATAACACCTTCTACAGGCTTTCCCAATCTATTCTGGAACGTAGCACCCGGCTCATACTTAAGCCAAACAGTCATTTTAACAGGCTTATGTGCAAACGGAGAACCAAAACGGGTTGCTCGTAACGCATCCTTCAGAGCATTACTTACATCAAAGATACCGTTAAACATACTGCCACTGGCCAACCTCATATTCACCATACTGCCAAAAGAACCCGTATCCTTCGTCTCTAGCTTAACGCAAGCACTTCCATCAGGTCCCTCACCTACAAGGGGCACAGAGGGATACTCCATAGGCTTGGCTGATGATTTACTCAGTTTATAACCCGGATTTCCGTTTTTCCATTTGGCATCAGTAAACACATTAGCCACATTGGCGTCTGTGATGCTCCACTCATAATACTTACCTGTAGCATCCAGGGCATAGTTTTCAAAGTCAAGACAGAAATCACCCTCTGTAGGATAGTCATGTGCAACCTTTATAGAATATACCCTGCTCCACGCCTTATCCTCAGATACTATGCGAAACTTCCAGGTCTTCTCGTTCGAGAAGTCAACTAGGCTGCCATTCCGGAACTTCTCAGCACTACCGTCCTCATTCAGGATGTAAGCCGTAGCCCCCTGAGTAATCCTAAGGCTCAAAGGCAGCTGAGCAACATTTTCGTAACTACGAATCAGGAAAACAATGTTGTCAGAAGCGGAATTGACAACCTTAAGCGTGTCATACTCATGATGGAACACTTCTGCAGGATTCTCTACATGCACAGAGGCCACCTCAATATCACACTCTGTATTTAAGGGCTCCTTACCAAAACAAGAAGTAAGAACAACTACACCTAAAAACAAAAAACGAGAAAAATACTTTCGCATTACGATTATAACAATTCAAATTAAATTTGGCAGCAAAATTATCCTAAAATATACAAACAGATATAAAATTATGGTACGAATAGGCTTAAATCTTGGTAACCGACGGGCCGATTTTGATAAAAATAACAAAAATGAAAACGGAAGACTGAATAAAACCAAGGGCCGAAACAAAGAGAAACAATCGCTGAAATGGACATTTTTGAGAAATGCAAAAATTAACTTAGAAAAAGAAATATTTAAGTTGATTACAGAGAATAATCAAGCTACAAAAATCCAGAAGGAAATAAGTAGAATTATTTCTTTCTGCCATATTGCTCAATAACCATTTTTTTTATAACAACATCCTGCAAAGGACGATCATTGGCATCTGTAGGCAAAGACAATATCTGGCATACAACATCCAGTCCCTCAATTACTTCACCAAAAACCGTATATTGACCATCCAAATGAGGTGCCCCCCCGCGCATAACATAGTCATCAATCATTTGAGACGTCAGTTCTACCCCCTTTTCTTCCAGTGCAGCCCTTACCTTCTTTATATCGGCAGGGAATTGTTTTTTTCCATAAACAATATAAAACTGACAGCCACTGCTATTCTGTTCAGGATTAACATCGTCCGACTCACGTGCAGCGGCCAAGGCACCACGCCAGTGATACAAATAAGGAAGACAGAATTCTGCAGGAATGGTGTAACCAACATCTCCTTCACCCAAGAGCTGTCCTTTAGCAGCATGACGAGAGTCTGGATCTCCACCCTGAATCATAAAATCCTTAATACACCTATGGAAAAGAGTTCCATCATAAAAACCCTTGGCAGCCAACTTAAGAAAATTCTTGCTATGCAAAGGTGTATCATCTGACAATGCAACACGAATGTTACCACAAGATGTCTCTATACGAACAACTGCGCGCTTTTCTTTCTTCTTTCCCTGCGATGGAAGAACACACACAAAAAGGAGCAGTAGCACAACTAAAAGGAAACTGTTTTTCTTCATGTTATTGTCATTTTTGTGCAAAAGTACGGAAAAATTCCCCACCAAACAAAAAAGAATAAAAAAAATATACTATTGAGGAAAAAATTATAAGGAATTAACTAATTTACACCATTTAATCGGTAAAAAAGAACGAAACAAAAAGAAAACTCCAAAACGAGTAAAAGGGTATCCGAAATATTGTTGAAAAAAAATATTGAAAAATTGTGGGGAATTGTGGGGAATTTCATTATCTTTGCACCCAAGAATTAATATAAATAAGTACACGCAATGAGATTTACCGGCAACATAGATGCCAAAGTTGACGAAAAAGGACGCGTTTTCGTTCCAAGCAGCTTCCGAAAGATCCTTCAGCGAGAGGAAGAGCAGGGGCTGATTCTACGTCGGGATATCTTCCAGCGTTGCCTTGTCTTATACCCCCAACAGGTATGGGACGAGCAGGTTGACGCCATTACTGCACGCACAAACATGTTTGACAGAAACGGACGCAATGCCCTCAGACAATTTGTAGCTGGTGCAGAAGCTGTAACACTGGACAGCGGAGGACGTATTCTGATACCCAAACGCTATCTGGAGGAAGCATGCATCAAGAACGACGTACGTTTCATTGGTATTGACAACACCATTGAAATCTGGAACAAGCAAGACGCTGAAACAATTCTCAACCAACCAGAGACACTGGCAAACTGCTTAGAAGAAATGATGAACACTCCGCAAGAGTGCAAGTAAAAAAATCAAACGGCTACCCCAAAAGATGACAAACGAGGTTTATCATATTCCTGTTCTGTTGAAAGAAACAGTGGACGGACTTAATATCAAGCCCGACGGGACTTATATTGACCTAACCTTCGGAGGGGGCGGACACAGCAAAGAAATATTGAGCCGGCTGGACAAAGGAGGACATCTGTACAGCTTTGACCAAGATCTTGACGCACAAAAGAATGCTCTACCCTTGGAAGAGACATATGGCAACAAATTCACTTTTGTCAGAAGTAACTTCCGATTCCTGAAAAACTGGATGCAATATTATGGCGTTGAACAAATAGACGGCATACTGGCTGACTTAGGTGTAAGTAGCCATCATCTTGACGAAGGAGAAAGAGGCTTCAGCTTCCGTTACGAGGCAAAACTGGACATGAGGATGAACCAGACAGCTAAGTTGAAAGCAAGCGATATCCTAAAGAATTATTCTGAAGAACAACTGGCAGATGTCTTTTACCTATACGGAGAACTGAAGAACAGCAGAAAACTGGCATCTGTCATTGTGAAAGCCAGATGCTCAAAAGAAATGGAGACCACAGGGCAATTGGCAGAAGTTCTAAAGCCCCTACTTGGCTATGACCGCGAAAAGAAAGACCTGGCCCGTGTCTTTCAGGCGTTAAGAATAGAAGTAAACGGAGAAATGACAGCTCTACGTCAAATGCTGACCTCAGCCGTAGAAATACTAAGTCCTGGCGGAAGATTATCTGTCCTGACATACCATTCATTGGAAGACAGAATGGTAAAAAACATTATCAAAACAGGAAATATCGAAGGAAAAATAGAGACCAACCTCTTTGGACAAAGCAAGTCACCATTAAAGGCTATTAACAAAAGTGTGATCACGGCATCACCCGAGGAAATACAGGCAAACCCCCGCAGTCGTTCTGCAAAACTTAGGATTGGAGAAAAATGGCAGAGATAAAAGATAACAAACAAGAAGAACTCGAGAAGCAAGAAACCGTCGTAACCGAAGAGCAGGAACAAAGCAGCAAAAGCAAGATTCTGAACGCTTTGGTTAACGAGGAGGATGACAGCGAGAAAAAAGACCTCGAACACCTGAAAGATGTTCTGCAAGCACTGAGCATCAACGGATTGTGGTTCAGGAAGCAATTAGGCGTCCTGGCATTGATTCTTTTTGGTATCATCATCTATATCTCCAACCGCTATCAAGCTCAAAGCGAGATGATTGAAGAAGATAAGCTGCACAAGGATCTACAAGACTGGAAATACAGAAGTATGACCAGAAACAGCGAACTGACATTCCGCTGCCGCCAAAGCCAACTGGAAGAACAGATGAAAGCAATGGGAGACAGCACCCTATGCTCCAGCAACGAACCTATCTATGAACTCACGAATAACGATTAACTGAACGAATGAAGTCAAACAACGATAGCTCAATAGGACGTTTCAGAATCATTCTTGCAATGATTGCAATATTTGCCGTATATATCCTTGGTACGGCTCTTCAAACTATGCTCCCCCCACAGAGCAACTATTGGGAACAGGTGGACAAACGATTCACTACGGAAAACATAGCCATCCCTGCCAACAGAGGTAACATCCTGTCTGCTGACGGGCAGGTGCTTTCCGGTTCTATACCCGTTTATCGTTTGTACATGGACTTCAAAGTTTGCGACCCCGACTCTGTAAGCCAGAAGAAAATAGAACAATGGAGAGACTCCGCCTTCGCAGCAGATGTGGACAGCATCTCTGTAGGACTGGCAAAAATATTCCAGACACATGACGCCGCCTGGTTCAGGAACCACCTGCTAAAAGGAAAGCAAAGAGGCAGATTCGCATGGAACATCTGTCCCGGAAAACTTGCCACATACATTCAGTACAAGGAATGTAAGAAACTGCCAATGCTCAAGGAACCTACCAACAAAAGCGGATTCCACGCAGAAGAGATCATGCAGCGAAAGAAACCTTACGGCATGTTAGCTTCCAGAACATTAGGCGACTTATACGCAGACTCAAGTGCTTTGGCAAAATGCGGACTTGAATTGAGTTTCGATAGCATCCTGCGAGGAAAGCCAGGTACATCACATACCACAAAAGTCCTTAACAAGCGCATCAGATTTGTGGACATGGCACCAGAAAACGGAAACGACTTGTTAACGACACTTGACATCAACATACAGGATATGGCAGACCGTGCCCTGCGAAACAAACTAAAAGAGGTAAACGGCGAAATTGGTATGGCTGTAGTAATGGAAGTAAAGACAGGAGACGTAAAAGCCATCGTAAACCTGACAAGAATGTCTGACGGAGAGTATTACGAGTGTAAGAATAACGCGGTGAGCGATTTGATGGAACCAGGTTCCACCTTCAAGACAGCAAGTATCATGGTAGCCTTGGACGATGGTAAAATAAATAAGAACACGCGCGTGGAGACTGGTAGCGGAATTTATCAAATGCACGGACGATTCATGAAAGACCACAACTGGCGCAAAGGAGGTTACGGGAATCTTTCCGTTACCGAAGTGCTAATGTACAGTTCAAACATCGGTGTCAGCAGATTGATAGACGAAGCCTACAAAGACGATCCCGACAGATATGTACGCGGGCTCAACAAGTTAGGCGTAGGATTGCCCTTAAACCTTCCATTTGTAGGAAAAGGCGAGCCACGTGTCCGTCACCCCAAGAAGCAAGGGCGATTCTGGCTGAACTGGAGTAACACGGCTCTACCCTGGATGAGTATCGGATACGAGACCATGCTGCCTCCTATCGCAACATTGGCTTTCTACAATGGCATTGCCAACGGAGGAAAAATGGTAAAGCCAAGATTTGTCAAAGCAGAGCTGAAAGATGGGCAGGTAGTTCGCGAATTCCCCACAGAGGTTATAAAGGAAAGTATGTGCAAGGCAAGTACATTAGCGGACATTCAGGAGATTCTGGAGAAAGTTGTAAGCGAAGGATTGGGAAAGAAAGCAGGCAACAACGGCAAATACTTCAAGGTAAGCGGAAAGACAGGAACAGCCCAGATTGCATCAGCCGGCGGTGGTGGATATCATAGCGGCACTACCAGATATATGGTCAGCTTCTGCGGATACTTCCCCAGCGAAGCTCCCAAATACAGTTGCATTGTATGTATTGTCAAAACAGGATTACCAGCCTCAGGAGGCGGTCAGTGTGGCCCTGTATTCAGCGAAATCTCACAATATATCATGTCGAAGGGCAATAGCCATGATGCAAAAGAAGTCAGCGACTCCAACTCTGTGTATATACCCTCTTCCGTACGAGGACAAGAAAAGAAATCAAATTGTATAATGGAGGAATTGGGCATAAGAAATACACTTGAAGCTCAGACCGACTCCATTCCCGAAAGCAGGGTTCCCGATGTCACTGGAATGGGAGCAAGGGATGCCGTATATGAACTTCAGAAACGAGGTTTGAAAGTACGACTCACTGGCAAAGGCCGTGTGAAAAGTCAAAACATAACGGCAGGTAGTATCGCAGAAAGAGGAAAGACTATAACTATACATTTGGAACAAATCTCAAAATAAAACATACAATTATGAAATTAACTCAATTAATAAATGTATGCCATCCTACAAAGGTTTTAGGAGACACGGAAATTGAAATAACCGGGATTGAGATAGACTCACGTTTGATAAAAAACGGTAATATCTTCGTTGCTATGCGTGGAACGCAGGTAGACGGACACACATACATTGCCAAAGCCATCGAATTAGGGGCAAAAGCCATTGTGTGCGAAGAGATGCCAGCTAACACACAAGATGGGGTGACCTATATACAATACGAAAAGACCGAAGATGTGGTAGGACCATTGGCAACAACCTTTTTCGGCGACCCAACCAGCAAGATGAAACTGATTGGCGTAACGGGTACCAACGGAAAGACCACAATCGCCACTGTATTATATAATATGTTCAGACGCATGGGTTATAAATGCGGCTTATGCAGCACCGTCTGCAACTATATTGACGGAGAAGCTGTCCCCACAGAATGCACGACCCCCGACCCCATCACATTAAACCGTCTCTTAGGGCAAATGGCTGATGCCGGTTGCGAATACGCATTCATGGAAGTCAGCAGCCATAGCGTAACTCAGAAGAGAATTGGAGGTTTGGTATTCGCAGGAGGTATTTTCACCAACCTTACTCGTGATCATCTTGACTACCACAAGACCTTCGAAAATTACCGAGATGCCAAGAAAGCATTCTTTGATGCACTACCCAAGGGGGCCTTTGCCATCACCAACGCAGACGACAAGAATGGTGCCGTAATGGTTCAGAACACAAAAGCCAAGGTTAAAACATACTCCACACGTACCGCCGCAGATTTCAAGGCAAAGATTCTAGAGGAGAGTTTTGAGGGCATGAATCTGGAAATTAACGGGAAAGAAGTATGCGTACAGTTTGTAGGGCGTTTCAACGTAAGCAATCTGTTGGCTATCTACGGAGCTGCCATCATGATGGGCGTAGAACCTCAAGAAGCATTGATACACCTCAGTGCCATGAAACCCGTGAATGGAAGATTCGAGGCTATACGTTCTCAGAATGGTATTACTGCCATTGTCGACTATGCCCATACCCCCGATGCATTGAAGAATGTATTAGACACCATCAATGAGGTACTGAAACATCGTGGACAGTGTTGGACCGTATGTGGAGCCGGTGGCAACAGAGACAAGGGAAAACGTCCTCTGATGGCACAGGAAGCCGTCAAAAACAGTGACCGTGTTATCATCACTAGTGACAATCCCAGATTCGAGGACCCTCAGGAGATCATCAATGACATGCTGGCCGGACTGACAGACAAACAACGTCAGAAAGTTCTTAGTATAGTAGACCGCCGTGAAGCCATCCGTACAGCCTGCATGATGGCACAGCCGGGAGATGTTATATTGGTGGCAGGTAAAGGGCACGAGGACTATCAGATTGTTCAGGGTGTAAAGCACCACTTTGACGATCACGAGATTATACAAGAAGCCTTTGGACTAATTCATAATTCATAATGCACAATTGAAATAAAAAATATTATGGGTTATAATTATGAATTAACAATTATGAATTAAAGAAAATATGTTATACTATCTGTTCAGATATCTAGGAGAATTTGGAGTGCCAGGCGCACACGTGTGGTCATATATCTCATTCCGCGCAATCCTAACACTGGTGCTCTCATTGGTCATCTCTGTATGGTTTGGCGAATATTTCATCAAATGGATGAAGAAACATGGCATCAATGAGGCCCAGCGCAGCGCAAGCATAGACCCCTACGGAGTAGACAAGAAGGGAGTTCCAACCATGGGAGGTCTTATCATCATTATTGCTACAGTGATACCTTGCCTTTTATTAGGCAGACTACGTAACATATACATGCTGCTTATGATCTTGACAACCTTATGGTTAGGAGCTATCGGATTTGCCGATGATTACATCAAGATGAAAGTCTCAAAAGACGGCTTACGTCCAATACACAAACTGATAGGACAAGCCCTATTGGGCCTAATCATCGGATTAACCCTATGGCAAAGCCCAGATGCTGTAGTGCGCGAGAATGTTACGGCAGAAGCTCGGAACAACACAGAAGAGGTGACGTATAAGAGCATAGCCGAAAAGAGCACTATCACAACCATCCCCTTTGTCAAAAACAACAACCTGCGTTATAGCGACATGTTTTACTTCCTAGGCAAATACCGTACTGCAGCGGGGTGGATATTCTTTGTCTTCATGACTACTTTTGTGGTGATGGCCGTAAGCAATGGCTGCAACCTGAACGATGGTATGGATGGCATGTGTGCAGGAAACTCGGCAATCATAGGAGTAGCATTGGCAATTCTGGCATATGTAAGCAGCCATATTGTTATGGCGGGATACCTAAACATCATGTTTATACCCGGCAGCGAGGAGATGGTTGTATTCTTATTGGCATTTGTGGGAGCATTAATTGGTTTTCTGTGGTACAATGCATATCCTGCCCAGATATTCATGGGTGACACGGGAAGTCTGGCTATTGGCGGCATCATTGCCGTTACTGCCATTATTATCCACAAGGAATTACTCATCCCAATTCTATGCTTCATCTTCTTCATGGAAAGTGTCAGCGTACTGCTTCAGACTGAATATGCGAGGATGGGAAACAAGAGAGGGAAAAAATGGCGCGTTTTCAAAAGAGCGCCTATACACGACACCTTCAGAGTTGCACCTGGTCAGTTGCCAGCCGACTTCAAAGTGCTCATTAACTGGCCCAAAGGATGTTGGTTGGAGTCGAAGATAACCGTACGATTCTGGATTATAACCATCATACTTGCAGCACTTACTATAGTAACTCTGAAGATTAGATGACAGAGAAAAGAGAGAGAAATTAAAAGAGAAAAGATAAAAGTTATCAGGGGAAGATGAAAGATAGAATAGTTGTTTTAGGCGCAGCAGAAAGCGGAGTCGGTGCAGCAGTACTGGCTCTAAAGAAAGGCTTTGAAGTCTTTGTCAGCGATATGGGGACCATCAAACCGGAATACAAAAGTATTCTGGAAGAATACGGAATTGAATGGGAAGAAGGACATCATACAGAAGAGAAAATTCTGAATGCCAAGGAGATAATAAAGAGTCCCGGTATACCAGAAAACGCCCCCATGATTCTTAAGGCCAAAGCAGCAGGCATCCCTATTATCAACGAAATTGAGTTTGCAGGACGCTATACAAAAGCTAAGATGATCTGTATTACAGGCTCAAACGGAAAGACCACTACCACCAGCCTCATCTACCACATCTTCAAGGATGCAGGCTATAACGTAGGACTGGCAGGAAACATTGGAAGAAGTTTGGCACTACAGATTGCAGAAGGAAAAGACTACGATTACTATATCATAGAGCTCAGTAGTTTCCAACTTGACAATATGTACAAGTTCCGCGCTAATATTGCCGTTCTATTGAACATTACACCCGACCATCTGGACAGATACAACAATAGCATGCAGGAATATACGGATGCCAAGATGCGTATTCTGCAGAACCAGACAGAAGATGACGCCTTTGTGTATTGGGCAGATGACCCAATTATTGCTAAGGAACTGAAAAAATACGGCATTAAATCCCAGCTGTGCCCCTTCAGTATCCTAAAGAAGAACGGCATGATAGGATATATCAGTGATGGAGAATATGTCATTGAGCGCCCCACCCCATTCAATATGGAGCAGGAGAGCCTGAGTCTGAGAGGAAAACATAACATGTACAACAGCTTGGCCGCAGGTATTGCTGCACATCTGAGCGGAATCAAAGACGAAACACTGAAGAAAAGTCTGGGCGACTTTGAAGGTGTGGAGCACAGATTAGAAAAAGTTGCGCGTGTTGGAGGCGTTCAATATATAAACGATTCCAAAGCTACAAATGTGGATGCATGCTGGTACGCATTGGAAAGCATGACAACACCTACCATTCTAATCATTGGAGGAAAAGATAAGGGGAACGACTACAATGCCATAAAGGATTTGGTAAAATCCAAATGTGCCGGCCTTGTGTTCCTGGGAGCTGACAACACAAAGCTGCATAATTTCTTTGATGGAATGGGAATCCCCATTGCAGACACACATAGCATGAAAGAATGTGTGGCAGAATGTGTAAAGATGGCCAAGCCAGGATATACTGTATTGCTGAGTCCCTGCTGTGCCAGCTTCGACCTCTTCAAAAATATGGAAGACCGAGGCGAGCAATTCAAGGAATTAGTACGGGCACTATAATGTTACAACAGAAACAACAATTTATCAGATAGATAATATAAAACAAGAAAAGAGACCACATGACACTGGGTAATCTTAAAGAAAAAAGTTGGCTGCAAGGCGATATGGTAATATGGATGGTATTCCTATTCCTTTGCATGATATCCGTGATAGAAGTTTATAGTGCAACAAGTACTATGACCTATTCAAGCGGGCACTATTGGGATCCGGTATTGCGGCATAGTGCATTCCTTGCCATAGGTATCGTCTTTGCATGGATAATAACCCAGATTTCATGCAATTGGTTCAAGCTTGGCTCACTTGTGATATTGGCAATATCCATCCTTTTGCTAATCATAGTGCTGTTTACAGCAAAGATCAATGGCGGTGCCAGATGGCTTGATATAGGCAAGATATCATTCCAGCCATCCGAGCTGGCAAAGATGGGATTGATAGGCTTTTCCGCATTTGTACTCTCAACATCAAGGGACGAAAAGGGAGCCTCTAAGATTGGTACAAAATGGGTACTCGGCGTAACAGGATTTGTATTGCTTCTTATTGCAACCGAAAATCTTTCTACAGCAGGCATTATAGGCATAACTATCTTGGGCATTCTCTTTTATGCTCAGGCACCCAAGAAATATCTGGCCATTATCGTAGGCCTACTAATAGCAGGTGCCATAGTAGGAGCAACAACGGTTTATTCCTTGTCTAAATCCGATGAGATGATGGAGAAGATGGCACAAGGGCCACTTCATAGAATCCCCACTTGGGTTCATCGTCTTACTACGGATAACGAGATTCCGGAAGATCCGAAGGATTATCCTTTAACAGAGAATGTTCAGGTTACCCATGCCAATATTGCCATTGGTACATGCGGAATCATCGGAAAGGGCCCCGGAAACTCTGTACAGCGCGACTACCTCCCGCAGGCCTATTCCGACTTCATCTACGCCATCATCATAGAAGAAACGGGAGTCTTTGGTCTATTTGGCGTGATGTTCCTGTATCTGTTATTAATGTGGCAGGCAATGAAAATTGCAAGTAGGTGTAAATCCAGGTTCCCGTCATATCTGGTAATGGGACTTGCCCTAATGATAGTGATACAGGCAATGGTAAATATGGCGGTAGCTACAGGTGCATTCCCTGTAACAGGACAGCCACTTCCTCTGATAAGTCGAGGTGGAACCAGCACATTCGTAAACTGTGCATACTTTGGTATGATTCTTAGCGTAAGCAGAACAGCAAAAAAGAAAGAAGAGCGTTCTATATAATATAATAAGGTATATGGATAATTTGAAAGTCATCATAAGCGGAGGAGGAACAGGAGGACATATATTTCCTGCAGTAAGCATTGCTAATGCATTGAAAGAACTTTGTCCCAACGCAGAGATACTCTTTGTTGGAGCAGAAGGAAGAATGGAAATGCAGAAGGTTCCTGCTGCCGGTTACAAGATAGTAGGATTGCCCGTCAGAGGTTTACTACGACCTCTGTGGAAGCCTGCCAACATTGGCGTCCTGTTGGATTTCCTACGTAGCAAAAAGGCTATCAAGAAGACCATACGCCAATTTAAGCCTCAGGTTGCAGTTGGTGTTGGCGGCTATGCCAGTTCAGCCACCTTGAATGCGGCATACGAGCTAGGCATCCCCTGCTTGATTCAAGAGCAGAATAGTTTTGCAGGCCTGACCAACAAGACACTGGCCAAGAAAGCAAGCAAAATATGCGTTGCATACGAGGGTATGGAGCGTTTCTTCCCCAAAGAGAAGATATTACTTACAGGTAATCCTGTCAGACAGAATCTGGTTAACAACAACATAACAAAGGAAGAGGCAGCAAGTGCCTTCAGTCTAAAACCCGATGTTCCGACCATACTACTTGTTGGAGGAAGCCTGGGTGCCAGAACCCTGAACGAGAGTGTTCTGCAGAACCTGGACAAAATAGCACAGGCACCCATTCAGTTCATTTGGCAAACCGGAGGGTACTACAAGGAAGCCATAGCCAACGAGCTCAAAGGAAAGGACGTTCCAAGCAATCTGTATATAACAGACTTCATTGCTCACATGGATATGGCATATAAACTGGCAGACCTAGTAATAAGCAGAGCTGGAGCCAGCAGCATCAGCGAGCTTTGTCTGTTAGGAAAGCCTAGTATCCTAGTGCCAAGTCCGAATGTTGCAGAAGACCATCAGACTCACAACGCCATGGCTCTTGTTAATAAGCAGGCTGCCCTGTATGTCAAAGATGCCGATGCGGTAAAAGAGCTTATACCATTGGCTCTGAAAACAGTTGTTGATACAAACCAACTGAACACATTGGGGGAGAATGCCTATAGGATGGCATACAAAGATTCTGCACGTGTTATTGCAGAAGAGGTTTTGAAATTAATAAAGAAATAAAGGATATGAACTTGAACGACATAAAAGCAGTTTACTTCGTAGGCATTGGCGGTATAGGAATGAGTGCCATTGCCAGATATTTCCTTCACAAAGGTTTGACCGTTGGCGGCTATGACAAAACACCAAGTGACCTGACGAAGAAACTTCAGGACGAAGGCGCCTGCATCCATTATACAGAAGATGTAGAACAAATACCTGACGCATGCAAGAAGGGTGATTCCACACTGGTTATCTACACCCCTGCCATACCTGCCGAACATAAAGAGTTGGTATATTTCCGTGAGAATGGATTTGAAATTCAAAAGCGTGCCCAAGTGCTGGGAACACTTACCCGTTCACTGAAAGGGCTCTGCGTAGCAGGAACACACGGTAAGACTACAACCAGCAGCATGGCTGCTCATCTGTTGCACCAGAGTCATGTTGACTGCAACGCTTTCCTTGGTGGTATCACCAAAAACTATGGCACAAACTACATCATCAGCAAGGAGAGCCCATACGTCGTGATTGAAGCTGATGAATTCGACCGTAGCTTCCACTGGCTGACACCCTTTGCCAGCGTTATCACAGCAACAGATGCTGATCATCTTGATATCTATAGAACTGAAGAGGCATATCTGGAGAGTTTCAGCAAATACAGTAGTCTGATTCAACCCGGTGGCTATCTGATATTGCACACAGGACTCAAAATGAAGCCTAATACGCAGAAAGGCGTAACTACATATACTTATAGCAGAGAGGAAGGAGACTTCCATGCCGAAAATGTGAAAATAGGCAACGGGGAAATCTGCTTTGATCTGATATCACCACTCGGCAACATCAAGGGTATAAAACTAGGTGTTCCCGTAAGTGTAAACATAGAGAACGGCATTGCAGCTATGGCTTTGGCACAGATTGGCGGTGCCACTGAAGAGGAGATTCGTAAAGGTATGGAGTCTTTCCGTGGTGTTGACCGCAGGTTCGACTTCCGCATAAAGACCGACAAGATGGTTTATCTGAGTGACTATGCACACCATCCTGCCGAGATACGTCAAAGTCTGCTTAGCATTAAGCAACTTTACGAGGGGAAAAAGATAAAAGCCATCTTCCAACCGCATCTGTACACAAGAACAAGAGACTTCTATCAAGATTTCGCCGATGCACTCTCACTCTTGGACGATGTAGCCATCGTGGATATATACCCTGCCCGGGAAGCACCCATCCCAGGCGTTACCAGTGCACTCATCTATGACAATCTGCGCCCTGGTATAAAGAAACAAATGTGCAAGAAAGATGAGATATGCGATGTGGTCCGTCAAGGAGGATTTGATGTGCTCATCACATTAGGAGCCGGAGACATTGAGAATTATGCCGACCAAATAACAGAAATACTCAAACCTATATCATGAAAGTCGCCATAAAAATAACACTACTTCTACTGGTTGTAGGCTATCTGATATTCGCCATTGTAGAATTCTCCCAGCGCACTGAGGAGCGTGTCTGCGAGGCCGTTGATATCGAGATAACAGACAGCCTGGAGGGCGGATTCGTAACAGAGGATTACATTCATGGCATCCTGACAAAGAACAAAGTCTTTGCCGAGGGGAAGAAGCTAAGTGGCATTGACATACAAGGGCTGGAGGAAACACTTAAGAATGACCCTTATATTGACAGCGCCAGATGCTACTGTTCTGCGGCAAGCCATCTGTGTATATACATAATCCCGCAACGGCCCGTTCTTCATGTCATACAGAACAACGGGGACAATTACTACCTTGATGGTAGCGGTGCCACCATGCCAGTAGAGAACATGAACATAGACCTTTGCCTAGCAACGGGTAATATCACAAAGGACTATGCAAAGAAGAACCTAATGGAACTGGCCAAATTCATCTACAAGGATGAGTTCTGGGATAAACAGATAGAGCAAATCCATGTAACAGACAAACACGAGATAGAGTTATACCCCAGAGTTGGCGAACACGTGATTATTCTGGGAACACCAGACAATTTCAGAGAAAAACTAGAGAAACTGATGATTTTTTACAAGAACGGCCTCAGCAAAACAGGATGGAACAAATACTCCATTATTAATCTGTCATATGACGGGCAGATAGTATGTACCAAGAAAGATAACACAAAAAAATTATAGACTATGGGAGCAGAAAAGGACATTATCGTTGCCGTGGAACTAGGTTCCACCGCCATTCGTGCCATTGCTGGTAAAAGGGAACCAGACGGTACCATGCGAATCTTAGCAATTGCTCAAGAGGAAACTACTGATTCTATTCGTAAAGGACTGGTTGACAACATCGACAAGACAACACAGGCCATATCGCATGTTGTAAAGAAAATCAATGAGGAACTGGGCATCTATGTCACACGAGTATTTGTGGGATTGTCCGGTCAGTCACTGAGGACAATGGAAAACAAAGTTCCATACCAGTTCGCAGAAAAAACCATCATCACCAATGATGTAATCGACCAACTCAAGGAAATCAATAACGACGTAGTATATCCCCAGGCTAAGATCCACGATGTAATCCCACAAGAGTACAGGATAGGAAACCGCAATGTTCAGGATCCCGTAGGCATGCAGTGCGAGCATATTGAAGCACGCTTTATCAACGTTGTTGCCCGCACTGGCGTCAGCGATAACATTGAAAGATGTATAAAGAATGCCGGACTCGAGATGGCCGACCTTTTCATCTCACCCATTTGTCTGGCAGACTGCCTGCTTTCAGCTAACGAGAAACGATCAGGATGCGCATTAGTGGATATGGGTGCTGATACCACAACTATTTCCGTCTATTACTCCAATATCCTGCGACACCTTGTTGTCATACCATTGGGAGGCAACAATGTAACCACCGATATTACTACAAAGAGTATTGAACAAGGAGAGGCCGAACAGCTGAAACTGAAATATGGTACTGCATGGCACGAGAGCGAGGAAGAACCCAGTAAGAATAAGATACAGATTAGCTTTGACCGAACCATTACAGAAGATGAGCTTTCCAACATCATAGAGGCCAGATACGAGGAAATCATCGTTAACATCTGGGCACACATCGAGCCCTACAAAGACAAGTTACTTTCCGGCATCTTACTGACCGGTGGAGCTAGTAAGGCAAAAAACCTTACAACGGCAATTAAAGAATGTACACATTTCGACAAACAGATTCGCCTTACTAAAGGCCTGCCAGTTGATATCACTTTGGCTCCCAACGTACACATTACAGAGGATAGTAACTTGTACACGCTTATGGCCCTGTTGTTGAAAGGCGACCAGAACTGTACCGGAGAGACTCCATCTGCCCCACAGGACTTCTTTACAGAAGATGTCAAGGAGGAAACTGTAGAAGAGAAGGTTGTAACACCAAACGAGCCTGTTGTTGAGGAAGGAAAAGACACTACTCCAACAGAACAGCCCGCAGAAACTGAGACACCAAAGAAGGAAGGCGGAGCAAAAAATAAGATACGCAGATTCTTCAAAGCCATCAACAATATGCTGAGTGAGCCAGAAGAAGATGAGGAAGAGAAAAATGACGAAAAATAACAGTTAAAGCAGAATATATTATGGCTGACAGTATTAATTTTAACAACGGAGGCATCTCTTTTAATTTCGAGTCAAAAGCCTCTCAAAGCATCATCAAGGTTATTGGTGTTGGTGGTGGTGGCGGCAATGCCGTTAATCACATGTATCGTGAAGGTATTCACGATGTCACTTATGTACTCTGCAACACAGACAAGAAAGCTCTGAGTGACTCCCCCATCCCTAACCACCTTCAGTTAGGCAAGGACGGTCTTGGAGCCGGAAACCGTCCCGAGAAGGCCAGACAGGCAGCCATGGAGAGCATGGACGAGATAAAGGAAATGCTCAACGATGGAACACGTATGGTCTTTATCACTGCTGGTATGGGTGGAGGTACCGGTACCGGAGCTGCTCCTATCATTGCTCAGTGCGCCAAGGACGCAGGCATTCTTACTGTAGGTATTGTAACAATCCCCTTCAAATTCGAAGGTAACAAGAAAATCAATCAGGCCTTGGACGGTGTAGAGGAAATATCCAAGCACGTTGATGCCCTTTTGGTTATCAATAACGAGCGACTACGTGAAATCTATCCAGAGCTAACCGTGCTGACAGCTTTCGCCAAAGCTGATGACACACTTAGCATTGCTGCCAAGAGTATTGCCGAGATTATTACCATGCACGGTATCATGAACCTCGACTTCCAGGATGTAACAACCGTATTGAAAGATGGGGGTGTTGCTATTATGAGTACAGGATATGGCGAGGGCGAGAACCGCGTTACAAAGGCTATCAACGAAGCTCTGAACAGCCCCCTGTTAAACAACAATGACATCTTCAACTCCAAGAAGGTCCTGTTGAATATCAATTTCTGCAGTGATAATGAAAACGAGAACCTGATGATGGAGGAGATAAATGAGGTTCACGACTTTATGAGCAAGTTCCGCGAGGATGTAGAAACCAAATGGGGCTTGGCAACCGACAGTTCATTAGGCAACAAGGTTAAGATCACACTTCTTGCAACCGGCTTCGGACTGCAGAACGTACCTGGCATGCCTGAATTAACTGAACAGCAGTCACGTGAGAAAGCTGTCTACGAAACAGAGAAGCAGCAGAAAGAGATTGAAAGAATGGAGCAGTACTACGGAACTGAAAATTCTTCACCACGACGTCGTCGCTATTTCCATATATTCAAAGACGAAGAATTAGACAACGATGACATCATTTCCATGATTGAGACATTGCCTACCTACCGTCGCACAAAAGAGGACCTTAACAAACTCTCCTCTGCAAAATCAACAATCCCTCCTGTTGAACAGAAAGAAGAAACGGGTTTTGAGGATAGCCTAACGTTCAATTTTTAATTTCAATCATAAAAAAGATGTTATTTGAACAGGTAAGCAGCGATATTGTTGCTGCAATGAAAGCAAAGGATAAAATCCGACTGATGGCATTAAGAAACATAAAGAAGTACTTCATCGAAGCCAAGACACAGCCTGGAGCTAATGACGAACTTACAGATGAGAATGCCATCAAGATTCTTGCCAAGATGGCAAAACAAGGCAGAGACACAGCCGCATTGTATGTCAGCCAGTCACGTCAGGATTTGGCAGATGACGAATTGGCCCAGGTTGCTGTCATCGAGGAATACCTCCCCAAGCAACTGACAGCAGAGGAACTCAAAGCAGAACTTACTGCCATCATAGCTGAGGTAGGAGCAACCTCGGCAAAGGATATGGGACGCGTTATGGGTGTTGCCTCCAAGAAACTGGCAGGCAAAGCCGAGGGACGCACCATCAGCGCAATGGTTAAGGAATTGCTTAACTAAGAGAATACCGTCCGTAGCACATCCAAGGATTTCATCTCCGGGAATTCTGGGATGTGCACGCGATAGTAATCTATCAATGTATCCAACACTTTAGCTCGTTGCTGGCGGCTAAACCGGAATAGGTGCATTGATGCATAATCCATCCTAAGCAGGAAAGGCAGGAATGCCGAATCTTCAGCATTCAGGTACTGATTATGCATAGGCAAACTCCCCACCATCGCAGCCTCACGCATGTCAAAGACCTTTCCTTTATCATAATCCTGAATATTTGGCCAGAAGCCCAGAAAGCGCGTCAGGCGCAGCAAAAAAACAAGGTGGTAATTCGACAAGCCTTTCTGTGACCTATCCAACCATTGCAGGCTGTTACACAGATACTGGAACAATGGTGCATTCTCCATCTCATGTCTTAGGACGTAGTACAAGAACTCCGCTAAAAATAGTGCCTCAGTACTCTTTACAGGATCGTATGGCAAAGATTCATAAGGGATGTGCAACTTCATATCGCTAATCCGTTGTAAAGCCTGATTGGGGCGAAAATCAAAATCCAATTCCAGAATATTCAACGGACGCAGAAGTAAAGTCTTAACATTACTGCGTTTTTGTTTGGGCATCTTAACTAAGAAACCAACATTCCCGTGCTGCAAAGTGTAGATATTTACAATAACACTCTCGTCGTTGTACTTGACTTGATGCAACACTATTCCAATCGTTCTTTCTAACATGCCTGCCAATACAGTTTTATAATGTAAAGTTACACATAAAAAGTAACAAATCCATACTTACAAGAGTATTTTTGCAGTTCAAAAGACATTTTTCTTCAAAAATATTTTGTCAGTCAACGAAAAAGGCATACCTTTGCAACCGCAATTGAGGAGACTCCCTCAAAAGCACTGGCTCAAAAGCCGAAGGTTCGGTCCCTTCGTCTATCGGTTAGGACGAGAGATTTTCATTCTCTAAAGAGGAGTTCGACTCTCCTAGGGACTACAATAGAATAAAAATAAAACAAAACTCAAAATGGCTAATCACAAATCATCAGTCAAGAGAATCCGTCAGGAGGAGAAAAGAAGACTCCACAACAGATATTACGCCAAGACAATGCGTAATGCTGTACGCAAATTGCGTGCAACCACAGACAAGGCTGCAGCTATCGAATTGTTCCCAAGCGTTCAGAAGGCTTTGGACAAGTTGGCAAAGGTAAACGTTATTCACAAGAATAAGGCTGCTAACCTGAAGTCTAAGCTGGCTCACCACATTCAGAAGTTGGCTTAACAAGCACTCTTTTTGTCATAGCGGACACATAAAGGCAGTTTCCTATAGGAAGCTGCCTTTTTTGTTTTCTTTTCCCAACTAATCACAATTCAAATTAAGGAATTGAAATACTTTTCTAAAATACTTCCGCTCGGGAATAAAAAATAAACAAGTTTATTTTGTATTCACTTTGCTTTTTTGTATCTTTGTACCAAATTTAACGTCAATCAAAGATAATGGAAGAAATAGAAAAGAATAGCACAGAATATAGTGCCTCCAACATTCAGGTGTTGGAAGGCTTGGAGGCTGTGCGTAAGCGCCCTGCCATGTATATTGGCGATATCAGCGAGAAGGGTTTGCACCATCTTGTTTACGAGACAGTGGACAACTCTATTGACGAGGCACTGGCTGGATATTGTACACACATAGAAGTTACCATCAATGAAGACAATTCTATCACCGTTCAGGACAACGGTCGTGGTATCCCCGTTGACATGCACGAGAAGGAGCACAAGAGCGCCCTTGAGGTCGTTATGACCGTATTGCATGCCGGTGGTAAGTTCGACAAGGGTAGCTACAAGGTCAGTGGTGGTCTTCACGGTGTGGGTGTTAGTTGTGTTAACGCTCTTTCCACAAGAATGATTTCACAGGTTTACCGTGACGGCAAGATCTACCAGCAGGAATATCACATTGGTAAGCCTTTGGCTCCCGTTGCTGTTATTGGAGAAACAGAATTGCGTGGTACACGTCAGCAGTTCTGGCCCGATGGAAGCATTTTCACCACCACAACATACAAATACGACATTCTGGCTAACCGCATGCGTGAGCTGGCTTACCTGAATGCCGGCATCACCATTACGCTTACCGACCTTCGTCCTGACGAGGAAGGTAAGACACGCACAGAGAAGTTCTATAGCGAGGGTGGTTTGAAGGATTTCGTCCGCTACATTGAGAGCACCCGTACATCACTCTTCAACGATGTCATCTATCTGAACACCGAGAAGCAGGGAATACCCATCGAGGTTGCCATCATGTACAACACCGCTTACTCAGAGAACCTGCACTCCTATGTAAACAACATCAACACCATAGAAGGTGGTACACACCTGCAAGGATTCCGTGCTGCACTCACACGTACCCTTAAGCAGTATGCCGAGCAGGAATGCACAAAGGAACTGGAGAAACTTTCAAAGAACAACATAGAAATCAGCGGTGAGGACTTCCGCGAAGGTCTTACTGCCGTTATCTCTATTAAGGTTGCCGAACCCCAGTTCGAGGGTCAGACAAAGACCAAACTGGGTAACAGCGAGGTTGCCGGTGCCGTACAGCAGGCCGTAGGCGAGGCTCTGGCCCAATACCTTGAGGAGAATCCTCGCGAGGCCAAACTGATTGTAGAGAAGGTACTGTTGGCCGCTCAGGCCCGTGTAGCAGCACGTAAGGCTCGCGAGAATGTACAACGCAAGAACCCCATGAGCGGTGGTGGTCTGCCTGGTAAGTTGGCTGACTGTTCTGATAAGGACCCCGCAGCAGGCGAGCTCTTCATCGTCGAGGGTGATTCCGCCGGCGGTTCAGCCAAGCAGGGACGTAACCGTCACTTCCAAGCCATCCTTCCCATCCGTGGTAAGATTTTCAACGTTGAGCGCGTAATGTGGAACAAGGCCTTCGAGCACGAAGAGGTTAACAACATCTTCCAGGCACTAGGCGTTAAGTTCGGCATGAATCCCGACGACTACAAGGAAGCCAACTATGACAAGCTGCGATATTACAAGACGATCATCATGACCGATGCCGATGTCGATGGTTCTCACATCGACACCCTTCTGATGACGCTCTTCTTCCGCTTCATGCCACAGCTTATCCGCGATGGCCGTCTGTATATTGCCACACCGCCTCTGTATCGTTGCAAGATCGGCAAGGTTGAGGAATACTGCTATACCGAGGAAGATCGTCTGCGCTTCATGGAGAAGTACAACGGCGGCAAGGAAGAAGGCATGTTCACCCAGCGCTACAAAGGTCTTGGTGAAATGAACCCCGAGCAGCTATGGGAGACAACCATGAACCCAGAGACACGTCTGCTCAAGCAGGTTACCATCGAGGACGCTGCAGCTGCTGACTACGTATTCTCAATGCTGATGGGCGAGGATGTTGGTCCACGTCGTGAGTTCATTGAACAGAACGCCGTTTATGCAAACATTGATGCATAACAGTTAATAAAAACAGATATAGAAAAGGGGTGCCGCTTGGCACCCCTTTCTTATTATAAGTCTATGTATTCATACGTGTTACCAACCGTTTGGAGATAACGCTCAAAATCCTCCCGTCTTATCACCACCGTTCCCCTGCAATCATTGGGATGGAAACTCAGGGTATCTGCATCCTTCAAACGGCTGTCAAGGAAAAGATGCACGTGATGCTCCACATCATTAATCAAGCCAAAGGGAGAAACACTACCAGGTTCAAGCCCCAGATAGCGCATCATTCGCTCAGGTGATGCGAAAGACAATTTCCCCGGTGCATTCTTACCCTGTGCCACTAATGAAGCTTTGAGACGGTGTTCCAAGTCATGAATGTCCAAGTCATAGTCGCAATGAAAGCACACCAGATAATGCTGGTTACCTTTATGATTACGCAGGAAGATATTCTTGCAGTGCACACTACCATCATCCTTCCACCATCGCTTGGCTTCTTCAATGGTTTTTCCTTCCGGATGATTATAATTGGTGAAGGGAATTCCATGTCCCCTCAAATAAGTAAGAACCAGTTCTTCTCTTTCCATAAGAATGTGGTTATAAATAATGCTGTTTCTGCAATTCCTCTACAACTGTTTCCAGTTCCTTGTACCATGCCTCGCCAAAACGGCGGATAAGAGGCTCTTTCAAGAACTGATAGACACGGATATTTAGTTCCTTACCCAAAGCCATGGCATCCTTGCAGATATCCCAACGATGATAGTTGATACCAACCAGGCTGCCCATCTTCTTTTCACGTATGGGATATAGGTGACAACTGATGGGGCGTTGAGCCAGTAGACAACCTTTAGGGCCACGAAAACAGCAGTCACAGCTACCTATAATACTGGTCACCATCTCACCCTCAGGGTCTGTATAGGCAACACCCTGCTTGTCTATTATAGCCTGTGCCTGAGCGCTCAACTGAGGCCAGATATTGTCCAATTCACTCTCAATGTAGCAAATCTCGTCAAGGGTTACAGGTGCTCCTGCATCCCCTTCCTCACAACAACGGCCCTGGCATTTCTGAATATCGCAACAGAAAAACTCCGTCACAATATCAGTATGCACAATCACATCGCCCACCATCAGCATGGGCGGTAGTTCCTTACCACTGTATGGGTTGCTGTCCATGTGCTTGCAGGTATTGATTGCAAAGGTTAAAGTGATTATTACCGAAGAAACCCCTATAGGCACTCAGGGGACTGGGATGAGCCGAACGCAGGATGCAATGCTTGTTTGCATCTATCAATGCAGCCTTCTTTCCTGCAGGAGCTCCCCACAGCATGAATACCAGGCCCTCTCGTTCACGACTTAGCGTACTGATAACGGCATCTGTGAATGTCTCCCAGCCATGTCCACTATGACTGAAAGCCTGATGCTCGCGCACACTCAGACAAGTGTTCAACAGGAACACGCCCTGCTGAGCCCATCTCGTCAGGTTGCCACTCTGGGGTATGGGAGCACCTGTTTCAGCCTCAATCTCCTTGAAAATATTCTGTAGCGAAGGAGGGAACTGCACCCCATCATTCACACTGAAGCAGAGCCCGTGTGCCTGATTAGGTTCATGATAAGGGTCCTGCCCCAGGATAACCACCCGCACCTTATCAAACGGAGTAGTATCAAAGGCATTGAAGATCAGTTTTCCCGGCGGGTAACAAACGCAGGAGCCATACTCCGAGCGAACGAACTGTGTCAGTTCCTCAAAGTATGGCTTCTCAAATTCTTTATCAAGACGAGCCTTCCAGCTCTCTTCAATCCTTACATTCATTGAACATTGAGCATTGAGCATTGAACATTAGCACTCGTCCCCCGCCCTGAAGGGAGGGATGGGGAGAGTCCTATTTAATCAGGTTCTTACCTGTCATGTCGGCAGGCTGCTCCAGACCCATGATGTGCAGGATGCTGGGAGCAACATCGGCCAGCACACCGTTCTCCACCTTAGCGTCCTTGTTCTCTGTAACGTAAATGAAGGGTACTGCATTCAGTGAGTGAGCAGTGTTAGGAGTACCGTCTGAGTTCAATGCGTTATCAGCATTACCATGGTCGGCAATGATGATGGTCTCGTAACCAACCTCTTTAGCGGTCTCAACTACCTCGTTCACGCACTTATCAACTGCCTTGACAGCAGCCTCGATAGCCTCATAAACACCAGTGTGGCCTACCATATCACCGTTAGCGAAGTTCACTACGATGAAGTCGTATTTATCCTCCTTGATGGCAGCTACCAACTTGTCCTTTACCTCGAAGGCACTCATCTCAGGCTTCAAGTCATAGGTTGCAACCTTGGGACTGGCAACCAGGATGCGCTCCTCACCTTCGTAGGGAGCCTCACGACCGCCGTTGAAGAAGAAAGTTACATGTGCATACTTCTCAGTCTCGGCTGTATGCAGCTGCTTCAAGCCCTTAGATGCGATGTATTCGCCCAATGTGTTGGTAACATTCTCCTTGGGGAAGAGAATGTGTACGCCCTTGAAGCTTGCATCGTATGGAGTCATACAATAGTACTGCAGACCGGGGATGGTCTTCATACCCTGCTCAGGCATATCCTGCTGAGTCAGAACGATGGTCAACTCCTTGGCACGGTCGTTGCGGTAGTTGAAGAAAATAACCACGTCACCCTCCTTGATGGTACCGTCAACCTTGCTGTTGTTGATGGGCAGGATGAACTCGTCTGTTACACCCTCATCATAGCTGTCCTGCATAGCAGCAACCATATCTGTAGCCTGCTTACCCTCGGCACTAACCAACAGGTCATAAGCAGTCTTTACACGCTCCCAACGCTTGTCACGGTCCATAGCATAGAAACGACCTACAATGCTGGCAATAGCAGCGTTGCCTACCTCGGCACACTTGGCAGTAACCTGCTCAATGAAGCCCTTACCGCTCTTGGGGTCGGTATCACGACCGTCCATAAAGCAGTGAACGAAGGTATTCTGTACGTTGTATTCCTTGCCAATCTCAATTAGTTTGAACAGGTGATCCAGTGAAGAGTGTACACCACCGTTGCTGGTCAGACCCATCAAGTGAACGTTCTTGCCGTTCAGCTGAGCATACTCGTAGGCATTTACAATCTCAGGGTTCTTCAGGATGCTGCCGTCAGCGCAGGCACGGTTAATCTTTACCAAGTCCTGATAAACGATACGACCGGCACCGATATTCAGGTGACCAACCTCAGAGTTACCCATCTGGCCGTCGGGCAAACCTACGTTCTCGCCACATGCCAGCAAGTGGCTGTTGGGATAGTTTTTCTGCAAATAATCCATGTAAGGAGTAGGAGTGTTAAAGATAACATCACCCTTACCTTTATTACCGATGCCCCAGCCGTCCAGGATCATCAAAAGTGCTTTTTTAGCCATATTTTCCTTGTTATTTGATAGTTGTTTCTTTTTCAGGGTGCAAAATTACGATTAAGTGAGAGAATTTCCAAATTTATTTGAGAAAAACCGAACGCAAGTAATTTCGGCGACAGCCAAAATTACAAATAAGTGAGAGATTATCCAAATTCATTGGAAAAAATCCGAATATAAGCAATTTCGAGGCAATGGTCAAAATTACGAAGAACTGAGTACAATCTGTAAAAATATTTCCAAAATCAACACCTATACGTTCATAAAGTTTACCCTCGTTCTTCACCAACAATATTGAAATTGTTCATGAACGTTTTGAAATTGTTCATGAACAATTGGGCAATCGTTCTTGAAGGTCTAAATGAAAGCCTCGAACGCCTTGTCAAGTTTTTTTGTCGAAATCAGACAATCCTTCATTCGCCCCTGCCCCTCACTTCTCATCAAACTACACCAACAGAGGCTGCGAATCTTTATGATCAAACTTCTTTAATGATACTGTTATTTGTCGATGGAGATTACCTGCAACTGCTCGCCCTCGTCGATGGCAGCCTTGATGTCCTTACCCCCGCTCTGTACCTTGCAACGGCTGATATCATCGCCCTCCACAGCCTCAATTTTCAGCTTTCCTATTTGTGACTTTGCCTCACGTCCTGCGACGGTCTTGACGAGATATACCCCCATGTGCAATCCCTCAAAGGCACCCTCGTTACTGCCTAAGTCGATATAAACCTCCTTCTGCTTATCCTTCTTGGCAGTGGAGCCCTCAATGATATTGGCCCGTAAAGGTTTGTACTGGTTCAAGCAGATGGTGACGCGGTTCGACAGGCGGTTGAGCGCATCACGGACAGCCTGATCGGTGGTCGAGAAATTAGAGCTGGTAGTGCCTTGGCCTTTCACCGTCTGGTTTATTATCACATCCCCTGTCTTCATGTCCTTCAGAGCAAGCACTGCCTCTGCCACACCCGTATAATAGGTAGAAACCTGAATCTTGCCCTTTGTGTCCTTCCACGTGTGTGTGCTCGATTTTGCCTGGATGTTGGTGATGTTGACATCGACGATGAGGCTACCCTCCCGGATGTCCTGGCTGAGTGGAGTGAGCGAATCATCGTAGCGGAAACGGTAAGCGGCAGACAGTCCCTTGATAATGGCATTCTTCACATCCTCTTCATACTTTGTGGCCTGCACCGAGGTCTGCCCAGTCAGTACACCGGTCAGCACCTTTCCAACAGCCTCGCCAGCCGACATTTTCTCGTTGTGATGCGCATACTGCACATTGCCCAAGGTAATTCTATACACTTGATTCCTTCCCTCTTGACCAAAGGCGAAATTCATGCAGCAAAAGACGGCTGCAAGCGTCATCAGAATCTTTTTCATTATATATTCAGTTAAATTGTATATCCCCCAATCGGTCATTAGAGATTTTAGTTGCAGCATTTCTAATAACCGATTGGGGGGGGTATATTTGTTTTAATTGATGATTGTCTTCTTTCCATTAATGATGTAGATGCCCTTTTGCGGGTTCTGCACCTTGCGGCCAGAGAGGTCATAGACGGAGGGAGCTGTTGAGGGACGTGCTGCCTGCTCAATGTAACGGATGTCGGTCAGACCTCCGCCACCGCCTACGCCTACAGCCTTCCAAGCCACATCAACAGCCACCACCTCAGCGGCATTTTCGCCGAAGAGGTCGGCGGCGGCCTGGAGGGAGGCGAGGCGGATATCGGCATACTGCGACTCCTCGGTGGCATACTCCGTCAGGGTGCGGTAGGCTATCTGCTGCGACTTCTCCAGTCCGATGCCATCCACCTGATAGCTGTAACCATTGTCGTTGGTGCCCGAGTCACCGTCGGTGAGCAGGTAGTACCACTTGTTCTGAACGCCGCTGTTACTGTGTACGCCGCCATTGTCGAGTTCACTCTCGGTATCCAACCAGAACTTTCCTTTATAAGTGTCGGGACAGGGAGCTATGCCGTCCATGCTTGTCTTGGGGAACGACATGGAGCGCAAGTTTGAGGAGTATTCCATCATGCCTTCACCGATGGTCCATGGGGCATCGATGCCCTGCACGTACTTCTTGACGCTGATGCCCAGCAGGTCGGAGAACGACTCATTCAGGGCGCCGGACTCTCCCTGATAGACCAGTTCGGCAGTGGCGTTGGTCACCATGTGGGTGAACTCGTGGGCCATGACGCTCAGTTCCACTACGGGGTACATACTGCCCAGTCCCCCTTCGCGACTGCCCATGCCATAGACCATTTGGGACGTGCCACACTGGATGGCGCAGGCGTTGTTCACGCTCGTGTCAAGGACGTAATCTGACGAGGAGTTTCCGTCGGGCATATAGAACAGGTTGTAGATGGGCGCTCCTTTGCCGTCGTAACTGTTGCGGCCAAAGGTGTTCAGGTAGAAGTCGTAGGTGTGCTGCATGCCCCAATGGATGTCGGCAGCCGACCACGGTCCCCTCTCGTAGGTGACAGAAGCCTTCACATTGTCATAGTCCCACGCCCTGCGGCCGCTACCGTCGGGATTGAGGGTGACGTACGTCAGGTATCTCGTTATCGAATCGCCCTCCTCTTCAGTGGTCTCGTCTTCTACAACGGTATAAAACAAGATATCGACGCCGGCAGCGGGAATCTCGTCATTAAATCCCCTCAGGTCGAGCGTAAAGGGGAAGCCTGTAATGGTTTTCTCGACCTGCTCTATCAGTCCGTCGGTATGGTAATACAGAATCTCGGTGAAGAGGACGAGCGGATTATCCTCCGTAGGCACGATTTCCGTCAGGTTTCCCTCGTCGTCCTTGGAGGCCAACCTGTCGATGGTGATGGTGTTCAAGACGTAGCTGTCGAATTTCGATTTGGCGCTGCTGGCATAGACGGCATTGCGAGCGATGTAGTTCGTCATGCTGACGTTTCTCAAGTCAATTTGTGCAGTTTCATACCATTCTTTCCACATCTCTTCTGTCATCTCGTCCTCTGGGACTGGCAGTGTTGCTGCAAAATCGGGAAAGTTCGTTGTCATGGAATGCGCTTCCATCATCTGCTGAAACGAGGGGATGGTGGCACCAATCATGGTGTGAATGCCTCGCTTCTGGTCCCAGAGCAGGTAGGTTTTGCTCTTGCTGTCGTAGGAGGCATCCATCTGCACCTCGCCGCTGTAGAAGCTGCTGCCCGTCACCTTCACGGGTTCCGCCGTCAGGTTGTAGCGTGTGGGGATGCGCTTCAGCACCTCACCCGTGTCCGCATCAGCGTATATCCATTCGCTTCCATCAGTTGAGAGGGCTTTCGTAGCATAGCGGTAGCCATACTTAGTGCTTACCAGATATAGCGTCCGACCCAGCAGGTCAGTGGGCGTGCCGTCGCGATATATCGGCGCGCGGCGGCGAATCTTGGCGGGTGCCTGCCGAACCTCCATCACGGTGCCGTTGGCGGTCTGCACACGGCCGTCCAAGATATGCAGCAACACTTGCGAGTGCTCCACCTCCACACCGCTCACGTACTGGCGGTACTCCACGCGGGTCATGCCCAGCCTGTCGGTGCGCTCGTCCACCCTGCGCCATTCGGTTTCCTGAGGCAACGCGAACCATTGGCCGAAGCGCTCCACGGCGCTCTCTTCCGTCAGATTCTCACTTCGCAGCGTCTTGAAGAAGTGTCCGTTACCCAACTGTGCCCATGCAGTCAACTGCATAAGCAAAATAAAGAAAAGGAGGATAGTCTTTTTCATTGTCCGTGTTTTTAAATTTATTATTCTATGTTGCCGGTGCTGATCTGATTTCCGTCCTTGTCGAAGGTGCAGGTCTTATTCAGCACACCACCGTGATGCTCCCACGCCTCGGTGTATGCGGGCAGTTTCTCGCCGCTGGTGCTGGCGTGGGTGGAGGCAGAGCCGGTGAAATCAACGGTCTTACCCCAGGCTTTCTCGGCTTTGGTTGTGATACCCTCGACGTAGAGCAGATTGCTGATGGGATAGATGTTGCTGATACGGACGCCTTCGAGCTGCGCGCCCTCCTTCACCTTCACACTGACCTTCAAACCGAAGGTGGCGGGGAACTGGGTGTTGCTCACGTCCTTTATCCATGTGGCCGTACCGTTTTTAATTGTCCAGGTGGCCTGCTCAGTCGTCAGTTGACCGTTGATGCCGTAGTAGGTCATCGTATAGTCGCACAGTTGCGCCATCTGCTCATCCACGCTGAAGAGATAACGGGCAGCGATACCCTTGATTTCCCCTATTTCCGGCGTGTTGTTGTCGTCTTTGTCATCGCCACAAGCGGTGAATACTGTCATTGTCATTGCGCAGCAAAGGACGGCTGCGAGCGTCATCAAAATCTTTTTCATAATAACCTTTTTATTTATCAATCCTATTCGTTACCAAATCATCACGCGGTCCTCGGGCTTGAGATAGAGCTTGTCCGTCGGTTGCACGTCGTAGAGGCGATACCAGTCGTCAAAGAGGCGTACAATACCATTTACACGATTGTGTCCGGCCGAGTGTATGTCGTTATAAAGAGCGTTCTCCAGTGTTTCTAAACTACGTTCAGCTTCTGCGACAAAGACGGGCATGCCACGGGAAAGCCAGAACTTCTTGATCTGTTCGTCGAAGTAACGACCGGTGAAGCCCTGCTTGCGCAAGCGTCGGCTATAGGCCTCAAGAGCCAGTGTCGTTCCACCATAGTCTGCCATATTCTCGCGTAGTGTCATCACGCCATTGGCAGGCTGTCCGGGATACTGCTCCAAATCTCCCCAAAGTCTGACAAGCTGTTGCTGTTTCTCCTTGAAGGCGGCCTCGTCATCGGGTGCCCACCAGTTGCGCTCAGTTCCTACCTCATCAAACTGTGAGCCACGGGAATCGAAACCGTGACACATCTCGTGACCGAAGACGCAAGCCGTACCGTAAAGTGTGGCCTCGTTCTGTGTGGCATCGAAGACGGGAGCCATGAGGAATGATGGCGGAATGATGAGTTGATTGCAATTGGGGTCGTACGAAGCATTATAGGTAGTGAATGAATATATATTATACCAGAAATCCCAACCGGCTGTGGTAATATCTTTGCCCACCATCTTGCGGAAGGCATCTACCTGTCCACGGCGCAGGTTTCCTACAGCCTCCAGCAGCGTGTTACCTTCTACTACAGGAGTGAATTCTTCATTCCATTGGTCAGGATAACCGATGAAAAATATCATGTTTTCCAATTTCTTCTGCGCGGCCTGTTTAGTGGCAGTGCTCATCCAGTCGAGGTGCTCGATGCGCTCACGGAGGATGCTGCGGAGGTCTTCCATCATCTCAGCGCACTTCTCCCTAAAGATATTCTGCTTTCCGATGTGCTCCACCTGAAGTCGGGATATGTAGTATTTTGCATTTCTCATGGCATATTTCACCTTATCTGAACTACTCAGTTTTATCACCTTGGGCATGTAAATCACATCCATCCCGAACACATAGGCTATCATGTAGTCGCGCATCTGTGCAATGCTCTGCTCGCTGCCTTCCAATAAGAGGTTCATGAGTTGCTCGGTAACTTTAGCTATATTCTGATCGTCGGAATCCAACATTTTGTCGGCCAAATCGCCAATGCCCATCAATTCACAAACCTGCTTGCAGGCAGATGAAGCTGTGCCACGGGTTCTGGCACGTTTGTGCAACACTTTGGGGTCGGCCATTCGGTTGAAGATGTTCTCGTAGATTTTCATCTCCATCTTCTCAATCGTCAGGGCGTTTTCGGCGATTTCAGCAATGCGCTCCTCACTGATTCCAAATTTGTCGAGTTTACTACAGATGACCTGAACAGTAGTGGTTAACATATCTTCATTTTTACCATTGAAAATATCAGTCAGGAGTACAGATGGCAATTCGGAGGTGAGGAAGGGGCTTATCACTCTTTCCTTGCCATAGCATACCAGACGTACCACCGGGCTGTATCCCCATTGGTGCAGTTGCTTAAAGGCTGCCAACAACTCGTCCTGAGTGGTGATGCCTGCTAGATACTGTATGCGTTCTTTAAGCAATGCCATGTCGGCCGAATCGTCGGATTCGCTGGCGGCTACCAACTGGCGGATGCTTGATACAACGGCGTCGTTGGAGTTGGCAATCACTTCCATCTCTATATTATTCAATTTCTGCATCACCATTTGTACCAACGATGGTTGTTGGTTGTCAGCAAGCCACATGCCATACTGATACCTGAAGAAGTCATCGCCAGGACGAACCGACGTGTCGATGTACTGGTCGTAGGTGAACGGTTTGTCGTCGGTCACCACCACGGGATTGTACTCGCTGTTGTCGGTACACGATGTCAGCACCGTCATTGTCATCATCAGCGTTATGGCTGCTACAGCCATTAGAATCTTTTTCATACTCGTTTATTTTTATCTTGTTATTCAATTTCCTAAAGTTACTTTATTACTGAATTACCGCCTCTACGGTATAGCCGGCCTTACGGAGGAGGTTGAGGACACCGGCGGAGCCGGGGAGATGGAGAACACCGACAACGAAAAGAGTTGGTTTCTGGTTCATCACTGAGGGGATTTTCTTCATCCAGGCGAGATTACGGACTCCTAACATCTCGACCATTTCTTGTGACGTATAGCCGCAATCCTCGTCAATGTTGTCGTTAAACTCCCTCCATATAGCATCAAGGTCCTGACAATAATAGGTTTTCAGTGTGCCGCCTTTCTCTTCCGGACGTTTATGGTTGTTCACCATGCACATCAGCAGCTCTTTTTGGCGATTCAATGAGAAATGTTCGCAAATCAGCTTATACTGAAGGTTCGCAGTTTCCAGTCCGCCAATCTCCTTGCCCTGCGCAAGAGCCTCCTTCTGGAAATAATCATCGAAACATAAACCACTGTCAGATGTTTTTGTCTTATCAAAGCCATCACACTTGAGACTGAGATAGATGGCAAGAGGGAACGGTTTCAGGTCGAAGTATAACTCCACCTTGTCGGAATCCATTTTGCAACTGTCAATCATGAAAGCAGTGAGGCGCTTCATATCGTCGGCAGAAAGCAGGGAATCGAGTGTCATGCCCTTGGGCAGCAAAATGAATTTGTCGAGTTCATCAGTAGTGGGTTCTGATTTCGCATTCATGTCTGTCTCCCCGTAAACCTGCTTTGTGGCTTTCATGGTTTTACGAAGACCTGGGATAGAATCAACAAAAGAAACGTCGGCGGTGTGACAGGTACCCAAGATGTAGGACGGTTCCGTCAGTCTGTTACCACTGATTCTGTAAAGCAACTGCGCATGTATTGCCATTGTGCAGCATAGGAAAGCCGCAAGTGTCATAAAAATCTTTTTCATTGTTATAGCTTTTTTATTTGTTCTTCTTGTAGTCGCGGTATTTGGCAAGGAGGTTATTGTAGGCAGCGGGGGTAAGGAACCAAATGCGGGCATCGCCTTCATCACTCTCCAAATGACGCGGGTTCAATATCCTATGCCTGAAATTGAACGTCATCTGCCGTTTTTCCTTCTCCTCGTCGGACAGAACCGTGAACTGGAGGTTATCGTCGCAGATAATGGTTTCGTCGCCTTTGAAGGTTTCATGCTCCTCGTCGCTGCGCAAAAGGCTCTGTACTTGCCATCCTACGAGCGGACGTTCCATATTCCAGTCAGCCGTCTGCACAATGAAGTACCTCTTGCCGTCAATGGTAATAAAAGGCAGAGCATAGCGGAAGCGTTTGGTCTGGTCGGCGATAAGTAATTCCAACGCCGTTTCAAGCACAATATTAGCCTCCTCCATATTCTCTATGCGTTTGTCTTTCGGGGCGAAGCTGTTGTCGAACATAGCCTCCTGAATCTTGGTGAAGCCACGGACGGGCTGCGGACCCATCATCATTACGCCATAGGCAAGCTTGGTACCGTTGGTCACGGGATCGTTACGTCCCAATTCTACCTCGAAGGCATCCATCGCCATCTCCATGAAGTCGGTGGCATTCTCATACTCCCCTTTTCCCATATAAATCATACCGAGTCCCATACAAGTGAGTCCCTGCAACGTATCTTGGGGGGCAGGATGCTCACGGGCAATCTTCAGGGCACGGTTGGCGTAGGTTAGGGCACGGTCGAAATCCTTCTGCTCGCCTAGTTCATTATTGATGAACGCCATAGCAGCCTCGTACTGCATCTTGCCGTTCTTTGGGTTCTTATCGGCCAGTTTCACTTTCTGCTCTGCTTGCTTCAAAGCTTGTTCAACATTGTCCTGCGCATCCATCTGGAATGTCACGGCGCACATCAGTGCCACGATGGTTAAGATTCTTTTGCCATTCAGGCGAAAATTCTTACGTTCGGCATAGCAAACAAGTTTGCTCTGCTCTCTCTTAATCGGATTTTTCATGTTCTTGAAATACTTGTTGTTACACCTTATTATTTATTATAGGATTCCAGCTTTCCGCAACTTCTGACGTAGTTCCTCATTCTGGCGGATAAAACGCTCAAGAAAGACATTCTGGTCACCGATGCGCCACCTCTGGTAGATGATGACGGCCACAAGCACTAGCACTACGACGATAAGGGCAGCGGCTAAAGCAACGGTAATGATGAGTGTTGTATCCATACGACTAATTGTTTGATTCTGTTGCAAAAATATAGCGACTTAAAAAAACAATAGTCTCATGGTAGGAAAACAAAGTCTCATTTCGAGAAAATCTACTTTTTCGCAGTCTCAAGACAAGAAAAATAAAGCCTGATATGAGACTGTCAGGTTAAAATATGTCGATAAAATGGGGCATTTTTTCTATTTCCTTGCCACATGACGGTAATCTGAGGGAGACATTCCATAGGAATCGCTAAAGATACGGAAAAAGGAACTGCGCGAGAAGCCGGATAGCTCAGCAATCAGAGCAACGGAGTCCTTTGTGGTGGCCAAGAGGTGGGCGGCATAGCGTAGGCGGTAGCCGTTGAGGAATCCGTTTACGCTCTTGCCATTAGTGCAGGCACTGATGGCATCGGTAACGTAGTGCTCATTAGTGCCAAGGAGCTGAGCCAAGCGGCTGCGGTCGAGATCTGCATTGGTGTAGATGTGGTCGGGCGACTCCATGAGGTCGCAGATACGGCGGAAGAGTTGCTGACCGGCAGTAAGCGTTTCCTCCGGTTCAGCCTGCAACTGCTCTATGGCTTGCTGCTGTTCCCGCTCACGTTGCTCAATCTCGGCCAACAGACGGCGGTTCTTCGCAAGCAATACCTTATTATATATATGGGAGCGCCATAGGAAATAGACGATGAGTAGACAGATAAGGAAGGCTGCAATGAGGATGATGCGATGAATAGTGAGCGACTGGCGACTAGTGATGATTTCCTGTTCCTTTTGGTGGATTTCCTCCTGCTGCTCCACGTCAACCTTCCTTTCCTGCAAGTGGATGGAATCAGTCAAATGGCGCATATAGTTGCCATAAGCAATGGCATCTTCATTGCATCCTGCCTTTTCCAACGCCCGATAATGACTCATCATGAAGTTCTGGATATATCTGCTGGTGATGTCGTTACCTTTGGCCAAATAGAGAGAGTCTGTCTTGCGGAACATGCGAATGGCCTCATCGTAGCGACCGACCATGGTCAGATAGCGGGCTTCGGCTACTAAGTCGTATGTAGACATGTCTGGGATTTGACGATGCTCCTGATAGAGCGCCTCAGCCTTTTCATAGAAACCATTAGCGGCATAGTTCAGCGCCTGAACGATGATGTTGTTGTTGCGGCGAGTGTTGTAAACTTGCTCCGGCATGTCAGGACAGCGTTTCATGCGGGCTATAGCGGTGTCCCCTTTTGCTATCAAGGGCAGCGCCTTTTGGGGTTTGCCCAACTCCAGATAGAACTCCGTTGTCTCTACAACGGCTATGGCCAGACCATCAATGACCCAGTAATCTTTAGGGGTCGTTACGCTGTCCATTAGCAAGTTGAGGCCCTCCAGATAATAGCGCTCAGCCTCCTCAATATGCCCCATATCCTTCTCACAATCACCTTTGATTACGAGCAAACTGCTTTTTACCCGCAAGGCTGTCTGTTCCTCTACGCCGCCCTTTTCTACGTAACCTTTCACCTCGTCGGCCAGTTGGAGTGCCTTTCCCCATTCGGCATGTCTTTTCAGTTCTTTGCAGAGCCAGAGAACAGTTGAATAATAGCTATAGCCTTCATCAGCCAGTTCTGGATGATGCATGATTTGCTCACCGTAGAAAATAGCCAATCGCGGTTTTCCCATTTGTGAATATAAAGTAGCTCTGAGGAAGTTGGCTGCTTCTTTCGAAACCAGGCCCACCTGCTCGGCACTATCTACTCGCAATAATGCATGTTCTGGGGTCGTGAATAATTCTGCCTGCAATTCCTTTTGCAGTTCTTTCACCTCCTCGCTATGGTCGGGTTTTGTACAACTCACTGTCAGGGTCAGTGCGAAACATAGTAGAATAAAATGTAAGGTTAGTCTCATGTTTTTACTTATCTATGTGATTATAGAAATATCTTAGTTAAAATCGAATTCCAGTTGTTGTGTGTTTCCCAAGAGGTTGAAGCTCATACGATGGTAGGGCGTAGTGCCGAACTGACGGATAGCCTCGCGGTGAACCTTGGCAGGATAGCCTTTGTTCTTGTCCCAATGATACTGAGGGAACTCCTCGTGGATGCGCAGCATGAAGTCGTCCCTGTAGGTCTTGGCCAAAATGCTGGCAGCCGCTATGGAAAGGTACTTGCCGTCGCCCTTCACAATGGTAGTTGCTGGCACATCTTTATAGGGTTTCCAGCGATTACCATCCACGATGATGTTCTGGGGTCGCAGCTTCAACTGGTCAAGCGCCCTGTGCATAGCCAGGATACTGGCATTTAGAATGTTTATCTGATCTATCTCGTGGTTATCCACAATGCCTACTGCCCAAGCCAGTGCCTCGCGCTCTATCACTTCACGTAGCTGGTAGCGCTTCTTCTCGGTAAGTTGTTTGGAATCGTTCAGTATCTCGTTCTGATAGTCAGAAGGCAAGATTACAGCTGCGGCAAACACAGGGCCTGCCAGACAACCACGACCAGCCTCATCGCAGCCAGCCTCAATCACACCTTTTTTATAATACGCATCTAACATCGTTTTTTCTCCCTCCCTTGGGGAGGGCCGGGGTAGGCTTTTCTAAAACATCTGCCTAACTCTCTTTATACCAGCCACTAAGGCATCCACTTCTTCACGGGTATTGTACAGGGCAAAGCTGGCACGACAAGTACCCTCTATGCCCAAACGGTGCATCAACGGCTCGGCACAATGATGACCAGTGCGGACGGCGATGCCCAATCTATCCAACAGAGTGCCCATATCCAGGTGATGAATATTCCCCACCTGGAAACTAATGACGGCATCGTGCTGTTCAATTTCCTTGGGGCCGAAGATGTGCATACCCTCTATCGCATCCATCTGCCGCATGGCGTACTGCGTAAGGTCACGCTCGTGAGCCTCTATGACATCCATGCCGATGGCACTGACATAATCCAAAGCCCTTGCCAAACCCGTGCTTGCCACATAATCAGGCGTTCCGGCCTCGAACTTAAAGGGAAGTTCATTGAAGGTTGTACGCTCGAAAGACACATTCTTTATCATCTCGCCACCACCCATGTAGGGAGGCAGTTTCTCCAGCCACTCCTCTTTGCCGTACAGAACGCCAATACCAGTAGGGCCGTATATCTTGTGTCCGCTGAAAGCAAAGAAATCGCAATCCAGCTCCTGCACATCCACCTTCATGTGTGGTGTGCTCTGTGCACCGTCTATCAGCACGGGAACGCCATGCTCATGAGCTATGCGAATGATTTCCTTTACCGGATTGATGGTACCCAAGACGTTGCTGACGTGGGTTACGCTGACTATCTTGGTTCGCTCATTGAAAAGCTTTTCGTATTCATCCATCCGTAGTTTCCCGTCATCTGTGATGGGAATCACACGCAACTTGATGCCTTTGCGCTGCTGCAATTGCCAGGAAACGATGTTTGAGTGATGCTCCATCTCGCTGACAATCACCTCGTCGCCCTCCTTCATGCAAGCATCCGAGAAACACTGTGCCACCAAGTTGATACTCTCGGTAGTACCACGTGTAAAGACAATCTCAGCTGTGCTACGGGCATTCAGGAACTTTCTTACTGTTTCCCTACTTCCCTCATGCAGTTCCGTTGCCTGCTGCGACAAGAAATGAACACCCCTGTGTACGTTGGCATTCACATTATAGTATTCCTCCGTCATGGCCTCAACCACCAGGCGCGGCTTCTGCGTAGTAGCCGCATTATCCAGATAAACCAACGGATACTTCCCGTAGATGGTCTTGGTGAGGATAGGGAAATCGTTTCGCATCATAATTATGAATTGTGAATTATTTACAGAGTTTGCATCCTTCGCACTTACTGAGTTCACCTCTGAGGCGCTTGTCCACCAACAGATGCAGTCTGTCTTTGAGAGCTTCCAGGGGGATAGCCTCTATTACCTCCGTAATGAAAGCCGACTTCAGCAACAGCCTTGCCTCCTGCTCAGGGATACCACGCTGACGCATATAGAAGAGAGCGGCATCGCTGATCTGGCCCACGGTGCTACCATGACTGCACTTCACGTCATCGGCATAAATCTCCAGCATGGGCTGGGTGTACATACGGGCCGAAGAGGTGGCGCACAGGTTGGCATTTGTCTCGTTGCTGATAGTCTTCTGGGCACCTTCGCGTACCAGAATCCTGCCTGCAAAAGCACCTACGGCATTATCGTCGAGTACATATTTATAGAGCTCATTGCTCTGGCAATGGCTCACCTGATGATCTATAAGGGTATTGTTGTCTACACGCTGCATCTTGTCGGCTATCACGCAGCCGTTCAACACCACCTCAGAACCTTCGCCCTGCAGGGCAACATCCAGGCGGTTGCGTGTATGACCATTGAAGAGTGTAAAGCTGGTGTGACGCACCTGACTGTCTCTACCCTGACGGATAAAGACACTGGAGTAACGGGTACAGAGCAGATGTGTCTCCTCTACCTCGTAAAGGTTCAGATGGCTACCATCACCGGCAAAGACCTCCACCACCTGATTAGTCAGGAAGTGTGTCTGGTCAACAGCTCTGTCCGTAATGATAACATCGGCCTCGGCACAGTCCTCCATTATGATAAGGATACGACGGTTAACCATAGTATCCTGCTCACCCTTCAGTACATTACTTATCTGTATGGGGTGCTGTACCTTAGTATTACGTGGTACATAAATGACCAACGCATCTACACCCAGCAGCGTATTCAATGCTACAACAGCATCCTGCTTGTCGGCCAACTGATTATAATAAGGCGTAATATCTATGGGAGCCTCGCTGATACGGTGGCAGAAGGGAAGATTCTTCACCTGTAAGGGCGTAAGGGCAATACCATAGTTGGGAGCAAAGTCGGCAGCCACATCGGTGTACTTATAGCGCTCTACCTTGCGGGTAGGGAACTGCAAAGCCTCAAACGTCTGCAAGGCAGCCTGACGCTGTGCATTCATCACCTCGCAGGAACGCTCGCCAATGAGTTTGCCAGCCTGAGCGTAAAAGTCGGTATATTGCTTTGCTGAATCTGTCATAATTACAAGCCTGCCTCTTCCTTAATCCAGTCGAATCCACGGTTCTCAATCTCCAATGCCAACTCCGGACCTGCTGTCTTCACTATCCTACCGTCTATAAGGACATGTATGATGTCGGGCTTCAGATAATCCAGCAGTCGCTGGTAGTGAGTGATAACAATGGCACTGGTCTGTGGTGTACGCAACTTATTGAAACCCTCAGCTACAATACGCAGGGCATCTACATCCAGACCACTATCCGTCTCATCCAGAATACTGAAAGTAGGCTCCAACATTGCCATTTGGAATATCTCGTTACGTTTCTTCTCACCACCAGAGAAGCCTTCGTTTACGCTACGACTGGTAAGACGACTGTCCATCTCAACAATCTTACGCTTCTCACGCATCAACTTCAGGAAATCGCCGGCACTCATAGGCTCCAGACCTTGATACTGACGCTTGGCATTGAAGGCTGCACGAATGAAGTTGACCATGCTGACGCCAGGAATCTCAACAGGCTGCTGAAAAGAAAGGAAGATACCCTCATGGGCACGTTCCTCTGGTTTCATTGCCAGCAGATCCTTACCGTTGAAGATAATCTCACCCTTGGTAACCTCGTAGGCAGGATGACCTACTATCACGTTGCTAAGGGTACTCTTGCCGGCACCATTCAGTCCCATTATGGCGTGTACCTCACCGTCCCTGACGGTCAGGTTAATACCTTTCAATATCTCCTTGCCATTAATGCTGGCATGCAAATTATTTATCTGTAGCATTTTATTTCATTGAACATTGAGCATTGAACATTGAGCATTGCAGTAGCAAACTATTCATTCTTCACTCTTCATTCTTCATTCTTCACTTATCAACCTACACTTCCCTCCAGACTTACACCTAACAGTTTCTGTGCCTCTACGGCGAACTCCATGGGCAGCTTATTGATAACCTCCTTGGCATATCCGTTCACGATAAGGCTCACAGCCTCCTCGGTATTGATACCTCGCTGATTGCAGTAGAAGAGCTGGTCTTCACTGATCTTGCTAGTAGTAGCCTCGTGTTCTACCACTGCTGTATCATTGTGTACATCCATGTAGGGGAAGGTATGTGCTCCACATTTGCTGCCCAGCAGGAGCGAGTCGCAGCTGCTATAGTTACGCGCATTATCAGCCGTACTGGCCACTTTCACCAACCCGCGATAAGCATTCTGACTCTTACCGGCACTAATACCCTTACTGATGATGGTGCTCTTGGTGTTCTTGCCAATGTGAATCATCTTGGTACCTGTATCAGCCTGCTGGTAGTTGTTGGTAACAGCCACACTATAGAACTCGGCCTGAGAACCCTCTCCACTCAGCACACAACTGGGATACTTCCAGGTGATGGCACTACCGGTCTCCACCTGCGTCCAAGAAAGGCGACTGTTACGTCCCCTCAGATGACCACGCTTTGTCACCAGATTCAACACACCGCCCTTACCGTCCTTGTCGCCTGGATACCAGTTCTGTACAGTACTGTACTTCACTTCGGCATTTTCCTTCACAACAATCTCTACGATGGCTGCATGCAACTGGTTCTCGTCGCGCATAGGAGCCGTACAGCCCTCCAGATAGCTAACGTAGGCATCATCATCACATACAATAAGGGTACGCTCAAACTGTCCCGTTCCTCTGGCATTGATGCGGAAATAAGTGCTCAGTTCCATAGGGCAACGAACACCCTTGGGAATATAGACAAAACTTCCGTCTGAGAAGACCGCACTGTTCAGTGCCGCAAAGAAATTGTCTTTGTAAGGCACTACACTACCCAGGTATTCACGTACCAAATCGGGATGTTCCTTTACTGCCTCGCTGATGGAACAGAAGATAATACCTTTCTCGCTGAGTTTCTCGCGGAAGGTAGTCTTCACGCTCACACTGTCCATAACAGCATCCACAGCTGTTCCTGCCAGCGCCATACGCTCTTCCAAAGGGATGCCTAACTTATCAAAGGTCTTCATCAACTCGGGGTCAATCTCTTGCTCCTTGCCCCCTGTCCCTTGCCCCTTTTTGGTGGGATCAGCATAGTAGCTAATTGCCTGATAATCTATCTCAGGCATCTTCAGGTGTCCCCATGTAGGCTCCTCCATTGTCAGCCAATGGCGATAGGCTTTCAGGCGGAACTCCAACAACCAATCGGGCTCACCTTTCTTTTCGGAGATAAGGCGCACCACATCTTCCGAGAGACCTTTATCAATCACCTCGGTTTCCACGTCGGTAGTGAAGCCGTACTCATACTTCTTCTCCGCTACCTCACGCACAAAACCGTTCTTCATACCAATATAGAATATATAGAGTGGAACACTGATGAAAGATACTGCTTAACAGGATCAAACTTGCCAAGTAAGAGCAGGACAAGACCTACCGCAAGAGCCCATTTGAAGCAACCCAAGAAGGCACCCAAGAGGCGATTCAAGAACCCAGCAAGAGGAACATGATCCAAAACCTTGGTGAAAAACGTAGCCAATAATCCCAACACCAAGGGAGTACCTATGGTGATGAAGATAAAAGTCCAGAGGTTACATCCAACGGTCTTGAAGTATATATAAGCAACACCCAGTCCAATGAGGAATCCGCCTGCAGAGACGAGTTCCTCGAAAAGACCGTTCTTCCATCCGCTTATCAGCCCATACAGGAGTGCACAGGCACAAGCAATCTCAATCCACATTAGAGCTTAGCCTTAATTTCTATCTCCTGGAAGGTCTCTAAGATATCACCTTCACGAAGGTCGTTATAGTTAACCAATGAGATACCGCACTCGAAGTTGGTTGTTACCTCCTTCACATCGTCCTTGAAACGCTTCAGGGCGTTGATGGCACCTGTGTGAACCACAATACCATCGCGGATAACGCGCGCCTTGTTGGTACGGTTTACCTTACCCTCTATAACGTAGGCACCGGCTACGACACCAACCTTGCTGATGTGATATACCTGACGAACCTCAACCTGAGCAGTAACCTCTTCCTTGATTTCAGGACTCAACATACCCTCCATAGCATCCGTTACCTCCTCGATAGCATCGTAGATAACGCTGTACAGACGGATGTCTACGCCCATCTGCTCTGCCAACTTACGGGCAGCGGCACTGGGACGAACCTGGAAACCAACAATGAAGCAGTTCTCAGCAGCAGCGGCCATATTGACATCGCTCTCGCTGATCTGACCTACAGCCTTGTAGATTACGTTCA
>CAMKTJ010000008.1 GCA_946415645.1 uncultured Prevotellaceae bacterium
TTGATGTTGATATCGATATAGTTCGACACGAAGTCTTCGTCGTACTTGCCGTCGGAACTTCTCACGGCGAAGATGCGCAGGATGTTGTTCTGTCGCTTTTCTACCTTCACGCCGACCTTGTTCATGTCAGCAGGCAACAATGCCTGTGCGCGCGTTACGCGGTTCTGCACGTTTACCGTCGCCATATCAGGGTCGGTACCCTGCTTGAAATAGACGTTGATTTCCACATCACCATTCGACGATGCTTTTGAGGTCATATAGGTCATGTCATTCACGCCATTGATTGCCTCCTCGAGTGGCTGGATGACCGACTTCATCACCGTGTTCTCATCGGCACCGGTATAGCTCGTGCTGACGTTAACCGTAGGCGGTGCGATGTCGGGATATTGCTCTACTGGCAGCGTGCTCATCGAGATGTAGCCCACTAGCGCTATCACAATAGAGATGGCACATGCCATCACATATTTGTTAATGAATATATTGTTTTTCATTGTTTCGATATTTCGATGGGCGGCCTTTTCGTTATAACGTTATAACGTCATACCGTTATTACGATGGTCTTTTCATGGCCGCCTCTTCATTCTTCACTCTTCATTCTTCACTCTTCACTTTAAAAGAGCACCTTCTGCCCCTCCGTTACGTTGTTGGCGCCAATGGTCACAATCTGGTCGCCCACATTCAAACCGCTGGTAATGATGAAGTCCTGACCATTGCCTGTATCTTCTGTTGTAACATCGATAGCAGTGGCGGTGCTGTCGGCCAGTACTTTATAAACCTGTGATTTATCCTGAAGACGTACCACAGCATTCTGGGGAATGACAATCACATCTTTCTCGGCGAAGTTCATCACCACTGTACCCTGTATGCCGGAGTACAGATGGCCGTCGGGATTAGGGAAGGATACCTTACAGGTAAGCGAGCCAGTAGCGGCATTTACTATACCTGTCAGGCTGATAACACGCCCCTTGTGGGGATATTCCGTTCCATTCTTCATGACAAACGTTGCATCGGGCAGGTTAGCGATATATTTTTCCACATCTGTTGCCTTCATGCCTTCCTGTACCATGGACTCGACAATGCTCTCCGTTACTGAGAACTCGGCGTACATCGTTGTATTGCCGCTCAGCATGGTCAGCTGTGTCATTGGAGACACTTGGTCACCTATGCGAACGGGAATCTCTCCGATTATTCCGGATACGGAAGCTGTGATAGTACAGAAACCGAGGTTCACCTTTGCACGGTTCACCGATGCACGGGCCTGAGCTACCGCAGCCTGAGCCTGTTTGTAGGAGTTCTCTGAGTTACTGAGCATATAGCTGCTTACGATTTTCTTGTCAAACAGGTTTTTGTTAGACTCATACTCCAGCTTTGCAGAGTTCTCCTGAGCCAATGCTGCCTGTAGGTTGGCCTGTGCAGCTTCCAGGTCCAGCTGGGCGTTGCGCTGGTCGATGATGAAGAGCGTCTGTCCCTTCTTGACCTGCTGACCCTCGGCCACGCAAATCTTCATCAACTGTCCGCTTACCTGTGGCGTTACTGTTACGTCGTTCTGACCTTTCATTCTTGCACTGAACTTGTAAGGGAGTTCAATGTCTGATTTTCCCACTGTCATTGTCTCGAACGACGATTGTGTTTCCTTGGGCACGTCTATGCCGCATGACACCAGCCCGGCTACTGCGCCAAGCATCAAAGTCCATTTAATTGATTTCATTTTCATGATATATAATTAAAGGTATTTAAATTGTTTTGTTAAATTGTTAAGTTGTTTAGGTTTTTAAGGATTTCTGTGCTAAGGTAAGTGTTTTTTATGAAATTACATACTCTTGAAAGCCCTTTACCCTCAAATTTTGCATATTTTGAAACAAATTTTGCATATTTTGAAAGTCGCGGGTAAGCGAAGGCAAACGAAAACCCGTTTTCAGTCTGCTGATTACTCAGCCGATTCGCGCATCCAAGCTGTAACGGTTTGGCCTGTGCGCTGCTTGAAGGCGAGGCTGAATGTGCTGTAGCTGCGGTAACCGCTTTCGCTGGCCAGTTGTTGGGCAACGATGGGCTGTCCTGTAGCAGCAAGCTCTTGGTATCGGTTGATGAAGTGGTTGATGCGCAGGTTATTAATATAGGTATTGTAAGTGATGCCCTGACGTGAGAAATACTGGCTGAGATAGTAACGGTTGGTGCCAATAGTCTGGGCTAACTGCTGTAGGGTCAGGTCGTGCTGCAGGTAAAGCTGTGTGTCTACACAGTGCTCAGCCAAAAGTTGTTCAATTTGGGCAAGAGCCTCGCTCCCGATTCCTCTCGCAATGGCGAGGGGAGTAGATAGTTCATCCGTTTGTTCTTGATCTTGAGAGTAATCACTCCCCTCTCTACAAGGGAGGGGCTGGGGGTGGGTCTTTAGGTTTGGCAGCGTCTCTACTCGCCACAGCAGGAGGCCAAAGAGAATCAGTTCAACAACATGCAATATAAAGATCATAATGCCGTCTGTTTCAACGGTTGTATAGAGAATGAATAACAACAAGCAGACGAGCGACACCACTTGGCTCAACCATACCTTTTTGTTCTCCAAATCGGCATAGTTGTCGTTTAGCCATCGCTCGTATCTCCTGACGGCAAACACCATATACACTGTAAAGATTGCATAGAGCAACAGAATGTATGCAATGGCTATGTACAGATAATGAATATTGGGATGAACAATGTAAAATGCGCCAATCAACGGGTATGGTATCAAAGCCGCTACAACAGGCCAGACAGGGCGTTTGCGGTCTTGGAGCATGGCAAGCAGCGTGCCGGAGATAGTGGTCAGCATCCCAAAGCAGTCGACCACGGAAACCACCACATAGTAGGCAGATTGGATATCGCATGAATAGATTAGGAACAGATACCACCACACATGACCCAAAGACGCTGCGACAAAGAACGATGCAGCCCAACGGCGTAGCCGAACGGGTGGCGTGACATCTGGCGCAAAAGCATTGCCTCGGCGCAGCAGCAGGTATAGGGCAGCCATGAGTGATACCGCTCCAGTTATGCCATAGATTATGAAAAAAAGAATCTCCTCAGCAGATATATCTTTGACAAACATAGGTTTATAGTTTAAAGTTGTGTGTTCGAAGGGCGAGATGTATCAAAGAAGGAAATATTATATATACCTAAACCCTCAGGAATATCTTCTTGCGGTACATGATGTACAGTATGATGAACAGGATGGCTACGTTGCTAACCTGTATGATGACCTGATAGTAGTCGCCCACGTATTGTTCCAGTCCGAAGAAAAGGGATTTGCTGATACTCTTGAAGCTGATGACATGACTGACCACATAGGCCGTGATGCTGTTCATACCATACACTTTCAGCACGGTCAGATGCTTGTTGTGCCCCATACAGTCTATCCATAGGTAGAAGAGTCCCATCAGCAGGAAGCAGTAACCGCTGCTGACGAAGACCATAGAGCCCGTCCAGATATGCTTGATAACGGGGTGAACCATGTCCCACGTCCAGCCCAAAGCTACCAAGGCGATGCCAATGGCAAGGAGCAAAAAGGCCCCCTCCCTGCTCCCCCTTTGGGGGCGGGATTTTATAGACTGACCATTGAAAATAGAGCACTCACCCAAAGGGGGAGCGGGGAGGGGGCTGTACTTTTTCAGTACCTGACCCGCCAGAACACCGCTGAGCACTGTCACCACAAAGTTCAGGCTGCTCAGAATCCATGTGTAGGTATATGATGCCTTTACCACAACCTGCCCATCTATAATCTGGGCTGTATCACGGAAACGTCCCAATACCATTGTGTCTATGCCTTCTGCCAGATTGCCGTGTGGAGTATAATCGCCTCCTCCATAACCGCCAATGGTGATAAACTCCATAGCGCCCCAGAATGTCAGTAGCAGGGCTACAGCTATGCCAATCTGCATTTTCCAACTGGTATGCAGATAGATGATTGCGCTAAAGAAATACCCTACTGCAATGGCCTGCAAGGTGTTGGTAAAGAAGTAGATGCGGTCAGGGTCAAGTGCCATCAGGTTACCCTGCACCATCATGCCGAAGATCCATAGCAATAACACTCTCTTTCCTAGCCTGAAGTATAATCGTTTGCGGCTCTCCCCCGTTTGGGCGAGCGGCTCTTTATACTTGCCGAGGGCAAAGGGTATGGCTACACCAGCCATGAACATGAAGAGGGGCATCACCAGATCCCATGGCGAGAAGCCTTCCCACTTCTTGTGGGTAAAGCATTCCATAATAGCACTCATCCATGGCGTATCTACCACCTCTGCCAATTCCTCTATGATATCAGAAATGGCAACTAAAAACAATAGGTCCATGCCTCTCAAGGCATCCAGAGATTCCAATCTTTGTTTCATGGCCAAAGGCTACAATTTTGAATTATGAAGGCTGCGATTAAGCGAACGTAATTACAAACCTGTTTGATTATTACTGAGTGTTAGCAGGCTCGAAGCGCAGCTTCAATTGTGAATTATTCGAAACAGTTTGTCGTTGCGACGGACTTTCGTCCCTTCCGTAGAGATGCTAACGTACCAGCCTTTCTTGGCGGTATCTACAGGACCGTCATCGTTGCGGATTTCATTGGCTGTAAGGCGCAAGCAGCCTGTGGTAGGACCAGTGACCATAATCTCATCGCCTTTGTTCAACTCGCAGGCCTCTATTTTGAATTCCGCTACACCCAGTTTGCTGAAGAAGCGAACAACCTTACCGCAATAGACTTTCTTCTCTGTTGCCAGGCTGCCGTAGTTGGCTGTGTACTCCATGATGGTGCTGCCCTGGTAGTATCCGTCCCAGAAACCACGGTTGAAGACACGGCTCAGACGCTCGTTCCACTGGGCTTTCTGTTCTTCTGTGAAAAGGGGTGCCTCATCGGGGTGGTTCTTATCATGCAGCACAGCCTCTATGGCCTCGTTGTAGCAACGTACCACCGTATCTACATATTCGGGACCGCGGGCACGACCCTCTATCTTCATTACCCTGACGCCAGAATCCATCAGACGGTCCAGGAAGGAGATTGTCTTCAGGTCGCGGGGGCTCATGATGTACTTGTTCTCAATGTCCAGTTCCGTGCCTGTCTCTACATCCGTTACCGTGTATCGACGGCGGCAAAGCTGCATGCACTCACCACGGTTGGCACTACGGCCCCAGTTGCTCTGGCTTAGGTAACATTTGCCGCTGATGGCCATGCAAAGGGCACCGTGGCAGAACATCTCTATGCGAATCAGTTCTCCCTTGGGGCCACAGATGTGCTCCTCCTGTATGTGGCGATAAATGTCTGCTACTTGGTCCATGTTCAACTCGCGGGCCAGTACCACTACATCGGCAAACTGGGCATAGAAACGCAGTGCCTCTATGTTGGAGATATTAAGCTGAGTGCTCAGATGCACCTCCTGACCAATCTTATTGCAGTAGCTCATGACGGCAATATCGCTGGCTATCACGGCACTGATGTTGGCTTCTTTGGCTGCATCCAGAATCTGACGCATCAGGGGAAGGTCCTCACCATAGATGATAGTGTTCACCGTCAGGTAGCTCTTCACACCACAGAGACGGCATTCCTCGGCAATGCGCTTTAGGTCGTCTATGCTGAAGGTGCTGGCCGAGTGCGCCCTCATGTTCAGGTTCTCTATGCCAAAGTATATACTGTCTGCTCCCGCTCTGAGGGCGGCCGCCAGACATTCGGGCGACCCAACAGGGGCCATTATCTCAAAATCTTTCCTTTCCATGTGATACTATTTACGCTGCAAAATTACGAAAAAAAGTGAGATGACCGTTAAGCCATCTCACTTTTTTATCTGTAGAGCGTTTTTCAAAATGCTATCTTCAGACCTGTCGTCATGCTGGAGAACTTAGGACCGAAGCTGCTGTTCAGCACATTGAAGGGGTTGTACTTGTAGTAAATGCCAATGTGATGGATGTTTACCTCGGCACCTACGCCTATAGATACGGTATTCTCGTGTATGTTTCTGGCGGTAATCTTCTGTATTTCTCCATTCTCGTAATATCTGGTCTTGAGCGAGCCCCAGGGGGTGAAGTAAAGTTCAGGACCAACGGCAAAGTACATCTTCTTGTTGAAATAGTGGTAGTACTTCAGAGGGATGGAAAGACTGAAGGTGTGGATGCGGCTAAACTTAGGTTCGGTACCTGCGGGATAGTCCTGTGAGCTGATCTTGCCATCATTGTCCTTCACAAACATTCTGTCCGTCATTCTGTAATTACGCCAGTCAAATCCCATTCCCAGACGCAGGAAATCCTTTCGGCCTACGCGTATCTTGCCGCTGATAACATCACCCCATTCAATCTCGTATGACTGACCCATGTTTATGCTTACGCCATCGTCCTGGTTGATTCCAGTGATGAAACCAAACGATAGGGTGGAGCTGATGCTGCTCTTCACCTTTGTCTTGGAGGTGGTAGTGCTTTTGCTGACTTTCAGTCCGGGTAGCTCAAAGTCCCATCCTCCTGGTTTTTCGTTATTGTCGTCAGCTACTACGCTCGCAACTCCCAAAACAGCCATTGTAATGGCTAAAAGATACTTTTTCATTGTCGTATATTTTATTTTTTCTAAAGTCTATTATTACTTTTTCTTGAATGTTCTTCTCAAATCGGCCAGCGAGGCTTTACCCTCCATATATACCAGGGTTATGTCATAGTCGCCCGACTTATCCCTGCATTGGTAGCAGATGTAGCGGTGTGCGCCTTTCTCGGTGTCGGATAGTTGCACAATGGCGTAGTAGAGATGTCCGTTACGAGTCTCCAGTTCCATATTCTCGTCATCGTCAGAGAGTCGGTTCTCCATATCCTCATAGAAGAGTTTTTCTACCTCTTCACGACGTAATTTAAAGGGAGTCGTGAATTTGACGGTATGCAACACTTTTAGGTTGTAGGAAGCTAGGTTGTCGCCTTTGATAAGGCTCTCCTGCATCTTGCTTTTAAGGATTACCTTTCCCTCAAAGACATCGTTGATGCGGAGTCCCTTTTGTGCAAATGCACACAGGCTTACGCACAGCATCACTAATATTGTTGTTATTGTTCTATTCATCATGATTTCGTTTATTTTTCATTGAACAAATCTGTTAATTGTTCTTCTTCGTTTCCATTACTGAAGATCTCCTGCAGGGCTTCCTGCCCCATCTGCATAGCCATTGCCTCATTGTTGAGTGTCTTACCGTCCACGTATGCTATGGCCATGTTCTCTTCTTCCTTGGGCGGAGTCAGGAAGATAACGGCGAAGGCGGCTAGGCAGGCAGCTGCCAGCAGGGGCCACAGCGGTATGTGACGGCGTGCAGACTGTGGTGCTTCGGCAAACCGGTTCAGTGCCTCTACACTGGGTGTCTTAGGCTTCTTGTCCAGCACGCCAAACATTTGGGCATAGGGGCGCAGGTTAGCCGGCAAATCTTTGTTGTTGCCAAAGTATTCCTTCAGCAATCTCAGCTCCTCTTGAGTATTCTCCCCCTCCATGTAGCGGTTGAGAAGCTCCTGCACATTTTCTGATGTTACCTTCTTCATAGTTCTACAGCTTTTAGTTGTTCTGCCTCACGTTTCATCATTTTCTCCAAGAGATTCTTTCTGGCTTTGCAGAGGGCGGTTCGGACGGTAGTCTCACTGATGCCCAGAATCTCTGCGATTTGGCTATTCTCCAGCCCGTCCTGCTGGCTCATGCGTAGTATCTGCATCTGTGACGAGGGCAACTCTGCTATGCGCTCCTCCAGCCACAGGGCATTCTCTTTCTCCTCCAGCATCCACTGCGAGTCATGTGCGCTAATCAGTCTGATTTCCTCATTCAGTTCCATGGGGATGATGCGCCGCTGGCGGAGCTTGGAGACGCATAGGTTCTTGCAGATAGCATAGGAAAGGGCCTGAACAGAGTTGACCTCGTCCAACTTCTCTCTGATGGTCCACAACCTGAGCAGGGTGTCCTGCATGTTGTCTTCTGCATCGGCCTCATCCTTCAGGAATCGTCGGCTTAGGGCCAGTATGCCCTCTCTAAGCTGGCGTGCCAATGTGCAGAACTCTTCTCTTTCCATATTAGTTTTATGCTCTTTTTTTGTATGCGTTTCTGTTATATAGACGCTGTAATGTTTTTTTTGTTCCCGCCGAGATGAAAAAAGTTGATTATGTTTGTCTGATTGTGATATAATAAAAACCTTTTCTCCTTCAATATGGTAGAAAAACTTACGGCCCAGTTAGGAAAATATATTTTCTCAACCGGACCGCAAAATCTTTTCAATTGGTTCTTTCTACTCCCTACTCTTTAGTCCCTGATCTCTTTAGCATCCCATGCTTTCGCGGTAGAAATCCAGCATTTCCAGGATTTCCTCGCGATCGGCACTTTGGTTGATACGGATATCACCAATGTCAGCCATGAGGGTGAAGTTGATGATGCCAGACTGGTTCTTCTTGTCGTGCGTCATGAACTGATACAACTTGTCGTACTGTTTGCAGTTGAAGGTGAAGACACCATAGTTCTCCTTTATGAACTGCAGCGTCTGATTGAGCTTGTCATGTGGGAATCCCAGACGCTTGGCGCTGAGATAAAGCTCGCATACCAGACCCCATGCAACCGCGTATCCGTGCAGGACGGTGCGGTTTTCTTCAAGCGCCAGGCTCTCTAAGGCATGACCTGCAGTATGGCCCAGATTCAGCGCCTTGCGGATTCCTTTCTCGGTTGGGTCTTCCTCTACGATACGTTCCTTTATGGCTACGCTCTTAGCTACCATCTGCTGCAAGTGGGTGTAGTCTATGTTGTCCAGATCGAAGGTGATAAGTTCTGCCCAGTTCTCCGTATTGCTGATGATGCCGTGCTTCAGCATCTCAGCATATCCGGAACGGATATTATAACTGTCCAGGGTACGCAGGAAGTCAGCACAGAGGATGACAGTGCTGGCGCAGTTGAAGACACCTATCTCGTTCTTCAAACCGCCGAAGTTGATGCCCGTTTTTCCTCCCACACTTGCATCAACCATGCTTAGAAGGGTAGTGGGGATATTGATGTATTGAATGCCGCGCTTGAAGGTGCTGGCAGCAAAGCCGCCCAGGTCCGTAACCATCCCACCCCCCAGACAGATGAGCAGGCTGTGACGTGTGGCACCTCCTTGTTGAAGGGCTTCCCAGACGGAAGAGAGGGTTTGGAGGGTCTTGTTCTCGTCGGTGGCACCGATGGTAATCATCTTAGCCTCCTGCAGATAGGGGTAGTCCCGGATGACGGGCCAGCAGAACTGCAGGGTGGTGGTATCTGTAAGAACAAAGAGTTGATCATGCGGGCAGCGCTCGATGGCTTGACGCAGGTCTTCTGTAAGGTTCTGGCTTATGATTACGTCTTGTTTCATTATCATTTGTTAAGAAATCTGTACAAAATTGCCGCAAAAATACAAAAAACATTGAACATTGAGCATTGGAATATAAACATTGTTTATAAAAAGTGAAAAAAATGCTAACTTTGCCGCTGCTTAATTAAACCATATACAAAAGGTTGTGTCTTAGTTTTCAGAAACAAGAATAATCATTGATGAAAAGGACTTTATTATATTTGTTAGTGATGTTGCTGTGCCCTGTGATGATGATGGCGCAGAAAGTAACAGTGAGTGGTTTGATAATGGATGGTACCAACAATGAGGCGTTGTTGGGTGCAACAGTGGTGCTGCTACAGCCTAAGGACAGCACCCAGGCTTCCGGAGCATTGTCTGATGCCGATGGTAAGTTCAAACTTCCTGCTGTAAAGCCCGGTAGCTATATCATGCGAATATCCTATGTGGGATATATAACGCAATTCAAGAACCTGACTCTGGGTAAGAGCAATAAGACGGTGAACGTAGGTACACTGACCCTGCAGGAAAACAGCAAGGTGCTGAACGAGGCAGAGGTAGTGGCCAGGTTGGCTCAGGTGGAGATGAAGGCTGATACCTTTATATATAATGCCGATGCTTTCCGTTTGCCGGAGGGCTCAGCCCTTGAGGAACTTGTTAAGAAGCTACCTGGTGCCGAGGTGGATGATGAGGGTAACATTAAGATTAATGGCAAGAGCGTCAGCAAAATCATGATGGATGGAAAGGAATTCTTCCAGAATGACACCAAGATGGCCATGAAGAACCTTCCTAGCAAGATGATTAAGAAGCTGAAGGCCTATGAGCGTAAGAGCGACTACAGCCGCATCACCGGTATTGACGATGGTGAGGAGGAGACTGTACTTGATCTGACCGTTCAGAAAGGCATGAAAGAAGGATGGGTATCTAACGTGGATCTTTCATACGGAACGCCCACAGGTACCAGTACCATACAAGGTATGAATACATCGGCTGCCAGTATTCCGGCAGACCTTTATTCGCTGAAACTGAATATCAACCGTTTTCTGGATCACTCGCAGTTTACTCTCATTGCCAGTAGGAACAATCTGAATGATGCGGGATTCCCTGGCGGCGGTCGCGGCTGGGGCGGCTGGGGCGGTGGCGGAGGTATCACCACCAGTACAATGGTGGGTGTTAACTTCGCTTGGGAAAATGGCAAGCCCGATTATACGGCCGGTCTTATTAAACTGGGCGGTAATGTGCGTTACTCGGTCAGAAACAGCGTCTCAGATTCTCAGTCGAATAATGAGACATTCCTCTCTAGCACGCAGAGTACCTTCTCTAATAATAAGAATCACAGCAAGAACAACAACTATAATCTGAATGCCAACTTCCGTTTCGAATGGATGCCGGATTCGCTGACCAATATCTTGTTCCGTCCTAACTTCTCGTTCTCTAAGAGTGACAACTATGGCGAGAGTGCTAGCGTGACCTTCAACAGTAGTCCTTATGAGGCAGGACTGGTTGACCCTCTAGAGGAGTACAACAAGTTGGTAAACCAGACAACAGGTCAGTCAGACATCGTGGTGAACCATAATGAGCGTTATAGCTTTGGTGACTCTAAGAATACCAGTACGGATGCTGAGTTGCAGGTGAACCGTCAGCTTTACAAGCCAGGACGTAACATTACGCTGAACATTGGCGGTGAATATCAGACTAGCGAGAGTAATTCATACAGTCGTTCTATGGTGAAGTACTTCCAGCAGACAGCGCGCGAGCCTCTGACAGCAACCTACCAGAATACCTTTGCCCCCTCTACAACCTACCGCTATCAGGGAAGACTGAGCTATAGCGAGCCTTTGCTGACGGGCGGTAACCTGCAGGTAAGCTACCAGCTGCAGCGAAGATTCCAGGATCGCGACCGTACCATGCTGACGCAGAGCACCCTGGCCGATGATATTCAGAAAGCGATGACGGATTATGGTCAATTGACCAATATCACTGCCTATAACCTATACACCGGTCAGGTGGAGCTGCAGGATGGAAGTATTCATAATCTGAGTGAGTACGGTATAGACCTGACGAATCTGACCAAGGATAGGGAGAACAGTCAGTACGCTACTTATAAGGAGTGGAACCATAATGCCAATCTGATGTACCGCTATACGGCTAAGTTCGAGAATCAGCAGGAGTTGCGTTTCAATGCGGGTGTCAGCTATCAGCCTCAGAATACCCACATGGACTATAAAAAAGGCAGCATAGACACCACCATTGTCAGAACAACCCAGAACTGGGCTCCGCGTATTGATATCCGCTGGAAGATCAACAATGCCAGTCAGTTGCGTCTGCGTTACTTTGGCCGTATGAGCCAGCCTTCTATGACAGACCTGATAGAGACAGTGGACAGTAGCGACCCCCTGAATATCAGTACAGGTAATGCCGGTTTGAAGAGCTCATGGACAGATAACTTCAGTGTCTTCTACAATGGCTACAATACCGAGGCACAGCGTGGCTGGGCCGCTAACCTTCAGGGTAATATAAACCGTAGAAGCATATCATCATGCACTATCTATGATGAATTGACCGGTGCCCGTTACACCCGTCCTATGAACATAGACGGCAAATGGAATATCGGCACATGGCTTATGTTCAATACTGCCGTCGACAAGAAGAAGATGTGGAACTTCTCTACGAATACCAATATCGATTACAGTCATGATGTAGGTTACATCAGCAGCAATATAGATGAAACAGCGCGAGGCTTCCTGACCAGCGGCGTAAACGGCGGTGTGGATATGGATGGATTGTTCAGTTATGCCGAAAGGAAAAAGCTGCTACAGCAGTCTGTAACCAAGACATTGAACCTGCGTGAGAGCCTTCGTCTGAATGTTCGCGGCGATTTGGGTGCTGATGGTAGTTACGAGGTTGGCGTAAACGGAAGTACGGCATACAGACACGACCGTAACTCTATCCAGCGTAACTCAAATTTGGATACATGGAGTTTTAACTATGGTGGTAACGTTGTCTTGAATATGCCTTGGGGAATGGCCCTGAGCACCGATATCAGCGAGCAGTGCCGCCGTGGTTACGAGGATGCCAGCATGAATACCAATGAGTTGATTTGGAATGCACAGCTCAGTCAGAGCTTCCTGAAGGGAAAAACTGCTACCATCAGCGTGCAATGGTATGACATCCTACGTGAGCGCAGCAATATTAGTCGTAACATTTCTGCCACCATGCGTACCAATACTTGGACCAACGCTGTCAACAGTTATGTGATGGTACACTTCATTTACCGTCTGAACCTTTTGGGTAACAAGCAGGCACGTGCCAATGCCGGTTGGGGCGAAGGCCGTGGTGGCTGGGGCGGTGGAGACCGTGGCGGCTGGGGCGGCGGCGGTGGCCGAGGAGGCTTCGGCGGCGGTGGTGGTGGAAGATTCTAATCCGCCCCGCTTTACTTGAAGAAAGAGAAGTTCACGCTGCCGTAGGCTCTGTGGTCTACGAAGCGTGGATGATTAGAGAAATCCTGCGTCTTTCCGTGTTCCAGGACAAAGAGTCCGTCCTCGCGCAACAACTGGTGCGAGAGGATGATGTCTGGCAGCTGCTCCAATTGTGGCAGCGCATAGGGTGGGTCGGCAAAGATGAAGTCGAACTGCTCGTGGCATTTGCTTAGGAAACGGAAAACATCAGCCCGCACAGGAAAGGCGTTCAGGTCTTGCAGTTTCTCTACAAATCCACATATAAAACTATAATGCAGGGCATCAGCCTCTACGGATACAACACGGCTACAACCGCGGCTCAGCAGTTCCAGGGTAATACTGCCTGTGCCCGAGAAAAGGTCAAGGGCTGTAGGCTCTTCATCGAAATCAATATACCCCTTCAGTACGTTGAACAGATTCTCTTTGGCAAAGTCCGTGGTGGGACGTGCCTTGAAAGTGCGGGGCACATCAAAGTGGCGCCCTTTGTATTTTCCTGTTATAACTCGCATACTATGGTATTTGGGATGAAGCGTTTAGCCTGATTCAGTAGTTCGGTGCTGGCGTTGTTGAGGTGAAGGGCTTGTGTCTGCTCGTTCATCTGCAAGTTTTTCCATGCACCCATAATGTAATAGAGACGGTCGGCATCGTTATCTACCGTGTAGGTCGTTGCGAAATGCAGACGTTGTTCCTTGAAACAGCAGATAAGCATATTCTTGGGGGCAATCATACCATAGAAATGAACATCGCTGTCCTGTAGCTTACGGTCGGCATTGGCAATGGTTTCTATGGCGCGTCCTTCCAGACTGATAATCTCCACGTCGGGATAGATGGCCTGGACGGTTTGCCTAATCTGTTGGTTTAAAGAGAATAGCTCAACAACCTCCAGTGAGGGTAGAATCTGGTAATGCACCTCCGCCTTGTTGACTTTCAGGGAAGGAAATGTGAGGTTGTAGAGTGGGAATACCTCTTCGCGGCGGAAGTAATCCAGTGGAACACAGGTGCTGGGTGAAAGAACCAGCAGTTCCACACTTTGGAAGGTGTATTCTGTAAGGTGGGGGCGCTGGAGTGATTTCTCCAGCAATTGGTACAAGGGCGTACTGCCATCGGCCGTTACGTCCTCTTTCTGTACCAAAGAATTATCTGAGGTATATAAGATAGACAAAGAAAATCCATCCGAGAAAAGTCGGATGGATAATCTATATGTGTTATGCAAATTACTCCCAGTTACCTGCATTGTTGTTCCAGTTGCCACCAATATCACCAATCTTCAGACCAGGATATGCACCCTTGGCGTCAGCCTCTTCAGCACGGTTGTTGATGACGCGCTTGCCCTGCTTGCCCATACCCTTCAGGAATGAACTATCAGGTGCGCTGCACTCCATTACCTGTATGATAGTACCAGAACGTGTAGTGCTGGGACATGCAATCAACTCGAAAGTGTCACCCTCTGCAAAGGGGATGTAACGCATTGAGTCTGCAACAAAGCCCTCATAGTTGTACAAAGAATCCTTGAGTGAAACCCAAATGGTGTCACGACGGAATTCCTGCAGTCCATTGGCAATGATGGCAGCCTGATCTCCGCTATTTACAATTTCTGCAGCCTTTGCCTCGGTAAGACCCTTGTCCATCTGATCGTCGGTGAGCACACCCTGCTTCATAATAATGGGCAGTTTGCCGGTCTTTACAAACTGTATCAGTACAGACCAGTCTGGGCAATATACGCCATTCTGAGCTTTATAAGCTTCCTGGGCATCGCGGATTTGCATCAGTCGTGCCTTTACAACGTTCTCGCGGGCTTTTACGTCAGCATCAAAGTCCTCGGTATCCTGAATGCTACGCCATGTGATGAAGAGCAAACCAACTACACAAAGACCTAAAAATACATTAATTAGCTTCTTGTTCATGTTGTTATTTGTATTTTATTTTGTATATTCGCATCGCAAAAATAGAGAATTTAATTCACATAAACGATATTTCGTGCTTTTTTTTCAAAAAGAATGATGATAAGTGATGATTTGTGTGGTCTAATAAGACGGAATTTCGCTCATGAACCAACGAATGAGCAATATTTGGTGCTGGAAAAGTGGGAAGAGTTCTTGCTTAATAGAAATTCCAACACCCTTTTCCTGCTGAAGGGGTATGCGGGAACAGGAAAGACCTCGCTAGTGGCGGCATTGGTGAAGACTCTTTTACAACTGAAACAACATGTGATGCTGCTGGCTCCAACGGGTAGGGCGGCCAAAGTGTTCTCCTCATATGCCGATGCACCCGCTTACACCATTCATAAACGAATATACCGTCAGAAGTCTATCGTAGATATGGATAATTTTCAGACCAACATCAATCTGCACAAGCATTCCCTCTTTATTGTGGATGAGGCTTCCATGATTTCTAACGAGGGGCTTTCCGGTTCTATGTTTGGGACGGGACGTTTGCTGGATGATCTGATGCAATACGTCTATTCTTGCGAAGGCTGTCGCCTGATATTGGTGGGTGATACGGCTCAGCTTCCTCCTGTGGGTGAAGAGGAGAGTCCAGCTCTGAGTAGGTATATGTTGGAGGGCTATGACATGCATGTCATGGAAGTAGAGCTGACAGAGGTAGTAAGGCAGGAACAGGAATCTGGCATCCTGTGGAACGCCACCCATCTGAGGCAACTGATGCAGGACGAACTTTATTATGAGTTCCCCCGACTGCGTGTAGATTTCCCTGATGTCTGTGTGATGCCTGGCGATGAGCTGATAGAAGCTTTGGAAAACAGCTATCACCGTTGTGGGATAGATCAGACCATTGTGGTGACAAGGAGTAACAAACGGGCCAATATCTTTAATAATGGCATTAGGGCAAGGATTTTGGATTACGAGGATGAACTTTCAGGCAACGACCTCGTAATGGTTGCCAAGAATAATTATTATTGGACAAGTCTGGAAAATTCAAAATTCAAAATTCAAAATTCAAAAATGCCCCCTGCCCCTTGCCCCTTGCCCCTTGCCCCCTCCCCGGAGGAAGGCACTAATTTCATTGCCAATGGCGATGTGGCGGTAGTGAGGCGTTTCCGTAACGAACGTGAATTGTATGGCTTCCGGTTTGCTGATGTCACCTTGCGTTTTCCCGACTATGACAATATGGAATTGGATGTAACGGTTCTGTTGGATACATTGCAGAGTGAGGCTCCTTCCCTCACCCGTCAGCAGCAGGAGCAACTCTTCAATGCTGTATGGGAGGATTACCCTGAGATAAGGGACAAACGTGAACGGATGAAGCGCCTACGCCAAGATCCCTATTACAATGCCTTGCAGATAAAATATGCCTATGCCGTAACCTGCCACAAGGCGCAGGGCGGACAGTGGCAGCATGTTTATATTGATCAGGGTTATATTACCGAGGATATGCTCTCGCCCGATTATTTCCGTTGGCTTTACACCGCTCTTACCCGTGCTACGGAAAAGGTCTTTTTGGTGAATTGGCCAAAGGAACAGGTGGAATAAATGAAGTCTTGGTTGCTAACAAAATCTTTTTCAACGGGAACAAAAATTCGCTAACCGCTAACCTTTAACCGCTAACCGATTTTTACCCCCCCCTAGATAATAGATTATATCTATCGGCAATTGCCAGGGCTTCTGTTGTATTTCTAACATTCAGTTTCTTGAAGATGTTCCTTTTATGTGCTTTTACTGTATAGGCACTTATATTCAGGTTATTTGCAATGGCATCATTGCTTAACCCTTTTTTCATACGTCCAAGGATAACCTTTTCCGTTTTTGTAAGATTGGCTTTCGGATTGAAGTCTTCATATTCTTCTGTCTCAAAGTCGTATTTCAGAAAATTGCCGCATTCATTAACAATACAGCTCTCCATTTTCTCTCTTTTGGAAGTGCTATATACCAGCATACCTATCTGAATTTTTCTCTCAGAGTCTATCGCCATCGGGACGAATTTCTGATTTATATAGAACTCCTTTCCCTTTAATATAATAGGGTAGTCTGTTGAACTGTAATACAACTCGTCTTTCCGAATGTCCATCTTACGGCTATAATGCAGGAATTCTGTTCTTAATTTCAGAAGTTTATTTAGTGTCTTTTCCTGCACATATTCCCAATATGGGTTCTCGCAGTCCCTCTGTTTGTCCTTGCCCGTAATTTCGTCCAAGAATAAGAGCTTTTCTGATTTATATAGTATTTTACCATCGGGAAAGCTCATTATGATGCAGCTTGAGCCTGTTAGTAGGGCATGGAATCTGGCAATCTTTACAAGATTACAGATGGTAAGACCATCAATCAGACCATCTTCATTCCTTAATAAATTATACGAATATGGTGTGTGTGCAATACCCATAAAAACATTTCTACTTTTTATATTTACTTCTGCAAAGATAATTATTTTTTCGTTTGTACGAGCCATGGTGGTGTTAATAAGATGTTAAAAATCGTTTGTTCGTAGTTCTTGAGGACTATATGGAATAGTTCTCGGGAACTGTTTTTTAGTTTTATGTATGTTTTTGCGGATAATTTCTTGGTGTCAATTCTAAATACACATAAATTAGTGTCGCAAAATTAACAACTACACCTAAAAACAGACATAAAATAGCATGAAAATTGCCAAAAACATACATTTGATTTTTCTTCGTAAGGATGAGATAATTCCGCCCTTATTCTTCAGAATAGTGTGCGTAAGCATAAGTTTTTAAAATGGACCTCTGGATTTTAGACCTTTAAATAATTTGACATGCCCCCTTTTACGTTTAAGGCTGATGTGTATAAGCCAGAATATCGCAAGTTAAATACTATCTTTCTGAAAAAAAGAATCTGTCTTGCTTTTCTTGTAACTTTATTTTGTCTTCCCGTAATGGCACAAGACAACGATTCGGTATATATGGTCCAATACGTCAGCGACTCATTTACCAAACATGGCATCCCTGAGGCTTTTATTACATTGACGGATACAAATGGCATTTCGAAGGACATGGTGTGGACAAGCCGTGGTGCCCGTTCACCTCATGCACAAGTTTGGGTTGCGAAAGTTGCGCGTAAGCCTCAGGTTTTTCTGGTAAAAGCAGAGCATCCTGATTATGAAACCGTAGTACAACGTCTGGAATTGAAAAATTTAAACCGGAAGGAAGAGTACCTTTTCCCAGATTTGTTCATGAAGCGTAAGATGAAGGAAACCACCCTGAACGAGGTTACAGTTTCAGCCACACGCGTTCAGATTGCCTATAAGGGTGATACGATTGTTGTGAATGCGGATGCTTTTAAGATTCCCGAGGGCTCTATGCTTGACGCGTTGGTGGCCAGCGTTCCGGGGGCGGAGTTGCGTGATGACGGCACCATATACATGAACGGGCGTAAGGTGGACTACCTGACATTGAACGGCAAGGATTTCTTTAAAGGTAAGAACCGCATTATGCTGGACAACCTTCCTTATTACATTGTAAGCAAACTGAAGTTCTACGAAAAGGATGTCCCACGCAGTCAAATGATTCACCAGGATACGTGGAAAAAGGATTATGTGATGGACGTGGAGTTGAAGAAGGAATATTCTATCGGATATATGGCAAATGCCGAAGCGGGAATCGGGACTAAAGAGAAGTGGCTTGGGCGTTTGTTTGGTTTGCGTTTTACAGATAACTCCCGTATGGTACTATTTGCAGGTGCTAACAATACGAACGAGGTCAGGGGGCCAGGTGCGGATGGTTGGAATGCCCAATCCAAGATTGTTACGGGAGAAAAAGAAAAGAAAATGTTAGGCGGCAGTATCTATGTGGAGGACAAAAACAACCGGTACAAGGAGAATGTTGAGGTACATGTAAACTGGGAGGATGACAAAGATGAAACACGCACGGCAAAAGAAACATTCATGGCTGGAAGCCAAGAGTATAGCAAGGCAAGAAATATTTCCAGTAGCAGGGATTTCAATAGTTCTCTCTCCAATAGATTGGAATTGAAGAAGGTCGGACTGTTTTTTGATACCAATTCCAACTATTACAAAAAGGACGGGGGCGGTTTTTCCCAGAGTGCCGCTTTCGCTTCGGATCCGTCTGGCTATGGCTCCTGCATACAGGTGTTGGATTCAGTGTTTTCCACTTCTGTCAATCCATTATTGAAAAACTTATGTATCAACAGCGTCCTTGACCACACAAAATACAACATCTCCGGATATGCGTTCAATCAAAGCATTACATGGGAGAAGAACCTTCATAACGGGGATGATGTCATTCTGTTTGCACGGGCTGATTACAACAAGGAGGACAAAGATGATTTCAGCTTGTACAGCCTGAATTATCCTTCAGCCGGAAGGGCTGGTGATAATCAGAACCGCTATAAACCTTACAGCGAACACGGATACACATTTCATGCTCACGGGAATTATTATCTTCATTTGCCGCATCGCTGGAATCTAGGGACGACGATAGGTTATAGTCAGCGCTATAGAAACAGCGAGAGTTCGCTGTACAGACTGGATAAGATAGGTTATGATGCAGAGCTTGGCATGCTACCTTCGCAGGCGGCATATCTACAGACTATTGACGCAGGGAATAGTTACCTTAGTCAGTATATGATCAGGGATAACAAAAATAATTTCTTTGTCAATCATAATCACTATGGAAGTAAGAGCCGTATCTTTGCTACGGTTTCGGCCGACATTGTCTATAGCAACGAGTCGGTCAGATACTGGCGTTCCAATCTACGATCGGATCTGTGTAAGAACAACTGGTATGTAGAACCGACAGTAAGTGTGGAATGTGAATCTGACAGTCTGTTCATGAAGAATTATCAGTTTGAATACAGATGCTCTGTCCGTACTCCCAACTTGATTCAGATGTTGGACATGAAGGATACGTCCGACCCTCTGTCCGTCATCCTGGGTAACCCTGATTTGCAGACTTCTCGCGTTCACCATTTTGAGTTATCTATGGATAATGCACAGTGGGAAAAGTTCTTTCGACTGAAGCTGACGGCAAATATTTTGGACAACATGGTGGCAAACGGCTTTACTTATAACCCGCAGAGCGGTGTATATACCTATCGTCCGGAGAATGTAAAGGGTAACTGGAATGCTTCCATAGGTACCTTCTATAATAAAACAATTGGCAAACAGAAACGTTACAAGTTTGAGGGCGGTACAAATTTTGACTACGTCCACAATGTGGATTTGGCACGGGTGGAAGGATTCCTTGAGAGTCAGTTGAGCCGAGTGAACCATTACATCACGTCTCAGAACCTTAAGGTGTCCTACAATAAGGAAAGCCTGCGTCTGGAAATGGGTGGCAATCTTGCCTGGAACGTAGCCACTCGGGAATTGAATGATGCAACAAATATCAATGCTTTTGATTTCAGCTATGGTCTGAGTGGGCAATATACCTTCCCATGGAAGATACAGTTTGCAACGGACTTGAAGATGTATAGCCGTCGTGGATATGAGGAGAGGGCCATGAATACAAACGAATTGGTATGGAATGCTTCCGTATCCCGTCCTTTTATGAAAGGGAAACTCATAGTCAAAGTAGATGCTTTTGATATCCTGAAGCAACGCTCCAGCACAAGATATATTGTGAACGGACAAGGGCGAACAGAAACTTGGCAACTATGCATGCCTCGCTACGCCATGTTGAAGGTTGCATATAAGTTTAACAAAAATCCAAAGAAGAAATAAGTAAGGATGAGACGTTCGTTCCCTCACTATCATCAGTTAGATTCTTCTGGTTGCGGCCCCACATGTTTGCGGATGATTGCCCGCCATTATGGACATAGCTATACCTTAGAAACCTTACGTGAACGAAGCTTTATTACCAGGGAAGGTGTTTCCATGATTGGTATGGTAATTTTTCTTCCTATATACATACTCAAAATAGGGCATGGTACGATTGGATTGCTGGGGAGGTAATGAGTAGCCTTCCTGGATTGGGCAAATTGACTGACTATATTGATCGTCGTGTTTCAATGGCACATGAATATACTGAAGCAGCTTTATATGATGCTATATGTCGTGGTGAGCTTAGCCATACTGGATATTTTTATGTAGTTAATAGTTGGCGAGGCGATTATACTTCCGTAACGGAAACGTACAATGCGGGAACAGGTAAGTTAATTACATCTATTGATGTTAATATCATAACTGGAAAATTAAAGAATAACAGAACAGGCGAAGAGTATTAACTGGTAGTTTGATTGTTTGACTGTTGAGGTACATAGAGCGGCGAGAAAAATGGGAACACCATTTTTCCCTTCCTCTATGTATCTCTTGTGTGTTTTCTTTGCAAGCATTATGCGTTGTTGTTAACTAGTTTTTGTGACGATATAACATTTTAATTTTATTATTTTTGAAAAGAGTATTGGAAATTAAAATTATGTTGTATCTTTGTTCATATTTTGATAATTGATTTTTATATAGTTTTTTTCTATCAATTTTGCTATATTAATTATGCATGCTCCTTTATTTGCAGAAGCCAAAGAGTTATTAGATACGAGACGCCTTTTTCTATTTGTAGTATTGCTCTTTTGTTGTTTCCTTGGCGTATATTCAAAATGGTATGATGAAAAGTTTCAAATGCATCCGGATTATGGATTCTATAAAGTAGAATTGGATACACTCTCTGGTGGTCCCGATGTATTGAAGATAACTACTAAGGGAGCGTGTAAAGGCATAATGGGCAGGAACTATCCAGTATTTCATCTTACTGAGAAAGATGATAGTCTGACACTGAAAATTAGATATAAGGTCGAGAAGTGTAAATATGTATGGGCGGTCGTTTTCACGTATAACAATACCCTGACTGTTTTGAAGGCTGATACACTTAATCTACCTCTAACGGATGAATGGACAGATATCTCTCTCCCTGTCTATACGAAGGATGCGACATTCTTGAATATAAATATACAAACAGAAGGGGATAGTCTGGCTATCTGCGGTCAATTATATATGTCAGATTTCCAACTCCTGAACGGTAATTCCTTATTAAAGTCAAATATTGGTGATATACCGACGGAACAGATAGATTCGTCGGGTGTCATTCCCTCGTCCGAAATGCTGCAACTGCCCATAATGGGCAAACGGATATTGGCATTGGGCGAAACGTCTCACGGAACAGAAACCCTGTCGCAGAAAGTGTTCTCTCTGATGCAAGATCGTATCACAAATCACAATTGCAGACTGGTAATGTTGGAGTTCCCGATGGAATATTCTCTTATGGTGAACAGGTACGTACAGGGCGACGAACACTTTAGTATTACAGATATATCGGAATTTATTCAGATGTCTTCGCTACACTCAGATTCTTTCATTTCTTTTATACAGTGGCTTAGAGATTTCAACGTGAGAAGCAAAGATAAAGTTACGTTACTGGGCTTTGACCCGCATGAGTTTCTTCCTTTCGAAAAAAGAGTAAGCTTATGCAAATTACTTTACGATCTGAATATCAAACGTTATGCGTCCGTTGATACTTTATGTGTAAAAATCATGAGTAATACGACTGGAAAGGAATTACTTCCTCTGTTCGATAAGAATGAAGAATTAAAAAAAATGTTACTTCCTCCAGAGCGGACATTTATACGCTATAGCATAGAAAAGTGGGGGGCTGATAGATTTTTTATCCGAGACAGTTTAATGGCGGAAGTAGCAGAACAGGTAGTTGACCGTTTTCTCTCACTGGGTAAGACTGCAACGTTCTATGCACACTTTGGCCATGTCGGATACCGTTCCTGCTATATTTTATACGGTTTTGATTATCATTCCATGGGAGACATTCTGAAGAATAGATATGCTGGTGATTATGCCTGCATTGCATTGTCGGCATTTCAAGGTTCTGCACATGTTTATAATGTCCATGTAGAAAAATCTATGCCTTTACAGAAGGCCCCTGTTTCAAGTCTTGAGTATCAGCTGGGTAGATTCGGGAAGGAAGAGATATATTTCGACATGAATGCTTCTCCACATACGCAAGTTTTTCAGTTGAGATGTACTGGAAGCTTTTATTTGGACAAGCAGTTCTGTTGGCAGATACCTGGTGCCGCAATAGACGGGCTTATATTATTTAGGGAAGCAAAACCTTTTTGCAAAACAGAATACACACAAGATTCTGTTTATTCAGCATACTTAAATAGACTTGCTGAGATGCGAAGGAAAGTAATAATGTTGAAAGATACTGCTAATAAACAATAGATTTTGCCAAGGCACTTTACGACCTCGAGAAAGGACGTAATATATCTCCCAAATAGACAAAATTGGGATTGTGAAATCAATGAAATAGAGTTTTAAGGTAAATTGTTGGTAATGCCTGCCATTTCTTCGCGAGGGGAGTGGCAGGCTTATTTTTTTGCTGCATAACGGGCTTGTTTGAGGGGCTTGTCTATTATTTTTACTTTTCTCTTTAGGGGGAGTTGCAAAAGCGTTTTTTGCTACTATTAATGGTAGCAATTATTGCTATTAATAGTAACACATTTTTCTATTAATAGCTCGCAAAATTCCTGCTTTTCATGGTTTGTAAGTATTTTTCCATAAATAGTCCTCTAATCCCGAATCCATAATCCCTAATCCATTTTTTCTTCCTAACGAGGGAGAAAAAAATCCCTAACTGGGGAGTAAGTTTTACTCAGTTAATCAAAAAAAAGCGGCCTTTACGGACCGCTCTTGATTTGTCAAGAATCTTCGTGAATTTCAAATAATCCAAGATGTTACTCTTTGTGCGTTGACCCCCGATTGTTACCGAGGATGAGGATAGGTATATATTGGCTTAACATATACCTAACATATACCTATCATATACCCTAACACGTACCTTTTTCAGGCCGCCTTAAGCGCGACCTTGTAGAATGGCATATTGCCACGATGGGTCAGTTCATAACCCAGTTCCTTCAATGCCAACCCCAAATGAATCTTTGTGCTTCTGTTCATTGGTAGTGAGGGGTACTCTGCTTGAATGACCTGCAACAGTTGGTTGCAATTCATAGCCTTTGAAGTCTCTCCCTCTTTTGGCTTATGGAAGCAGGCAACCACAATCTCGGCTAAGTCCTTCTTCTCGGCAAATTCGATGTTAATTTCCTGAATACGGACTACTTCCTCGTTGTTGAACCAGTAAGGCGCTTTTTGCTCTCGCAGTTCATATAGCACTTGGGCATAAAGCTGCTCGTAATTGATTTCCCCTACATTATCTATATACTGGCCTTGTGGAATCTGAATACAGATATAACGCCTGCTTCCTGTAGCATCCGTAAGTGGATGTGGATTGTTGGTAGTTGCCACAAAGGAAGCGAATCGGGGTCTGTCCTCCTGAGCACAACCAAAGATAGGCCTGCCGTTTACCTTGCTCTTAGAGAGTGTCTGCTTCAGGGCAGCATGCTGACTGGGGCGGATGGCATCCAACTCATCCAGATTCACCAAGAGGTTGTTGGTCAGGGCCATCTCCTTGTCGAACTTGTTGCTCAGGTTCAGATGATCCAGATAATACTGGCGCAGATGTGGAGGAAGCATCCTGCGAAGGAAGGTTGTCTTGCCACATCCCTGCGAGCCAATCAGGGTAGGAACGCATTCATTACCATGTAGAGTATCCATCTGCAGCCAATGGGCAACGGTGGAACGAAGCCAGACGGAGAGGAACGACAATTGCTCGGAGCTGACGCCAGGCAAGCGGCCAAACAGGTCGGCAACATGATTCTGTCCGTCCCAAACAGGCAAACTACTCAGGAATTCCTCGATGGGATTGAAGGAAGGAACCTCCTCAGAGTGGATATACTCTACGATGTCCGACTTGGGGTTGCCTTCAGCAATCTCCTGGCGCTTTGCCCTCAGGATGATGCTGTTCAGCGCCTCCTGGGTCAGTGGACGGTAATCTGATGTCTGGTTGCCATCCTTCTGGGTGGCAAACTCAGTCTTCCCGTTCAGGATGTTTCTACGAAACAGATAATTCTCGACTAGGAACTGCTCAACGACAAGCATCCCCTCCAGAGAAGCATTCATAGCCTCTCCGTTAACAAGTAATTCTTTACTCATAACAGTTAGTTTTGTTTTGGTTAATAAATAAGATATTTCGTTCTTGTGTGCTCTTCTTTGAATGGTTATCGCTGAAAAAGCATGCAAAGATATAAAATATTTTCATTAACTATCGAAAAACAACCCCCAATAAGCACGTTTTTTCGCATTCCGGGGTGTTAAATTCGGCGTTGAGGTATATGATAGGTATATGTCAGGTATATGTTATGCCAACATGTACCTGTCGCAAGTGCCGATAACCATCGTATTTCTGCACAAGTGGAGGTACATCTTTTGTTATTTTTTTCGTCTTTTATTAGGTTGCTAAAGCAAAAAAATAGTATCTTTGAAGTCAGAAAAACCTAAAAACGACAAAAACACACAGGATTATGAACGGATTTATATGGAAAAGTTTCAGCTGCGTAATTGTATTGTCGGCATTGTTTGCCGCCCAAAGTCTGTATGCCCAGAGCCCTTCTCCGCATCTCGCGGCTTTTGGCGCAAACAACAAACATGAAGCTGATAGCGTGGTTTGGATAGATCGGTACGGTGGAATCTCAGCTTATCTCTATCAGGATGAATTGGATACTACTTATGATAAGCATATTCTCACTCCTGAATCGGAAACCGCAATAAAATCTTATGAGAAATCTTCATATTTGTGGGATGGATACGAGCGTGTGAGGGAGGCGTTTTTAAAGTCGCTGCATATTCTGTCTGATGCTCAAGTGAAAAAATTTTTTGTGGAAAGGGCGGGATGGCCGCCAGCAATCACAATAAGAGCGGATATATACAAAGGTAAGATTGTGAAAACATACTATAGGTTTCGAAGACATTTCAATATAGGTGATATACCAGATACTTTTATATTGGAGGCTGATTATGGTATAAGAGCTGTCCAGTTCCTTGGTCTTGATAGTTATGGATTGCAGCACGTTCAGCTTAGGGTGGATATCTTTGACAAAGATATTCAAGATTATACTGGAATAAAATCCGACTATCAGATATTTGTCGAGAATCAGGAAACCTTGTGGGTTTTGGATGGTGTTGTGATGAAGGATACCAAGGGCCTGACAATGGATATGCTTGATTCTCCGAACCCTTTGGTGCCTATAGGAGAATCTCTTGGGCTGAATCCGGAAGAGATTGATAATATTACTGTCCTTTCAGGTGAGAAAGCTGTGAATAAGTACGGCACAAAAAAAGGGGCTCAGGTGGTGGAGATTAAGACAAAGAGTAAGAGCAAGAATACTGTCACGGTAGACGAACTCGCCCTGAGGATGCAGAGAGCTCGCGTGGAGAATCTCGGAATGGGAAGTAAACTGGACATCGATTACCAGGCCGTAGAGGATTTTGTAAAAAAGAATCCTGCTGCATACCAGGCTCTCATGGAAAGATTCCTGAAGGATCCTGACTCTCTTTCTAAAGAAGAGGCGGCCAATCTGTATTATGGATTTGCCTTCACTAAAGAGTACGACCCGCTTCGTGTGGACTTTTTAACTGAGCCGCGACGCCTGTATCGTGAGGGTAAAATGCAGGAGGCTTACGACATCTGCAAGAAGGAACTGCAGTTGGCTCCTGTGTCGCTGTCTCTATTGTGGACGATTTCACAGATAGCAGGTGAGTTGGGAAGGAAGGAGGAATCTACAAAGTATTACTCAATGTTTATGGTACTCTATTATGCAGTTACTGCCAGTGGCAACGGCTATTCAAAGGAGAATGCCATAAAGGTTATCTATATATCGGATGAATATGCCATCTTCCGTGATATGATGAGCCTGAAAAAGGTTGGTTATGAATTTGTGGAGGGCGGATATGATCGCATGACTCTTGACAGAGGCAATAAGGGTGAAACCATTACTCTATGGTTTGATGCGAATCTGGATTACAAAAAGAATCTCCATAAGTAGTAAGAGGGGTGTTAACTAGGGACGAACGTAATACCCGCCTCTCTGATGTTGTACCTTTGCGGTGTGTATGAGAGGCCCCGTTTACGGCTACGTGTACTAGTAAATACTCCTACGTGTACTAACGAGTTTTCCTACGTGTACTAGTAAAAACGCCCTCGCTTTTTGATTTAATGTCACGCGGATATTGCGGGAACCGCAGTATCCTATCTGCCTGAAGACTACAAAAACAGAAGAGGCTCCGCTTTGGCAAGCAGGAACCTCTCCTTGAATATGTTTTAATGATTGGAACTTACTTAGCGAGCAGTTCAATCAGTTTCTCTACGGCAGCATGGATACCCTCTGCATTCTTACCACCGGCAGTAGCGAAGTGGGGCTGACCACCACCGCCACCCTGAATGAGCTTGGCAGCCTCGCGGATGTTCTTGCCAATGTTCACACCTGCGGCTACTACACTGTCTGAGGCAGCAGCTGTCAGGAGGGGCTTACCATCGGCAACAGAACCGATAACAACCAAGCTGTTCTCTACCTCTGCACGGAGCTGGAAGGCGATGTCCTTAACGAACTCGGCGTTGAGTGCTGTAATGGTGCTCATTACCTTGATGCCGTTAATATCCTTTTGCTTAGCAAGCATTTCCTTCTTCAGGCTGGCAGCCTTCTCGCGCATCACATCCTCAACCTGCTTCTTCAGCTCAGCATTATCACTGATAGCCTTGCGGATGGTTGCCATCAGGTCGGGAGCATTGTTGAAGAGGCTCTTGAGGCCGTTCAGCATGTCTTGCTGCTTGTCCATAGCTTCCTCTACAGCCTTACCGGTAATAGCCTCGATACGACGAACGCCAGCGGCAATACTGCTCTCTGAGATGATGCGAACCATACCAATGCAACCTGTGCTCTTGGCATGACAACCACCACAGAACTCAACGCTGGAGCCGAACTGTACGACACGTACCTTATCGCCGTACTTCTCGCCGAAGAGGGCAATAGCACCCAGCTTCTTGGCTTCCTCAATGGGGGTGTCGCGGTATTCCTGCAAAGGAATATTCTGACGGATACGATCGTTGACCAAGTGCTCTACCTCGCGAATCTGCTCGGGTGTTACCTTCTCGAAGTGTGAGAAGTCGAAGCGCAGATAGTCGGGTGTTACCAATGAACCTTTCTGCTCTACGTGGTTGCCCAGCACTTCCTTCAGTGCCTCGTCCAACAAGTGAGTACAAGAGTGGTTAGCCTCTATGGCACGACGGCGGTCAACATCTACGCAAGCCATGAACTCAGCCTCGGGGTTGGTGGGGATGCGCTCCAGCAAGTGTATGCTTACGCCGTTCTCCTTCTTGGTATCTATAACCTTGATGGTTTCTGTCTCGTTTACCAGTACGCCGGTATCACCAACCTCACCACCCATCTCGCCATAGAAAGGAGTCTGGTCAAGGATGGCCTCATATACAACGCCTTTCTTCTGCTTCACCTCGCGGTACTTCACGATGTGGCAGCTGTATTCTGTGTAGTCGTAGCCAACGAAGGTGGAAATCTCGCCGCTCTCGTTCTGGCTTTCAGAAACGATGTGCCAGTCGCCCATCTCAACCTGAGCTGCATTACGGGCACGGGCTTTCTGCTTCTCCATCTCTACGTTGAAGCCAGCCTCGTCAACGGTCAGACCGTTCTCACGACAGATAAGCTCTGTCAGGTCGAGGGGGAATCCGTAGGTATCAAAGAGGGTGAAAGCCTTCTCGCCTGCAATTTCTGTCTTGCCGGCAGCCTTGGTCTCCTTCATTACGCCGTCCAGCAGGCGGATACCTGTCTCCAGTGTACGCAGGAAGCTGTCTTCCTCTTCCTTCATAACCTTGGTAATCAGCTCGCGCTGAGCCTCCAGTTCAGGGTATGTTGCACCCATCTCCTGAATCAGGACGGGGAGCAAACGGTACATAAAGGCCTCTTTCTGACCCAGGAAGGTGTAGGCGTAACGAACGGCACGACGCAGGATTCTGCGGATTACGTAACCAGCCTTGGCATTACCGGGCAGCTGGCCGTCAGCAATACTGAAGGCGATGGTACGCAGGTGGTCGGCAATCACGCGCATGGCAACGTCGGTTTCTTCTTTCTGGCCATACGTATAACCGCTCAGGTCGCCGATGGCCTTGATGATGGGCTGGAAGACATCAGTGTCGTAGTTAGAGTGCTTGCCCTGAATAGCACGGACAAGACGTTCAAAGCCCATACCGGTATCAATAACATTCATGCCAAGGGGCTCCAGATGACCGTCAGCCTTGCGCTCGTACTGCATGAATACGATGTTCCAGATTTCAATAACCTGTGGATCGTCCTTGTTCACCATTTCACGACCGGGAACCTTGGCCTTCTCCTCAGGGGTACGGCTGTCCAGGTGAATCTCAGAGCAGGGACCGCATGGACCTGTATCGCCCATCTCCCAGAAGTTATCGTGCTTGTTTCCGTTTATAATATGATCAGCGGGAACGTGCTTCAACCAGTAGCCGGCAGCCTCGTCATCGCGTACCAGATTCTCCTCGGGTGAGCCCTCGAAGACTGTAACATAGAGGTCCTTGGGATCAAGTTTCAGTACATCTACCAGATACTCCCATGCCATATCTATGGCGCCCTCCTTGAAGTAGTCGCCGAAAGACCAGTTACCCAGCATCTCAAACATGGTGTGGTGGTAGGTGTCATGGCCTACCTCTTCCAGGTCGTTATGCTTGCCGCTTACACGCAGACACTTCTGGCTGTCGGCACGACGACGTGGCTCGGGGTCACGAGTACCCAGGATGATGTCTTTCCACTGGTTCATACCAGCGTTGGTGAACATCAGCGTTGGGTCGTCCTTCACTACCATAGGAGCGGAGGGTACTATCTGATGTCCCTTTGACTCGAAGAATTTCTTGAACGAGTCTCTGATTTCGTTAGCTGTCATCATATTTCTTGTTATTTTGACTTTTTCTAGTTTGCTTATTTGCTTGTTTACAGTGTATATTTCACCAAAAATCTTGCAAAGGTAATTTATTTTACCTATTTTTGCAAAGAAATTGTTTATAAAAGGAAGTTATATCTGTAATTATGCCCTATAATCCGAATAAAGAGCTGAAGAAGTTTTATTCTATTAGCGAGGTTGCCGCTCAGTTTAACGTGGCAGAGTCTCTTTTGCGTTATTGGGAAAAGGAATTTCCTAATATTAAGCCCAAGAAGACAGAAAGTCGTGGAATAAGAAGGTACACGGCCGAGGATATTGCCGAGATTCAACTGGTTTATAATCTGTTGAAGGTGCGGGGCATGAAGATAGGTGCTGCCAAGCAAGTGCTGGCAAAGAACCATGATGGCGCCAATAATACTGCTGAGGTATTAGGTTACCTGCAGTCGATACGCCAGGAGCTGATTGAGATCAGCAACGAATTGAAGGATTTGTAATCAGAAGCGTTTAACTTCCTCTATTTCCTTTATCTTCTTAAGATTCTTACAGATGGAGCGGATATCGCTTACATCATGTACACCCAATTGTATTTCTGCTGTGAAGATGCCGTCTTTGGCATTGATGTTCAGCTGGTGGATGTCTACGTTCAATTGCTGAGACAGTACGCCTGTTATCTGGTGTAGTACGCCTATGTGGTCTATACCATTAAGGTGAATGATGGCAGGGAATGAGATCTGCTTGTGCGTATCCCATTTGGCAGCCAGGATGTGATTGCCGTCGCTGGCTTTCAGCTTGCTGGCAACTTCGCATTGGCGCTTGTGTATGGTAATGCTACTGATGCCGTCAAAGTATCCCAGTACGTCATCGCCAGGTATGGGGTGGCAAGTCTGGCAGATAATATAATGTCCTATTGTCTCCTCGTTAAGGATAAGGGGCTTCTTCTTGTCAATCTTAAGCGGAGCAACAGTGACGGGAGTATCAGTATCGCTCTTGTTGGTATTGTGACGCTTGAATATAGTAAGGTATCGGCCCCATCCTTTCTTGTTTGGTGTCTTGTTTAGGACAATAGCTTCGTCATTGTCGCCAAGATTGACACGTTTTTCTCCTATGGCAACAAGCAGTTCCTCTCTTGACTGCAAATTGTGCAGCCTGCAGAGTTTGTCAATGTTGATGCTATTAGGTTCTTTGTCTATCTTCTGGAAGAAAGCGTTCAGAAGTTCCTCTCCTTCTTTCTGCTTTTCCCTGTCCTCGCGGCGCAGCAGGGCTCTAATCTTGCCTTTTGCCTTTGCTGTAGAGGCGTATTGCAGCCACTTGCGTTCAACTTTCTGGTTTTTGGAGGTAAGAATCTCTACCTGGTCGCCACTCTGTAGTACATGATTGATGGGTACCAGCTGGTGGTTGACCTTGGCACCAATACAATGAGTGCCCATGAACGTATGGATGTTGAAGGCAAAGTCCAGTACGGTGCAGTTGGCAGGCATAGTCTTGAACTCACCTTTTGGGGTCACAACAAAGATCTCGTTGGCATAAAGGTTGAGCTTGATGGTGTCCAGAAAGTCAATGGCATCTGGCTGGGGGTCGTCAAGGATTTCCTTGATGGTAAGCAGCCATTTGTCCAATTCGTTCTCGCTGTCTTTGTTGTCTTTGTTGCCCTCTTTGTACTTCCAATGTGCGGCAAACCCCTGTTCTGCTATATCGTCCATGCGGCGGCTTCTTATCTGTACTTCCACCCATCGGCCGTTCTTACCCATAAGGGTGGTGTGCAAGGCCTGATAGCCGTTGGCTTTAGGGTGCGAGAGCCAGTCGCGGAATCTCTCGGGGTGAGGTTTGTAGATACTGCTGGCAATGGCATAGATTTGGAAACATTCTGCAATTTCCTTGTTGATATCCTCTTGGGTAACTTCTTTACCAGCCTCTTTGTTATTTTCTTTATTCTCTTTGTCCGTCTCCTTGCTGGTGTCCTTATCGGAATCCTTGTTGATATTCTTGTCAGAATCCTTGCTGTCAAGGATGATGCGTACAGCCAGAATATCATATATTTCCTCGAATGTGACGTGCTTGGTCTGCATCTTGTTCCAGATGCTGTAGGGTGCTTTGATGCGTGCCTTAATCTCGTATTTTATGCCGGCGGCATCAAATGCTTCCCTTAATGGAGCGGTAAACTGGTCGAAGATGGAGGTCAGATGCTCTTGCATTCCTGCCAGTTTATCCTTGAGGGCTTTATATTCCTCTGGATGCTCGTAGCTGAAGCTGAGGTCCTCCAGTTCTTCTTTTATCTTGTTCAGTCCCAATCTGTTGGCCAGCGGGGCGTAGATGTACAGTGTTTCTCCGGCAATCTTGTACTGCTTGTTGGGCAACTGACTTCCCAGTGTGCGCATGTTATGCAGACGGTCAGAAATCTTGACTAGTATCACCCGGATGTCGTCGCTCATTGTCAGCAGCAGTTTCTTGAACGACTCGGCCTGTGCTGATGCCTTGTCGCCGAAGATGCCGCCTGAGATCTTTGTCAGGCCGTCAACAATCTCTGCTATTTTAGGCCCGAAGATATTGCCTATATCCTCTACGGTATAGTCGGTATCCTCCACCACGTCGTGCAGCAATGCTGCGCAGATGCTGGTGCTACCCAATCCAATCTCCTCACAGGCTATCTGTGCTACGGCAATGGGGTGCATAATGTATGGCTCTCCCGAAAGACGGCGTACTCCTTTGTGTGCCTCTTTGGCAAAGTTGAACGCTTTCTCAATTATTTCTACGTGCTTACGGTGCCTGGAATTGAGATACGTCTCAACAAGATGCTGATAAGCCTGGCTTACCATCTTCTCGTCTTCAGATTCTATTTTGTTCAGTTCTTCTTCCATACTCAAATCCTTTAACATTATATATTATATGCCGCTCTTATTACTTCAGCTTCAGTTTCTGACCCTCTCTGATGTTGTCGCTTTTCATACCATTAGCTTTCTTGATTGCGCTGACTGAGGTGTGGTTGCGCCTTGCGATAGCTCCCAGGGTATCACCCTTCTTAACGGTGATTGAACCTCCGCCCGAAGATGATCTGCCCCGTCTGTTTCTCTTCCTGTTACCGGATCTTGAGGCTCGGCTGTTATCGTCATCTTCCGTTAGGGTTACTTCCTTGACGGCAGACGCATAATTCTGCTTTACGTAGATAGAGTCGCCTGCATCTATGAAGGCGTTAATCTTGTCTGAAGGCATACGCAGGATGCAGTCATGTGAATCTCCTGGGATGAGCGTGGTGCGGTATTGGGGGTTGAGTGCTCGCAGCTCATCTATGCTGATGTCGCACGTAGCGGCAATCTGTTCCATCTTGACGTTCTTCTTCAACAGCAAGGTGTCTGTTGCCTGAGGCAGGGTAGTCCCTACTGGGCAGATGTTGTGGTCGCAGTAGTAGTTCATTACGTAATTGGCAGCAATGAAGGCAGGGACATAGCCTCTGGTCTCTGCAGGCAGGTACTGGTAGATGCCCCAGAAGTCTTTTCTGCCTCCGGAACGACGGATAGCCTTGCTGACATTACCTGGGCCACAGTTATAGGCGGCAATGGCCAGAGACCAGTCTCCGAATATGTCATAAAGGTCCTTCAGCATATGGGCAGCCGCATAGCTGGCCTTGACAGGGTCTTTGCGCTCGTCAATCAGACTGGTTACCTCTAGTCCGTATCTTTTGGCTGTTCCAATCATAAACTGCCAGAGTCCTACTGCTCCGGCTCTGCTGACAGCGTTGGGGTGCAAGGCGCTCTCTATGATGGGCAGGTTACGCAACTCCAATGGTACCTGGTAGCTCTCCAGTGCTTCTTCAAAGATGGGGTTGTAGAAGTTGCAGGCACCCAACATGATGCTTACAGACGGGCGCAGACGCTCGCAGTAGCGGTCTATGTATTTGCGTACAATCTCGTTGTAGGGCATGTCTATAACGTTGGGCAGACGACTGAGACGCTGGGCGTAGGTCTCATCGCTGAAACTGGGGTTTACGCCTTTGGAGAGACAGTTCTCTACGTTAGTCAGGTAGGCACGGGTCATCCAGTCGGTGAGCAGGCTGTCCAGCTCATACATTTGCATACCCTCCGGCAGCAATGTGTCGTCTGTGCCGATGGTATCTGTGTATTCTTGTGCGTTGGCTGCAATAGCCAATAGCAATGCGCATGTGAATGTGTAAATTCTTATTTTCATTTGTTTTTGTTTGTTTTCTAATAGGATAGGGTGAACTTGACCCCGGCAGCAGACTCTCTGCCAAATGCTTTGGATGGCGAAGTCTGGATAAATGTGGGCTCTACGTGAAGGCTGAGGTCGGTGCTGATGTCAAAGGTGGACAGCTCGGCATCAACATAGGCATCTATTACAGCCAACAGATAGACTCCGGCAAAGGCAAAGATGCTGAGGTCGCGGTTGCGTCTGAAGAAGTTCTTCTTGTGTTTGAAAATGTTTTTGAAACGCTCCTCGCGGCCTGAGATGTCATAGCCTATGGGCAGCATCTTCTCATAACTCTTGGTGTTAGGGTCTGAGTCCATGATGTCCAGGTATGCTTGCGAGTAGTCGTGCAGCATCTGGTTGTTCCATGTCAGGGCATATACACAGCCTAGGAATCCTCCGTAGATAATGGGCAGCTTCCAGTACTTGTGGTTGTAGATCTGTCCGCCTCCGGGGAATACCAGACCCAGCCACATGGCACGGATGGGGTCGGGTACGAATTTCTCTCTGTGGAGGGATGCGTCTATGGTTGCCGTCAGGATACTGTCCGATACAGTTGCTATACGAGCGGAATCCTCGGGCGATAGCCTGCTAATTGAGTCCATAGGCATCTGTTCCTGCTCTTGGGCAAGAACTGATGATACACTGCTGCACCAGGCAATGAGTATCAGCAGCAGTATCCGAGGACCGTATAAAGGACAGACTATTCTCAATTCCTCAGTTTGTCTATGATGCCGATGATACGTTCCAGTTCTTCTTCGTTGGCAAAGGGGATGGTAATCTTGCCCTTTCCGGTCTCGGCGCAGGTCAGCTGAACCTTTGTCTGGAAGAATTTGCTCAGGCTGTTGCGCAGGGCACCGTATTCGCTGCTCAGGTTAGAGCCTTTCTGGCGGATGCGCTTGCCTTCTTTGTTCTTGACGCTACCGCCCTGACTCAGTTCCTTCACCATTTCCTCTATCTTGCGGACGCTGATCTTGTCCTTCTTGAACTCGTTGAAAACTTCCAGCTGAGCTGTTGGGTCGTTCAGTGCCAACAGTGCGCGGGCGTGTCCCATGTCGATTTCTTTCTTCTTCAGGGCCATCTGGATGGGGGCAGGCAGCTTCAGCAGGCGCAGGTAGTTGGCTACCGTAGCACGGTTCTTGCCCACCTTGTCGCTCAGCTGTTCCTGTGTCAGGTCGTACTGTTCCATCAGATGCTGGTAAGCCAGGGCAATCTCCAAGGCGCTCAGATCCTGGCGCTGGATGTTCTCCACCAGTGCCATCTCCATCATATTCTCATCGTCTACCGTTCTGATGTAGGCAGGGATGTGTGTCAGGCCGGCACGCTGACTGGCTCTCCATCGTCTTTCACCGGCGATGATGATGTAGGTGTCGTCACCCATGTCTCGCAGGGTGATGGGCTGTATGATACCAATCTGACGGATACTGTTGGCCAGTTCCTGCAGACTGTCGTCATCAAAGTCCCTCCGGGGCTGATTGGGGTTGGGCTTGATTTTCTCAATGCTCACCTCGCAGATGTTGGAAGAGCCAGCTGTCTGGACTTCTGCATCGGTATTTAATAGGGCGTCAAGGCCTCTGCCCAAAGCCTGACCCTGATATTTCTTACGTATGGCCATATTTTTTTAAATTAAGAGTTAAGAATGAAGAGTGAATCAACGTAAACGATAACGTAAACGTAAATCTGTGTTCGCTAACCGCTAACCACTAACCGCTAACCTTTATCTGAATTCTTCTCGATGATTTCCTCAGCCAGTTTCAAGTGAACTTTGGCACCTATGGCATCGGCATCGTAGAGGATAGCAGGCATACCATGGCTGGGAGCTTCGCTCAACTTGACGTTACGTGGAATGACGGTCTTGAAGACCAGTTCGCGGAAGTGACGTTTCACCTCCTCGTAGATCTGGTTAGCCAAACGCAGACGACTGTCGTACATGGTCAGCAGGAAGCCTTCAATCTCCAGTGCGGGGTTCATTCTGGACTTAACAATCTTGATGGTGTTCAGCAGTTTGCTGATACCTTCCAGGGCGAAGTACTCGCATTGTACAGGAATGATAACGCTATCAGCAGCTGTCAGTGCATTAACAGTGATGAGTCCCAAGCTGGGGCTGCAGTCAATGAGCAGGTAGTCGTACTCGTCGGCAATAGACGACAGCAGTTTCTTCATTACCTGTTCCTGATGCTTCACGTTCAGCAACTCTATCTCGGCTCCCACCAGATTGATGTGAGAGGGTATGATATCCAGTCCGTTGATGTCTGTTGTGTAGATGACATCGCGGATGTCCATTTCGCCAAGCAATGCATTGTAAATAGACCCTTCAATCTTGTTTACATCAACACCCAAACCACTGGATGCGTTGGCCTGCGGGTCAGCGTCAATTAGCAAAACTTTCTTCTCCAGAGCTGCCAGGGAGGCAGCCAGGTTCATGCTGGTGGTGGTTTTTCCTACACCGCCTTTCTGGTTTGCTATAGCAATGATTTTACTCATCTGTTCTTGTTTTCGTTCCTAAATTAAGTGCGAAGATATGATTTTCTTTTGGAATATGGGGCAGAATTGTCACATTTTTATTACTTTTGCATAGCAAATGAAACAAAGACATGCAAAAACAGCCCTTGATATTGATAACAAATGATGACGGATTGAGTGCACAAGGTATTTCTGTGCTTACCAAGCGTATGCAGAAATTAGGTCAGGTTATTGTGGTTGCACCAAATGGTGCACGGTCTGGTGCAGCATGCTCTATAACCCCTATTGTGCCCGTTACTTTGAAGCTGGAAGAGAAGCAGGAAAACCTGTTGGTATATTCTTGCAGCGGAACACCGGCAGATTGCGTAAAACTGGCTTTGGAGAAGGTAGTTCCCCGTCAGCCGGATTTGGTTGTGTCAGGTATCAATCATGGTGATAATGCCAGTTGCAGTGTGCACTACAGCGGCACTATGGGAGCTGTCTTTGAGGGATGCATGAAAGGCGTTCCTTCCATCGGCTATAGTCTCCGGACCCATAAGCAGGAGTGTGATTTCCAGCCTTATCTGGATGTTGTGGAGAAGGTGGCGGCTCATGTTCTGAAAAACGGACTTCCGGATGATGTCTGCCTGAATGTGAACTTTCCAGAGGTTCCTGTTCTGAAGGGTATCTCCGTCTGCAGAATGGCAAGGGGTATCTGGCAGTCGGAATGGAAGGATACGGAAACGCCTGGTGTTTACACACTTACAGGTCATTATACCAACCTGGAACCTGAAGCCGAGGATACCGACTACTGGGCTTTGGATCACGGTATGGCATCTGTTACGCCATTGAGTCTGGATATGACCTATTGTCCCTGTTTCAAGAATCTGGAATCTTTACAGAAATGAAGTATTACCTCATAGCAGGCGAGGCCAGTGGCGACCTACATGCCAGCCACTTGATGGCGGCTCTCAAGGAAGAGGATGCGCAGGCAGAGTTCCGTTTCTTCGGAGGCGAGAAGATGCAGGCGCAGGGTGGCACCTTGGTTTGCCATTATAGCCAGCTTGCCTATATGGGGTTTGTGGATGTTGCCTTGCATCTGCGGACTATCCTAAAGGGCATGAAGAGGTGCAAGCAGGATATTCTCTCATGGAACCCGGATGTGGTGATACTGGTGGACTATCCTGGCTTTAACCTGAAGATTGCCCGCTTCGTACACGATAATACCAACATCCCCGTTTACTATTACATATTGCCTAAAATATGGGCATGGAAGGAGCATCGCATCGAGGATATCCGTAGGAATGTGAATGAACTCTTCAGCATTCTGCCTTTCGAGGTGGATTTCTTCGAGCGTAAGCACCATTATCCCATCCATTATGTGGGCAACCCTACGGTGGACGAGGTGGATGCCTTCCTGAAGGGTAATCCTGAGGATGAGGCTGGCTTCCGTCGTGAAGCAGGATTAGACAACCGTCCTTTCATAGCCCTTCTGGCAGGAAGCCGTAAGCAAGAGATACGCGATAATCTGCCCCGTATGATAGAGGCTGCATCCATTGTCGGCAAGGAATACCAGCTGGTCTTGGCGGCTGCTCCAGGCATTGATGACGACTTCTACAAAGAAGTTCAATGTTCAATGGACATCCACGTTGTTCGTAATCAGACATACAATATTCTCCGCTATGCTACGGCAGCTCTTGTTACCAGTGGTACGGCAACACTCGAGGCGGCTCTTTTCCGCACTCCCCAGGTTGTCTGCTACTATATGAAGGCTGGATACTTGGCATCCTTTGTTCGCAAGTTGATTCTGAAAATCCCGTACATATCCTTGGTGAACCTTATTGCCGATAAGGAGGTTGTTCCGGAGTTGGTTGCTCATCAGATGACCGCTGAGAATACACGCAGGCACCTCTTGTCTCTTTTGCCTGGTGGTTCAGCCCGTGAACAGCAGCTCCAAGGCTACGAGCTTATGGCGCAGAGGTTGGGTGAGCCTGGAGCTCCCAAGCGTGCTGCTCAGCAAATGGTTCAGTTGCTATGCCATTAAGGGGCTAGGGGCAAGTGGCTAGGGGCAAGAGGATAGTTCTACACGTGTTTCCGTATATGTAACCTAAGACTGGGGGGTGAAGTCTAATCAAATCTCTTGCCCCTTGCTCCTTGCTCCTTGCCCCTTGCCCCTAAGTTGAACTTGCGAGACAAAGGCAAGAGAATTCTTGACAAAGGTTTCTTTTTCTTCTTTTTTTCAAAGAAAAAGAGTCTGAAATTCTTGTTTCTTTTCTGAAAAAGTTTGTATCTTTGTGGCAGAACAATACCAAAAACAACTTAAACGACAACGCTTATGAACAAAATTCTACGCTATTTGTTTGTAGTCCTGATGGCTACATTCGTTGGATCTGCGAGTGCAGATGAGGTTACGATGAAGTACACTGGTACTGAAACAACTAACATGTCGGGAAATAATGATGCAGCTCTGTTGAATCTTGATGCAACGGCATGGTCTGTTGTGGGAGTCAAAGGCTCGGCTAGCAACCTGCCCGGACTTAACAAGGCAGGAGATGTCCGTTTGTATTATAGTGATAGTGGCAGTAATACGATTGAGGTTTCTTCACTAACCGGTGCAATCATTAGAACTATTAAGCTCACTTTTACGGGAACCTCTTATAACAATGTTTCTGTGACTGTAGATGGCACCAAGGTTGACGCTGACGAGGGTGTATACAAAATCAACAACTCTTCATTTGTGCTGGGCAATGGCAACACATCCAATCAGCAGGTAAGAATAAAAGAGGTCGTGATAGAATACACTACTGGTGGTGGCGACGTTAAGACTCTCACTAATGTGGAGCTTTCAGATGGTTATGTTACACGCTTCACTCCTGGCAAGGATGGCGATGAGACTCCGTTGCCCACGGCAACTGTCAAGTCCAATGGTGCTGTTCTTGAGGGTGCTACTGCAACGTGGACACTGAAGATGGGCAACAACTGGGTGATTGGAGAAGAAGAACCCAGTATTGGCAACGGCATGATTTATATTCCCAACCACAGTAATGGTGATCTTATCCTGACGGCCAAATATGCTGGCGATGATACCCACGAGGCTAGCAGCAAGAGTTATACCCTGAAGGTGTACAAGGGCTATATGAGCATCCGTAGCATCCTGGAGGACTTCCCCACGATAGGTGGTGATTCCTGGAAGGATAAGGAAGCAAAATGGAATAAGGGAGAGCTGATTTCTCTCTGGCAGGTAGATGCACAGAGCCAGACAGAGTTCACGCCCAAGGAGACTTTGGTTACCTATGCCAATGGCTCTCATACTTATATCAAGGATGATTTTGGTTCTGTGTTACTCTACGGAAGTGGCTTAGGCTTCAAGCAGGGCGATAAGATCTCTGGCGATTTAGGCGAAGGCAAGATTGGCGCTATCTACGGTACGCTGAAGACTTACAACGGTCTGCTGGAATTGGTCGTAGCAAAGGAGGATGTTGAATTCGTTACAAAGTCCAGCGATAATGCTGTTGAGCCCAAGACCATTACCTTTGCAGAGCTGAGTCAGACATACATGAACGAATATGTAAAGATTGAGAACGCCGAGTTCGTAAGTGCGGATAAGAAGAACCTGACCTTCAAGGTGGGTGAAGAGACATTGGCTGTTTACAACCAGTGGAGCGTTGATATCGCGACCATGGAAGCCGGTGCTGTTTATACTCTTGAGGGTATGGGTTGTGTATACTACAAGGATGGTACTCTTACCAACCAGATTTATCTGACTGGTTTTACAGGTGTCAGACCTCCCTCTACAGTTGAATTATCCGAGGGTTATCTGACACGTTTCACTACTGGCAAGGATGGTGATGAGACACCATTGCCTACAGCTACAGTCAAGGCTAATGATGCTGTGATAGAAGGTGCTACCGTTACTTGGACGCTGAAAATGGGCGACAACTGGGTAATGGGCGAGGAAGAGCCCAGTATTGGCAATGGCAAGGTTTATATTCCCAGCCATAGTCATGGCGACCTTATCCTGACAGCCAAATATGCCGGCAACAGCACTTATGAGGCCAGCAGCAAGAGCTACACCTTGAAGGTTTATAAGGGTTATATGAATATCCAGGATGTTCTGGAGCAGTTCCCAGAGGTGGGCGGCGATACTTGGGCAGGTAAGGAGTCCGCTTGGACTAAGGGCTATCAGGCTTCTTTCTGGGAGGTAGATGCAAAGAGCGAGACAGAGTTCGCACCCAAGGAGGCTTTGGTAACCTACGTAAACGGTTCCTATACATACATCCAGGATGATGCTGGTGCCCTGTTGCTTTATGGCAGCGGCTTGGGCTTCAAGAAGGGTGATATAATCACTTGCGACTTGGGCGAAGACAAGGGCTATGGTGGTATCTACGGAACACTGAAGGCTTATAACGGTCTGTTGGAACTGGCTGTTGCAAAGACCGATGTGGAGTTTGCTGTCAAGTCCAAGGACAATGCTGTTGAGCCTAAGACTATCACCGTTGACGAGCTGAACCAGTCTAACCTGAGCCAGTTCCTGAAGATTGACAAGGCTGTCTTCGTTGGTGCCGACAAGGATAATCAGAAGAAGCTTACCTTCATGGTAGATAAGAAGGAGTTCCTGGTGTTCAACCAGTGGGGTGTTAATGTAGCAGGCCTGAAGGAAGGAACGGAATACACCCTCGAGGGCATGGGTTCTATAGAATACAAGGATGGTAATCTTAGCAACCGCCTTAACCTGATCAGCTTCGCGGAGAGCGTAAATGCTCCTCGTATCAAGAGCTTCAAGCTGACCATTAACCATGATGGAGATGTGTTCACAGAATCATTCCCTGCTTCTGAGTGGCAGAATATTGTGATAGAGGGGGAAACTACTTATCTAAATATCAAGAAGATTGAGGTTGAAGTCGGCATCCCCATGAAGTACGTGGGATTCATTGGCACATTATATAATGCAGAGGATGGCTGGCAACATGATGATACTGCATGGTATACAGTTAATCTTGAGAAACAGAATGATGGACTTTGGACACTTGAACCAGAGGGCGGAATTGATCTTACCCCACCAGAAGTCGACGGGGCAGGCGGAAGCAAGCCATTGACCTATGAGTTCTTCATCTACGCAGAGGACGAGAATGGTACACCTATGCATTACAACAATGATGGAAAGAACTACAAGGTTACCTTCACTCCTGCTGATGATCCTAACGCCATTAGCAATGTGAAGGCTGACAGCAGTAAGTCTGCTACATATAACCTCTCTGGTCAGCCCGTAACCCGCACCTATAGAGGCGTTGTTATACAGAACGCAAGGAAGGTACTTAGGAAGTGAAGAATGAAGAGTGAAGAATTAGAAATTCAAAATTCAAAATTCAAAAAGCAACGCTAAGGCTGCGATTGAGCGAGAGAATAACGATGCTTGCATCAGTTCTTCCGAGCGTGAGCAGGCTCGAACGAAGTTCAACCCCTAACCGCTCACCCTTTTTCCCACCCTCGGGAGGGTAAGGGTGGGGCTCCTAACCAAACAGCCGCACTCCAAACAGGGTGCGGCTGTTTATATTCATAAAGGTGGTATTATAACGTACTATACAGAGAACAAGTGATTTGAAGATTTCTTGGGCAAAAAGTTATTTGTTTGGGAAAAATTTGTATCTTTGCACGCAAATTACCCTAAAAACCATCCAAAAAGAGAAATCAGAATAATCAGATAATCAAAAATTATAATGAGAAGAAGAATCTTATCCGCATTCCTGTTTGTTGCCACTATGGCTTGTGCACAGACAGCAGAGTTTTTCAAGCCTTATGCCAGTACAGACCTGCGTTTGCCCTCTGTACCTCTGGTAGTGAATGACCCCTATTTTTCTATCTGGTCGCCCTACGACAAGTTGACTGACGGTACTACCCGCCATTGGACCAACGATGAGAAGCCTCTATTGGGTCTTCTGCGTGTGGACGGTACCACCTATCGCTTTATGGGTGCTGAGCAGAACTACGTGCTCTCTTCCATTGCTCCTATGTCAGATGAGGAGCGTTGGGAAGGTAAGGTAACCCGCAAGACTCCTGCTGACGGTTGGCAAAAGGAAAGCTTTGATGCCAGCAGTTGGAAGACTGAGAAGGCTGCCTGGGGTAGCGAGGGAGAGAATATCAGCAGCCGCTGGGGACAGACCGGCAGTGATATATACATCCGTCGTGAGGTGGAGCTTACTGCCCAGCAGCTGCAGGAGGATCTGTACGTGAAGTATTCTCATGATGATGTCTTCGAGCTTTATATCAATGGTACCAAGGTAGCTGATACAGGCGAGACTTGGGTCAATGGTGTGGTACTGCACTTGGATGGCGACCTGAAGAACCTCCTTCATGCAGGCAAGAACATTATTGCTGCACATTGCCACAATACAACCGGTGGTGCGTATGCCGACTTCGGCCTCTTCAAGAACATCAAGCCCCGTGGTGCCAATATCCAGGTGGCTGAACAGAAGAGTGTAGATGTATTGGCTACCAATACCTATTATACTTTCGTCTGCGGTCCTGTAGAATTGGACGTAGTATTCACAGCTCCTATGCTGATTGACGATTACGACCTTATCTCTATGCCTATCAACTACATCTCTTATCAGGTACGCTCTACCGACGGCAAGAAGCACGATGTTCAGATTTACATCAGTGCTAACCCCTTGCAGGCTGTGAACAAGGATACACAGGCTACCATCACTACTATGGGTAACGAGAAGGGTGTCCGCTATGTGCGTACAGGTACCGTAGAGCAGCCCATTCTGGCTAAGTCGGGTGACGGTATCTGCATCGACTGGGGTTACTTCTATATGCCTGCTATCAACGGTCTGGTGATGATGGGTGATGCCTCAGAAGTTCAGAATAACTTTGTGGAGACAGGCAGGACCTTCCGCATGGGCGATCAGGGTAGACGTATGCAGGGTGGCCAGCGTGGCGGCTTTGGCGGTTGGAACCGTGGCATCATTGCCCGCAAGCCTGCAGAGATGCCTGCCCTGGCTTATACCCATGACTTCGGCTCTGTAGAGACAGCCAGCAGCTTCATGATGATGGGTTACGATGAGATTGAGGATATCGAATACTTCTACAACCGCTACAAGGCCTACTGGGCGCATGGTGGCAGCGTAACCATCTTTGATGCTTTCAAGAATATGCAGAACGGCTACGCTAATATCATGCAGCGCTGTCGTGCCTTCGATAAGATGATCTATGACGACGGCTTCAAGTCGGGTGGCAAGGAATATGCCGAGATTCTCTCTGGCTCTTACCGTCATGTGATGGCAGCCCACAAGCTCTTCCAGGATAAGGATGGCAACCTGCTGTGGTTCTCTAAGGAGAATAACTCCAACGGTTGTGTCAACACCGTTGACCTTACCTATCCCGAGGCTCCGCTGGTTCTCTGCTATAATCCCAACTTGCAGAAGGCCATGATGACCTCTATCTTCGACTATAGCAAGAGCGGTCGTTGGACCAAGCCTTTCGCTGCTCACGACCTGGGTCAGTACCCCTTGGCTAACAAGCAGGTGTATGGTGGCGATATGCCCCTTGAGGAGTCTGGTAACATGCTTACCCTGGCTGCTGAGATCTGTAAGTTGGATGGTAACACAGCCTATGTAGATCCTTACTGGGATATGATGACCGTTTGGGTAGATTACCTGGTAGAGAACGGCTTGCATCCTGCCAATCAGCTCTGTACCGATGACTTTGCCGGTCACTGGGCTGGTAACTGTAACTTGGCAATTAAGGCCATCATGGGTATTGCCGGTTATGCCGAGATGGCCAAGATGAAGGGTCAGGACGATGTTTACCAGAAGTATAACGCTAAGGCCAAGGAGATGGCTGCTGCCTGGGAGAAAGAGACCAAGGTAGGCGACCACTACGAGTTGGCATATGGTGCTGGCAAGGATACATGGAGCCAGAAATATAATATGGTATGGGATAAGCTGTGGAATACCGGCATCATCCCCAACGATGCTATGCAGACAGAGATCAAGTACTACCTGACCAAGCAGAACAAGTATGGCCTGCCCCTGGATTGCCGTAAGGACTACACCAAGAGCGACTGGATACTATGGACCGCTGCTATGGCTCCTGATGCTGATACGTTCAAGAAGTTCGTCAGCCCCGTCTATAAGTATATCAACGAGACTGAGAGCCGTGTGCCCATCTCTGACTGGAGCGACACCAAGACTGGTCGTATGACAGGCTTCAAGGCTCGTAGCGTTATTGGTGGCTACTGGTTCCGTGTGCTCATGGATAAGGTAAATCCTGCCCCCGCAGCACCCGCTAAGGCTAAGAAGGGTAAGAAGTAAAGTTTCTGCTCCCCGTTAGTGGAGCGGTTAGCGGTTAAAGGTTAGCGGTTAGCGAAAGACTCCCTTAAACTCCCCCTCGAGTGGGATAGGGTTAATAATATAGAAAAAGCCCCTGGTCAATTTTGATCAGAGGCTTTTCTTTATTTATGTTCTTCTCTCAACCCTCTATATAGAGAGTATAAGCGAATCAATAATTGTTGTTCTGGTTTTCCTAAGGCGTTTTTGGGGGCTCAGATATCTGATATTTCTAAGCTTTACCTTTCGTAGATTGATTTATCTGGCAAGACCTCTTCCAGACGTTTCTGAAGTAGTATCTTCCCATAGTAATAGTTATCGTGATACTCGTCATTGAGTACTATCACGTCACAGCCCGTAAAATCCAGATTGCTAATACTGTCTTCATCTCTGAAACGGACATTACGATGTATATGTTCCGTATCCACGGCATGAATCTTTTTATGCTGCGCAGTTGGTAACGTAATGTCTCCCAGTCACGGAAGCGGGTCGCGTTATTGCTCCAGTCACTCACGCCAGACACATACTTTCTGTACTCCAAGAGCCAGTTCCTGTCGCTACAATCTACAAATGGTATTACATAGTCTATGGACATAGATGCATCCATATTTCTATATGAACATCCTTGATTCTGTTGGTTTATCTTACATATTCGACCGCATAATGCTGCGGTGTATTATTTACAGTTTTCTCAATCACTCTGTCAGGAAAAACAAATCGAATCTTATGAGGAACCGAGTCCGTTTCGTTAAGGGAGAAGAGACAACAATTTTCAGGTTCTATAAAATGGTATATCTCTTCACCTCTCAAGAATCTCTCGTGTATTTTTATATCATTGTCCCAAAGTACAGACCATATGGTATCTTGGCCATAAAGGGTCAACATATCATAAGATCCTCCTGACCCATACGGAACAATCGAAGAGAAACAATCGTTCAAACATATGCCATATTCAGTTTCGATAAATATATTCATCAGAGAATCTTCTGAAACATTTGGGAAATGGTCTACTGCATCATAATAGATACTGGGATGAATTTCCGTCCTCGTCCCTTCTCTCAGCCCTGTTTTCATAAGATATAGTTTCTTGCCCGATAACAAGCTGTCCCCATCTATGATTACTCTTTGTAAGGTAACATCTGATATAACATACGTATGTGGATACCTCTTTAGAGAGATTACATAGATAATCCAATAGGCTGTTATACAGAACAATATGCATCCACATATTCCAATCAGAAGGAATCGGACAATTTTCCATATAAGATGATATGCTCTCTTCATATTAATCATCTATCAATTATATATAATCCCCAACAATTAGACATACAAGAAGCCTATTATAATACTTCCTTCGGTTTTACTTTCTCTCCCGCCGGAAAATAGCGAAAAAAGAAACTCTTCTTGTAAAGAGAATCAGGGAAAGGTTGGACTTCTCCATTTTTTTGATGTTTACTATAAGGGAAATAAGAACTTTTCAATTCAACTGGCAGCGGTATTTTTAGTTCATTCAGATATTTAACAAGCTGTCTTTCTGTAAGTGGTCCATAGAGGTCCGTCGTAAGGCGGTTTATCACCCAATAATCAAAGTCCTTGCTTTCAAAAATTAATCTCTGTCCTTCAAATGTATATGAATCCAAATGTAGTTTGTCTATAGGAATTTCTCTATAGGACTCGTCAAATAGATGCGTATAACCTAGAATACGTCCAGGCAAGCGACATTCCAATATTATCCACCTATCCAAGAAACATTCACGATGGACGTGTCCAAAGCACAATTCCGTTTGTGTCCTGTAATATCCAAGATATAAGGTGTCTGTCCTACCCGTTGGGCGATGGACATAGAGTGGATATATGTATTGAAACTCGCGACAACTATCTCCTTCATGCGAAAGCTCCAGTTTTGTAGAATCAAGACACCATAGGTTACAGACATCTGCTTCGTAAAATGGAGTTCCTGAGATGTGAGTGTTATCTATAAATGAGCTATCAGGTCGATAAATCACAAAAGGCCTATTCCCGTCATCATAAGTCCATGCAAATTTATACAATCCCACATCTGGTCCTCTCTCACAGGAAAAGCATAAAGGTAATAGGCAGGAAACTATTCCTATATGTAGAAGTACTATTTTATAATTTAACATAATGTAGCTATCGAGTCCTCAATGTTCCCTCAGGCTCAGGCAACTTAAAGCCCACGACATCAGGTTGTATTCAGGGTGCGACCATCCAAAGGGGTACTTTAAGGGGTCTCTACCTGCCGTCCAGAAGGTTTGTACAATTCTCATGTTAAAATGTGTTTAATACGGTGTGCGCGTTCTTTCTTAAGATTAAACAACACAAAAATACTATGTTTTTATAGAAAGGACAAAATTCTAAAATATACTTTATGCAACTTTTAGCATAATTTATGATATAAGAAGGTTTGTCTTAGATTTCGGAGGGGGATTTCTTGTTTTCTTTTGGATTATCGAAAAAAACTCGTTGGTTTTGTTGTATATAACAAGAAAATAGTATATTTGAGGCGAAAAATACACATTCTGGTTATGATTACGCTATCAAAAAACTATTCTTTGTTATCTGCACTACTGGTGCTGATGTTCTTTACTCCTTCTAAGATGAATGCTCAGGAGGATGTGCCCAGGTTCTATGTAGAAGCCGCCTTTCATGATGTGTGGCCTTCTGCTGGTATTGATGTAATTCAGGCAAGAGCCAATGCCTTTGTCTTTGAGGGAAAGTATGATGAGTACATTAAGTGGGAGATTCAGAATTATCAGAAAAGAAGGAAACTGTGGAAGAAGCTAGACAAGAAGTATGGCAAGAAGATGAAAGCGTGTAAAGATGAAGATGAGAGGGACAGTATCAGTGATATACTCATACATAAAAAACGTGAGATAAGTCGCGTAAATAACCCTTACCCCAGGCATAACTATGTGGTGATGATTGAACCTTCGTTTAAACCGCATTGCAGTTTTGCTGTAGAAAAAGATACGCTGGTCTATATGGAATATGCAAAAGGCAAACAGAAGAAAAGTAAACAGTTTGCTGTTACCTCTCAGGCAATGTCTGCGCCTGAGGAATTCTGCACAGTCTTTAGACATCTGATGGAAAGGATGACATATTCTGCCAAAATCAGAGAAGAACCCAGTAGGACTATGGATGGAACAAATTATAAGGTTCTTGTAGGTCCCTACCCAACGCATATTGTTAGCGTTCATTCTCCTTGGGGTGAGAACGGGAAGGCTCTTCGGGCATTGTTCAACAATATCTCTGAGGCAGCCAAGAAGCAGGATGCTGCTGCCCTGCAGTCCCTCCTTCCAGAAGTAAAGCGCTTTAGCTCCCTTTACGACAAGCTGAAATGACGTTATTCATTTAACTTCCAGTTTTTCCTGACGATAGTATAAGCCTTGTCGGACTTTTGCAGCCTCGGGAGTCTGCACGTGTTACCCCCAGGAGCCTACACGTGTAGGCTCGGGGAGGGTACAAATGTAAGCTCGTTTACCCCTTGTTTCTGAACCTTGAGGAAACCTTGAGGAAACCTTGAGGTAAATATGAGGTACACATGAGGCACTCCTTGGGTAGTTGGGGCTTTCTCTGTCCTACCTTATCACCTTGTACGTTTTGCCATTGCTGGCGCGGATGATGCGAATTCCAGTATTAGCTCTTCATTTCTATCATTTTTCTTAGTTTTTCTGTAGTTTTTTGTACCTTTGTTGCGTCTAATGGATGTAGGATTCAAAATACAGACATTACAGCAGACATTACAATGGACCAGTTAGAACAAAGGTTTGAACAAACTTTAAAGGAGCAGAAGGATACCATCTTTACGTTGTGCTACATGTTCTCTAAGGACGAGGACGAGGTGAACGACCTCTTCCAGGAGGTGCTCATCAACCTATGGAACGGCTTCGAGGGCTTTGAACATCGTAGCGATATCCGTTCATGGGTTTACCGAGTAGCCCTTAATACCTGTATCTCTTACGACAGAAAGAGACGTCGTACCGATGCCGAGAGGTTGAACATGAACATCAACCTCTTTGAGGACCGCGACGAGGATACCCGTCAGGTGGATATGCTGCACAAGCGTATCTCCAAGCTTCAACCCTTTGACCGTGCTATTGTCCTGCTCTGGCTGGAGAACCTCTCCTACGAGGAGATAGGCCAGATAGTGGGTATCACCACCAAGAATGTCAGTGTACGTCTGTTCAGAATCCGCGAGCAGTTAAAGAATATGTCAAACGATTAACACTTGCCCATTATGAACAATAATGAATCTTTTGAATTGGAAGAGATGCGTCAGCAAATGGCTGTGCTGAAGAAGAAACTGGAGCAGCAGGAGATTATAAACGAGCGCATGGCTAGTAAGGCTAAGGCTTCGCTGGAGAAGGACATGAATGCTATGGGTAGAAAGAATATGAAAAGATGCATTGCCGCTCTACTGGGTGGATGCCTGTTTTTTTATTCATGTGTATGTAGGTCGGACTATTCTGTAGTTTTTGGTATATCCATGTCTCTTTATTGTCTTTCCATTTTTGCTTTCATGTATTGGAACAGGATTGATGTACACAATCATTTGCTGGCAGAGAATCTGATGGAGGCCCAGCGAAAGGTATCACTTGCCAAGAAACGTTATAACCAGTGGTTAAAGTACGATTGGTCTTTGGGTCTATTCTTTATAGCATGGTTTATATGGGAAGTCTATCAGAAATCTCAGAGTGAGAATAATCATACATTTCCCATCTTATTGATTATTGGTTTCTTAATCTTACTGCCCTTTTCTATAAGAGGTATCATAAGAACCAGGCGCCATTACCAGAAAATCCTTGACCAGATAGATGAATTAACTTCAAACGTAGAATAGAGCTCTATATTCTCAATATTCCTTCCCTCCCTCGGGAGTGCTGGAGGTGTCTTCCCCATATCTTTAGGGAAATTATCCTGAAGGTATGGGGATATTCATTTCTGTACCCTATGGAAAGACCCTACCTTTGCCATTGCAATCAAGAAACAAAATGTTGAACCATTTAAAGTTTAAGGTTATGAAGAAGATGATGAACAAAGCGATGGCAGCCATGATAATGGTACTCGCAATGGCAATGCCTGCAAAGGCTAATAATAGAGGTCATGTAGTTGACAACGGCAGAAGAAATCATGCTGTTGTAGTAGATAATCATAAGAAAGATGCTCATTTCGACAAGAAGGACCACAAGCCTGGTCACATCGACATGAAGCATGCTTACCGTCCTGACATGAAGACCTGCAGCATCAGGGTAGGTCATCGTGATAATCCCAAGAGAATTGAGGCTAAAGCCCGTCGCATCAGCGGTGTAAAGGATGCACACTGGAATGCACGCACTCGCGAAGTGGTTGTTAGCTACGATGCCAATAAAACGTCTGCGCGCTACATCAAGCGTATAGTCGCATAGTTTGTGTTGTTAATAGTTGGGAGCCTCTCCAGATTCTGGGGAGGCTTTTTGTGTAGTATAAAAAAGAGGTAAGCCCGTCGCCCCCTTTGATGCAAGGGTTTGACAGGCATTACCAACACTTTACCTTAAACAATTCTTCTACAAAAACCTTGTGTGTGCTTTCTATATTAACTTAACATGGGTTGGGTTCTACCATACTTGGGCCAACCTCTGTTGTGACAGGTTGCTTATTCTGTTACCAAATAAGTGTCGCATGCTAGTGGCTGACTTCTGCTGGCAGAAGTTCTTGCTTAGCATCTCAGGCTTATTCTGATTAGACTGCTGCTGTACATTCTCAATCTTCCAATCTCCGTTATGGTTATGGGCGTTATAGGCTGACCAGATGTTGGGAGCCAGACAACTAATGCTTTTGTGAGCATTGTGTGTAATTACGCATGTCTGTGACGCAGAAAAAGATTTCTGGGGTCTTGACACAAGATTTACTGCTGAAATTACTTGTGGAAACAGCGCGATGGCTATAATGTAAGTGAATAATCGTTTCATGTTCGTTTTTTGTTAGTTGTACGGTCAGGAGCTGTGATTGGTTTCCGTTTTTCTTACGAAGTGGTTCCCTCACTTGGGGAAGTCTGGGCGGCAAATGCCGTTGCAGACTTCCCTGAATTAAAGAAACAGTGTGAGGTTCAAATAATTGTGTGACAAACAGCGTGCGTGACCTGCTAGTATAATACTTTTGTCAGAAAATATTATTATGCAATTAAATTACTATTCAATACCAAATTCACCTTCGTAGGTGGTTCCGTCGCATTCAATGCTAAGAGTGTAGATGCCATCTGCCAAACCTGACAGAGAAACGGTAGCTTCTTCTACAGTTGCGAAAGAGATGGTTCCGCTGGCTACCTCGAATTCGTCCTCGTCATATATATAATAGGTAATGGTTCTACCTTCAGTGTCATAGAAGTTAAGACAACGGTTCTCCAGATCCAGCATGATGTCCATGTCCAATGTGACAACTTGTGCACGACCTCTTCTGGGACCTACGTTACCACTTGTTATGGGAACGTTTCTTGTACCTTGAACGACTACAGGCGTAGGTTCGTCTGCGCGTACATTAGATACTTGCATTACCAGAGCAAATAGAATCACGAAAAATTTTACTGTTGTTTTCATAACTTTTTTTTGTGTTGGTTTTAATGTTTCGAATGCAAAATTACGTGCTATCAACCAAACGCAAAAAAAATTTATGTTTCATTTTGTTTCACTTTTTGTTAAAAAATGTTACATTCGTTTTTTAAATCTCATAAGATGCAGAAACACAGAAAGATAAAACGTATCATAATACTACCTCTTTTAACCACGAAACATTGCAATGTGAAACAAAATGAAACATTTTTTCTGCAAAGAAACACAAATTATCCATTTTTTTTGTGTAGATTTGTACCCGATTTTAGGTGTGTAACATATGAAAAAACATCTTTTTTGGCACTTTTTCGTGCTCGTGTCCTTACTGCTGACAGCGTGTTCTGAAGACCGCTCTTTGGGTCGGATTGAACAGATAAAAGCAATAGGTGACAGTAACCCGGAGATGGCATTGTCTATGCTTGATTCATTGGAAATTGAAGTACGGGGTAAAAGTGACTATATAAAGAGTAAATACGATCTCTTGCGTATCCGTTTGAATGATAAGGCATATAAATTGCCTACCTCGGATATCATGATAAAGAAATTGGTGACCTTCTTCGAGGCCAATGGTTCTGATGCCGACAAGCAGGAGGTTCAATACTATGCTGGTAGCGTGTATCGTGATTTGCAGGATACACCTCGCGCATTGGAGCATTTTTTTAAATCTTTGGATTATGCGAATGCTAATCCCGGTAAGTGTGATTCTGTGATGCTATGTAATACCTATTCCAACATTAACTACCTGGAATACAAAGTTCAAAATTATGGAGAGTCGCTAAAAGCGGCTGTCAAGGAACTTGATATATGCAGAAAGATTAAATTGGATGCAACGATACCCTTTTCGCACGTTGGAATATCATACAAGGCCTTGAACAAAAATGTTGAAGCTGAGGCGGCCTTTGATTCGGTATATTCGCATATTGTCCGGTCTAAAACCGAGGCGGAAAATCAGGATATTGTGGTTGCCTTATTGCATCATTATTCTGAATTGAAGACAATGTCCAAGGCTAAAGACTGTATTAAACTGATAAAGGAAAATCCGTTAGAGGGTACTCCTACAAATACCTGCTTGGCAATGGGCGAATATTACAGGACCTTGGGATTGGCGGATTCAGCAGCCATTTATTTTACCAGGATTTTGGAAGAGTCAACAGATATTTATGCAAAATATGACGTTGCTAAGCTCATGTTTGACATGTATATTAATGCGGGAGATGCAGAAAAGGCCAGGTCATATGCGGCATCTTACATGATGTATAGCGATTCGCTGGACTTTGGTAAGCGTCAGGAGCTGGCAGCAACGGTCAATAATGCCTATCAGTATCATCTGGACCAGAAAAGGGAACAGGATCTGAAAGAGGAGAAGGAGCGCTACAAGAGTATCTCTGTCATTGTATTTCTGGCTGGTTCGCTGGTAGCTTGTGTGACTTATATTGTTAACTTCAAGAGAAAGCAGCGGCATCTGAGAGAGGTGGCAGCCCTGTCCTCTGAATTGCAGCGTGTGTCGGACGATGACAAGAAGTTACGCGAGGATATTAAGCGCAAGGAGAAGGACTTGGCAGAGTCGATGGCATCGCTGAAACGCTCTTCTTCTGAATTGGATGATGTAAAGAAAAAACTGCAGCGTGTGAACCAGGAACTGTTGGAGAATAATGATGTGTTGAAGAAGACGGAAGAGCAGTTGGAGGAGAAGAAAGAGCAGAACAAGACGTTCATAAAGTTGTTGCATCAGTCGGAATTCGAGGGTAAGGCAGAGGATGTCATCCGTGCTGTCCGTGCAGCTTCTAAGGGTAAGAAGGAGATGACGCTGGCCGAATGGAAACAACTCTACAAGGCTGTGGATGAGTTGTATCCTACTTTCCATGAGACAATTCTGAAACAGCACAGGCGTGTTAGCGACAAGGAAATGCAGGTGCTGTACCTGATACGTATAGGCTTGTCTAAGCAGCAGATTATTAACATGACGGACATTGCACGTGTTACCATTTGGCGATGGGAAAAGAAGTTTGAATGGGTGCTTACGTCAGAAGAATGACAGATAAGAAATAAAAAAGCATTTTTGTTTCGTAATTTCCTCTAATTTCACTATCTTTTTTCTTTTTTTCATAATTTTGAATCTGCTACGCAGTCTCGAAGTTACTCTCGTTCGGTAATAAAAATAAAAAAGTGGTTTTTATTTTGTATTCCGCTCACTTAATCGTAAATTTGAGTCTGCTTCGCAGCCTCGAAGATAGGCTGCACCTCGGAAAAACTCAAATAAATTTGGTTTTTCTCTCGGTTTGCACTATCTTTGCACCCCGAAATTTATATATATAAGGTAGAATATGGAAATTGCAGACAAAATAATGAAGGCCGTGCAGGCCGTAATCGAGGAGTTGTACGGGCAGCAGGTACCTGAGAAAATGGTACAGTTGCAGGAGACTCGTGCCGAGTTTGAGGGCCAGCTGACACTGGTGGTATTCCCCTTCCTGAAGATGAGCAAGAAGGCTCCTGAGGCTACAGCACAGGAGATTGGCGAGAAGTTGGTGGAGAAAGTGCCTGAAGTAATCAGTAAGTTTAACGTCATCAAGGGTTTCCTGAACCTGACTATCAATCCCGCTCAGTGGATTGAGCTGTTAGAGAGCATTCAGCAGAATCCCACCTTCGGTTTCACTCCTGTTACGGAGCAGAGCCCCTTGGTGATGATTGAGTATTCAAGTCCGAATACCAATAAGCCCCTTCACTTGGGTCATGTACGTAACAACTTGTTGGGTTGGGCGCTTGCCAACGTAATGCAGGCCAATGGTAACAAGGTAGTGAAGACCAATATCGTTAACGACCGTGGTATTCACATCTGCAAGAGCATGCTGGCATGGCTGAAGTATGGTAACGGTGAGACTCCTGAGACAAGTGGCAAGAAGGGTGACCACCTGATTGGTGATTACTATGTGGCCTTCGACAAACACTACCGCGAGGAGGTGAAGGAACTCGTGGCTAAGGGCATGGACGAGGAGCAGGCCAAGCAGGAAGCACCCCTTATCAAGGAAGCACATGAGATGCTGGTGAAGTGGGAGCAGAACGACCCTGAGGTTCGTGGCTTGTGGAAGAAGATGAACGAATGGGTATATGCCGGTTTTGATGAGACTTACAAGGCATTGGGCGTAAGCTTCGACAAGATATATTACGAAAGCAACACCTATCTGGAAGGTAAGGAGAAGGTGGAAGAAGGTCTGGAGAAGGGTTTCTTCTATCGCAGAGAAGACGGTTCTGTATGGGCCGACCTGACCAAGGAGGGCTTGGATGAGAAGCTATTGCTCCGTTCCGATGGTACCAGCGTATATATGACGCAGGACATCGGTACCGCCAAGCTGCGCTTCCAGGATTTCCCCATCGACAAGATGATTTACGTGGTGGGCAACGAACAGAACTACCACTTCCAGGTGCTCTCTATCCTGTTGGATAAGCTGGGCTTCAAGTGGGGTAAGGACTTGGTACACTTCTCTTACGGAATGGTAGAGTTGCCTAACGGTAAGATGAAGAGTCGTGAGGGTACCGTTGTAGATGCCGATGACCTGATAGCTACCATGATTCAGGATGCCCGTCAGATGAGTGCCGACAAGGTGAACAAGCTGGAGGGTATTACAGAAGAGGAGGCTCAGGAGATTGCACGTATCGTTGGTATGGGTGCCCTGAAGTACTTCATCCTGAAGGTGGATGCCCGTAAGAATATGCTCTTCAACCCTGAAGAGAGTATCGACTTCAACGGTAATACCGGTCCATTCATCCAGTACACATACGCCAGAATCCGCAGTATCCTGCGTAAGGTTGGAGAAGTAAACCTCGCTGATTTGGCAAAGGATACTGAGCTGAGCGATAAGGAGATCAGTCTGATTCAACATCTGCAGGGATTCCAGACGGCCGTCAAGCAGGCTGGTACCGACTACAACCCCAGTTGCATTGCCAACTACTGCTACGAGTTGGTGAAAGAGTACAACCAATTCTATCACGACTTCAGCGTGCTGCGTGAGGAGGATGAGAAGAAGCGCCTCTTCCGTATCGCCCTCTCTGCTGCTGTCAGTCAGGTGATCAAGAACGGTATGGGCCTCTTAGGTATCGAAGTACCTGAAAGAATGTAAAGCCTATTTACTATTTGACGATTTACTGTTTACGATTTAATGGTCATTTAACTATTTGATCATTTGGATAAGCAAGGGCAACAATAGAAATAATACAATAACAAAATCGTAAATCAATAGCAAATCGTAAATTAAAAGAAAAAGTTGAATTTTGAAATTTGATTTTTGAATTAACATAGCTGTGGATTACGAGAAGCTAAAGGGAATTGTTGATTTCAACGCTATTGCGGTAGATGCCGGCTGTAGCGGTAACCCGGGTCCTATGGAATACCAAGGGGTTTACCTGGGTAATGAACAGCGACTGTTCCACTACGGTCCTGTACATGGCACCAACAACATAGGCGAATTTCTGGCCATTGTCCATGCCTTGGCGCTGATCAAGCAGAAGGGCTGGGATATGAAGGTGTATAGCGACTCGTACAACGCCATTCTCTGGGTCAAGAATCGCAGGTGCAAGACCAAGTTGGAACATACCCCAGAGACGGAGGGACTATTCCAGTTGATAGCCCGTGCCGAGGATTGGCTTTGGAAGAATCCACAGCATGCACAAGTGTTGAAATGGGAAACCCAGCAATGGGGTGAGATTCCGGCGGATTTTGGGAGAAAATAAAAAGCCTCTCCCCAGACCCCTCCCCGAGAGGAAGGAAACCGATTAGCGGTTAAAGGTTAGCGGTTAGCGAAAATGTTTCAATGAAGAGAGTACTTTATATATTTCGGTTTGTAATGTTCCTCACCGTCATTTCGCTGGTGGGGAAAATTGCGTTTATGCTTTACAATGCTGGAGACCAATGCGCAGTGCAGAATATCTTCAGCGTTTTGTGGGCAGGTCTGCCATATGACCTGAGCGTAGCGGCATTGCTGACATTACCTGTGTGGGTGGTAACAGCCTTCAGCCTGCGTTATCCTCAGATGCGCCTCAGAGCCATCTTGTCGCCTTATCTGGTGCTGTCCCTCTTGTTTGTGGTCGTGGTTACGGTGGGCGATATCGTGATGTATCACCACTGGAAATTCAAACTGGATGCTTGCATCTTCAACTATATGTCATCACCAGGTTCGGCAGGAGCCAGTGCTCCCATGTGGTACATTGTAACGTGCCTCTCTTCTGCTGCCATTCTGATTGTAGGAACAATCGTTGCAGCCATCCTGATGACTCCCAAGCGTGTGATGGAGGAGGGGAGTGGCATCAACAGAACCAACTTCCTGGCAACGGGAGCACTATTGCTCTTCACCGTTTGGGGTATAACAGGCCAAAGAAGTACAGAGGCCAGTGTGTATGAGTTCCATCCTATTGTGCTGAATCATGCAGCCGTGAATACCACGGGGCATATGCTGCATTCATTGTGGATGTACCAGCAGGCACCCCAGAAACAGGTCAGAAGTATGAAGGATGAGGAGTGTGATGCTCTGATGCAGGACCTCTATCCTGAGCAGATGGATGATATTACAGATACCTTGTTGACAACTAACCGTCCCAATGTGCTGACCATTCAGTTGGAAAGCTTCGGTGCTTCTTTTGTGGAGGCACTGGGTGGAGCAGAGGGTGTTACCCCCGAGCTGTGCCGATGGATGAAGAAAGGCGTGAACTTCACTAATGCGTGGGCTAGCAGTTTCCGTACGGACAGGGGAACGGTAAGTGCCCTTTCAGGTTGCTTGTCTTATCCTACCTATAGTCTGATGATGGAGGATGACTGTCTGGGTCTTTTTCCCAGCATAGCTAGCACCTTGGCTGCCTATGGCTATAAGACCGATTATCTGTATGGCGGTCATTCCGAGAATATGAACAAGCGGAATTATCTGCTTGCATCCGGCTTCCAGACAATTTGGGATATCAGCAATCTGGATGTTCCTGAAGAAGAGCGTGATGCGTGGGGAGCCAATGACAGTATCTCCTTCCAGCGTCTGTACAACATATTGACTACACGTAAGGATTCTGCCTGGTACTTCGGTTACCAGTCTATATCCAGCCACGAACCTTGGACGGTTCCTTACCATAAGTTGGAGAATGAGGTGTACAATGCCTTTGCCTATACTGACCATTGTCTGGGCGCCTTCCTGGATAGTCTGAGCCATACGCCTGTGTGGGATAATCTGGTTGTTATTATCTTTGCCGATCACGGAAGTATGTATCAGTTGGATTACCAGCATCCTATGTTCTTCAGGATGCCTCTGCTGATGGTAGGCGGTGCTGTAAAGGAGCCTAAGACATACGATATGTTTGTCAGCCAGAGTGATATGGTGGGCACACTGCTTGCGCAGATGCAGATAAGCCGTAGGGATTATCCCTGGAGTAGAAATGTGCTGAGTAAGAATTATAAATATCCCTTTGCCTATGCTACCTATCCTTCCGGAATGCTTTATGCCGACAAGACGGGTGTGACCATGATGGACTTGCAGTCGGGCTGTGTGGTATATTCAGATGGTGATGATGCCGAGAACAGAGTGCTCCGTACAAAGGCCATCCTGCAGCGCAGTTATGATAAACTGAGGGAGATAAATATTGGGAATTGAGAATTCAAAATTCAAAATTTTCGCTAACCCCTAACCACTAACCGAAAAGATGAGAAGGTTGTTTCCAATATTGTTAAGTCTGCTTTACTCTGTAAGCATGATGGCTCAGGATGTTGTCTTGCAAGACAGCATTACTGACGTGTGTGGCACAGAACATAAGTTCAAGGCTAAGCAGCTGATAGTACCCGGCTCGCTGATAACCGTAGGTGCTGTGGGACTTGCCTTTAATGATAAGTTGGGAGGCTGGGGTGAAGATACTCATCATAAGGTGGATAACTATATTCAGTATGCACCTGTTGCGGGTAATCTCTTTTTGGGTTGCCTGGGAGTAAAGCATAAGCATAATTTTGCCGACAGGGTGCTGATTTCTGCTACTGCCTATGCTGTAGAAGTGGCTTTGGTAAACGGTCTTAAATATACTGTCAGGGAAACAAGACCAAATTGTGCTGATAGAAAATCTTTTCCTTCGGGACATACTGCCACGGCATTTACGGGTGCAGAATTGGTGCGTAAGGAATATGGTTGGGGCATAGGATCGGCTGCCTATGCGATTGCCGTTGCAACAGGTGCTTTTCGTGTATACAACAACAAGCATTGGTGTAATGATGTGCTGGCCGGTGCCGGTATAGGTATCCTCTCGGCCAACGTAGCCTACTGGCTTTATCCCTTAGAGAAGAAACTATTTTCGTCCAAGAAGAATAAGCAGGATGCCGTCAGTAAGATGGTGGTGCCAACCTACGAGACGGAACATAATACCATTGGATTTGCCTTTACGGCGGTTTTATAGCAGATGAAGAGTAAGATAGTGTTTATATTGCTTATGGTTGTAGCGGGACTTCCCGTTCCGGCACAGACAAGCGGACCTGAAACCTCTATGGTTTCACCTTACTATTTTGGCCCCAATGCTTTCCCTGTGCCTGACATGCTGGATGGTACTGTACAACCCGATTTACGTATAGAACTGGACGGTAATCACTACTTTGGAACTAGGGGCGATCATACAACAGATCTTACCTTGAAAGTTAATATTCCTCTGTTCACGGACAGGGTAAACCTTTCTGCTTGGATGCCTTTGGTGGAATGGTACAGAAATTCTGACGAGAGTTTGGAGGCCTGTCATATTGCGGAGAGAGCCCTTACAGATCCCAAGGCGCGAAAGGGATGTGTGAGTGGTGACGTCTATGTGTCAGCTGATGTCCAGCTCTTCCGCCAAAAGCGCTATCTGCCGGACGTGGCGTTGCGTGCAGCGTTGAGAACGGCTTCTGGAAACGACTTTCAGTATGCCCGTAACTATGATAGCCCAGGCTATTTCTTTGATGCCACGGTAGCAAAATCCTTTGCCTTGGGTGTAAGGAAGGAACATGACTTGCGTGTTGCCGCAAGTTTCGGCTTTCTTTGTTGGCAGACGGGCAAATCGCGCCAGAATGATGCATGGATGTATGGTCTGATGCTGAAGTGGACCTATAAGCGTTTCATGTTGGAGGAGACACTGCGTGGCTATAAGGGCTGGGAGCATTCCAGTACGAGGGACAAGGAACTGGCGCACGACCGTCCCTTTGTCTTGAAGACACGTGCCGCATATCGGATTGGGAAATGGGAGGCGTTGGCATCCTATCAGTTCGGAATACGTGACTATCCTTTCCATCAGCTACAGTTAGGAGCGGCTTATCACATCAATGTGTTGGGAAAGATAACTGCATGGGAAATAAAGAGAAAATAGATAAAATATATAATATTATGGAAAAGAATTTCAAGAGAACCCTTGTAACGTCCGCTTTGCCCTATGCAAACGGTCCTGTTCATATAGGTCATTTGGCAGGCGTGTATGTTCCTGCTGATATCTATGTCCGCTACCTGCGTCTGAAAGGTCGTGACGTGTTGTTCATTGGTGGTTCAGATGAGCATGGCGTACCTGTTACCATCCGTGCCCGTAAGGAGGGAATCACCGTTCAGGAGGTGGTTGACCGTTACCATTATCTTATTAAGGACAGCTTCGAGAAGTTCGGCATCTCTTTTGATGTGTACAGTCGTACTACCAGCAAGACGCATCATAAGTTGGCCAGCGATTTCTTCCGCAAACTCTATGACGATGGTAAGTTCGTTGAGCAGATAAGCGAGCAGTTCTACGATGAGCAGACAGGTCACTTCCTGACCGACCGTAACATAAAGGGCGAATGTCCCCGTTGTCATGCTCCTGAGGCTTATGGCGACCAGTGTGAGAAGTGCGGTGCCACCCTTTCGCCTGAGGAGCTGATTAATCCCTATAATGCAGAAACCGGCAATCCTTTGGTTAAGAAGGCTACCAAGCACTGGTACCTGCCCTTGGATAAGGATCAGACCTGGTTGGAGAAATGGATTTTGGAAGATCACAAGGAGTGGCGCTCTAATGTTTATGGTCAGTGTAAGAGCTGGTTGGACGGTGGCTTGCGTCCCCGTGCTGTGACCCGCGACTTGGATTGGGGAATCCCCGTTCCTGTAGAAGGTGCTGAAGGTAAGGTGCTGTACGTGTGGTTTGATGCTCCTATCGGCTATATCAGCAACACCAAGGAGTTGTGTGATGCACGTCCCGAGCTGGGTTCTTGGGAGACATGGTGGAAAGACCCCGAGACTCGTTTGGTACACTTCATCGGTAAGGACAATATTGTGTTCCACTGTATTGTGTTCCCTGCTATGCTGAAGGCTCACGGCGACTATATCCTGCCTGATAATGTGCCCAGCAATGAGTTCCTGAACTTGGAAGGTAACAAGATTTCTACTTCTAAGAACTATGCCGTTTGGCTGAATGAGTATCTGGAAGACCTGCCTAACCGTCAGGATGAACTCCGTTATGTGCTGACAGCCAATGCACCAGAGACAAAGGACAACGACTTTACATGGGCTGATTTCCAGGCTCGTTGCAACAATGAGTTGGTGGCTGTATATGGTAACTTTGTGAACCGTGCCCTGCAGCTCACCCAGAAATACTATGAGGGCGTGGTACCTGCCTGTGGCGAGTTGAATGACTACGATCGTGAGACTTTGGCTGAGTTCCAGGGCGTGAAAGAGCGCCTGGAGGCTTTGCTGGAAGGTTTCAAGTTCCGTGAGGCGCAGAAGGAGGCTATGAATCTGGCCCGTATCGGTAATAAGTATATTGCCGACTGCGAACCTTGGAAGGTTGTTAAGACCGACCCAGAGCGCGTAAAGACTATCATCAATATATCATTGCAGTTGACAGCCAATCTGGCTATCGCCTTCGAGCCCTTCCTACCCTTCAGCAGCGATCGTCTGCGTAAGATGATTGCTATGGAAAGCTTCTCTTGGGAACAGTTGGGTAGCTTGGATCTGCTGCCTGCCGGCAAGCAGTTGCCAAAGCCTGAGTTGCTCTTCACCAAGATAGAGGATGATGTGGTGGCTGCTCAGATCAAGAAGCTGGAAGATACCATCAAGGCTAACGAGGCTGCTAACTATAAGGCTGCACCCGTTAAGGACATCATTCCTTTCGAGGACTTCGAGAAACTGGATATCCGCGTGGGTTTGGTAAAGGCTTGCGAGAAGATAAAGAAGAGCAAGAAGTTGCTGAAGTTTACCCTTGATGACGGCAGTGGCAAGGACCGTACCATCCTGAGTGGTATTGCCCAGTGGTACGAGCCTGAGCAGCTGGTAGGTAAGCGCGTCTTGTTCATTGCCAACCTGGCTCCCCGTCAGATGATGGGCGAGGAAAGTTGCGGTATGATTCTCAGTGCTGTTAACTATAATGGTGACCTCAGTGTGACCACAACACTGGACGAAGTGAAGGGTGGAAGCCAAGTTGGATAAGTTTTTTGTACAAACTGTTGGCTGTTTCGTGAAAAAGATGTAATTTTGTCACGCAAATTAACAACGAAGGTAACAAAAAGCATTATAATTATGGAAAAGATCCGCGTAGCAGTAATAGGTTACGGAAATATTGGTCGCTATACCATTCAGGCTTTACAGGCCGCTCCTGATATGGAGATTGCTGGTGTAGTTCGTCGTGCTGGTGCTGAGAATAAACCCGCAGAACTGGCTGACTATAAAGTGGTAAAGGATGTAGAAGAGTTGGGTAAGGTTGATGTAGCTATCTTGGCAACTCCTACAAGAAGCGTTGAAGAATACGCTTTGAAGTGTCTGGCTAAGGGTATCAATACTGTTGACAGCTTTGATATTCACGGACTAATCTGCGACTTGCGTCGTAGCCTTGACGCTGCTGCTAAGAAGACAGGTGCTGTAAGCATCATCAGTGCCGGCTGGGATCCAGGATCAGATAGTATTGTCCGCACTCTTATGCAGAGTTTGGCTCCCAAGGGTATTACCTACACCAACTTTGGTCCTGGCCGTAGCATGGGTCACAGCGTATGTGTTCGCAGCAAAGAAGGTGTTAAGGATGCCCTGAGTATGACTATTCCTGTGGGTGAGGGTATTCACCGTCGTATGGTATATGTTGAGTTGGAGGAAGGTGCCAGCTTGGAGGCTGTTACAGCTGCCGTTAAGGCTGATCCCTACTTTGCTAGCGATGAGACACATGTCTTCCAGGTGGATAGCGTAGATGAGTTGAACGATGTGGGTCATGGTGTGAACTTGGTTCGCAAGGGTGTGAGTGGTCAGACACACAATCAGCTCTTCGAGTTCAATATGAAAATCAATAACCCTGCTCTGACAGCTCAGGTATTGGTAAATGCTGCGCGTGCAACACTCAAGCAGCAGCCTGGAGCATATACTATGATAGAGATTCCCGTTATTGATTATCTGCCCGGCGACCGCGAAGATATCATCCGTCACCTGGTATAATCCGTAATGCATTAATAGAATTTCATAAATTCTTGAAATATGATTACTGCGTGAGGCTTTTATAGACCTCACGCAGTATTTTTTTACCCTTTGTTAAGTCCTTTTTTGCTTCAAATGCATTCTATTTGAAATTTATCCTTAAAATAGTTTGAAGCAATGTGTTTTATCGCTATTTTTGCATGCTTTTTTTGCGAAAAATACACAATAATACATACATATTTTATTTTAAACTTTAATTCTACAATTCTATGAGTAAAAGATTACTTGGCATGTTCTTTGCAGCCATATTGATGGCTATGGGCATGTCTGCGTATGCGCTGGAGAAAGTAAACGGCGCGTACCAGATCGGCACAGCGGAGGATTTTTCTGCTTTTGCTGAACTTGTGAATGGTGGTCAAAGAAATGTCAATGCCGTGCTGACGGCTGACATTGATTTGGGCGCCACTACTGTTCAAATCGGTATTGGAGGAGACTACAATGGAGTCTTCAACGGTGCGGGTCATACCATCACCGTCAATCTTCCAGACCGTACAGATGGTGAAGGTCCTGCGCTTTTCCGCGGTGTTGGTACCAGTGGTATAGTCCAGAACCTGAAGGTACAGGGTACCATTACTACAGGAACGTATAAGCACACAGCTGCTATTGCCAACTTCAGTGGCGGTATCATCCGTAACTGCTTTGCTGACGTGGTTATCACATCTTCATTTGCTGATGACAAGGATGCCAGCATTGGTGGTCTGGTAGGTCAGTTGAACAGACCTGCTATCATTGACAACTGTCTTTCAAAAATCAAGATTATAGGTTCAACCACACATAGATGTGGAGGTCTTGCTGCATGGGTTGACGCACATCACGTTAGTTTAACAAACAATCTGGTTTTAAACGATCCAGAAACCAACATCAACTATTCTGATGGCAAGAGTGCTGGTCTTGCACGTGTAGGCGATAACCCTCTGAAGGTTGTTGAGCTTGACACTTACAATGCAGATAGTTATAACAATCGTCCTTGGGCTGCTAATGGAAACAACTATGTAACCAATAACTGGGGCGTTGACAACCCCGTAGCAATTGTTGTTACTACAGAAGATCTGACAAGCGGTAAGATTTGCTTCCAGTTGAATAGCGACCAGAGTCAGATCCGTTGGGTCCAGAACATTGGCGATGCTTACCCTGTTCCAACTATATTCGGCAAAGGTAAGGGCCAGGTATATGCATCCGTTGCAACCAATTGCCAAGGTGTGGCAGAAGGCGATGTTACTTTCAGTAACACTCCCAGCAATGCTACAGTTACCAAGCATACCTATGACAAGTATGGTGTCTGCACCACCTGTGGTAAGTTCAACTTCAACGGCTTCGACTTCGATGATCCTAATAGATTTGACCCTGAAACCAAGTCATTACTTCTGGCTAGTACAGAAGACCTCTACATGGCAGAGAGCTGGAACCGTTTCCAGAATGGTTTCAGACTGAATCTGAAGATGGTTAACGATATTACTTGTTCTACTCCTGCCGGCCAGTTTATTTTCAACACCAACGACTGGTCAGAGGGTAACTTCGATGGTGGTGGCCACGCTCTGACCATCGAGATGACAGAGATGGGTGACTATGCATCTCTCTTCCCACAGCGCCACTATGGTACTGTTGAGAACCTTATCATGCACGGTAAGATCGAAACAAGTGGTAAGAACTGGGGTTCTATCTCTGCCAGTGGTTATGAGTCTGCCGTACGCAATGTTTTTTCTGACATCGATTTCGTATCTAGCAGAGCTGATGATAACAGCGGCGGTGGTTTCATTGGCGTAATTAACGTAGGAAAGAATATAGAAAACTGTGTCTATGCCGGTACTATTACTCTACCAGGTATAGACGGCGGTGCAAGATGTGCACGCGTCGGTGGTTTTGCAGGTTGGGCTAGCAACAAGACCACTTTCAGGAACTGTGCTGTTCTTGGCACTTTCATCGGTGCCGGCGACCAGACTTTGGATGACAATAATGAGAACTCTGGCAATATCGCCCGTAACTATGGTAATGTAGTTACAGAGAACGTATATGTTTTGAATCCCATCACGGGTAAGTCTGTTACAGACCAAGACAAGTACACCAAGATTGAGGATCCTGAAGGCATTGCAAGTGGAGAGCTCGCTTACTTCCTGAATGGAAAAGAAAATGGAGTAGAACGCTTCTTCCAGAAGATTGGTGAGGATCCCAAGCCACTGCCTATCAAGAAGGAAGGTGCACTTGTTTATTGTGATGCCTCACAATTCCGTTGCGATGGCCTGCCTTTGGGTGCTGTTTATCAGAATACGCCTACGTCTGCTGGCGAGCCGGTCATCCCTCCCCACAACTATGTAGATGGCTTCTGCTCTGTCTGCGGAAAGATGCAGGAAGACTTTGTCCCTGTAGTTGATGGCTGGTGCGAAGCTGGTACTCCCGGACAACTCAAGTGGTTGAGTGTTTATGCTCTTGAGCATACTGATGTTTGTATTCGTCTGACAGATGACATTGACTATACTGAATATCCTGATGGCATAATCGGAACCGATAGCAAGAGATACTCAGGTACTTTTGATGGTCAGGGTCACACCGTTATTACCAATATTAAGACCGATGTAGCGGGAGGAACAGGACTTTTCGGATCTGTAGTTGATGCAACTATCAAGAATCTTGTGCTTGAGGGTACCATTGAATCTTCTCAGAAATGGATTGGTGGTATTGCCGGTATTACACGTGGCGACAAGACCCTTATTGAGAATGTTCTTGTAAAATCTACTGTTAGGTTCACCGGTTCTGGTGACTCTACTGCTGGTGGTCTCTGTGGTGACATGGAAGGTGCATTCACCGTTAATAACTGTGCATTTGTCGGCTCATTCGATATACCCAATGGTACAAATGTGGGCGGTTTTGTAAGCTGGACAGGTAGTGGTAAGTTCAATAACTGTTATGTTGCTCCAGTAGAGGTTTCAGGTGAGTCTTACAAGGACTTTATCCATGGCGGTGCTGGTAGCTGTAACAATTGTTATGCTGCGAACAATGCTGAAGTAAAGGAACAACTTACCAACGGAGAACTCTGCTACCTGCTGAACGGTAAGCAGTTCCGTAATACTGCATGGTATCAGCTTATTGGTGAGGATGAATATCCTAATTTTGATTCTTCACATGGTGCAGTTCTTAAGATTGATGAGGAGTATTATTCATTAGCAGAACAAAATGTTTCCGACGTAGTTGAAGCCCTTCAGTCTTACTATACAGATTTGTATGAAGAATCAATAGCTTATACAGGCGTAATAGAGAATTTTGACGGAAAGATAGAGGATCTGGAAAAGGTGACTACTGTTCCCCAACTTGAAGATGCATTGGATTCTATTTTAGCGGCAGAGGCTCTGATTGAGGCAAGTACTCAGGTATACATCCAGTACCAGACTAAGTGTGAGGAGGTGATTTCTTACCTGAAGGAGCATAAAGACCTTTCTGGTCCTGACCGTGTTGAACTCGAGGCATATCTTGATGATAGATATCCTGAGATTATGGAAGAACATAACCTTCCCGATTCTTTAGTTCAGAAGGAAACTGTCCGTGTAGAGGATTGGTTGACTCTTGTTGTCAAGAACGGAGTAACAGAGCCTGGCAAGGATATGACTCCTTACTTTGTAAATGCTGACTTCCATGATGGCGTTAAGAATGGTTGGACATCAAGCATGAACAAGTATCCTAATGATCATAGAACTGTAACTATAAACGAGAAACCTTATTATGGTTGTGAGGCATGGAATACCAAGTTTGACATTCACCAGACCGTTAAGGGCCTGAAGCCCGGTTATTATCTGGTTGGTGTTCAGGGTGCTTTCCGTCCCGGTAACGACCGTTACAGTTACAATTATGCTGCTCAGGTATATGCCAATAACAATACCAACTACTTGCAGTCTGTAATAGAGGATTATGTAAGTGTTGGTAATGCTAATGACGGCGAGAATGTTTACCTCAGTCAGTTTGGCGGTGGTGATACCACATATGACTGGCCTATCTACGAAGATGGTTTCTCTACAAGTGGAGAAGAAGGACTTAAGGGATATGTATTACATGGTCCTTCTGGTGTGGCAGTTGCAGGATATGCTGGTCGTTGTCAGAACTATGTCATTGCTAAGACTGTAGGTGATAGCCTGACCATTGGTCTTTGTAACCCTGGTACTAACTATGGTCAGGACTGGACAGGCTTCACTTCCTTCAGCGTTGTATATGCCGGTGAGGGTGATGAGGCAGAGACGTATGTTGATAAGGCTCTGGAGAGTATGGTAGCCCGTGCTAATACCATCCTTGAGAATTACAGAAGCAAAAATGTACTTGATGTAATGAAGGAAGAGGGCCAGTATCCCAATTATCCTGTTGCTATCAAGGAGGCTTTGCAGGCTGCTGTTGCTGCTGCTGATGCAGCCCAGGGTACAGAGGCCAAGATGAAGGTTGTAGAGACTTTGAGCCAGTTGTTCAAGGATTTCTATGAGGGTCGTCAGGTTTATTTGGCATTGCTTAAATCTGTTTCTACAATTGAGGCAATAGAGGATTGTAATCTTCCTTTAGTAGAAAAGGACCAGAATGGCGAATGGGTAGAAAAGGACGAATATGTATTTGACGATAATCTCTATGATGTTGTAGAGATGTTGGCCGATGCATATGCAAGGGGTTCTTACTCTATAGAAGAGGCTAAGAATGCTGCTGCTGCGAATATTCCTGAGCTTTCAGATATCGTTCCTCTTCAGGACGAGGATGGCTATTACCTCATCAGCAATCCTAAGCAGTTTGTTGCTTATCGTGCTATTTTCCTTGAAGTAGACCACTCTGTCAAGGCTAAGCTTGTGAATGACATCGATATGACAGGTATTGGTATGCAGCCCTTCGGTAACAATACCGTTGACGATGAAGACGATGGTATCAACTTTAGCGGTGTACTTGATGGTCAGGGTCATGCTCTGGAGAATGTTTACATCAAGTTCCTGGGTGGACGCGGTTGCGCTCTGTTCTTTGAGATGGCAAATGCTACAGTCAAGAACTTGAAGCTGACAGGTGAATACTATGGTGCCCACCAGCGTATGGGTGGTCTTACACGTTATACTTCTGGTGCAACAACAATTGAGAACTGTGAATTTGCCGTTGAACTCCACAACTCTATTTCAGGTGATGCTACTTCTGGTGGTATCATGGGTTGTAGCCGTGGTGGTGGTAATGTTGTTGTAAACAACTGTATTGTTAACTGTACATTCATTGGCGAGAATGCCCATTCATTTGGTGGTGTTTGTGGTTGGCGCGATGGTGGCCTTACACTTAACAATGTCTTGATTCTCAACCAGTACAAGACTGCAGAAGAACCAACATCTTATCCTTCTGACATCCTTGCTCGTAATGGATGCACCGCAAACAATGTATACTATGCAGAGAGTACTCTGGCTCCTGGTGTTAATGCTCGTGGAACCAAGGCTACCGATGCTCAGTTGGCAAGTGGTGAGATCTGCTATAAGTTGAATGGCGAGAACCAGGGCGAGAATGCTGTTTGGTACCAGACACTGGGCGAGGATGCTACTCCTGTTCTGGACAAGACACATCAGTTAGTTGTGTATAATGAAGAACTTGGCTATCACAACGAGATTCTGGATCCTGATTTCATTGAAGACATCACTCCATCCCTCCCTGATACCAAGGGCGCTATCTACAACCTGGCTGGCCAGCGTGTAAATAAGGTTCAGAAGGGTATATACATTATGAACGGGAAAAAGGTATTGTTTAGGTAATTTTCATTCATTCTATATGTAAGAAGAGGGGAGTTTCGGCTTCCCTCTTCTTTCTTTGTATAAAACCTGAAATAAACACTGGTTAACCATTTTTTACGCTCCAGTTAAAAAAAAAATATTCCCCAGTTAGAAAAAAACTTTCTTATATTTACAGGAAACAGACCGAATTTCCACTTTTCTTTAACATTTTTCCTACTTTCTTTGCATAATATGCTTATTCTTCCAAAATTCTTTCGGAAAAGTTTGTGACAATACCAATAATCCTTATCTTTGTGAACCGCAAACTGTAAACTGACAGGTTATTAACCATATTTTTTGACTTTATTTTAACTTAATTTATTAACTATTTTATTAACTAATTAACATTTTCATTCAATGAGTAAGAAACTACTTCACATGTGTATGATGGCCATAATGATGGTCTTCAGCATGTCTGCGTATGCGCTCGAGAAAGTCGGGAATGTGTACCAGATTAGTACGGCGGATGACTTGAAGGCATTTGCTGAGCTCGTGAATGGTGGTGAGTTCAATGCCAATGCTGTCTTGACGGCAGATATTGACAAGGGCATGGACGGTACCATGATAGGTAGTGCAAACTACGACTATCAAGGTTTTTTCGATGGCCAGGGACACACCATCACAATTAACATGTTCTCTAAGGGAGCAGAAGGAACGGCTATTTTCCGTAATGTAGGTCATGATGCCCTTATCCAGAACCTGAAAGTGCAGGGAACTATTACAACCGACCAGAAGTTGGCCGCCGGTATCGCTGTATGGAATAGCGGCGTTATTCGTGGTTGCTATTCTGACATTAAGGTAGTTAGTGCCTATGCAGGTGACGCTACCCATGGTGGTATTGCCGCTGTAACTTATCAGGGATCCGTGATTGAGAACTGTTTGGCGAATTTCGTTGTCAGCGGTTCAGCTACTCAGAACTGTGGTGGTATTGTCGGCTGGTGTAGCGGACGAACCAACATAGCTAACTGTCTTGTCATTAATGATGATAGCAGTTTTGACATTTCTAATGGTGGTAGTAATAATATTGGACGTAACGATGGCAACCAAATTGTCGTTGATCTGGATAAATATCACCAGAACATCTATGAAAATCGTCCTGCAGGTGCTTGTTACAATAATTATGTGACTACCAACTGGGGAGCAAACAAGGCTACAACCGTTGTATCTAAAGATAAACTGGCAGATGGTAAAGTCTGCTATCAGTTGAACAACGACCAAAGCCGTATTGCATGGGTTCAGCGTATTGGTACAGATCCATTCCCCGTTCCTGCAGCTTTCGGTAGCGGTCAGGTTTATGCTTCAGCTGCTACAGACTGTAAGGGTACCTCTACAGATGCTCTTACCTATAGCAATACTCCAAGCAATGCTGTAGTGTCTAAACATTCTTTCGACAAGTTCGGTATCTGTGAGATTTGTGGTCGTTACGACTTCCAGGCTCTTGAACGAGATGCTACAGACGGTTATCTTCTTCTTAAGTCCGCAGAGGATATAGACTTGGCAGAAGGCTTGAATCGTATTACTGAGGGTGGTCAGTTTAGCCTGAAGATGGCCAACGACATTGAGTACACAGCAGAACCTGGCCGTAACATCTTCAATACTGGCAACTGGTTCGATGGTAATTTCAATGGTGATGGACACGCCCTAACTATCGAGATGACAGAAATGGGCAATAATGCTTCTCTTTTCCCCAACTTCGCCGGAACATTCGAGAATGTTATCCTGCATGGTAAGATAGAGACCGGTGGACAGTATGCTGGTTCTATATCTTCTCATACCCGTCGTGACCGTGTGAAGGTACGTAATGTCTTTTCTGACATTGAAATCAACTCTTCTCATGGTGGTGACAATACCACTGGCGGTTTCTTTGGCGTTGTTGAAACAAAGACAATCGTAGAAAATTCTATCTATGCTGGTAATATCACAGGTAATGAGGGAGGAACATCAGAGTCTCTGGCAGGTATCAGTGGATGGTCATCAGGTCAGATGTATCTTACCAATTGCGCTTTCCTTGGCACATTGAATAATGTAATCGGCGATTCTAAGACTCTTTCCCGTAATCCTGCAAACATGACTTGTGAAAATGTCTATTTTGCTAATTCTTATGGTTATGAGGACGAGGCAAAGGCAATTCTTATTGAGGAATCTGATGATATAGCTAACGGTGCTCTTGCATATGCGTTGAATGGTAATCAGGGTGGCGTGGGCCGTTTCTATCAGAAGATAGGTGAGGATCTTATGCCTATGCCTATTAAGAAGGAAGGTGCACTTGTATATGCCAATGCTCCGGAGTATCGTTGCGATGGTCAGCCTTTGGGTGAGACTACATACAGCAACACACCTTCTGGTGATCCTGTTTTGCCTGATCATCAGTTTGAAGAAGGTTTCTGTACTGTCTGCGGTGGCATTCAGGAGGACTTCCTGACTCCCGTTGACGGATGGTACGAAATCAGCAATGGTGCCCAGCTTGTATGGTGGACCAACTATGCAGCCAAACATCTAAATGCCAGTGCACGTCTGACTGCCGATATTGATATGGACGGTTATTGTGACCGTTGGGCCAACGTAGGTACTGAGGGCGCTCCCTTCTATGGTAACTTCGATGGCCAGTTCCATACCATCAGCAACTTGAATGTTGAGAAGCCTCAAAGCAATGGCGTAGGTTTGATTGCTGTTATGAACAGTTTGCCCGAAGCTGGCTTTGGCGGTATCAGCGATGCTGATGCACGTGCTGCAGAGGGTGTATATATTAAAAATGTAACCCTTGATGAATCCTGCACACTTACAGGTAAGGGATATGTTGCTTTGGTTGGTATGACGGCTCCCTGGGCTGGTCATGTCAACATCAAGGGTGTCATGATGTGTGGTAATGTAACCGCCACTGATGGTCCTAACGCTGCTGGTGTATTTGGTTGCGTTATGGGTTCTTCCTGCCACGTTACCATTGACAACTGCGGTATGGTTGGTAATGTATATGGCTCTAAGGAGAATGGCTCATTCTCTGGCTGGTTGGGTGACTGGGCAGAGGTGACCAACTGTTTTGCAGTGGGTGAAGTGCAAGGTACTGAAAGCGATGCACGCTACTTTGCTCGTTATGGTAATTCTCGTGTTAATGACAACATCAAGAACTGCTATGCCCGCTTTGGTACCCAGGAACATGTAGGTATCGTTAGTCAGGCTGACTTCGAGAGTGGTGCTCTTGCTTGGAAGGCTAACGGTGAACAGTTCCGTACAAGTTACTGGTATCAGACCATTGGCGATGATCTCTATCCCTTCGCAGATCCTTCTCATGGAACCGTCATTTTTGCTGCCGAGAAGTATTTCTCTGTAGCTAACGAAGAGGAATTGGCAGATGTAGCTGCTGAAATTCAGGCTTATGAGGAGAATGCTCTTGAAGGTGTTATAGCTACTCAGTCTCTGCTTGTTGATTGCCAAGAGAAAATCGCAGCGTTGCTTGAAGCAACAACTCTTGGCGAGTTTGCTGACGCTATAGATTCTGTCAACGTAAAGAAGACTGCAGTTGCTGATAATGCTGCTGTATATCAGACTTATATCGACAAGTGCGAGGAAATCAAGGCGTTCCTTGAGTCAGATAAGAGTTTCGCTGGTACGGTACGTGCAGCTCTTGAATATTACCTCTCTGAGGCAGATGAACCAGACGAGGATAATCCTCTTGGTACCTACGAGTACATCAAGGAGACTCATACTGCTACGGCAGAGCAGATTGCTGCTGAGACAGAACGCGTTATCAAGTGGTTGGCCGATGCCCTCGCTGATGATTATGTTCCTGGAACAGATATCAGTGGTCTGATCCCCAACTATGACTTCAGCAAGGAGAAAGAGAATTGGACCGATGGCTGGTGTAATAGTTATGGACAGACCAAGAACGAGGAAGGCAAGACCTTCATTGGCGTTGAGGCTTGGAACGTGACTGGCGATATGTATCAGACTGTCGAGAATATGAAGCCCGGTTATTATCTAGTAGGTATCAACGGTGCTTTCCGTCCCAGCAACAACCGTTACAGCACCAACTATGCTGCAGGTATCTATGCTAATGGTATATTCAACTACTTCCCCACAGTTGTCGAGGATATTGTTGCTGTTGATGTTGCAGTAGACCAGGAGAACTGTAATCTGGAAGGCGCAGGTGCTCATGACCTTGCTATCTATGAGGATGGTTTCTCTACCAACGATGATAATGGTTCTGTGATTATAGGTTATGCTGTTCATGGTGAAACAGGTATGGCGATTGCCGCAAAGGCAGGCCGCTACCAGGTTTATACCATTGCAAATGTGGGCGAGGATGGCAAACTTACCATCGGTATCAAGAACCCAGGTACGAAGTACGGTAATGACTGGACTGGATGGGGTGCCTTGAAGGTGGTATATTGTGGCGATGATGAAGACAAGGTAAACGATGCTCTTGGTAATGTGCTTGAAAATATGACGGCTCGTGCTCAGAGTATCATGGATTACATGTGTGATGATGAAACTCCAGCTGCAGGTCCCAACTTCCCGGCTGAGCTGAAGTCAGAGCTGGAAGCTGTTATGGCTCAGGCTCAGGCTGCAGAAACCGTGGCTGCCAAGGCCGAGGCTGCTGCAGCATTCTCTGACATCTTCCAGAAGATATATGAAGGTAAGCAGGCTTATATTAAGCTAAATACTTATGCTCGTGCTCTTGAAAACATCGAAGGTGGCAACTTGCCTTATGTTGAAAAGGATGAGGAGACTGGTGAATGGCTCGAGACCGGTGAAATGGTATTCACTGAGGCCGAGACCGATTTCCTCTATAATGATGCAGCCCTTACTCTGATCGATGCATATGCTGAAGGCTCTTATAGCACAGAGGAAGCTTTGAATCCTGAGATTCTGAATAACAAAATAGTTAAGGAGGCTCTTCCTGCTCAGGACGAGGACGGTTATTATCTCATTGGAACTCCCAAGAAACTTGTTGCTTTCCGCGCTATTTCCACATATGCTGATTATACAGCTAAGGCTAAGCTTACTGCGGACATCGATATGAAGGGCATAGGAATGCAGCCCATCAATGTATCTGATTACAGCTATCGTGGTACGTTCGATGGTCAGGGATATGCTATCAACAATGTTCTCATTGTTAATGAAGCACAGAGAACAGGTTTGTTCAATACCCTGGATGGTGCTACTGTCAAGAACCTGAAGTTGACAGGTGAGTTTATCAGCAGCCAGAAGTTCATGGGCGGTATTGCAGGTTATACCTACAATTCCCGCATCGAGAACTGTGATGTAGCTGTTACCATCAATTCGTTAATACCTGCAGATGATAATGGTAATTCACAGGATGGTACTCATGGTGGTCTTATCGGTGTAAACGAAGGAGCCGGTACGGTTGTTGAGAACTGTCTTGTCAACTGTGCTATTCTGGGCGAGAATACCAACTCTTGTGGTGGCGTTTGCGGTTGGGCAACTAACAGCCTTACTGTAAACAACACTCTGATTCTCTCTTCTAACTACACAGTTAATACAAATGGTTGTAATACAGTTAGTCGTAATCCGGATAACTGTACTGTAAACAATGTGTTCTATGTTACAAAACTTGGTGATACCAAGGGGACAATGGCAACCGAAGAGAAGTTGGCAAGCGGTGAAATCTGCTGGCAGTTGAATGGCTCTAAGGCAGAGGATGCTCACTGGTTCCAGACACTGGGCAAGGATGCAACACCTCATTTGTATGAAGGCGGCTTGGTATGGAAGAATGGAAATGACTACCAGAACACCCGTCCTAACATCCAGCTCAATGCCTTTGCTTCTAACTTGAGCGTGGCTACCAATGCAGAACAGGTTGTTGTTCTCTACACATTGAATGCCGAGGCTAAGAGCGGTGCTATCAACTTCTACGCAGGCAACGAAATGAAGTACTCTCATGTACTGAAGGGTAGTGATCTTTTCGCTGGCGGTCATGAGATTGCTATCGACAACAGCTTGTTGGGTGTTGCCGCAGGTACTAAGCTTACCTATGCTCTGGAGATTACTGCTATTGGTGTAAAAGAACCTGCCAGAATTGGCGAGGGCTACAAGGTTAACTCTCCTTATGGTCTTGCTGTCAACAATGCTCCTGCAAGTAAGGGCTTTGGTCAGATTTATGTAGCAGAGTCTCGTCCTTTGGAGAAGGGTACAGGTAGCATTTGCGAGGAGAAGCCCGGTGCGCTGTTTGCTTTCGATGCAACCTTCCAGCCCATCAATGCCGAGGATGGCACACCTGGTTTCTATGGTGGCCTTAACATCAAGGACAACAAGAACGTAATCACTATCTCCGGAGATTACCAGTTTGATCTTAAGAATGTACGCGTAAGCAAGGATGGACGTCTCTTCATTGCCCGTACTTCTGGTAACTCTACCAGCTCTGTATGGGAGGCTGATCCTGCCGACCTGAACAAGCCTTGGACTCCTATCTTCACTGGTGGTGAGCTTGACAAGGCTACAGGTATTGTCTCTGTTGGCGGTGAAGAACAGAACCGTCCCGCTGTTTCTCTGGCTGTTGAAGGTGAAGGTGCTAACTTGAAGCTTATCGTTCTGGGTGCTCAGCGTTCAGACGGTAAGGAGAACTTCTCAGACTACAAGTGTTTCACTTATAACCTTGGTACAGCAACTTCTTGGACAGGGGCTCCCAGCAGTGTATTTGAACCTTTGACAGGCCAGTACACCCTTGCTCCTGCACATGTAGGTATTGTATCAGATAACCGTGGCGGTCTGTGGTACGAGCAGTATCGCGATAATCCTAAGGAGGAAGAACCCGCTATCAAGCACTTTGATGCAACAGGTAAGGCTGACTACTCAGACATTACAACCAATACGCGTGGTGAGGCAATTGCTGTCAGCGCTGATGGATCTTTCGTTGCCATTCCTAAGGGTTCTGGTAAGGTAGTTATCTATGAGACCAACTATGTTCCTATGCAGAATGGTTCCATCTACTTGGATGCTAAGTACAATCTGAGTGTTGCTGAGAGTCAGATTACCGGAATGGCATTTGACTATGCCAACAACCTGTATATCACCTCTAGTGCCAGCAAGACCTTGAACCGTTATGCTGTTCCTTCACTCACAGGCGACAAGTTTGTAACTCCTGCTCGCGAAGGCTTTGTAGTAGGTACAGAAAGTGGTGATCAGGATGCATTAGATAACGTTAACGCTAACGATAACGTTAACAATGGTGCTATCTACAACCTGGCTGGTCAGCGTGTAGGTAAGGCTCAGAAGGGCATCTACATCCAGGATGGCAAAAAGACCTTGATTAAGTAAGAGCAGATTCTTGGTATCTGTTAGGTAGCAGATACGCAGATAAGCTTTCTATTTGGCCTCTTCCCCCATAAAGGGAAGGGGCTTTTTTGTTCCCTTTGTTTTACATAATGTTACATAATTTTGCATTTTTTGTTAAAAAAGTTTTGCGCGTAAATAATTTTCGATATCTTTGCGTTATAACACTATGTTGTTTAACCTTATTTTATTACTATTAATTAATCTTTATTCTACTATGAGGAAAAGACTACTTACCATGTGCTTGACGGCCATAATGATGGTCGTTAGCATGTCTGCGTATGCACTCGACAAGGTCGGGAATGTATACCAGATTGGTACTGCAGCTGACTGGGAAGAGTTTGCTGCACTCGTGAATGATGGTGAGTTCACAGCCAGTGCCGTGCTGACAGCCGACATTGACTTGGGCGTGAATGTTCCGATGGTGGGCACCAATGACAGTGACAAAGCCTATCAGGGAACTTTCGATGGCAAGGGCCACACTATCAAAATTAACATGTATCCGGAAGAGAATTATGCAGCTCTTTTCCGTTATGTGGGTTGGCGTGCCGTTGTCCAGAACTTGAAGGTGGAAGGTAAAATTACCACCAGTTCCAAGTTTGCTGCTGGTATTGCAGGACGCGCAAGGGGTGCCATCCGCAACTGCTGGGCTGACATCACAATTAACAGCAATGTGGCTGGTGATGCTACTCATGGCGGTATTGCCGGTACTTGTACCAATGGTACCATCATCGAGAACTGTCTGGCACAGGTCGCCATTGTAGGTAAAACCACTTCAAACTGTGGTGGTATTATTGGTTGGGCAGATTCTAATCCTAACATTGTGAACTGTCTGGTTATTAGCGATGGAAGTGATTTTGATCTTTCTACCAATGCCAGCAGAAACATTTGTCGTAACGACGGAAAGGTTGTGACAGTCAATGTGGAGAACTACAATAAGGACAGTTATAACAATCGTCCTGCTCCGTCTTGTTACAACAACTACGTCACCAACGACTGGGGTGGCTCCAACCCATCTGTAACAGTTGTTTCATATAACAATCTTGCCGACGGTAAGATCTGTTATCAGTTGAACAACGATCAGAGCCGCATTGCATGGGTTCAGAGAATTGGAACTGATCCGTTCCCTGTTCCTGCACCATTTGGTTCAGGAAGGGTTTATGCTTCTGCCTCCACAGATTGTAACGGTAAGGCTGAAGGTGAGCTTACCTACTCAAACAATGGCACTGATCAATGTGAGAAGCACGAGTTCGACAAGTATGGTATCTGTACCAAGTGTGGTTTGTACAATTTCCATTACTTCGAGTACGATGACCCCACCAAGTTTGATCCCGTTAGTCGTTCTATCCTTGTTGGTAGTAAAGAGGACATTGACCTTGCAGAAGGTTTGAACCGTATCGTTAATGGTTTCAAACTTCACATCAAGATGGTCAACGACATTGAGTACGTTGCAGAACCTGGTCACTTTATCTTCAACACCAATGACTGGTCTGAAGGTAACTTCGATGGCGGCGGTCATGCACTGACCATTGAGATGACAGAGATGGGCAACAATGCTGCTCTTTTCCCACAGCGTCACTATGGTACCGTCGAGAACCTTATCATGCATGGTAATATTGAGACAAGCGGTATGTACTGGGGTTCTATATCCAACGACAGCTACGAGTCTGCTGTCCGCAATGTGTTCTCTGATATTAACTTCACTTCCACCAAAACTGGTGATAATACAGCCGGTGGTTTCTTCGGCATGATACGTACAGCAAAGACGATTGAAAATTGTATCTATGCAGGTACCATGAATCTACCTGGTGGTGATGCTTCTTCTTGTGCCCGCGTCGGCGGCTTCGCTGGCTGGACACATGCTCAGGCCAAATTCATTAATTGTGCAGTAATCGGTCATATCAATGGTGCTGGTGACCAATGTGCGCAATCGGAGACAGAAAACTCTGGCAACATTGCCCGTAACTATGGCAATGTAAACTGCGAGAATGTTTATGTTGCTCATCCTATAACTGGAAAGGATATTAAGGATCAAGACAAATATACGGTATTTGATAATGAAGAGGGTATTGCCAGTGGTGAGTTCGCCTTCCTCCTGAATGGCAAGCAGAGTGGTGTGGAACGCTTCTATCAGAAGATAAATGAGGATCCCATGCCTTTACCTATAGCGAAGGAAGGTGCTCTTGTCTATGTTGATGCAGCAGAGTATACATGTGATGGAACACCTATTAATCCATTCTACCAGAACACGCCTGCCGGTAATCCTGTTCTTCCTCCTCACGAGTATGAGGACGGATTCTGTGTTAACTGCGGTCATGTTCAGGAAGATTACATGACCCCTGTTGATGGCTGGTTTGAAATTGGCACCCCCGAACAGCTCTTGTGGTGGAGCAACTATGCTTCTACACACTTGGATGCCAGTGCCAAGTTGACTGCCGACATCGACCTGGAAAAATACAATGAAACAGATCCGGAAACTGGCAGACCCATCACTCCTCGTTATGCTCAGGTTGGTAGCGAGTACAAGCCTTTCTATGGCAACTTCGATGGTCAGTGCCACACCATCAGTAACCTTAACATCAATCTGCTTGGCAAGAGAGGTTGCGGTCTTATCAGTGTAATGAACAGCCAGCCGGAAGCAGGTTTTGGCGGTGTTGACGGTGATGCCGCACGCGCAGCAGAAGGCGTATATGTAAAGGACGTTGTGCTTGACGAAACCTGTTCTATCACTGGTGGCGGTTATACCGGTATTGTTGGTATGGGTGCTCCTTGGGCAGGCCATATCACTATTACAGGCTGTATGAACCTTGGTAACGTTTATGTTGTTTCCGGTACAAACGGTGCTGGTATCTATGGTTGTTCTATGGGTTCTGCATGTCGTATCACCATCAATGCCTGCGGTATGATTGGTGATATCCATGTGGAGAATGATACCCGTACAGAAAATGGTTCTTTCTCTGGATGGTTAGGTCAATATGCCGAAGTAACCAATTGCTTCGCATTGGGCTCTGTAGACTATATTGACGCCAATCGTGGTTTTGCCCGTCACTCGGGTGGCGCATACAATAATGGTACTGTTGTTATCAAGAACTGCTATGCACTTGATGGTTTAGGCATCAAGCAGCAGGATGATGGAAGTAAGCAGGAGGATGTTAGCTTCGTAACCAAGGAAGACCTTAAAACAGGTAAAATTACCTGGAAGGCTAACGGAAGTCAGTTCCGTGACCCCGTTTGGTATCAGACCATTGGTGATGATGAATATCCTTATCCTTTCTCCACCCATGGTGTTATTATCTATGCAGCCGAGGAGTACATGGCTATCACAGAGGAGACTTTGCCATCTGTAGCTTCTACTATCTCAGACTATTATACATTGAAGCTTGATTCTACAATAGCTTATAAGGGCGCTATCACTGCAATGGAGGAGAAGTTGGAAGTCCTGAATCAGGTGCAGAATGTTCTTGCCCTGGCAGATGCTTTGGACTCTGTATATGTTGCCGATAAGGTTGTTGATGCAAGTGCAAAGGTTTACCAGAAGTATCAGGATAAGTGCGAGGAGACAAAGGTTTACCTGGCTGAGCATGATGACTTCGAAGGCGATGACCGCGATGCATTGACAGATTATCTGGAAAATGATTATGTAGATATCATGGAGCGTCACGAACTTGCTGACTCTCTGATTGAGAAAGAGATTGTACGCATAGATGAGTGGCTGGCTCTGGCTATCAAGATGGGTTACAAGGCAGGTACTGATGTGACAGGTCTGTTTGTAAATGCCGACTTCCGTAATGGTTTCAAGGACGGTTGGAAATCCAGCATGAACAAGTGGGCTACTGGAAGTAGCGCAGTAACCATCAATGATAAGGTTTATTATGGTTCTGAGGCATGGAACACAAAGTTTGATATGCACCAGACTGTTAAGGACCTGAAGCCCGGTTATTACCTGGTAGGAGTCAACGGAGCTTTCCGTCCCAGCAACGACCGCTATGGTTACAACTATGTTGCTCAGGTTTATGCTAATGACAATGTCAACTATCTGCAGACTGTAATAGAAGATTATATAGAGAAGGCAAGTGCTGTAAACGGCGAGAATGTCTACATTAGCCAGATAGGTGGCGGTAACACTACTTATGACCTCCCCATTATCGATCAGGAAAATGCCACTGATACTCTGGGCTATGCCGTTCATGGACCTTCTGGTATGGCAGTTGCAGGATATGCTGACCGTTACCAGAACTATATCATTGCCAAGGCCGAAGGTGACAGCCTGACCATTGGTATCTGTAACCAAGGCACCAACTATGGCAATGACTGGACGGGCTTCACTTCCTTCAAGGTTGTTTATGCAGGTGATGATGAAGAGGCAAAGAATTATGTAGGGCAGGCTCTGGAGAGCATGGTGGACCGTGCAAATGTTATTCTGACGTTGTATAGAAAGGATGATCCTGACGTTGAGGATCTGGCTCCTAACTATCCTGTTGCATTAAAGGAGACATTGGAAGCTGCTGTAGCTGCTGCCGATGCTGCTCAGGATACAGAGGCTAAGATGAAGGCTGTAGAGACCTTGAGCCAGTTGTTCAAGGAATTCTACGAGGCTCGTCAGGCATATCTGGGTATCATGAGTTCTATTAATCTCCTTGAAAATATTTCGGATGCTAATCTTCCTCTTGTAGAGAAGGATCCAGAGTACAACGATTGGGTTGAGACTGGCGAGTCTCTGATTAGCAAGGCAGAAATAGATGATATTGAAAACATTTACCTTGATTTGTATGATGTTTACTATGGTGGAACATACACCACAGAGCAGGCTAAGAATCTTAATGTCATGGATAATCCTATCGTTAAGGATATCATGCCTGTTCAGGACGAGGATGGCTATTACCTGATCTCCACTCCCAGACAGTTTGCCGCTTACCGTTCAATTGCCAGTGATCATGATGCAACTGCCAAGGCTAAACTTGTGAATGATGTTGATATGGCTGGTATTGCCATGCTGCCTATCGGCCATAACAGATCAGGAGAGAATGCTGTTCATATCTATCGTGGTGTACTTGATGGTCAAGGACATGCTCTGAACAATGTCTATATTAGTGAGGACTATACTATGGGTGATCCCGCTACTCTGTTCTATGAGTTGAAGGGTGCTACCGTTAAGAACTTCAAGCTGACAGGTGAATACTACAACACCAATGGGGCAAAGTTCATGGGTGGTCTTACACGTTGGACATCAGAGAGCTCTACCATTGAGAATTGTGAGATTGCTGTTGTAATGCACTCATATATTGAAGGTGATGGTACTCATGGTGGTGTGATAGGTATCAGTGGTGACGGAACTGTTGTTAATAACTGCTTGGTCAACGTTACAATGATTGGTGAAGGTGCTGAACCCACTACCTGCTGTGGTGGCGTAGTAGGTTGGGCTAACAGTTCTCCTACTATCAACAACACCTTGATTCTTTCTCAGTACCAGAATATATCAAAGGAAGGCTCTAATGTTGTTGGCCGTAATGGTTTCACTGCCAACAATGTGTTCTATGTAGAGCGCAGCAATCCCGGCGGTTTCGGTACTGGCGGTACACTTGCATCAGAAGAACAGCTGGCAAGCGGTGAGATCTGCTGGAAGCTGAATGGTTCTAAGGGTGAGGGTGCTCACTGGTTCCAGACATTGGGCAAGGAAGCTATACCTCATCTGTTTGGCGGAAGTTATGTATGGAAGTTTGAGGACGGGTATGTAAACCGTCGTCCTAACATCCAGCTCAATGCCTTTGCTTCTAACTTGAGTGTTGCTACCAATGCAGAACAGGTTGCTGTGGCTTATACCTTGAATGCCGAGGCTAAGAGCGGTGCCATCAACTTCTACGCAGGCAACGAACTGAAGTTCTCTCATGTACTGAAGGGTAGTGATCTCTTCGCTGGCGGTCATGAGATTGCAATCGACAACAGCTTGCTGAATGTTCCTGCTGGTACTAAGCTGACATACGAACTGGATATCACAAGTCTGGGCGTTAGCTCTCCCACAAAGATTGGTGACAGCTACAAGGTATGGGGTCCTTACGGATTGGCCATCAACAACAATCCTGCAAGCAAGGGCTTCGGTCAGATTCTTCTTGCCGAGTCTTATCCAACAGAATCCAGTGATACCAAGTACATCTCTTGTAAGAAGAACGGTGCTATCTACGCATTTGATGTAAACTTCAAACCTATCAATGCAGCTGATGGTACTCCTGGCTTCTATGGCGACGTACCAAACGCAGGTGAAGAACCTATTATAATTTCCGGCAGCTATAAGTACGACTTCAAGGATCTCCGCTTCACTGAGGACGGACGTCTCTTCGTAGCTCGTGCTTCCGGTACTACCAATAGTTCTGTTTGGGAGATCAATCCTGATGACCTGAACGAGCCTTGGAAGCCTGTATTCAAGGGCGGAACCCTGGATGAGGCTACCGGTATCACCTATGTAGGCGAAGTAGAGCAGAACCGTCCAGCTCTCAGTCTGGCATTCGAAGGTAAGGGTGCAGACCTGAAGATGTATGTTCTGGGCGGACAACGCAGCAACGGTGCAAACAATGCTACCGACTATAACTGCTCTGTTTACAACCTGGGTACTGCTACAGAATGGACTGGTGCTCCTTCAGCAGTCTTTGAACCACTCAACGGTAAGTATACCTATGCTTCATCTTATGTAGGTATCCACGAGGATGGTCAGGGTGGTCTCTGGTACATCCAACATGTAAGTTCTCCCTCTGCAGAATATCCTGCTCTCAAGCACTTCAACACAGAGGGCGACGAGGATTTCAACCAAAGCGGTTCAACTCGAAATGGTGCCAGAATAGCAATCACCGCAGATGGCAAGTATATTGCTATACCAAACGGCAGTGGTTCTATTGTTATCTACCAGACAAACTATGTTCCTTTGGAGACTGGCAAGATTCAGCTGATCCCGAAGGTGATAGTTCCAGTTAGTGAGACCTCCATCTCAGGTCTGGCATTTGACTATGCCAACAACCTGTATGTTGCTTCTCCCGGCAGCGAGACCTTCAGCCGTTACGCTATCCCCAGCTGGAATGACAACAAGTGTGTTACTCCTGCTCCCGAGGGCTTCGTAGTAGGTGCTGAAAGTGGCGACCAGGATAGAATCGATAACGTTAACGCTAACGTTAACAACGATGCTGTCTACAACCTTGCTGGCCAGCGCGTAAGCAAGGCTCAGAAGGGCATCTACATCCAGAGTGGCAAAAAGGTGTCTGTTAAGTAATTAAATTCATTCTATAAACAAAGAGAGGGGAGCAACCGAATTGCTCCCCTCTCTTTATGTTTTACCTTATATTATTTGAATTCATGGGGCAAGGGGCAAGTAGTTAGGGGCAAGAGGATAGTTCTACACGTGTTTCTTTAAATATCACAAACAGTTCTCCATATTTGAAGGCTGAGCAATTCTCTTGCTCCTTGCTCCTTGCTCCTTGCTCCTAATAACAGAAGCTCCTTCTATTTATTCAGACTCCAACTGAAGCCGTCCTTGGTATCTTTTACCTCGAAGCCTAAGGCAGCCAGGTCATCGCGTATCTTGTCGCTCAGTGCCCAGTTCTTCTCTGCCTTAGCCTGCTGACGCTGTTCCAGCAACATGTTTACTACAGCGCCGAAGGCATCCTCGCGAGCCTTGTTGCTGTTGCCTGTATCCTCCTTCAGACCTAAGATGTCAAAGGTGAAGGTGCTGAAGAGCTGCAACAGCGCCTCTGCTACCTCGGGCTTGATGCTGGCCTTCTTGTCGATAAGGGTATTTATCACGCGGCAAGCATCGAAGAGGTTGCTGATAACGATGGGTGTATTCAGGTCATCGTTCATAGCCTCATAGAGCTTCTCGCGCAGCTCGTCTACGTACTGCTGCTCAATCCATGGCATACCCTTTACCTTCTGACCCTCCTGCAAACGCTTCAGGTTCTTGTAGCCTTCCATCAGACGGGTAAAGCCCTTCTCGGAAGCCTGCAAAGCCTCGTTGCCGAAGTCCACTGTACTGCGATAGTGAGCCTGCAGGATGAAGAAACGGATGGTCATGGGCGAGTAAGCCTGCTGCAACAGGGGGTGACTACCGTCAAAGAACTGGGGCAGGGTGATAAAGTTGTTGTAGCTCTTACCCATCTTCTTGCCGTCTATAGTAATCATGTTGTTGTGCATCCAGTAGTGAACCATCTGGTCGCCCTGACTGGCTACAGCCTGTGCAATCTCACATTCGTGATGAGGGAAGATCAGGTCCATGCCACCACCGTGTATGTCGAAGTGGTTACCCAGATACTTGCGTCCCATAGCTGTACACTCGCAGTGCCAGCCGGGGAAACCGTCGCTCCACTGACTCTTCCAGCGCATGATGTGCTCTGGCTGGGCAGCCTTCCACAGGGCAAAGTCGGCCTGGTTCTTCTTCTCGCCTACACCTGCCAACTCACGGCTGGCATCCTTGATATTCTCCAAGTCACGACCAGACAGGATACCGTATTTATGATCCTTGTTGTATTTCTCTACATCAAAGTACACGCTACCTTTGCTCTCGTAGGCATAGCCGTTCTTCATAATCTGGTCTACCAACTCCTGCTGCTCCATGATATGACCCGTAGCATGAGGCTCTATGCTGGGAGGCAGACAGTTCAGTGCTGCCATTGCATCGTGGAAACGGTTGGTGTAGTACTGGGCTACCTCCATGGGCTCCAGCTGCTCCAGTCGTGCCTTCTTGGCAATCTTATCTTCGCCCTCATCGGCATCATGCTCCAAGTGGCCTACGTCTGTGATGTTACGAACATAGCGCACCTTGTAACCGATGTGCTGCAAGTAGCGGAAAAGTATATCGAAGGTAATGGCAGGACGGGCATGACCCAGATGAGCATCACCGTATACGGTAGGACCGCACACGTACATACCCACTCTGCCTGGGGTGAGCGGACGGAAGAGTTCCTTCTGTCTGCTCAGCGTGTTATAAATGAATAATGATTGTTCCATACCTTATATATTTAGCTTTCAGCCTGCAAAGGTACGAATAAGCGAGAGATAAACGAAATAAAACCACAGTTTTTATTTCTTTATCTGAGCGAGAGTATTTTTGAAGTGTCCTCAATATGTGCAAACTGAGTGGAATACAAAATAGTTGTTTTCGCGGAATCAATACATAAAAATGTTGTATAAAACGAGTCCGAAACATGAAATATTTCTTAAAAACATCATTGTATCCGGGAATTGTACTAAAGTTCTATAAAATATATTTGTAACTAATTAAAATAATTCCTACCTTAGCACTACGAAATCAAACAAAGGTATTTAAAAAATGGATAAATAGGTATGAGTTTTGCTCCAAATACACATTTGGCCTTTCCTCGTGAATCCGTTGTATATAGTGATAGAAATCTCGATTTAAATTTGAAGATATGAATAGATTTTTTATCTGTGCCCTTTTCTTGCTCTTAGGGGCATGTCCATCAACAGCTAAAGGACTGTTACTGAATATTCACTTTCATGATAATGCCTTGCCTTTTGACACTGAAGCAATGCAAGATACTTTGTCTAAGATGAATTATGACCTGCTTGATTACACAGTTGACAGGAATCTTACTATTAAGGAGAATAGTGACAGAATAGAGCGCATGTTAAAGGAATACAGAAACACTGAGGTTTACCTCCTTTCCGACCGCCTGTCAACTTTTGTTGGTCTTGATGTAATCTCTAAGGATACAACCATATATGGGCTTATAACCCTTACGGGTGCTTATAATGACGGGGAGAGTTTCCTGTATGACGATGTCTCAATAAAGAAGAACCTGGAGATGATGGATTCCATCTCTTATGACGGCTCAAAGGAACGCTACCTGAAAACCGTCTATAGGATGATTCAGGATAAAAAGAAAGGAAAGAAAATCAAGCTTTCCCCTCAGGCTGACAATCTGATGCAGGACTTTTACACCTTGTTGAACAGTCCCTACGGAACGTCTATGATTGACTTCTCGTTGGAAGAGCATCTTCGTTCTATAAAATCGTGGATAGGTTTTATGACAGATGATGAGCGCCGATTGGAGTTGGAAATTGATTTTATGAACCTAAGTTGGAATGCCAACAAATATGGCGTGAAATATACCTGCCCTGTTTCTTATCGAACATACTACTGCGTAGCAATGGTAAAAAATATGATGTCATACCTTCAACAAAAGAAATAAACAATGAGACACATTATATTTAGCCTTTTGGCATTGCTCTTATCTTCATCGTTGGCATACGGTGATAGCATTCCATGTCAGTTCCAAATGCGTGACGGGAGTATTCGCTATGGTAAGGTGCTTAGCCCTGAGAAATTAAATAAAAAGGCATTGGTGATTTTCGTAAATCACAGACAACAAAAAGCTGAGGTAGCCCGGTTTCTTTATTCTTACTTGGTGGACAAATTGTTAGCCGATGGTATTTCCTGCTGTTTCTATGACAATCGCCCGCTTCATTCCGAGGATTCCACATCCTTGACTACATTGTTCGATATGGCAGACGATGCGGCAGATGTCTATAATTCCCTGAAAAAGAACAAGGCGTTCAAGAAGTATAAGATGGGATTTATAGGTACTAGTGAATCTGGCGCCTCTGCACTGATATCTGCATCGGCTGTTTCCAAACCGTCGTTTCTAATTCAACTGGTTACAAATGTTAAGCCACAAGATCAGAAGGACCATCAGATAGATATTCTTTATGAAAATCCTAAATGGACGGGTTTATTTACAGACTGGTTTACCGCTGTGGCACTACCATTCTTTAAAGATGGAGCCAGGTATATCCCGCCAAACGTGGGTTTGGGACTTCAATATCATGAATACTCTGCCATGTTTCAGATGATGATAGATGACATGAAACACTCCCGAATAGGTGACAAGGAGGATTACGCCAAGCGTTTATACAATAAGTATGAAGGAAGCATAAAGAATGGTAAAGAGTATTTTGTGCCATTAATTACTCGTTTTTTGAAGAAACAAATGGAAGAAGACTATATGGCTCCGCGTATGTGGTATAATGCCAAACCTTATTACAAGAAGGTAAAATGCCCCATACTGTTTCTTAGTGGCTACCATGATTATAATGTTTTATGTTCCACAAACATTGTTGAATTTGAGAAGACAATGCATGAGAACGGCAACAAGAACTATACGTCCGTAATTGTTGATGCGACTCACAATCTGATGGACTATAGTGTTGAGCGTCATTTTATGCATGGAGGGGATGGACCAATTGACGAAAGTAAGCGACATCAGATAATGGATACCATCGGTGAATGGCTGAATAGATGCATTAATTGATAGAAAAAAATGGAAGTAAGGGAATGCCCCTATTGTCAAAAGACTGACAACAGAGAGCAGTCGTAGTTTAATAACCAGTCAACTCTATCCAG
>CAMKTJ010000009.1 GCA_946415645.1 uncultured Prevotellaceae bacterium
CGAATAAGCGAGCGGAATACAAAATAAATCTTGTTTATTTTTATTCCCGAGCGTGAGTAATTAAGAGACGTAGTCTCAAAGTTCCGAATAAGCGAGCGGAATACAAAATAAATCTTGTTTATTTTTATTCCCGAGCATGAGTAATACAAAACTATTTACTGCCTAACTGCGAAAATAAAATTCCCTAGTTAGGCTGTAAATAGTTGTCAATTATTTTATTCTATTCTAAAAGGCTGATAAAGATACCGACAGCTAGCTGTTTTTGTGTATAATATCTAGTGCACGTTTTAGAATTACGTCCTCTGAAGAGAAGAAGACTTCCTCTTGTGTCAAGGGAACTTCATAGTCGGGAAGCAGACCACGACCGTAGGGGAAACGTTCTGACACATTAGTTGCCGTGATGGCCTTGACGAGCGGTAAATGATATTCAATGTGTGTGTTGGGTAGGAACAGGCGGGCAAACTTCAAGGCGGTCATGTAATGATAGGCCGTTGCAGTCTCACGTCCAATGGTCTTAGCACGACCGGCACGCACCAGATGGGCGGGGAAGTCGGTGGCTGCACTAATGGAGCCCTCGTTGGTCAGTACATAAATCTTCCCTTTGTAGATGGCATCATTTTTCTGGGGCTGTGCAGAGGTCTGTGTCTCAGAGAATGCGTCCTTGTTATAAAATCCGTCTTTTCCCTCTATCTTCACAAAGTCCTCGAATGGGGTCATGTCCTTACTCCAGTTGTAGCAGTGGTTAAAGCTTCGATAAGTAGTATTACTGTTTACCATCTGTCGGTTGAACATTGCGGGTTTCTCAAAGAGGAACATATTCAGTAATATCCCCTCGCAGTCAGCACTGCCACCAGGATTGTCTCGTACGTCTATAATCAGGTTGGGTACCTGGGCATGAGCACGAAGGCTGTCTGCTATATTGTCCATCTGCACCTCGTTCAGTTGGAAGTGAGCCAACGTCAGCAGGGCTGTTTTGTCATCCAGCATCTTAAAGCTCCAGTCTTCTTTTCTGTTCTGGTTCTTATGCACGTAGTAGGCTACGGGACCGGTGGGCTGTGGCGTGTAGCCCTTGACTTGGTTGCGTTTCAGGAAAGGAACATCCACGCTGGTGCCATCGGTAAAGGTCAGGTGCGCTCCCGTACCGGTGAATGTGTCGTCGTACTGTCCCCACCAGTTGGCGAGCACCTGTATGGCAACCGTTGATTCTACTTTTGCGTCAAAATATTCGGTCTTCAGACGGTGATGAGCTGCCTGTTCCTTGGCAGAGAATTCGTTAATGGTAGCCACCTCCTTGCCAATATACTCCTCATAGCCGGGCTGTACCTGACGCACAAACATACGGTCGCCCAGTGTGCAGAGCATGATGGCCGGGTACTGTACGTTGTTACTGGGATTGGGAAATGGGTTGGATGATTGTCGCCAAGCGTGGCTGTCATGCATGAAACGGGCCGTGAAGGCGTCACCTACTATGTCGTAGAGCGTGGTGAAGCTGACTTCATCTGCGTCCAGCTTTGCTTTGCAATCGCGGACGAATGCCTCTTCCTGTTTTGGTGTAATAATTTCGTGGTAAGTAGGAACACATTCCCGAAGGCTCTCCATGAAGAAGTCAAAGTCCTCATTGGCCTGTTCTCTAGTAAGCTTCTCAGGTGGTGTGAATTCCTCCCCCACCTTAAAGGTCGTCTGCAGGCCGAAGGGTGTCATTGGGTCGATGACTCCCTTCTTTTCTATCTCCAGGCTGATGTGCGGACCGTTTATTTTCTCGTACACATAGCTGACGGTGCCTAGCACCGTGCCGGCCTTTACGCGCTGACCCGATTTGAATTCCGTGTTACCGCGCAAGCCGTGGAAGTTTATCTTGCGGCCATCGTCCAACGTCAGCGTCAGGCATCCGTTGATGTATTTCCTAGGGTCGCGCACATCGGGGTCTGCCTCCATCTTCTTACGAAGGGCGTCAAAGGATCTGTCGTCGTCGAAGCCATAGGCTGTACAGCGGAAAAGCCCAGGGCAATAGATCAGTGATGGGCCACTGACCATTCCGTCGGCCGGAGCAATAACCTCCGTGCCTTCTTTGGCACCGATGACCAGATTGCCGAAGTTAACCTCGTGGTCTAATGGGTCCTGTGGGCGCAGTAGGATGTTTGTTCCTGCTTTTTGTCCCTTGATGGGCCATAATAGCGGACTCTCGGTTTGTGCATTGCTTGCAAATGAGCACAAGAGGATTGGGATGAGGGCAACAGCCTTCATCAAGAATAAGTGATGTCTCATAAGATTAAGTTTAAGAAATTATTTTTGGTTTATCAGCTCATAATTCGTTACACCGTTCTCGCGCATCAGTTTCTTGAGGCGATTGATATGCTCCAGAGAAACACCTTTGCAGACATTCACACGTACATGATGGTCCTTTCGGATGGCAACTTCCTCAAGTTTCATGCTGATATTCTCAACTTTGTCTGTCCACGAGGTGTATACGTAATCCTTCCAGTCATAGCTATCACGAATGCCTTCTTTGACGTATATAGAAGAACGTATCTTAGCTTCTTTCGGTGGTGTACCCGTTAGCAGAATGCTCAAATCCGGGTTGATATTGCCTTTTACGCCTAAAGGAATCTGCACGGGTTTAGTACTAAGGTGTACTGTTCCGTAACCTTCCTCATTGTAGTGAATCTCCATCTTTTTCAATGCAGAAGCGGGTAAGTCGGGAAGTTTGTGGATATCCAGCATCTTACCATCAAGTCTGACGGTTGTATACTTTACCCTAAACATATAGGGCATTTTGCAGATAGGATGTTCTTCTATGTAGGAATCGTTGTCATTAATAACCCATGTTCCTTTGCACCATGTTACGCAAATGCCGTCTCCAATTCTTTTCTTTTGCCATTCAGCTGCGTCTTTTGGTAGAATGAATGCCATCAGCATTTTCTTGTCGGCAAATTTCTTGTCTACTTTTGGCTCTTCTGTTTGGTTGGAAGTTATTGTGACATGATAGGTGGCGAAGGCTATGCCCGAAAGCATGATGATGGCTATGAACGAAGCTGCTACCTTAAAAAGTAAAGAGTGAAGAGCGAAGAGTGAAGAATTGGGTTCGATCTTTTCGCTCTTAGCAACTGGTGAATGCTTGGGACGTAGAAGTCTTGCTGTTGTTTGTAGGCTCTCGTAGTATGCTTTGCATTCAGCGCACTGGCTGATGTGCTTCTTGCACTCAGCTTTGATTTGTGGATCAACGTCCTTGTCAAAGAGGTCAATCACTATGTTTCTGAAATCCTTGCAATCCATAGTTAATTGTATTATAGGTTTATACAGCAAGAGAGGTGCGCATCCCTCGTTTTATCTTTTCTAATCCGTATGCGAAGCGTGACTTGGCTGTTGTGAGCGGAATGCTCAGAATATCGGCAATCTCCTGAAAGCTCTTGTCACCGAAGAAGCGCAGTCGGATGATCTCAGCTTGCTCGTCGGGAATCTCTGACAGCAGTTGGTTGATACGACGGAACTCCTGTTCAAAGTCTTCCGTTTCAGGCTCAATAGGGTCGGGTAGTCCGTCAATGGGGATGGTCAGGGTACGTTTGGCTTCGCGTTGCCGACTAATGCAGAGGTTGGCCAGCGTGCGATATAGGTAAGCCGTCAGGTTCTTGATGTCCTCACGTTTTTCAGTCAGCCGTTGTTGCATCTTGACGAATACATCCTGTACGGCATCCTCCGCATCTTCTATGTTACCCAGACGATAGCAGGCGTATTGCAACAGCCCATTGCGCTCCGCTTCCATCATCTGTTCCGTTTCCTTGGATTTGTGATTAAGTTTAAAAAGAATCATTATTTTGCTGTCTTTTTACCTATATGACGCAAAATTAAGTAAAAAGACTTAAAACTTGGATTTTTTTTTAGAAAAATCAGAATAATTCTGATACCTACGCAGTTTTCCTGACTAGTTAGAAAAAAATACTGCCTAACTGAGAAAATATAATTCCCTAGTTAGGCAGTAAAATATGTTAGTTACTATGTCTAAGTATTATCCTAAGAAGCTGATGAGTACACCTGCGGCAACGGCTGAACCGATAACGCCAGAGATGTTAGAACTCATACAGTAGTTGAGGACGTGGTTCTTGGGATCGTACTTGGTGCTGATACCGTTGCAGACACGGCTGGCCATAGGAACGGCACTAAGACCTGTTGCACCGATAAGCGGATTGATCTTCTTCTTGGCGAAGAGGTTCCAAACCTTAACCATGCAGATACCGCTGGCAATACTGAGGGCGAAGGCACAGAAACCACCGGCAACAATACCCAGTGTCTGTACGTTGATGAAGGCATCTACCGTCATGGTGGCACCTACGCAGAGGCCCAGGAAGATGGTGGCTGCATTCATGATGCCATTGCTGGCTGCATCGAAGAGGCGGTTGGTGTCGTTACCAATCTCCTTAACGAGATTACCGAACATGAGCATACCAACCAAGCTGACAGCTGTGGGAACAAAGATTGCCACGATGGTGGTAACAGCGATGGGGAAGATAATCTTTAGTACACGAATGTTCTTAATCTCCAATGCATCGGGATAAAGTTTATCCTGCTCCTTCATGTTGATGCGCAGTTCCTTCTCAGAGCAAAGCAACTTCACAACCAAAGGTATGATTACAGGAACCAAGGCCATATAGCTGTAGGCTGCAATGGCGATGGGACCCAGCAAGTGGGGAGCCAGCTTGATAGTGGTAAAGATAGCGGTAGGACCGTCAGCACCACCGATAATACCCAGTGAACCAGCCTCCTGAGGAGTAAAGCCTACCAGCAGGGCTACCAACAGTACGGCAAAGATACCCATCTGGGCTGCGGCACCGAAGATAGCCAACTTCAGGTTGCGAAGCATGGGGCCGAAGTCGGTGAGCGCACCTACACCCATGAAGATGATGGGGGGCAGCAGACCGCTCTTGATGAGGGCATAGTAGAGGTAGTTCATCAGACCCAGGTCGTGGGCAATCTCATGCAGGGGCATTTCGTAGATGTTACGCATGGTGGTAACGCCGTTAATGGTAACGGGTACCATACCCTCGCTATTGGCCTGCAGAACACCCATACCGCCACCGGGGAAGTTGGCAATGAGTACTCCGAAAGCTATGGGCACGAGCAACAGGGGCTCGTACTTCTTGACGATGCCCAGATAGAGCAACGTAAAGGCAAGCAGGTACATGACGATGAACAGGGGATTCTCTGCGATGGCGGAGAAAGCTGTCATCTGGTACAGCTTGTCAAGGATGTCATATATCATTTCCATGTTTCTTCCTCTTAAGCTATCTTCATAATGGGATCGTCCTCTTCTACAGCATCGCCGCTGTTAACAAGGATAGCGGTGATAACGCCGGCCTTGTCAGCGCGGATGGCGTTGAAGGTCTTCATTGCCTCGATGTAACCCAGTACGTCACCTTCCTGTACGCTGTCGCCGACCTTCTTGGGAGTTTCTGAGTTATCCTTTACCAGGTAGAACTTACCTTCCAGGGGAGCCAAAAGGTCCTGACCCTCGCCAGCAGGTGCAGCGGCGCCTGCAGCAGGAGCAGCTGTAGCAGCAGGAGCCTCGTTGCCGTAAGCGATGTTCACCTCGTAGGTCTGACCGTTCACGCTAACCTTGATCTGCTTGGGCAGTTCAGCGCCTGCAGCAGGAGCGTTCTTCTTGGCCTTACGCTCTGCAAGGTCCTTCTCGAAGTCAGCCTTAGCCTTACCGCTCTTATAAGCTCGGTACTGTTCGGGGTGCATAGCCAACTCAAAGAGCTCCTCGTTGTCTTCGCCCAGCTCCCAGCCGTTCTCCTGCATTTCCTTCTTGAAGTCTTCCAACTTGTCGGGATAGTAGCTCTGAGGATCATTGGTCTCGAACTCACGACCTTCGGCCTTAGCCATTTCAACCAATTCCTGAGCAACGGGGCCAGGCAGTTGACCGCTCTTGCCAAGGATCATATCCCAGATATTGTCGGCAATCATGCTCCAACGCTCCTTGCCCTTCTCCATCTGGATAACGTTCATCAGAGCCAAGTTCTTAACATACTGGCTGAATGGAGTTACCAAGCAGGGGTAACCAACCTTAGGCCATACGTAAGCAACCTCATCGAATAGTTTCACCAAGAGCTGGTCTGTTGTCAGCTCGGGCTGGTTGTTCTTCACCTTCCACTTGTTCAGTGACTTCAGGTTGTCCTCGAGGTCAGTCATCAGTGAACCCATCATACCGCCGGGCAGACCGGGCTTAACAAGCAGTGAGTTGTTGATGTGGTTGAGAGCGGGGATATAGTAGCCCAAGAAGTCGTCGTACATCTCCTGAATGAGGGTACGAGCCTCCATGTAAGCTTCCATATTGATTTCCTTTACCTTGAAGCCGGCATCCTTCAGCATCTCCTGAACGGCGATGATGTCTGCGTGACCGGTACCCCAAGAGAGAGGAGACATTGCAGTGTCGATGTAATCGCAACCAGCCTTGGCAACCTCCAGAATGCTAGCCATGCAGAAGCCAGGGCCAGCGTGAGAGTGGTACTGGATAACGATGTCTTCCTTCAAAGCCTTGATGCCGGCAACAATCTTGCCCAGGGAAACAGGACGACCAATACCGGCCATATCCTTCAAGCAGATTTCATCGGCACCAGCCTCGATGAAGGTTTTAGCCAAATTCACATAGTACTCAACAGTGTGAATGGGGCTGTATGTAATACAGAGGCTGGCCTGAGCAATCATGCCTGCCTCTTTTGCATACTGAATTGAGGGGATTACGTTACGTGTGTCGTTCAGACCGCAGAAAATACGGGTGATGTCTGTACCCTGAGCCTTCTTGACCTTGTAGAAGAGCTTACGTACATCCTTGGGACATGGACTCATGCGCAGACCATTCAGAGCGCGGTCCAGCATGTGAGTTTGAATACCTGCTTCGTGGAAGGGCTTTGTCCACTCGCGAACACTCTTGTTAGGGTTCTCGCCATATAGGAGGTTAACTTGCTCAAAACCACCGCCGTTTGTCTCAACGCGGTCAAAACATCCCATCTTGATAATAGCAGGGGCCACCTTTACCAACTGATCTACGCGGGGCTGATATTTACCAGCACTCTGCCACATATCGCGGAAGACCAGACTAAACTTAACTTCTTTTTTCATTTACGTTATCTTGATTATTTTTACCTTTTCTATATTCTTTAAAAAACTCCTTGTCTTATATCTTCTTTGCAGAGGTAACGTGACCTTTTCCGCCGGTTATCTGGCTGACAACCTGCTGAAGGATAGCCATTGTACCTCCGTCAACAACTGCAGATGTTGCTGCGCCTTTCTTGGGAGTTGCTATTTCTTCGGGAGCAATCTTGTTAACGACCTTGATAAGGAGTTTTCCACCCCAAATGACTATCAACAAGATAAGGAATACCGTGCTCATGCCAACAATCATGAGCTCAAAACCAATACCTAAATTTTCCATATTTGTAGTGTTAAATTGAAATTTGCCGCAAAATTACTCAAAAAATCTTCAATTTGAGCATTTTTGCGGCAAAAAGTTATCAGCGTGAGAGAATTTTTTATTCCTCTTCTGGTAGTTCTTCCTGTTGAGACTCAGGTAAATACTTCCTAAGCACGCGTGCGACACCAACTTTCCAAGAGTTGATGCTGTCGTTTTCCAGCTGCAGGGAGGTGACCAGACGGATAACATGGTCAATGGGCATGCGGTAACGTAGTACGCCACTAATGAGCTTGGCGTAATCCCAATACTCGGGGTTGAACTTCTCGCTTAGACCCTCGATGGTGGTCTTGTAGCCACGTTTGTTGGTGAACTGAAAGTCGTATCGTTTCTGTCCATCCCTCTCTATGTGTTTGATAATGCGTCCGTTGGTTACGCTCTTGGGCAGGGCAATGCCTTCCTCGTCGTCCATCAGACCAGTGAATATCTCGTAGGGTAGTCCGTCAAGGAAACCGACAAAAGCTACCCATTTCTCTTTCTTGTTCTGGAACCTTACGACATCGCACTCCAGTACATCGGGTCTTGTCTCAACTACAGAGAGAATAGGGGCACTGTCGGGTTTAATGAACCCTTGGTGGAGTAGAGTGTCAAGCATGCCTTGTGACATCAACTCGTTGTCTTTTTTTGTGTAACGGATGTCCGTGAACACCTGAGCCAGTGTTTCCTTGTTGTTGATTTCCACAAAGTGCTTGTTCTCTTCTAACGCTTCCTTGTATGAATAGAAGTTATTGATAGACATCTCGGAATAGGGCTGGTAAACCTCAGAGTGTACAAAGGACTTCAGTGGCAGACGGTCTGACTGGGCGGGTGACTCGTTGGGCCATCCTATGGTCAGGGTTGCAACGGGGAACACCAATTGGGGCAGTTGTAATACCTCAATAATTTGCTGAGGCATATAAATGGTAGTGCCCAGGAAACAGATACCCAGCCCTTCTTCCTCCGCTAGGTTGCAGAATGTCTGTGTGTACAATAGGGCATCTGTGGCTGCATTCATGAAACTGAGCAGGTTGTTGTAGCCTGGTGCAGCGTTACGGCATTCGCACCAATCTGTGGTGCGACGGAAGTCGGCGCAGATGGTAAGCACTACGGGGGCCTCTGTTACCATAGGTTGGTTGAAGTGTGCCTGAGCCAGTTTTTTCTTCATTTCTGCACTACGGGTTACCACAACGCTATACAGTTGCAGGTTGCCCATGGTCTGCGTTCTAGAAGCTTCTTCTAATAACCGATTCAGCAGCTCATCTGAGATGGGCTGCTGAGTGTATTTGCGGATTGTCCTTCTTTCCTTAATGTTCATCTGGTAACTTTTAATCTGTTTGTTAGCTCGTCAACCTGCTCCTTCAGTCCGGTGTCTGTGGTCAGGCGTTTCTTGATGGTTTTTATGCTGTGTAGGACAGTAGCGTGATTCTTGTTACCAATCATCAGACCTATCTTGCTGGCTGATAGTGTGGTGTACAATCCTGCTAGATATATGCTCAGTTGGCGTGCCAATACAATCTCAGCCTTTCTGCTCTTGCCGTAGATGTCCTCCTGTTTGACATTATATATAGTGGAGACTTCTTCTACAATCTTGTCCAAACTGATTTCCTTAAGCTCGGTTTTGGGAGCGTGTTGTATGATGCTTTGGGCGAATGTCAGATCCACGTCTTTGTTGAATACTACAGAATAGGCCAACAGACTATGGATTACGCCTTCCAATTCACGCACGCTGTTAGATACATTCTGTGAGATGTAGTCTATAACGTCCTCGGGAATCTCCAGTCCGTCATGTTTGATCTTGCTACGCAAGATGTCCTTGCGTAGTTGAACCTCGGGTTTTTCCAACTCTGCCAACAGTCCGCTCTTGAAACGGGTAAGTAGGCGGTCTTCCATTCCTTGCATAGAAACAGGTGGACGGTCGCTGGTAAGGATGATCTGGCGTCCGTTTTGGCGAAGATGGTTGAAGATGTGGAAGAAGGCATATTGTGTCTTCTCCAATCCAATCATCTCCTGAATATCATCAATAATCAACACATCAATGCTCTGATAGAAGTGCATGAAGTCGTTGAAGGTGTTGTGACGTATAGAATCTGTGAATTGAACCTGGAAGAGGTGAGCGCTCAGATAGAGTACACGCTTTTCGGGGTGCAGTTCTTTCAACTTTGTGCCAATTGCGTTTACCAGATGGGTCTTACCAACACCACTGGGACCATATATAAATAATGGATTGAAAGTCTGTTGATTGGGTTTCTCGGCAATGGCCTGACCAATGCTGCGAGGCAGCTTGTTGCTGATTCCCTCTATGAAGTTGCTGAATGTCTGCTTGGGATTCAGCTGTGAGTCCAAGTCCTGAGCAGGGGCAACGGCCTGAGAGAGGGTGGGGGACTGGTTTGCCTGACGTTTGCTGGGTTCTGGCTTTGCGACTGGCGTTACATCGTCGCTTTCTATCTTGACAGAACTATTCTTAACAACCTCTACCTCATATATTAAATTAGCATCCTTACCATAGACACGATACATTGTCCAATGGATAATCTTGCGGAAGTGCTCTTCCAGATATTCATAGAACCACTGGCTTGGGGTAGATATAACTAACTCTTTGGCCTCAGTGTCAAAGGACTTGAATTTAATAGGTGTAAACCAAGTCTGATACTGTTGCTCATTCACATTTTTCCGGATGATTTCCAGAAACTGTGTCCACAATATACGTGGTGAATCAGTCATTTGTTGTTTTAGGCAAAATTTTAAATTCGCGATTGCAAAGTTAAACCTTTTTCACATTATGACAAAATATGCCTTTTCAGTTTAAAGTGCAGAGTTGTTAGTTTAACTTTCTGTTTTACAGTTATGAAAGAAAATCAGAAAGGATATCTTTTTGTAATCCGTCTTGCAAATATGTAACTGCCTGTTTTTTAGCGATGTATGTAAAACTACCTTTTGTACTATTTTTTGAATAGAAAAACCCCGTAACTTGCAAGAATATATATCATTATTCTGTTTAGTATGAAATATAGTTCTAATGACAATCTATTTGAATTAAATTTAAATAGCTTTATTTTTTCTTCCCAAAGACAGAGAAGTGAACGTACCTTTTGGGGTTAGCTTTCAGGTCGGTAACCAGACTGTCGGCGCTTTGGACGGTGTGGTTCAGATTGTTATACAAGGCAGGGTCTCTCATCAGCAAGCCAAGTGTACCTTGGGGGCTCTGAATCTGGCTCATCATTTGGTGAACGCTGCTGATGGTCATGTTCACGCTGTCTATGGTTGCCCTCAGGTCCAGACTGTTCAGGTGGTCGGTCAGTGTGATAGCGTTCTGTCCAACCTTGTTGAAAGTGCTGGCTAGCTGGGGTACGTCATTTGCCAACAGTCTGTTCAGTTCCTGTGAACTTTTGTTCAGGTTTTCTGTTATCTGTTCTGCATTCTGAATAATCAGAGGTAGGTTAGGGTCGGAAGTTAATTTGTTCAAGGTTGCTATCAGCGTATCTACGCGTGCAATCACTTGTTCTACCTGTGGCATCATGCTGGCAGCCTTTGCCATCATGCCTTGTGCGTCTGAGCCAGGAATGGTATCTCCGGGGTGGTAGGCATCTGTCAGGTTGGTTGCCAGCAGCATGTTCAGGGTACATCCGCCCAGCACAGCCTCGTCTAGTTTGGCGCTGCTGCCTTTGGGGATACGCAAGTCCTTGTTGGTGCTTATCTCCACCAATACTGTACCGGGATGGTCGAAGTCATAGATGATATTGCTAACAACGCCCACATTGTATCCGTCGGCATATACGTTACTGCTCTTACTTAATCCTTTGGCATTACTGAACTGGATATAGTAGGTACTGGTAGAGGAGAACAGGTTCTTTCCCTTCAGGAAATTAATGCCTAAGAACAATACCACCAGGGCAATGACTCCTGTAATTCCGATTTTTACTTCCTTTTTCATTTTGGTTTAGGTTATTTCTTGTATGCCACGAATGCGTTGTAAATGCTTTTTGCCAATGTTGCTACACCGGCACTTGTGTTCAGATATTTCTCTTCTTCTGCATTGTTGATGTAGCCCAGTTCCACCAGTACGGCAGGCATGCTAGTGCGGGCTAGTACCAATAGTCCGGCCTGGTGAACACCTCTGTCAATCCTTCCTGCTGTTGCGCGGAACTGTTTCTGAATCTCTTTAGCAAAGTTGACACTGGAGGCCATATTCTGGTCGTGCATCAGTTCAAAGATGATATAGCTCTCGCTGCTCTTGGGGTCGAACCCTTCGTATTTCTGTTCAAAGTTGCTCTCTAGTGTGATGACAGTATTCTCACGCTTAGCAACCTCCAGGTTCTCTGCGGCGCGGTGCATACCTAGTGTGTAGGTTTCCGTCCCGCTGGTGGTAGTTCCCTTGAGACCTGCAGCTGTACTGTTAGTATGTATGCTGATGAAGAGGTCAGCCTTGGCGCGGTTGGCAATCTGGGCACGTTCGTGCAGTTCCACAAATACATCCGTCTTGCGAGTGTAAATGACCTTTGTTCCCGGCATGTTCTGCTCAATCAGTCTGCCCAGTTCCTTGGCAACGGAAAGGTTTATGTTTTTCTCCTGGCTGATGCGTCCAATGGCACCTGCGTCTTTTCCGCCATGGCCTGCATCTATAACAATAGTGTATGCCTGAGCACTGATGCTCAAGCATACACCCATTAGTATTGTAAATATCTTTTTCAACTTTTACTTAATTTTTGTGCAAAAGTAAGCAAAATCTCTAAAATACCCAAATGATTTATAAAAAAGCTAGCTTTTTCTATAACTTCCACCTTGCTCCTGCCATTATCCAAGCGCCTGGCTGAGGAACGTTACCTAGGTCATAATACCTGTTGTTGGTAATGTTTGTCCCTTGCACAAACAGGTTGTAGTGCGGGGCAGTCCATTGCAGCTTCAGGTCTAATGTGGCGTAGGTGCTATATCCTACCAGTTGTCCAGCGCTGATGTAGTTGCCCATTCTGTCTTGCAGGCGGACGCTCCAGGTGGCAGCCAGGCGTTTCCAGACTTTATGGTTCAGGGAGGCCACGAACTTGTTTCTCAGATACTCCATGGCATAATTGCTTTTGTAGATATCCGTGTTATCGTTCCTCTTCTGGTAGATATGTGTGTAACCCAATGTCAGGTTCTTGACCCATGCGTCATGGCCGGTAATCTGGTCGAAGTTGAGACGCCCCTCTACCTGCACGCCCATGTTGTCTAATTGGAAGGCAGCACTGTGGTAAGTGTCATCGGGGGTATACATCACCCAGTCTATCATGTTGTTGCCCCTGTGGTAAAAGGCACGTACCGTGGCAGCATAGCCGTTCTTGTGGAACTGGCTTCCCAATTGTACGGAGTGGTTGTTCTCTGGCTTTAGGCCTTTGTTACCTTCCAGTGTCACGCTTTTGTAGTAGAGGTCGGTGAAGGTAGGCAGGCGGAAGCCTTTGTTGTACGAGAAGAATACCTTCCAGTAGGTATTGGGGCGGTAGGCAATGTCCACACCAGGGTAGAAGCGGAACTTGTGGTCAACGCAGGTGGTCATGCTGGCCAACAGACCTGCAGAGAAAGTCCAATGTTCCAAAAGTATGTTGTGTTCCAAGTTGAAGGATACCGTTGTGCGGTCGTCCTGCTTGGTATAGAAAATGTCGTCTTCGCCTCTTACGACAACGTATTGCTCGGGCTTCAGCTCTTGTCCGAGGTTGGTGCTTAGGATGCCCTCGTGTCTCATTTCTGCATTCAGGGCTGTCTTGCCGCCAATCCAATGGAAGTAGCCTCCGACCTTCATTCCATAGATATCTGTCTGGTGGAAGTTCTCGCCGAAGCGTTCGTTGCGAATCAGTTCAAAGTTGTCATAGGTGCGGTTCCAGTACACCTGAGGCGTGAAGTGGAACTTACCTTTTGTCTCGGCGCCTATTGACAACAGGTAGCGCTCGTTCCTCTCAAACTGGTTGGGGTAGGCGGCGCTGTAGAATGTGTTGGCCCCGTAGGCTTTTTTCGAGAAACCAAACTGCCAGTCCAGGCTCAGCTGTTTGTTCTGGAAGTCGCCCTGATAGTAGAGCTGTCCTTTCTTCCAATCGCTGTTCTCTGTACCTCCATCGCTTCTGCCGCCACCGCCGCTGATGCGGTTGTTGACACCTTTGATGCTGAAGCCGAGTCGGGCGTTTGCTTCAACAGTACCAAAGCTTCCGCCTTGTACGCCTACTTCTACGGCTTTGCCCTCATCATGCCTGGTGACAATGTTGATGGCTCCGCCAAAGCTCTGTCCACCGTACACACGACTGGCAGCGCCCTCCAGTACCTCGATGCGCTCAATGTCGCTGACGTTTACCGGGAAGTCTGCAGTAAGATGACCTGTTTGGGGATTGCTGATATTGACACCGTTCAGAAGGACCGTTATTTGGTCAAAGATGCCACCATCAATGCTGATGTCCGTTTGAATACCAAAGCCACCGCGTTGTCGGACGTCGACGCCTGTAGCTAACTTAAATAGATCGTTGATACTCTGTACCCCCGCCTGTTCAATGTCCTGGCGATTGAGTACACTCACAATTCGTGCCGACTGCAATTGCGTCAGCGGTGCCATGGTGCCGATTACGGTCACCTCGCTCATCTCCTTTTCGTCTTTCGCTTCCTCTGTTTCGGGGTTCAGCATGCGGAAGGTGCTTGCCATTGCCTCTGCCTGAGCTGCAACACCCAGGGTGGCAACGCTAAGCACGCCAATGCGTACTTCCCGTCTCAGACTGGCAAAAGCGCAATAGCCCTTGTTGGCAAACTGCTTCCAAGTGATGGCTTTTGGCTTTCTTGTCTGTTTGTTGTACATTTTGTTATTAAAAGAATTATTATAAGGACCTTAAAGTCCCTAAGGCCCCTAAGGTCTTTTTCTCTAACCACTAACCGCTAACCTATATCAGCGTCATCCCTGCTTCCTTGCACTCCTGGCGCATGCTGTCAGGCCAAATACTGGATTGTGTCTCGCCAATGTGAGCCTTGTGCAGCAGAATCATGCACAGACGACTTTGGCCGATACCGCCTCCAATGCTCAATGGCAGTGTGTCATTCAGCAGACGCTGGTGGAAGTATAGTTTCTTGCGCTCCTCCTTGCCTTGCAGTTTCAATTGACGCTCCAAGGCTTCTTTGTCAACACGGATACCCATGCTGCTTAGTTCTATGCTGCGTTCCAATACGGGATACCAGATCAATAGGTCTCCGTTCAGTCCTAGGAAACCTTCCTCGTTCGGTGTGCTCCAGTCGTCGTAGTCGGGAGCGCGAAGGTCATGTTCCTTACCGTCGCTCAGTTTGCCGCCGATGCCCATGATGAAGACGGCACCGTACTTCTTGCAAATCAGGTCTTCGCGTTCCTTGGCAGTCTTGCCGGGGTACATCTTAGCTAGTTCTTCGCTGTGGATGAAGAACACATCTTCGGGCAGGAAATGCTTCAATTGTGGGTAAGTTTCGCAGATAAAGAATTCGGTGCGCAGGATAGCACTATAGATTTTATTTACAATCTTCTTCAGGAAGGTAACATTGCGGTCTTCTGCAGTTATCACGCGCTCCCAGTCCCATTGGTCAACGTACAGGCTATGGATATTGTCCATCTCCTCGTCAGAGCGGATGGCATTCATGTCTGTAACAATGCCGAAGCCTGGTTCTATGTTGTATTCCGCTAGTGTTACTCTCTTCCATTTGGCCAAAGAGTGAACCACCTCTGCCGTTGCCTCGTTCATATCCTTGATGGGGAAGCTGACGGGACGTTCTACACCATTCAAGTCGTCATTCAGACCCAGTCCTCTCAATACAAAAAGTGGGGCGGTTACACGGCGTAGTCTAAGTTCGGTGCTCAGGCTGTTCAGGAAGAAGTCCTTAATCTTCTTTATGGCCAACTCTGTCTGCTTCAAATCCAGCAGCGCTTTGTAGTTTGTTGGCTTCAGTAATTTGCTCATTTTTCCAGCGTATTTTATGTTTTTGTGTCAAAATTGGTGCAAAGATACATATAATTCTCTCATTATGACATATGAATGGCAAATTTTATTTATTTTTTTTTCAATCATGATGTCTTGGCTTATTTAACTAATGTCGTTTTGAAAAAGAAAAACAAGATTTCCCCCAGCACCTCTATTCAAATAAATGAAAAACAAAAAGAAAAATATATACACACCCCTTCAAAAGATGTTTTTCGAAAATTAAATAAAACAGCTGATGACAAGAGGGGTGTTTCGCAGAGAGCAACATGCCGTTTTTCTATGAGCGATATGCCGTTTCTCTCACAGAGAAAAGCCGTGTCTCTGTGAAAACACTTTAGCATGGCAGGGCATGGTGTTTTATGTAGCCGTGACATTTTTTTTTCTTGTCAGACAAAAAATCAGAAGAAACAATTTGGCACTTCCGTTAAAATATCTTATATTTGCAGCACTTTTATGGCAGAGGAATACCAGTGAAAGTCTGGGACTGTCCCGCAACTGTATGTCCGGAAGGATAAGTCAGAGTATCTGTCACAAGAGTCCCTAGGAAAGGGAAGTACGCGAGGACGTAAATTAAAACTAACAAAAATATAAGGAAAGATGAAACAACTTGGAATTCTGGCAGGTCTGCTTTGTGCAGGAATGGCCTTCACTGCATGTGAAAGTAATGATTCTGACTTCAACCCCGTTACTGACATTGAGACGGCTCAGACGGTAACCTTCGAGGGTTCTTATTGGAATGCATTGATAGATGCTCCACAGTACTATGGCTCCCAACTTTACGGTTCTGACGCCAAGGATTATTATTGGTGTGACGAGGCTACTCAGTTGTGTGGTTATATGTCCAATGCTTGGGGGGGTGTGTATGGTTTCTCTGAGGGCGGCTCTGCTATCAGTAATTACATTGACGAGAATACTGACGAGGTTAGAAGCTACGATGTTCAGTTATCTGTTCCTGTTAAGAACGGAAGCAATAATTTTGTGGTTGTGTACTGTGATGCAGGCATGAAGTTCGCAGATAAGAAGGCACGCGTCATAAAGTCAATGGATATCATCGGTACAACTTATTTCCTGTCTGTTGCTAAAAACGGTAATGATTATGCTAAGCCACTGACATCAGTAGGTGATTTCTGTAATGTTGAGATTACAGGTTACAATGATCAGCAGGTTACGGGTAAATTGGAAATTGCTTTGGCAAAGGACGGTGGCTTCCTTGACAAGTGGTACACTACAGACATGACTGCTCTGGGTGCTGTGGATAGCCTGAGCTTTACTATGAATGGTAGTGATAATCAGGGTGGTTGGTTAAATACACCTGCTTACTTTGCCATTGATAACGTTGTGGTTAAGAAGTAAGAAGGCTTCTTCATAGCTTTCCCTTCATGGGCCACGGCTTTATATGGTAAAAATGGCTAAGTTAAAAGAAATATGCATGCTGTTGTCAGTGTTAGTGCTGATAGCAGCATGCTCTGGTTTGGAAGGTAACGAGAATGGCGGACCTGACCCTGTAATTCCTGTTGATCCCGTTGCAGATGGCGGGGTGCTTATTTTGTGCGAGGGTGTCTACAACGCAGGAAACAGTACGCTATCTTATTATAGTCCAACGGAAAAGAAGGTAGAGAATAGTGTTTTCCGTCGTGTGAATGGTATCCCCTTAGGAGATACGGGACAGAGCATCAGCATCTTTGACGACAGAGTCTATATAACTGTAGAAAACTCGGGCGTTATATGGGCTTTGGACGAGAAAACCCTCAAGGTGAAGGGACGCTTGACGGGTACGGCTGCCAACCACATTATCAATCCCCGTTATATCCATAAGGTTTATAAAGACAAGGCTTACGTTACCGACCTCTTTTCTCACTATATCAATATCTTCAATCCTCAGACCATGGAGTACAAGGGTAGTATCAGCGTAGAAGGTATCAGCCAGAATGGTTATTCCTCGACCGAGGAGATGGTGCAGTATGACAAGTATGTGTTTGTGAATTGCTGGTCGTACAGCAAGAAGATACTGGTTATAGACTCCGAGAAAGATCAGTTGGTTAACACCATTGAGCTAGATAGTTGGCAACCCAAAAGTATGGTGATAGACGACCTGGGCCATTTGTGGGTGATTACTGATGGTGGCTACAAGATGAATGGCGAGTGCTTTGGCGACAATATTCCCCATCTGTATCGCATAGATGCTTTGAGTCAGCGCATAGAGCTGGATCTGCCTCTTGGCACAGACCAGTCTAATGTGCAGTTGGCCCTCAGTGGCAACAAGGAGATGTTGTACATACTGAACAACGACCTCTATCGTATGAAGGTAACAGATGAGGCCTTCCCCACAGAACCGTTCATAAAGGCACCCGTCAGCAATGGTAAACGTGACTTCCTGTATGGATTGGGTATAAACCCTGTGAACGATGAGGTGTATGTAGCTGATGCCATAGACTACTGTCAAAGCGGTGTAGTATATAGATACAATGCCCAGGGGCAACTCTTAGACCAATTCCGTGTGGGTATCATACCCAATCACTTTGCCTTCTGCAAGAAGACAGATGCAGAGATAGGGGATGACACTACAGAGGAACTAGAGGATGACCCTGCCCTTGTAAGTAAGGTCTTTGAGTATATGCCAGCTCCAGGTATTATGGTGAACGGATATACAATAGTAGGTGACTTTATCTGGGATGGTGCTACCATGCAGGAGGCTTGTGACCGTGCGCTGAAGCACTTCCGCAAAAAGTATATGGTAAGCCTGGGCGCTCAGGGCGGTTATATCGTAGCAGGTTTCGACCATAATGTAATTAACAGCCAGGGAGATTATGATTTGGTCATCAAGGGAAATCCTTTTAACTATCAGTCAGAACCCGGTATCATTTGGGTGATGAAAGATGAGAACGGAGACGGACTGCCCAACGATACCTGGTATGAATTGAAGGGTAGTGAGTATGGCACAGAGAACGAGATGCTGAACTATGCCATTACCTATTACAAGCCCACAGCCCCTGAACAGGACATAGAATGGACAGACAATCAGGGCGGCAGCGGCATTGTTCCGTATATGAAGACATGGAACCAGCATCCCTCTTACTGGCAAGACTGGGTTCCAACGGAGCGTGATGCTCAGGGACGTGAGTGTCATACCTATTATGGTTCCCGTCTGAAAGATATGCACACATACCAGAATGGATATAGTGATGAACCTCCCTATCCATGGGGGTATGCCGACAATATGGGTTCGGACTACTTTGTGAACAATAAGTTCCATGCTAGCATGGCAATGGGGTATTACAAGATTAGTAATGCTGTTACGGCAGATGGTCAGCCCGCCAATCTGGATTACATCAACTTTGTTAAGGTACAGACGGCACAGACGGGTTATACGCCCAATCTGGGCGAGATCAGTACCGAGGTATATGGCATTTGGGATTATCATATGAAATAGGGATTCCACCCCGTCCCTCTTTACAGAGGGAGATTATTATATGAGAAAGATATTGCCTTTTATATTGATTGTGATGATTCTTCCCCTCGGGGGAGCTAGAGGGGGACTGTGCTTATGTTTATTTGCGCAGGGTCGTCATTTGAATGAGGTGCAGGTCTCTGCATCGCGCCGTCTAGTGGATACGGGGGCGCAGATAACGCGGCTGGATTCATTGGCGTTACACGACAATATCTCGCTATCTATGGCTGATGTACTCTCGCAACACTCTACACTCTTTATTAAAAGCTATGGAAGGGCTACAGAGTCAACGGCAGAGTTCCGAGGTACTTCGCCCAGCCATACACAAGTCCTTTGGAACGGCTTGCGTATCAACTCTCCTATGTTAGGAACATTGGATTTCAGTACCATCCCCTCGTTCTTTGTTGATGAGGCTAATCTCTACCATGGTGCCAGCAGTATCAACCTTACTGGTGGGGGATTGGGCGGTGCTGTAGAGTTGAAGACGATACCCGTTACGGTGGAAGGTACAGCCCTACAGTATATTCAGGGCATAGGGTCATATAAAACCTATGACCAGTTCTTACGTGCTACCCATACCACAGAACATTGGAGTACCAGCACCAGAGTGGTGTACAGCCGGTCGGATAACGACTTTATGTACACCAACTACGACAAGATAGTAGATGGTGTCCATCCGCGCGAATGTAACAAGAGCGGATACTTCAGCGACTTCCATGCCCTGCAAGATGTCTATTACAACGACCATAAGGGCAACCGCATGGGGTTAATGTTATGGTATTCGCATACCAAGAGAGGATTGCCTTTCCTGAGTGTTGACTATAAGGAGGATACGGATTTTACTAATGAACAGGTTTTCAATATCATGAGGGCTATTATGACATGGGACCATGTGGTGCAGAAATGGAAGACGGGTGTAAAGGCCGGTTACCAGTATCAGGATATGGCGTATGACTACTTTACTACATTTGGTGGCCGACGGACAGATATCACCAATAGCCAGAGCCTTACCAATATGGGTTTCCTGCAGGCTAATGCAGACTATATGCCTTCTGAGCATTGGCTCCTACAGGGCAATTCCGAGTTATCATATAATCATGTACGCAGTTATGATAAGAGCCCTTTCCATTTTGGTGATAACTATCGGTTGGGTAGGGTAGAGGGTAGCCTTTCGCTGAAGGCTCGATGGCGTCCTGTAAAGTCTCTGTCCTTTGCCCTGATTCTGCGCGAGGAGTTGTACAAGGATTACTTCGTACCACTTATTCCGGTCGCCTTTGCCGAATATGTTCTTTATCGTCCATGGAATCTGACATTGAAGGCATCGGTAGCCCGTAACTATCGTTATCCGTCAATGGATGACCTATACTATCAGCCTGGTGGTAATCCTAACCTCAAGCCTGAAGAGGGATTTACTTATGACGGTGGTGTGGAGTTCAATATTCCAATGAAACATCTTACGTTGAAAGGTAATGCCAGTGCCTTTGACTCGTACATCACCGACTGGATTCAATGGCTTCCTAATCCCAAAGGGTTCTGGGAACCCAACAATCTGAAGAAGGTTCACAACTATGGTGTGGAGATGAACCTGCAAGCAGATTGGTTTTTTGCTGCCGATTGGAAACTTCATGCTATCGGCAACTATGCTTATACGCCATCTGTAAATAAAGGTGAGCCTCTGAATGCCAACGACCAGTCTTATGGTAAACAACTGTGCTATGTTCCCATTCATCAGGCCAATGTGTGTGCCGGCATCAGTTGGAGGACGTGGTGCTTTACCTGGAAGTGGAACTATTATAGTGAACGCTATACTACCACCAGCAACGAGGTAGATTTGATAACAGGCAGACTGAAACCATATTATATGTCTGACGTATCACTGGAGAAACGCTTCTGTTGGCATAAGGTTCATGCCTCAATAAAAGGCGTAATCAATAACATTCTGGGTACGGAATATGTGACGGTACTCTCTCATCCCATGGCACCCCGTAACTTTGAAATATTCTTGGAAATTACCCCGCAGTGGTAATGAAGAGTAAAAATGAAAAGTAGAGAGAATAGAAAATGAAAAAGGGAAATATAATTTCATGTTCTGGATTGGTGAAGTTACTTATATTCTTCACTCTTCATTCTTCACTTTTCACTCTTATTGCCTGTAGTGGCAATAAGACTATGCATGAAGATGGTGAAGGTGACACCATCCCCATGCGTTATGCCCATAACCTGACTATTGTTGAATATCCCAATTATACGCGGGTTACTATCCGTAACCCTTGGGATACTACCAAAGTGCTGAACTCTTATACCTTGGTAAAGGAAAAACGGGGTCTGAAAGGTGAGGTGGTGGTGCCTCTGAAGAATGCCGCTGTCTTTACCTCGGTTCATAGCTCATTGCTGATGGAGCTGGGATGTCAGGAGTGTATCGGTGGCGTTTGTGAGCCGGAATACATCCATATCCCCTATATTCATAAACGACTAAAGGAGGGAGGTATTGTAGAACTGGGTAATGGAATGGAGCCCAACTTGGAACGTATCATGGCCCTGCAACCCGATGTCATCATGTTGAGTCCTTTTGAGAATAGCGGTGGGTATGGAAGACTAGAGCGTATGGGAATTCCCATCATAGAGTGTGCCGAGTATATGGAAAGCACTCCCTTGGGGCGTGCTGAATGGATAAGGTTCTACGGTCGTCTTTTTGGGAAGGCTGAGATGGTGGATAGCCTGTTTCTGCAGACAGAACGCTCTTATCTGCAGCTGAGGGAGCAAGCCTCCAAGGCAAAGCAGAAGCCCCGTCTGATTTGTGAGACGCCACAGAGCGGTTACTGGTATGTGCCTGGCGGACAGAGTACGATGGGTGTTCTGTATCAGGATGCCGGTGCCGATTATCTGTTTCATGATATAGAGGGCTCGGGCAGTACGGCCCTTAGTATAGAACGAGTACTTGATAGGGCTCTGACGGCTCAGGTGTGGCTCATAAAGCATCACGGCAAACTCACTAGGGAGCAGATTGTTCAGGATGTACCTGCCCTGCGTAACATACCGGCCAAAATATCACTTTGTGATACTTTTACCAGTGGTTTTTATGAGGAGACCCCTTTTCATCCCGACCTCTTGTTGGGTAATCTTATTCAGATTTTGCATCCAGAACTTGGTATTCAAGTGAAAAAAGCTTATTTTTGTCCCTTGGAATGAGACAAAGCGTTATCGTTGTACTTTTAATAGTTGCCATGCTGTTACTTGCGGTGGCCAATCTGCTGTGGGGGTCGCTTAGTATCCCTGTGGCCGATGTGGTGCGTATTCTGCTGGGCGGACAAGTTGCGGAGCATCCGCAATGGTCATATATCATTCTGGAGAGTCGTGTTCCCCAGATGCTTACAGCTTTGCTTTGTGGTATGTCGCTCAGTGCATGCGGTCTGATGTTGCAAACGCTATTCCGTAATCCTTTGGCCGGTCCCAGTATTCTGGGTATTGATGCCGGCGCTAACTTGGGCGTGGCTTTGGTGATGTTGCTATTAAGCGGTACCATAACATTAGGCAGTTTGAGTGTAAGTGGTTATCTGCTGGTGATTGTGGCTGCCATGCTGGGCGCCCTGTGCATCTTGTTGCTGCTGTTGCTGCTCTCTGCGTTCCTACGTAACCAGGTGATGCTACTCATTACGGGCGTCGTTATCAGTTATGTCACCGGTTCTATCATATCACTATTGAACTATAGTGCAACGGAAGAAGGCGTACATAACTATATAGTATGGGGTATGGGTAACTTCAGCGGGGTAAGTATGGACCGTCTACCGCTCTTCTGCATTCTGATAGTGCTAGGACTGCTGGGAGCTATGCTGTTGATGAAACCTTTGGATGCCATCTTACTGGGGGAGCGTTATGCCACTAATCTGGGCATTAACGTACATAGAATCCGTAACTGTCTGTTAGTTTGCACGGGCCTGCTTACAGCTACCACGACAGCTTTCTGCGGACCTATCTCATTCTTGGGATTGGCTGTTCCGCATATTTCCCGTATGACGTTACGTACCAGCAGGCATAGGGTTATGCTGCCGGGTTCTATGTTGATGGGTGCTTGCCTGACCTTGTTGTGCAACCTGCTCTGCACCATGCCCACAAGCGGTAGCATCATCCCCGTTAATGTGATTACACCGCTCATTGGAGCACCTGTGATATTGTATGTGATAATGAAGAGAAGATAGCCACCGACCCCTCTGGAAGTGAAGAACGAAGAATTTGCTGCCATTGTGATTCCATTTTGAATATTGAACTTTGAATTTTGAATTAAATATAATTATTATGAAAAGACTGTCATCAATTTTAGTGGCGGCAACAATGGCTTTTGTTGCTCATGCCGAAGTGAACTATCAGGTAATTCCACTTCCCCAGTCTATAAAGATGGATGCAAGTGGAAATAATGCTTTACTGATTAAGGGACAGGGCGTTGCCTATCCCGCAGAGAATGAGAAGATGTTGCGCAATGCACAGTTTGCTCAGGAGTATCTGGGTCTTGTTCCCGAGGTAGCTTCCAAGAAGTCAAAGGCCATCATGCAAATCTCTCTAGGATTGCAGAACGCCAATCCTGATGCCTATGTCATTACCATCAACAAGAAGGGTATCAATATTCAGGGTGCCAGCGAGAGTGGTGTTTTTTATGCCATTCAGACTTTGCGCAAGAGTATAGAGGGTGAGAAAGGTGATACCATCCGTCTGCCTTATGTAACCATCACTGACGAGCCTCGTTTCGGTTATCGTGGTGTGATGTTGGATTGTGCCCGTCATTTCTTCCCTATAGAATACATTAAGAAGTATATCGACATCATGGCCCTGCATGGCGTGAACAAGTTCCACTGGCATCTTACCGACGATCAGGGTTGGCGCTTCGAGGTTAAGTCGCTGCCTGAGTTGGCAAAGAAGGGCGGTTATCGTCCGCATACTATTCTTGGAAGGAACATTGGTGTACGTGACACCGACAATACGCTCTTCGATGATACACCAGAAGAGGGCTATTATACCCAGAATCAGATTAAGGCTATTGTAGAGTATGCGGCAGAGCGTTATATCACCATCATTCCTGAGATAGACCTCCCAGGTCACATGGTTGCTGCATTGAGCGTCTATCCCGAATTGGGATGTACAGGCGGCCCTTACAATGTGTGGTGTCAGTGGGGTATTTCACATGATGTGCTTTGTGCCGGTAATCCCAAGACATTGGAGTTCCTGAAGAAGGTCTTCACAGAGCTATGCGATGTATTTCCCAGTAAGTTCATCCACATTGGTGGTGACGAGAGTCCACGTACCCGTTGGCAGAAGTGTCCCAAGTGTCAGGCTAAGATGAAGGAACTGGGTCTGAAGAAAGAGGCCGAGTTGCAGACATATATTAATAAGGAGATGGAGCGCTTCCTGGCAGAGAAGGGACGTGAGTTGATCGGTTGGGACGAGACCCTGGAAGGCGGACTCAGTGAGAATGCTACCGTGATGTCTTGGCGTGGTTACAAGGGCGGTATTGAGGCTGCCCGTCAGCATCATCGTGTTATCATGACTCCTACCGACAACTGTTACATCGACTACTATCAGCTCAAGAATCAGAATGCGCAGCCTTTGTCTATTGGCGGCTATCTGCCTGTAAGCAAGGTGTACAGTATGGAGCCTATCCCTGCAGAGCTGACTCCTGAAGAAGGCAAGTACATCATGGGTGCCCAGTGCAACCTGTGGACTGAGTATGTGGTAAGTCCTGATCATGCTACCTACATGCTGCTACCTCGTCTGGCTGCTATGTGCGAGGTACAGTGGACTCAGCCCGGCAAGAAGAACTACAATGATTTCTGCAAGCGTCTGCCTGCCCTGCAGCAGATGTACCGTCGTCTGGGCTATAAATTCTGTACAAGTTACGAATAAGGCCCCTCTCCCCGCTCCCCCCAAAGGGGAGGGCTAGATAGTAAAATAATGCTGTTACAGTTAAATCATTTAACTACGGGTTATGGAAAACTTGCCATAACCCCTGATATCAATGCTACATTGGTTCCAGGAGAGCTTACCAGTCTCCTGGGACCCAATGGAGTGGGGAAGAGTACCCTGTTGCGTACTCTTTCTACGTTCCTACCACCCTTGCAAGGTGAGATTGTGTTACAAGGTACGTCACTAAAGAATCTTTCAGCCTCTCAGTTGAGTCGTCTTATAGGTGTTGTACTGACAGAGCGTCCCGATGTTCAGAATATGAATGTCCGCGATATGGTAGGTATGGGACGCAGTCCATATACGGGTTTCTGGGGACGCCTTACAGCAGAAGATGAGCAGTATGTTACAGAGGCTGTGAAACTGACCGGCATTACGGCTTTGGAAAAGCGTATGTTCAGTACCCTCAGTGACGGTGAACGCCAGAAGGTAATGATTGCCAAGGTGCTGGCTCAGCAGACTCCTGTCATTCTTTTGGATGAGCCAACGGCTTTTCTGGATTTCCCCTGCAAGGTGGAAACGTTGCGCCTTTTGCGTCGTCTGGCTCATGAGATGCAGAAAATAATCTTCTTGAGTACACATGATGTTGAGCTGGCTCTTCAGTTCAGTGATAGATTGTGGATTATGCACGCAGGTGAGGTTGTAATAGGAAAACCTGCGGAACTATCAGAGAATGGTGAGCTTTCCCGTTTTATTCAGACTGACGGAATCCGTTTTGATCCTTCCCTTATGAGTTATCGCATAACGGAGAAGTAAACCTATAAGAAAGTTAAACCATGAAAAGAAGTCTTTTCTTTTTGCTTTGTCTATGTGTTCTGCCTGTCTTATCCCAAGAGAATAGGTTTAGAAAGACATTGGGCAAGTTACAGGCATACCTTGATTCTTCTGCCGTTCGTAAAGTGGACACCCATTACATAGAGGTGCCTCGGATGCCATGGCGTATTGCCATTAGAGAAAAGTCAGACGAGTTCAATCTCTCTATGAAAGCGGAGTTGGACCAGAAATTTACAGCAGACAGGGGATACATTGGCGTAGGTGATGAGAATGGAGACAGATTCTCGTGGAAGATGCGATTCAATCCTCCCATAGCTCAAGCTATAGGTTTCTTTGTCGGTTATCGCGGTTTAGGCATCGGCTATTCTTTCAATCTCCGCAAAAAGATGGGGCGGACCTTTTCTTTCAGTTCGTCAGGAACTCATTATGGTCTTAATTTCCGCTATCGTCGATTCTGTACCAATAGCGTCTACGTAGATGCCATGGTAAAAGATGATGATGGCCTGGAAGAGATGCATTCCCCTGGTGAAACGCCTGATCCTGTCAAAGTACGTTCTATCATTGTGGACGGCTATTACCTGTTTAATGGTAAACGTTTCTCTCAGGCTGCAGCCTATAGCCAGTCAGTGATCCAGAAACGCTCTGCTGGCTCTTTGATGCTGGGTGCCATGTATCATTATTCATCTGTTGATATGGCCAAAGACCGTAATGTTATGTTCATTCAGCTGTATGACGATATAGGCAAATTCAGTATCCAGCAGATTCATTTAGGTATTGGTTATGGCTACAATTGGGTACCAACACGTGGTTTGCTGTTGAATGCCATGGTGATGCCTACTATCAGTGTCTTCAGCAAGGTTAAGATACACAAATATGATAGTAACTATAGTATTTTTGCGGATTTAAAGTCGGACGGGCATAAGCCTATTGACTATGAAAATCCTTCATGGCTGGATGATGTGAAGGTATGGGAAACGGGCACCGATACTAAGTATGGAAATGTCCATTTCAATATCGATGCCCGAGCTTCCGTTACATATTCTTGGAACCGTTACTTCATGAGTGTCTTTGGTCAGGTTAACCAATTTAAGTCTGGCTTCTCTATTAGTGATGTCAGACTTATTGACTGGTATGTCAGAGGCTCATTCGGTGTCCGGTTCTAACATCTATCCTTATTGTCTTCTTTACCAGATATCCTCTGGTTCTACGGGGTTGTCATAGATTTCCTTGGCGCACCATTCCAGGTAGTCCATATACATCTCATATTTGTCGGAATCCAATACAGACTTCAGACGCAGGTAGTAGGATACATCCGGCTCCAGTGTCTGACGAACCAGGATGTGGCGTAGATTGTTAGGACTTCCGGTACGGCATGGACCGCTGCTATTTTGTATACTCATCTCGCCTCTCATGCGGTTGTTGTTTCGCATGTGCTTGTCAACTTCAATGTTATGGAAGTCATCATCTGTGTCGGGCTCATATCCGTAGTTTTTGTCGGTACCTGCCTTGGTCAGGTCAATAGGGATGCCGGTTGGCGCAAGCTTTTCTTTATCTGACCCGAAATAGAACTGCACAATACCACGGTCACCGTTAGGAAGTACGCGGTAGCGCAATTCATAGGTGCCTCTGCGCGGAACAGGTGGTAGCTTGATGGTTATCTCGTAATGGCCTACAGCTTTCAACTCGTCTTCTTGATTGTTACACCAATTGTATTTGTATGCGTTCAGATAGACAAACTTCGTATCATTGTTCATATCCATATTTTCCAGATACTGGTATGTGGTGTTGGGGGGGAAATGAACAAACTGGTCACGAGGATCTACACTGGTTTTCTTACGCAAATCATTGGTCATGGCCTCTGGGAAGAGGCTCATGGCATCAAAACGAATGCGGCCTTTTGAGAGATTCTCGCGTACATCGTCGGTATAGGACAATGGCTTGTCAATGGCATAGATCATACCATTAATGGCCTGATAGGTGAGCACGTTTTCAGAGTAGTTGTCTATATGATTGCCCACTTTGTCTGCATCGCAGGACAACTCATGATATGTGCCTCTTCTACCGTTATCCAAATTGGGGAAACGGTTCAAAAAGATACCATTACTCTCTTTACTCTCAAATATCTTCAGCAGTCTGGGTTTTCCCATTGTGGTGTAGAACTCATATACAGGAATCGTAAGTTTGCCGGTAGATTGGTCGAAGTCTTTTTCGTTGACATGGAAAACAAGACGATTGGCCGCTATACGCATAGGAAGTAAGTGGTAGGTAAACCACTGATTGAGTAAGTTGTTGGGTGAGGCCCAGTTCTCATCTGTGGTAAACACGTCGTACTGACTGTACTGCTTGTTGTCATATATCCACTTCTGAATATCACTACAGGTAATATCTATAGGCTCTTTTCCTATCTCTTTGCGCCAGAAATCATCGGTTTCTGCAAATAGGGTAAAACCATAGTAACGGTGTTGAGGTGCATAGGCTGGAGCTGAATTTCCACTCTTGAAAGTCCATCCGGCAGCCTTGCCGTCAAAGTCTGGGATTAGCCCCTTCAGGTAAAGTTCGCGGTACTTGTTATCTTCAATCTTGCTTAAAGTATCCTTAAGACCGCAAGCCAGTGCCAGTCGTGAAGCTACAATAAAGCCCTCCTTTTTGTTGTCAAGGATATCTGCCATGAGGTCTGCCATTGTTACATCCTTGGGGGCAATCACCTTCTCCATCTGATGAAGCACACCGTTGATGGCAGGGATGTCGCGGTTCTTGATGCTTATAGGGCAGTCGTAGTTGATGTACAGACTATCTGGGTATTGATCAACGTATCGTACGGTCAGCTTACGGTCCTTGAGATTTCCAATTTGCAGCTCGCCGTTATTTTGCGTGGGGAAGGTATATGTCTCGTAGCTCTGATAGTCTCCACCGTCAATGATACTGTTGTATGAAATTATCATTCTGATAGAGTCAAGTATAGCGGTTGTGGGGAATCCCTCCCATGTAGGTTCTGTGATAAGCCCCTCTTCGCATAAGTCTTCTAGATATTTCTGTATGGCATCATTCGTGGGTGCAAACACGGTGTAGTTACCACGTGCTGTCAGCATTTGGTAGATAGTAGACTCGCTTATCATGCTTATGGGAGTATTCTTGATTACATTCAAATACTCGGAGTAAGTGTCGGTATGCTTTTCCATGTAGGATACCAGCGTCTCTTCCTTGAATACGTAACGTGCGCTTTCATCTACCTGCTCGGAGCAGCCTATCACCATCAGAACGGCTGTTATCAGAGCACTGAAAATATAACAATTCTTTTTCATTGTGTTTTTCTAAATTCAAGATCTTGAATTATGATTATTGTAAAATAGGCTTATTCTTCCAGTGGGCGTTGGTCTATTCCCATAGTCTTTAAACGGTCCACATGTTTTAGCAGGCGTGGGTAGAATTTATCCCAGTTCTGCTGACTGTTCTTGGTCCAAGCTTTCTCTGCCAAAGCTAAGGCACGTGGGAATACCATGTACTGCATTTGTGCTTCGGTTGGGATGCGCTCGCACCAGATGTTTCCTTGCATACCCTTTATCAGCTTCAGTTGCTCTGCACTCAGGTCTGTGGGAACAATATCACCCGTATAGAGGTTCTTCAGTGTATTGTTATCCTGTGCGTAGTCGAAGTAGCAGAAAGTAAAGGGGCAAAGAATCACCTCGTTACCACCTGTAGTAGAGCGCTGAACAACATTTGTGTGATCTCCGCGCCACCAGTTTACGGTAGCTGACTTGCTGACACCGCCTTCTAGTATTTCGTCCCATCCAATAAGTTTCTTTCCGTTCTCGTTGAAGTACTTCTCCATGGTGCAGGTGAACCAAGACTGTAGCTCAGCCTCGTCCTTTACACCCTGATCCTTTATGCGTTGCTGGCAGTCGGGACATTTCTTCCATGCTGAGCGGTTTACCTCGTCGCCACCTATCTCTACGTATTCGTAGGGGAAGAGTTCAAAGATTTCCTTGTAAACGTTACGACAGAAGTTCAGAGATGTATCCTTACCCACACAGATGGGGTCACGTCCGTCTTTGTTGCAGGAGAGCCAGGGATAGCACTTGGTGGCAGCATAGCTGTGACCGGGAACATCAAATTCGGGGACAATGTCTATACCTCTTACTAGGGCAAATTCAATAATGTCTTTTACCTCATCCTGCGTGTAGAAACCTCCGTATTCCAGAATACCGTTATGCATGCGGGTACGATCGGCCGTCATGGGAACTATCATGCGAGGATTGTTGTCGTTCTTGGCAATCTCGTTGCAACGTCTGTCCCAGTGTTCATCGGCAGGGTTGCGGAATCCACTGTCATCGGTAAGCAAGGGATATTGTTTAATCTCCAGACGCCATCCCTGTGAGTCTACTAGATGCCAGTGGAACTTGCTGAATTTATACAATGCCATAACGTCAAGGAAACGCTTTGTCTCCTCTACAGTGAAGAAATGGCGTACGGGATCCAGCATCATACCACGCCACTCAAAGTTGGGCGTGTCCTCAATCTCCACCGCAGGAACTGTCCAAATCACATAGGGCTGTAGAGTGGCCTTCTCAATTTGGTAGGGCAGCAGTTGACGTAAAGATGCTATGCCGTGTACAATGCCTCGGTAGCTGGCAGCCTCAATTAATATACCATTGGGTGTTGCTGTCAGATTATAACCTTCGGCACCTGCCTGGCATTGGGTATTCAGGCTCAGTACGATATCTGCTTTCTTACCTTTGCTGATGGGTAGGTTGTAGCCTGTGGCAGGGCATAGTTTCTCACGCAGATATGCAGCAGCGGGCTGCAGGCTCTTATCGTTGTATGCTATGGTAGCATTAGGCTTCAGAATAAAAGAACCTTCTTTTTCCACAACGCGGGTGGGTTGGGGGATGATGTTTACCTCCGCCATAAGCGAAAGTGGCATCAGAAATATGAACGACAGAAGTGGCGCCTTTGAAATTTTCATACTATAAAGAAATAAAATGTTAACTTTTTCACCGCAAAGATACAACAAATATTGTTTTTTCCTTGATTTTCCTTTGGAATTTAATAATTTTGTGCCCGAAAAATACATAAACATTAGGCATTATAATAGGTAAAAATGAAAAGTATCGCTAAAACAATCTCGAAAAAGGTGGTTGCTATGCTGCTTCCTTTACTGTTCTGTGCATCGCAGATAAATGCAACAGACTACATTAGTGACGTGGTGCTGGTTGGAGGTACCCAAGAAGAGGCAAACAAACTTATTGATTCCTACAAGTCAATGGGGTGGACGCTTGTAAACAAGGACTTGAATGCAGGAGCTGGAGGTGACTACATCTATCTGCTCTACAAGAAGGAGAGTTCTGAGGGTATTAATAGAGGCTATATTACACATTTCTATATCAAAAAGGGGACATGGCCTTTTCCTGACGATATAAAAGTCCAGGATGTAGATTTTCATCTTGTTTCTTACAAAGGTGGCGACCATTTCAGAGGTCAGAGGGGCGACCTGAATAGTAACACAGGCGATAATTCTGACCCTATACATTTATACTACACCCGAACCCTTTTTGTTGATCAACAAGTGGTTACTGATATAACCTTCAATTCCACCCAGAGTGGTGCTTTGGGAGCCAATGCCTCATCTGCAGGATACGACCTGAATGCCGGCGCTGGCGGAGACTATATTTATATGCATGTTTCAAAGCAAAAAGGTATACCTGATTTGGTTGGAGAGGGAACAGTGACTAGCCCCCATATAATATGGAATGAAGACGACTGGCATGTTTTTGCCACAGATGTGAAGAATGGTCGGAAAGCTGATAAAATTGTTGCGCTTGCTGAAGATATAAAAGTCAGTGAGATGGTGGGAACTAAAAATCAGCCTTTTACTGGAGAGTTCTATGGATTAGGACATGAAATGGATCTTACTATTGTTAGCGCAGAGGATGGTGCTGCTCCTTTCCATTATGTAAAGGGCGCTGTTATTAATGGCGTAAAGACAAAAGGTGCAGTTGCCTGCGCTTCTATGACCAGTAATGGTCATGCTGGCGGTTTGGTAGGTATCTGTCTTGGTGACAGTACAACAATCGAGGACTGCGCTGTCCAGTCCGCCGTATCGGGTATTCGCTATGTTGGTGGTATTGTCGGCCATGCCGGTTCTGGTAAACTGGTGCTCAGGAAGTGCTCTTTTAATGGCACACTCGGTAGCTATATGAACTTTGCCGGTGGTCTGGTTGGTTGGTGTGATGATGGATGGCTTTCTCTGTATAGCTGTATGACCGATTGCTCCATTAACCCGGGGTTAAATGGAAAATTTCATCCCATTGCCTGTAAGTTGGATGGTGGCAGGGCTACAGCCACCTTTGAAGATGTGTTCTACCTGAATACTCTTACACAGAATGTTCCTACTCAAAACCTTTTGCCAGATGTTGAGGCTCTGCCTGTTAATGCAACCCGTGTAGAGAATCAGTGGGATGATCCCTTTACGGCTGCTGATGGAACAACATATTATGCGGCTCATATGGACAGTCCCAAGAGTATGCCTTATAAATTCCGTTTCGAGAACAACTTGTGTGGCTGGACGGTCTCTGACCTACAGGCCGGTTCTGGTATTAGTGAAGAAAATAGTTACGAAGGGAAAAGTAGTTTTATGTTCCAGCCTTCTGAGCATGATCAGTACCTTATCTCTCCCGAGTTAGGATGTCGCGCTAAACAGAAGATTGTTTTCCGTTTCCTTGGGACTAAGGGTCAGGCTGTAAAGTTCCAGTTTGGTACATCCACAACCACGAATGATCCTTCAGCCTTTAAATGGTCCAATGAGTATGTGGCAATTGCAGCAGGCTGGAGCTATGTCGTTGTATCGACTACCGGTAAGATCAAACATGTTGCCATTAAGTGTGTGTCAGGCAGTTCTGTCTTTTATGTAGACTACTTCACAATGGAAGAGTACGGAATCTATGATCCCGAGGATATTACAACCACAGACGTTGCCAAGGAGGATGCCACTTTGCGGTGGAATGGTAACTCTGACACATATACAGTTCGCTATCGTCCTCAACCATATTTCTTGGAAACCTTTGATGGTGATAAGGTAAACTGGAGCGTACACAATGAAGGTGGTAACTCACAGACCAACTGGAAGGTTACCTATTTCAATGATGGTACTTATTTGCATGCTCACAGTGGCCAGAGATTGGCTTTTGGACGCAGCTATGACTATAGTGGCCAGACGGCTTATAAGGTAGATAACTGGCTCATATCGCCACAGGTTGAACTTGGTGGTATCTTAGACTATTGGTTGATGGATGATGGTAATAAACACGAACACTATGAGATTTGGGTTTCCACCACTAACTGTGTGCCATCGGCTTTCCAGAAGGTTGCTGAACCAGGTCATGGAACTTTGCAGTATCAATGGGAGGAGAAGAAAGTTGATTTGAGTCAGTTTCAGGGACAGAAGGGCTACATAGCCTTCCGTCTCATAGATGAAGGTAAGGATTTCCTTGCTTTAGATGACATAGCTCTTTATGCTAACGACTGGGTTACCCTTACTACAAATGAGCCTAATGTGGTACTGAATGATTTAGCACCTGGAACTGCATATGATGTTCAGGTTCAGGGTGCCAAGGATGGAGAAACCACAGATTGGTCATCTGTTTATACCTTTACCACTGTGCCACTGTCTCAGGAGGAGATAGATGGCATAGGGTCCATCACTGTCTCACCTGTTATTCCGGATGATGTCTGGTATGACTTGAATGGTCTTCGTATAAATGAGCAACCCCAGAAGTCAGGTCTTTACATTCATAATGGAAAGAAGATACTTCGCAGGTAATTCTGAAAAGAAAAAAAGCGGGGAGCAATAATCATTTGCTCCCCGCTTTTTTTAGAACTCATATCCAAGGTCTAAGAAAAAGTATGGTTTTTTGGTGTGATTACTGTAGCCGATGGAGGCACCCAAAGGGCCAAATATGGTATTGTAGTAATAGGCTGCTTGAATGCCAAAAAGGACACGGTTGTCGAAGAGTTCCCATGTCTTGTCAGCCTGTATGGCTCCAGCTAAGCGCAACAATATGTAGTGGTTGCTGCCTATACGCTCTTGAGCCTGAAGTTGGGCTGATACAAAGTTCTTGTTTACATATTCTATGTTGCCAATACCTGCAAATGGCATCTGCTGTTCTATGTAGTGACCAAACCAGTCGCCACCAATGGTGTTGGCATATATGAGTGGTATGCTATTGCCAAAAAGTAATCGCCCATATACCATAGGTTGGAAGGTAAAGCGGTGGTTGATAGGGAATGACATTCGCCAGTTGGCACTGACATCATTAATACCTGTCTTGCTATCCATTTGAACAAAGTTATCCGTCAGGTAGGCGTATTCGGCATTGAAACGGGCTCCGCGTGTGGGGAAGTACCAGCTGTCTTGGCTGTTGTAATCCAGTCGGGCATGGTAACTGATGTAGTGCTGATTCTTGAGTGGCAGTTGTTCTGATGTTTCTGAGCCTAGTTTGTTCTTGTAGTGAAAATAGTCCCAACGTACGCCCATCTGTAGATTGAAGTGGCGAAGGTCGAAGTTAATTGGCAGGATCTCTGCCTGCGACTGATGGTAGCGGATGTTGTAGTCAAGATCGCCATTGACGTAAACATCAACGTCATTCTTGCGGAATGTGTAACTCAGCATGGGGCGGGTGAAACTACGTGGATGGATGGTGAATTCGCCACGTGCCATTATGCGTTTCCCCAATCGTAGTGTGATGTCTGTGTTGACAGGGACGGCTGTCTTCATAGGGATGTCCAATCCTAGTTGTACGGCAGCATGCTCTTCTGAGTCGTAACGGACACCGGCATGCAGTTGCACCGATTTGCGGTTACCTGCTGATAGGATAACATGCACACCGTCTCCATCTGGTACTAGACGGCACTCTGCTGTCTGGTAGAACAGGTCTATGCGCATGGATGTGGTGAGCTCCTGCTCTAGTTTGGCATCAATGCTGTCTTTCTTGTTGAGATTAAATTTCTGACGCAGGAATCGTTCGGCTGATGCCGTCATATTCTCAAAGGTGTAGCTCTTTACATGTAGCTTCTCGGTCAGCACTTGCGGACGCAATGGCTGCAAGATGGTGGGACGGAACGTCTCGTCAATACCTATGCGTTCCTTCAGGGCTATGATATCACCCCAATGGCTCATGGCCAGTTCCTCACCTCGGCGGATAAGTGTATCGATGGCTGCTGTGGTGAAACTGGCAGAGTTGTACCCCTTTGTGTTCACTTGCAAATGTAGGTCGGTAATGGCAAGATTCTCGTCAACTTTGTTTTTACAGTTTACATCAATAATCTGACTGAGAATACTCATGGTACCTCCTATATCCTCAGCCGCCTTAGGTGCCCCCTGTACCGTAACACCAATGATGATGTCAGCTCCCATTTGTCGGGCGATGTCTGCGGGGTAGTTGTTCTTCAGACCGCCATCTACCAGTACCATATCACCCATTCTGACAGGTGCAAAGGCGGCAGGAATGGACATTGATGCGCGCATGGCCTGCGGCAGTCGTCCACTATGGAAATCAACCTCGCTGTTGTCAATGATATTGGTTGCTACACAGGCAAAGGGAATGCGCAAGTCGTGGGTGAAGTCAAGTGAGTCTGTGTAACCTATGCAGAGATGCTGAAACAGTTCTGTCAGATTCTTTCCCTTGATGAAACCACCGGCATTCATGTCACGTTTACCTATGGTTATGCCGGTTGTATAGAGGTAGGTGTTCTGTTTCTTTCGGTCGCTGAGACTTTGGTTGCGCAGATTTTCCTTGTCTGTGATGACATAGCTCCAGTCCTGCTTTCGTACCATAGAGTCCAATGCGTTGGCATTATAGCCTATGGCATATAGTCCGCCAATGATACTACCCATTGACGTTCCTGTGATAATATCAATGGGAATACCTGCCTTTTCAAGCACCTTCAGTACACCAATATGTGCCATACCTTTAGCGCCTCCGCCACTGAGTACAACGGCTACACGTTTTCTGTTGATGGCAGTGCTGTCATTTTGGGCATTTGCTGCGCCATACACTAGCATGGCAGCAATTATCATTAGAATCTTTTTCATGTTATTTTATTCTTGACTTATCATTTCCTTTACCAGGTTAGTGAACTGGTAGTTCTTGAGTCCCCACTGGGGAGCTATGACATATTCGGGTGGACTTTGGCTGACAAATCTTTCCAGAACCAGAGACGGGGAAAGATGGGAGATGTACTCCAGAACCAGATCTATATAATCTCGGGCCGTAGGGAGCGGCCAGGGATTTTTTAGGTATTCCTCTGCCAAGGCAGTCCCCTTGATAATCTGTAGTTGATGCAGCTTTAGGGTGGTAAGGGGCAGACGGGCTATCTCATCGGCTTGGCGCATCAGTTCTTCTCTACTTTCCCAGGGGAAGCCCAGAATGATATGCGCTCCTACGCGGATACCGCAGGCTGCGGTTTTCCGGATGATATCTGCCGAGAGTGCATAGCTATGGCCTCTGTTGATACGCAACAGGGTTTCTTCGTTGGCACTCTCTATGCCATATTCCACAATCAGGAAAGTGCGTTGGTTCAACTCTGTTAGGTATTCCAGTAGGGCTGGTGGCATGCAGTCGGGGCGAGTACCTATGACCAGTCCCAGCACATCAGGAACCTGTAGAGCTTCCTCGTAGAGATCTTTCAAGTGTTCCAACTGTCCGTATGTATTTGTGTAGGCTTGGAAGTAGGCCAAGTATTTCATGCTCGGGTACTTGCGGGCAAAGAAGCGCTTACCTTCCTCTAACTGTTGGGTTATGCTCTTGGTAGGTTGGCAGTATGCCGGGTTGAAAGTCTGATTGTTGCAGAAGGTGCAGCCGCCATAGCCTACGGTGCCGTCCCTGTTAGGGCAGCTAAAGCCTGCATTGACAGAAATCTTCTGAACCTTTGTTCCTAATTGTTCCTGTAGCCAAGGACCGAACTCTTTGTATTTCATAGCACAAAAATACATAAAAAGAGTGAATTGCCTTTTTCTGTGTGTGTTTTTTTGGAAAAAAAGTCGTACCTTTGGCATCAATAATCCTAAAATACAATACAAACATACAAGAACAGCATGAAGCGATTATTCTTTTTGATAGCTATTGTCTGCATATTTGCCAGTGTTCATGCAGCAGGAGAAATCCAACTTACCGACCTCTGTCGCGGTGCTTATTATGCCAGGCAGATTTATGGCGTTAATCCCCTCCTTGACGGTGAGAGCTATAGTCAGATGACGGATGGTGGTAAGAAGATTGTGCGAAAGAGTTTCCGCACGGGAGAACAGACGGGCATCATCTTTGATGCGGATAATATTAAGACCCGCATACAGCTGCCTCATATTGACGGCTATATTATGAGTCCCAACGAGCAGAATATCCTGCTGCAGACAGAGACCCAGAGTATCTACCGCCATAGTCGTACGGCCCAGTATTATATATATAATGTTAAGAACCGTACTGTTGCCCGCTTGAGTGATGGCGGTCCTCAGGAAGTCCCTCTGTGGAGTAGGGATGGTAATATGGTGGCTTTTGTCCGCGAGGGTAACCTGTTCCTGGTGAAGCTGCTTTTCAACAATAGCGAGAGCCAGATTACAAAGGATGGTAAGTTCAATGAAGTGATAAACGGAAAGCCCGACTGGGTTAACGAGGAGGAATTCTCTTTTAACCGTTCCTTCGACTTCAATGAGGACAACACCATGATAGCATGGATTCGATATGATGAGACAGAAGTCCCCATGTTTAGTTTCCCCTGGTACAAGGGTCTGAAGCCTGAACTTAAGGAATATGCACAGTACCCTGGGTCATATGATTATAAATATCCTGTGGCAGGTGCCAAGAATAGCGTGGTGAGTGTGCATAGCTTCGATATCAAGAGTCGTGTAATCCGTAAGATGCAGCTGCCCATTCCTGCTGATGGATATATACCCCGTATTTTCTTTACCAATGACCCGGAGAAGTTGCTCGTCTTGACCAACAACCGCCATCAGGACTGTTTGGATATATATTTGGCTAATCCCCGCAGTACGGAGTGCCGTGTGATTGTTCGTGAGCAGGCCGACAAGTATATTGCCGAGGATGTTTACAGGAACTTTCAGGTTCTGGACGGTGGCTTTGTCATGATGAGTGAACGTAGCGGTTTCAATCATCTGTACCTGTATGATCTGACGGGTACTATGCGTCGTCAGCTCACAAAGGGTAACTTTGTTGTGACTGATTTCTATGGTTATGATGCCAAATCGGGAACCACTTACTATGCCAGCACAGAGGAGAGTCCCTTATGTCGTGCGGTTTACAAATCCGATGCAAAAGGTAAGGTGGTAAAACTGAGTCAGGAACGTGGAACCAACAAGGCTGTCTTCAGTCAGGGCCTTCGTTATTACATGAATGTTTACAGCAACCTGAATACCCCTCCTGTTACCACATTGTGCGATGCCAATGGCAAGACATTGAAGACCTTGGAGGATAATGCTGAATTGAAGAATAAACTGGCAGGTCTTGGTTTGGGTGAACGCAAGTTCTTTTCTTTCAAGACACAGGACGGCGTAGAGTTGAACGGCTTTATGGTATTGCCTGCCAACTTCTCCGAATCCAAGAAATATCCTGTAGTGATGAATCAGTACAGTGGTCCTGGTAGTCAGCAGGTGTTGGACAGCTGGAATGCCGGTAATATGGGAGGCACGCTCTATGAGCAGTATCTTTGTCAGCAGGGTTTCATCTGTGTTTGTGTTGACGGAAGAGGTACTGGTGGTCGTGGACGCGACTTTGAACAATGTACCTACCTGAAGTTGGGACAGCTGGAAAGTCATGATCAGGTAGAGACTGCTATTTATCTAGGAACCCTGCCTTATGTCGACAAGGCTCATATAGGCATCTGGGGATGGAGCTTTGGTGGTTTCAATACCTTGATGAGTATGAGTGAGGGTCGTCCTGTCTTTGCTGCAGGTGTTGCCGTTGCACCTCCTACTGATTGGCGTTACTATGATACCGTATATACAGAACGTTACATGCGTACTCCCAATGAGAATGGGGAAGGGTATGATGTAAGTCCTATTGGCAAGGCCAGTCAGTTGCATGGACACTTGTTAATCTGTCATGGTTCGGCTGATGATAATGTACACTATCGTAATGTTGCTGAATATACAGAGGCATTGGTACAGGCAGATAAGGATTTCCGTCAGTTAACCTATACCAATCGTAACCATGGTATCAGTGGCGGCAATACCCGTGTGCATCTTTTCCGTCAGATAACACAGCACTTTAAGCAGTATCTGCAGTAAGAGATTGAGAAAATAGACGTAAAAGTTCTGTTTTTCTTAAATAATAACTATCTTTGCACTGCTTTTTAGGCAATGGTCCCGTAGCTTAGCTGTATAGAGCGTCAGATTCCGGTTCTGAAGGTCGAGGGTTAGAATCCCTCCGGGATCACGAAAGAAATGGAAGGAGAATTAAACATGAAAGTATATTTCCAAATGTTTAATTCTCCTTCCTTTTCTTCGTAGGATGGCTTGCGCCAGCCTACGGGATGGACGAAGTCAATCCTCCGGGATCAGGATGGCTTGCGCCAGCCTACGGGATGGACGAAGTCAATCCTCCGGGATCAGGATGGCTTGCGCCAGCCTACGGGATGGACGAAGTCAATCCCTCCGGAATCACAAAAGGGCTGATTCTCTTCGAGAGTCAGCCCTTTTGAATGTTTCTTATATTCTCTTATTTCCAACGTGCCCATTTTGTTTCGAAATCCCAGATTTGGGCATCCAGGTCTAGGGCTCGCTTACTTTCTTCCTTAGTTTTTCCGTTGGGTACACGGGGACCTCTGAGGTTTACGAAAGGCTCGCCTGCATCATAGGCTGCTAAAACTGCATCAAAGAACATCTTCCAGCGGACCTTATAGAAAGTCTCTACCAGTCCGTCCCAGTCGCGGTTGGCATAGTCTGACAGATGATAAGTGTCGCCCCATACAGTGATGATGGTGCGAGCATTCATCTCATAGTAGTCTTTTTCGGCTTTATTCTTGCCCCATGCGCGGGCATCGCGAATCCAGTCGTTGAGTGAGAACTCGGGGCATGTCTTCAGAACCTCTACAAGTTGGTCGCACATGCCCAGGAACTTCTCAGAAGCTGCTACCATTCCTGCTCTGTCACCAGCCTTATAGGCATCTGTGAATTGTTTTCTGACAGCTAAAGCTCTATTGCAGATGGATTGACGTCGTGTATTGGCCAGATCGAACTTGAGATAGGTAGATGTACCCTTTACCTGCTCTAGCAGATCCAGTGCCTCGTCCAGATTATTGATGTCATAGCCCTTGCGGAGCTCTGTTGTCCAGTTCCATTCGCCCTCCAGGTTGGGGTGGGCATTGATGATGCCGGATGCACCTGTGCTGGTATGGGTGGTGCAAACTTTATCTACCATCTTATGCCAGTATGCCCTGTAGGTAGGATCTACGTGTCCCAAATGGCGATCGGCAATGTTATCAATGTATTCATCGAATCCTACGCCTGTGTTCCAAGCCTGAGCCAACATGTGTTCATAGACAGGTTCGTTGACACCAAAGCCTTCCAGCGTAGAGCCGATACCTACAAACTCCTTGCCGCCCTCTGCCTTTGTTCCGGCAATCAGTTTGGCGTTATGCTTGTAGTCGCCTTCAATCTCTGTCATGCCACCGAAGTTGCCCAAATAGCACCAGATGAATTTATGACCATAGAAATGTTCTGTCATTCTCCATATCTCGGTGTAGTCACACTCGTAGTCAAGCATAATCATTTTGCCCTGAGGAACAGCGGTCAGATAGGCCTTGATGCGCTCGGGAGTCCAGGCTTTCTTGTTGCTGATGAAGAGCCATGCCATCTGAAGCCAGATTGCCTCGGGGTCAACATTTGACAGGGATTTATATACGCCGGCAGATATCTTAGCCAGTGAATCGGGTTCCCAAGATGGGGGAGAGACCTCATTGAACAGGTCAACGCCATAGATGTGGTTGGTACCGTACATCTTTGTCTGCTCCTCAAGGAAATCCTTCTGGATGCTGGCAAAGATAGGATCAGAGGGATTCAGGTAGGTACAGCGGTACTTCTCGTCGAAGTTGCACCAACGGTTCACTTTAGAGGTTCTGATTCCGGGAACTGTCTTCTCCAAATCAGCAGGGATGTGACCTGCAAATGCAGGGAGAACAGGTGTCATGTTCAGCTCACGTTCACGTTTTAGAATCTGTTTCTGCAGTTTGGCTTGTCCGTCAATCCAACTTTGGGGGAGCGGTCCTTGCCAACGGTCTATATTTATCATACGCTGCCATGGCAGATGTGCAGGGCCTGTGAAGTAGGCACGTATCTGTTCGTCGGTCATACCGTATTTGCGCCATACCTTCTGCCATACAGCCTCCTGTCCGGTAATTGCCAGTGGCATATTCACACCATTCAGTGCCATCCAGTCTATGAAACGCTCCCACTGCTGCCATCTCCACCAAGGCATTGTGTAGCCGAAGGTACAGTAGTTAAGGAAGAAACGGATAGGAACCTCTACCTTTCCGGTTACCTTTTCGGGTACTTGTGGCATGGTTTTGGGCAACTCAACGGGGTTGTAGTCATACCAACTCACATTGGCAAGGCAGTACTGCTGGATGTAACGGTTCAAACCGACTGCCATAGAGTTGGCATTGTTTCCACGGATAAGAACTTTCTTGCCCTTTTGGAGCAATTCGTAGGAATCCGTCGGTGATTCGTACTGTTCAAAAACTACGGCTTTGGCTTTGCCGCCCATCACTCTTCGTGCCAATGCTTCGGCAGCGGACTCATCTGCTGTCTTGAAAGACATCATGACCAGCGAGACTACCATAAGCAGGGCTGTTTTAAAAAACTGTTTGTGTATTTTCATAATGATAAATATGTGGTTTCAAAAAATATGTTTTTCTTATTTGTGTTCTAATATTCAATGTTAACATGGCAGAACTATATTACTCCTTTTGGGGTAGGCCTGCACTGATGTAGTAGCGAGGTCCTGCCAGGAAGTAATTCATGTATGCCTCGGCACGTTCCACTGCGGTCTGTAGGTCTTCGCCTTTTGCCAGGTTGGTGGCAATGGCAGAGGCTAATGTATCTCCCGTTCCGTTACGGTCTGTAAGCTCTAGCTTTTTCTTGGGGTGGGGGGTGATAGTGTCGGCAGACTTGTCGTATAGATAATCCACCAGATACTTGCCCTCATCCACACTCTTTACGATAACAGAGCATCCCCAATGGCTGAGCCAGCGAAGGTCGGTTTCTATATCCTGCATCTTATGGCCTAAAAGGAACTCAGCCTCGTGAATATTAGGCGTTATGATAGTGGCCAAAGGGAAAAGCTGATCTTTGTATGCTTGAATGGCCTCGTCGCTTACCAACTGCTCTCCGGCAAAGTTCACAATGACAGGGTCTATCAGGATGGGTTGTTGGTTGTATCTTTTAAGTACGTCAGCCACTCCGTTTATGATTTCTGCACTAGGCAGTACACCAGTCTTAATGCAGTCTGCTCCTACAGTGCTGAGGAACGACTCGGCTTGTGATACAATCAGTTCTGTTGGCAAGTGGTGAATACCTTTTATGCGGTTTACATCCTCGTCTACAATACATGTAAGCGCAGCTGCAGCCCATCCACCACAACGTGTAATAGCCTTGATGTCGGCTTGTACACCGGCACTGCCCAAGGGCTCGCTGCCGGCAATAAGAAATACTTTTCCTGTATTATTGGGTTCTGTTATCATTCTTTCTATATCTGATTATTCTGACTATTTTGGTTATTCTAATCTCTAATCCCACTTACTCCCACGCTTCTATGTCAGCTTCTGGGAACAATTCTTTATGGAATGCAGGGTCTTTTCCCTCCTTGCGTTGTTGTAGGTAGTCGCACAAAAGACGGAATGCATATTTGCTGAGCCATACAACGGCTATCAGGTTCAGTATTGTCATCAGTGCCATGGCAATATCCACAAAGCACCATGCTTGCTGAAGTGTCATATAACCGCCCAGCAATACAACTACCCCACTAAAGATACGGAATATAAAGATAGTCCAGGGCTTGTCACAGATAAAGCGGATATTGGTCTCACCGTAAAAGTAGTTGGCAATGATTGTGCTGTAGGCAAACAGGAAAATAGCGGCTGTCAGGTACCATGCTCCCATAGAGCCCAGATGGTGCTCCATAGCACGTGAGGTCAGAATGATGCCGTCAGCCTGCGTATAGATTCCACTTAGGATAATAATGAAGGCTGTACAGGTACAGATTACCAGTGTGTCGGTAAAAACACCCAGGCTCTGCAACAATCCTTGCTTGACAGGATGGCTGATAGTAGCCGTGGCTGCAGCATTAGGAGCACTTCCTTCGCCAGCTTCGTTGCTGAAAAGACCTCGTTTCACACCCTGCATTACAGCCATGCCTAAGGTGCCACCTGCCACTTGATGCCAACCGAAAGCACTCTTAATGATAAGTGCAATCATGGATGGTACCTGCTGGATATTCATAGCCAGGATAACAATGGCTAGTATCAGGTAACCTACTGCCATAAAGGGAACCACCATGGCAGAGAAGTGTGCTATGCGCTGAATACCGCCAAAGATGATAACCAGTGTTAGCAGGGTAAGTGCCCATGCTGCTGTGTCTGTACCGATGCCAAAGGCTTCGTTCATGGCATCACAAAGTGTATTGCTTTGCACAATCTGGTTGGCAAGTCCGAATCCGTATATGATAAAGCATGCAAAGATAATGCCCATCCATCGTTTGCCTAATCCATGCTGCATGTAATAGGCGGGACCTCCGTAGAAACTGTCCTCGCCTTTGCGTTTGAAGAGTTGTGCCAAGGTCGCCTCCATGAAGGCTGTACTGGCACCCAGGAGCGCCATTACCCACATCCAGAAGACAGCACCTGGACCGCCTACAAAGATGGCACTGGCTACTCCGGCAAGATTTCCTGTTCCTACACGACTGGATAAACTCACCGCAAAAGCTTGGAATGAGGATATCTTCTTCTGTTTTTTCTCATTATTCTGCTCAGATGGTGTTGAAGGGGTGACAAGGCTACGGAACATTTCACCAATGTGAGTAAATTGAACGGCTCTGAGGTTCCATGTAAAATACAATGCACAGCCTACCAGCATAGTTATAACTACGTAGGTCCAGAGAAAATCGCTTATGGATGAAATTATTTCTATCATTAGTCTGTAGATGTATTTTGCTCCTTGATTCTTACTTCTTGCTCATCACTTGTCATGATAACAGCCTCTTTCTTCTGGCCGTCAACCTTTATGGTCAGCGGTTCAGAGAATCGTACGTGGCGTACATGCTTTGTTTCCTGAACTGCGGGCATTTTGTTGAGCATGTCCTGGCGGTATACGCCATCACCGCGGAAGGCGTCTATGGTCAGATAGCACACGCCTAAGGAGGTAAGGTTCTGGAAGAAGTGGGTGCCTTGGCTGGGATCAACTTGGTAATTGTCCAGCCCGGCCTCTACTATTATCTGTGAGGCACTGATATGCGGCCATTTTACTGGAATGCCCAGCCAAGGGTCGCTACTTCCCCAACGTCCGGGGCCAACCAATAAATAGTTCTGTCCCTGCAGACCGTTCTCTCCGTTTATATCGGGTTGTTTGTTAGTGCTTAGGAAGGATCGGTTGATACGTTCTATCTCATCAGCAATCTCATAATTCATGCTGGGTGTGTAGCCTTCCGTCTTGACGTAAACGATATCTCTTATCTCGGTGAATATGCCATGCCCGATAGCATTGTGCGAGCGTAAGAGGCACTTTTCGTCGGGTATTTCTTTCAAGTCCTCGTTCAGTTCCATACGGTTGTCTACCATGGGGCGGATTTGCAACATGTAGAACTCTCCCGTCTTGTCGGCATGCAGGTTCACGGCAAACTCTATCTCAACGGGGCGCTTCATCTCATCTTGTCCGTATTTGAGCACTTTCTGCATCAGTTCCGGTAAAGGGAAGACTTCGTGCTTCAATACACCGGCAAAGGAAACAATCTTGCGATTCTTGCCTTCGTAATATCCATCGTAGATACATTGGTCATAGGGGTCAAAGGTAGAGGATATCCACTGCAATGTTCCGTCCTGCTCGGCATCCCGGACGGGAACCTTGACCAGGTTGAATCCGTCATCTACCTTGAATTCCTTGTCGCCTTCCTCCTCTTTGGTTCTAAGGGCCAGAAAGTGTGTCTGCGTATCACGCAGTGCCAGTTCCATCTCACTCATCTGCAGTACCTGGTGGGGATGATAGGGGCAAACGCGTAGGCTTACGCCGCCATCTACAATGTACTTGCCTAATCCCATAGCAAGTGAAACGGTTCCTTCCTCGGCATTCTCGTCTCCGATAGGGTAGTAGTTGATGCTACGTGCTACACCGCTTATCACGGGGTAGAAACGGTCGCCATGCTGTTCGCCTACTACTTCCTGAAGGATTACAGCCATCTTCTCCTGGTCTATCACATTGCTGGTAGCTGTCATGTAGTCCTTGCTTCCCTGATAGAATACGCTGGCATATACGGCTTTGATAGCTCCTGCTAACATAGAGAGACGTTCGTATTTGTCTATGCTATAGGGAATCATGTATGTGGAATAGACGCCCGCAAATGGTTGGTAATGCGAATCCTCCAACAAACTGCTGCTTCGTATGGCAATGGGGGTGCTGACTACAGAGAGGAAAGCTTCCAGGTCGCCCAACAGTCGCATTGGCAGACGTGCACGGAGGAAGTGCTGCAGGATTGTTTCGTCAGGCAGGTCGCTCAGTGCTATCTGGTAAAGCTCGTTTGTGTCCATGAACTCGTCAAAGATATCCGTACACAGCACAACGGTCTTGGGGATACGTACCTGAGCGCCAGGGTATTCGTTCAGGTCGGTGTGGCGCATCAGAATGTGGTCTATGAAAGCCAGACCACGTCCTTTTCCGCCTAAGCTGCCATCGCCAATCCGGGCAAAGTTAGAATATTGGTCGAAACGTTCGCGCTGGAATACAGCCACAACGCCTTGGTTCTTCATCCTACGGTAGGCTACAATGGCGTCTAGAATAATCTGTCGATGCGCATCTACATCCTGCAGGTTCTCCCATGTAATATTTTTCAGGAATTCCGAGATGGGGAAGAGGGCACGACTGGCAAGCCATCTGCTGACGTTGTTGTGGCTGATATGGTAGAGCAGGCTTCGGGCCGGCACTGTCATGATGTTGTTTTGCAGGTCCTTCAGGTTGTGAATTCTTACAACCTCCTCCATGGTATCGGGGTTACGGAATATGAAATCTCCGAAACCGAAGAATCGCTGCACAAGGCTTCTCAGATCTACGGCCATCTTCTTTGAGTTCTTGTCAATGAAGAGTGCCTTGCACCTGTCCGCCAACTTGGCCTTCTCTGATTCAGAGGAATTCAGAATAAGGGGTATGTAGGGGTCGTTGGCACGGATGGCGCTTAAAAGCTTAAAGCCTGCATCCTCGTCTTTCTCTGCATCTGGCGTCATGGGGAAACGGCAGTCGCTGATTACTCCCAAGGTGTTGTTGGCAAACCTGCTGTACAGGCTCCATGCCTCTTCGTAGTTGCGGGCCAGTACAATCTTTGGTCTACCACGCATTCGCAATGTTTCCAAACTGGTGTTCAGGGCCTCGGTGGCAAACTCAAGGCTTTGCTGCAACACAAAGTTGTACAGGCTGGGCAGAATGCTGCTGTAAAAGCGGATGCTATCCTCTACCACCAGAATCATCTGTACACCGGCACTGCGTATGTCATGCTCCAGATTCATTCTGTCCTCCATCAGTTTGATGATGGAAAGCAATAGCTCTGTGTTACCTAACCAGCAGAAGACGTATTCAAAGACGGAAAGGTCCTCGTTCTCCATGCGCTTGGTAATACCGTGACTGAATGGGGTAAGTACCACAATGGGTATTGTGGTGTATATTTGCTTGATAGAGCGGGCAATATCAAAGACACTGTTGTCTTCGGCTGCAGGCATACAGATTACAAGGTCTATATTACCACCGGCCATCTGCCTTTCTGCCTCTTCTTTACTGGCTACCTGAATGAATCGGGGAGGGAAGCGGAGGCCCAAGCGTGCATATTCCGAAAAGATCTTTTCGTCAACGCGTCCGTCATCCTCCAGCATAAAGGCATCATACGGATTGGCTATCAACAGCACGTTGCAGATGCGGTTCAGCATCAAGTCAACAAACGAGGTATCTTTCAGTTGCATGGTTTCTTTTGCGTAATTATTTGCAAAAGTACGAAAAATAATTGAGAATCACGGGCTTGAGTTTAAAAAATAAGCCTCAGCTTGGTATTTCACCATGCTGAGGCTTACATATATAATTGCTATGGCAGTAGCTTATACAATTCCCTGAGCCATCATAGCCTTAGCGACTTTCATGAAGCCAGCTACGTTAGCACCCTTTACGTAGTTTACATAGCCGTCGGGCTCTGTGCCGTACTTCACGCAGTTCTCGTGGATGTTCTCCATGATCCAGAGCAACTTAGCGTCAACTTCCTCAGCTGACCAGCTCAGACGCTCTGAGTTCTGAGACATCTCAAGACCTGATACTGACACACCACCGGCGTTGCTAGCCTTACCGGGAGAGTACAGAATCTTAGCCTGCTGGAATACCTTGATTGCCTCAGGAGTAGAAGGCATGTTAGCGCCCTCAGCAACAGCGATAACGCCGTTGGCAACCAGAGCCTTAGCAGCTTCCTCGTTCAATTCGTTCTGAGTAGCACAGGGCAGTGCGATGTCAGCCTTCTCGAACCAAGGCTTAGCACCTGCTACATACTTGGCTGTGGGATATTTGTCTGCATATTCTTTGATACGACCACGGTAAACGTTCTTCAACTCCATGATGTAATCCAACTTCTCGCGTGTGATACCGTCTGGATCGTAGATATAACCGTCAGAGTCTGACATTGTCATAGGAATACCACCCAACTGCAGTACCTTCTCTGCAGCATACTGAGCTACGTTACCTGCACCAGAGATCAGTACCTTCTTGCCCTCTACGTTGTCACCCTTAGTCTTCAGCATGGCACGCAGGAAGTAAACTGTACCGTAACCGGTAGCCTCGGGACGGATCAGTGAACCGCCGAACTCAATACCCTTACCTGTCAATACACCGCTATACTCGCGAGTGAGCTTCTTGTACATACCGAACATGTAGCCAACCTCACGACCACCTACGCCGATGTCACCAGCAGGTACATCAGTATCGGGACCGATGTGACGTGTCAACTCCAGCATGAAAGCCTGGCAGAAACGCATTACCTCAGCGTTGCTTTTACCACGGGGAGAGAAGTCAGAACCACCCTTACCACCACCCATAGGCAGAGTAGTCAGAGAGTTCTTGAAAGTCTGCTCGAAGGCAAGGAACTTCAGGATACCCAGGTTAACGCTCTTATGGAAACGGATACCGCCCTTGTAGGGACCGATAGCATTGTTGTGCTGGATACGGTAACCCATGTTGGTCTGAATCTGTCCCTTGTCGTCCATCCATGTTACACGGAACTGGTAAACTCTGTCGGGAATGCAAAGGCGCTCAATCAAATTTACTTTGTCGAACTCGGGGTGCTTGTTGTACTCTTCTTCGATAGTGCCAAGAACCTCTTCTACTGCCTGATGATACTCGGGCTCATTGGGGAAGCGTCTTTTAAGATCTTCCAAGACTTTTTTTGCGTCCATTCTGAATTAATTTAAACTAATACTTAGGTTTGTTACTTTCATTCTGGGTGCAAAATTATATAAAATACTCCAAATATCAAACGATTTGTAAGAAAATGTGTAGAAAAAATCACAAATCGTCATGTTTTAGGCGTCTAACGCAATTGTAAATATGCTGATTGTTGCTTGCGAGTCAGTTGCAAGTATGGCTTGGGCGCAGTTGCCTATAGTTGCACCTGTTGTCAGTACGTCATCTACCAGAAGGATGCGTTTTCCCCTCCAGTCCTGTGGGATGTTGGCCTCGTATTTCCCGATGGTATTCTCTTTTCTAGCTTTTTGGCTCAATTTGGTCTGGGATGTTCCGGTATCTTTCTTTATAAGAAGGTTCATGACGGGCCGGTGCATGATTCTTCCCATTCCCCTTGCTATCATTTCAGCCTGATTATATCCCCTTGTTTTTATTCTCTTCCTGTCTGCAGGGACTGGAACAATTACATCTATCTTCTCAGCAAGTTGCAGGTGTGTAATTTCCGTGGCTGCCCACTCTCCAATCTTGATTCCCAGTTGTGCCCCGCCTTTGTATTTTATCTTTATAAGTATGTTATGAAAATCAGACTGATGTCTGTAATACATCAGGGTGGCACCATATTGTACGGGTGCAAAGTTCCAGACTTTTCTTAGGGGCTCATTGTCCTCTATGCTTTGCAGGGGGTAGCGAGGCATTTGTATTGAGCAGCTGGTGCATATATATTGCTCGGATGGTTCCAGCGTTTGTTGACATACCACGCATTTGCGCGGCAAGAGGATATTACATAAATCCGCAATCAGACTCATATTCTATACTTTAGAGTTACCTTTTTATAAAAGAAAAACATCTTAGTCAGAGGGTTTCTTTCTCTAACTTAAGAAATATATTTTCCAAGTTAGAAAATATATTTCTTAAGTTAATTATTGTAAGAAAGTAAGTTGATTTATCTTCCATAACAAAAAGAGCGCTCGGATTATTCCGGGCGCTCTTGGGAATATTTGTATGAACAATTATTCGGTGGGGAAGGGCAGATACCAGTTGGTAGAGTTCAACAGGATGTTGTACAACTTCATATCCATGGTTCCGCTACGTTTTGCAACGCGCTTAGCCAGGAAACTGGGATCGCCACGACGGATAGCTACACGAGCCAGGTCTGAGAAGCGACAACCCTCGAAGGCAAGCTCCAGAGCATCCTCGTCAATGATAAGGTCCTCAACAGCCTCTATAATCCATGCTTTGTCTATGGGGTTGTTGGCATCCTGACCATAGATTTGCTCCTTTGTTACTGTTATGCCATGATTTTCCTTGATCTTCTTGGTAACCATATCAACGTAGTTGTATGAACTCAACTGGTCGGTATCACCGGGTCTGAGGATACCGCAACCACGCTGGTGAATACCAATGGTCAGGAAATCAGTTAGCCCGGAAGAACCAGGTACGTTATCATCATCTCTCAAACTGAAGCCATTGCTTGCATAAACTTCTGACTTAAAGAGGGGGTTAACGTAGGTATCGTAGCCACGCAGATTCACCTGTGTGGTGAAGGTCATCCAAGGCTTAGAAGAGGCGTTTTCCATCTCTCTGCGATCCAGATACCAGCATGCTTTTGCAAGATAGGGTATAGGATAGTTGTTGAAAGTCTTAGCATAGAAGTAAACATACTTCCTGTCATTTTTCTGGTCAAAATGTCTGGCTGGAATGGGTGTTTCGCCTTCTTCCAGATTTGCATTTGCCTTTATGGAGTCTTCCTGCCAGATACTGTTGACATAATCCTCCAGATCAGCCAATGTGCTGATGCTTACACCGTCTTCTTCTACGGAACCATATCGGTAGGTAGTGTCAGTTCTTTCTTCGATGAAGCAATATAGGCTATCCTTTACACCGAAATCGTTATTTGCGCCAGAGATATAAGAATAGGGAGTGTTGTAGTCGTCCTCCTTAAGTACGCTGGGGAACCACTTACTGTGGTCGCTTACCAAACCTGTCTTCAGAATGGCAAATGCATAGCTGGGGAAGCCGGCACGGTTGATAGCCTCGGCATAGCGCAGCCAGATGGTAGCCTTACGGTAAATCAGGGGGTAAACGGTAGTGAAGCTACCCATGGGATTCTGCTTGCTGACAAGTTTTCCATACTGGGTATTTTCGCCTACAGACAGTGAGTATTGCTCGCTTATTGGTTTACGTACAACGAGGTTACTACCTGTACTGCGAACATTATAAATCCATGAACGGCGTGCATCACCTACACCTGGCAAAGTAACCAGCTCCATATTCTCTTCGCTGGAAGTCTGGCCAATGTAGCACTCGTATTTCTGACTGTCGCACAGAGCCTCATATCCTCTACTGGGAATCAGTTCACGGCGATAGCCATTATCCCAGTAATTCAGACTGACGTACGAGTTGGCCTTATCGCCACTACCTGTTGAAGACAATGTGGCATCAAATCCAAACAGTCGGTTGATGTCGGTAAATACCAGACCGTCCAGACGTCCCTTGTTGCTGGGGATGCAGGTGATGGCCTCACCGCGGTATCTGCCATTATTGAAATTCAGAGATTTCTCTATATATGGTACTCCTGAGTATCCATACTGAGGTTCGTCAACGTTAGCACGGACATCACCAGTGCTGATGTAGTCATCACTTTCCAGAGGACCGCAGAACTTGCTGTTCAGGAAGTTGTAATAGTAGCCTGCGGCTTTGGCACAGGCCTGGTCATCGCCTTGCAGCAGATACAGGTCGCCTAACACTACGTCTATGGGGAACATTGTACGCATGCTGTGGCATAAATAGGAACTATTGTTGGTATTCGCGTCACCATAGTTGTTGTACTGTGGGTAAATCTCTTCACCGAACATCTTCTCCAGCACAACCTTTACACTATCCAACTGTGGTCCCAGTTTTTCTGCCAGAGTCTGGGCGTTTGCCATGGGGTGGTTAGGATTGGTGATGAAGTTGTTGATTTCATCTGTGGTAAGCATAGGCGTTGTGTAGAAGGGGACATTGCCGTATGCATAGATGAGCTGCATATATACCCATGCACGGATGGCCATAACCTGAGCATATTCTCGTAACATATAGCTGCTGCCTTGGCCGGTTGATACCTTTCTGGCAGTATCACACTTGGCAATATAGGCATTACAACTGTTGATTACGTGGTAGTAGTCGCTAACCTTCATGTATGCACATGCACCATCCTTGTACTTGTCCTCGTAACCGTTCTTACCGAAGTTGATGATGGCTGCAATAGTGTCACTGACGTAGGAGGTACCATCCACCAGGTCACCACGGCACTCATTGAGAATCACGTAACGCTCTGCAATACCCTGCAGAGACTTTATCACACCCCAATAGGAATAAAGGGTATCTTGTGCCACGTCATAAGCGTGGCGATCATTATCGGGTGTCAGCATGTCCTGGCATGACGTATTCAGCATACCCAGTGTCATGCAGCAGATAAGCAAGCTTATAATTGATTTCTTTTTCATAATCTTATATTCTTCTGATTACAGGTTGATGGTTACACCTAAGTTGAAGCTACGGCCACGTGGGATAAGGCCAGTGTCTATACCTTGGTAAAGAACACCATTGTGGCTGCTCATTTCAGGATCTGTTCCCAGGTATTTAGTCAGTGTGAACACATTGTTTGCTTCACCCCAGACCTTCAGGCCAAACAGCCAGCTGTTGGTATAAGGTACCTTGTAGGTAAGGCGAACATTCTTCAGTTTCAGGTAGCTGCCGTCTTCAATCCAACGGTCAGACATACGCTCGTTGTTACGCCAGTCCTCTGTATCCTTGTAGCATGCGCGAGGCATATCGGTAACCTGACCTTCATGGGTCCAGCGGCGCAATGCTGCAGTTGTCTGGTTATAGGTGGTGTTCAATCCTTCAATCTTAGAACGCTGATAGTTGTAGATATCATTGCCAAGACTGTACTTGAAGTTAACATCCAGACGGAGGTTCTTCCAAGTGAGGCTTGAGAAGATGTTACCATAGATATCGGGATGGGGATTGCCGATTACAACCTTATCAGCATCGTCAATTACACCGTCACCGTTCTGGTCTACGAACTTGACATCACCAGCCTGGAAGTTAGCATACTTCTTGTCTTCGTCTGCTATACCGGTAGGATACTTCAGGTAACCCAGTGCTCCTGCCTGACTGGCTTCTGCATCAGTAGCGAATACACCGTCAGTCTGCCATCCGTAGAAGCTGCCTACAGAGTAGCCTACAGCAGTGAGGATGTTTTCTGTACCGTAAATGTTGTTGGTATAACCATGCAGATACTGTACATTACCGCCATTCACGTCTTTAAGTGTAATGGTGTTGCTCTGTCCGCCAGGCAGCTCGGTAATCTTGTTGTTGTAGTGACCAAGGCTTGCACCCATTTCCCACTTCCAGTCTTTCTTGTTGATGATTGCTGCATTCACATTTACTTCTACACCCTTGTTGGTAAGCTGACCCTCGTTGGTCCAGTAATTTGTCTGACCGGCAATGTAGTTCAGCTGCTTCAGGGTAAGCAGGTCATCTGTCTTGTGCCAGAAGAGGTCGATTCCAGCCTGCAAGCGGTTGTTCAGGAAGCTACCCTGCAAGGCAATGTTCCACTTGGTTGTGGTTTCCCACTGAATACCGCTATTGGCAATATTCTTCAGGTAGAGGCCTACTGTATTATGAGTAACCTTCTGGCTCTCCCAGTATGTACGTGATGCGAAGTAGTCCAGGTCATCGTTACCGCTCATTTCGAAGCCGGCAGTCAACTTCAGGTAATTGATACCCTTGGTGGTGTTAAACCAGTTCTCGTTGCTGATGAGCCAGCCTAACTGTACAGAGGGGAAGATACCCCAGTTTACACCGAATGCCTTGATACCTGATTTGGTGTTTGCGCCGAAACGGCTACTTGCCTGTGCACTCATGGCAACCTCAGCAAAGTAACGGTTCTTGTAGTTGTAAGCGCCATCTACATAATATGTCATGTCTGACCATGTGTCGTTGGTACCACCATAGTTGGCATAGTCCATATTCTTGTTCAGGTTGAGCAACTTATCGTTCTGGTTGTTGTAACCGCTTGTGTAGGTGTAGCTGTATGAATAAGTGTTGTAACGCCAGCCTCCGAACACGTCAACTGTGTGGGCTCCGTAGTTCTTGGCCCATTCAATACGCAAGTCGTTGTTGACTGTGGTTTCCTTTGAGAAGAGAGACTTCAGCATACTGGTAATATTACCCAGGTCCTTCAGGTAGTAGGGAGTAGTACCATTAATGGGGAGGAAGTACTTCTCATTGTTACGGTTAATCTGGAAGTTCAGACGATCACTGATGCTCAATGTGGGTGTTACTTCCCACTTAGGACTTACGTTAATATCAATAATGCTGTTCTGAGCATAGTTCTTGATCTTACCATAGCCGTTCTCTAGAATCCAGTATGGGTTACGCAGTGATTCGTTGATTTTTGTAGTTCCAATATAGTTGTTGAACTGGAATGGGTTCTCCAGGTAGTTGGCTCCTGATTTAGAAGCGTATTTACCGGCATACTCGTTAGAGAGTCTCAGACGGTCAGAGGGATAGGTGTCTGTAGCAGTCTCGTCATAATAATATGCATAACGGCTGATGAAAGGAGCCTGAATTAAGCCCAATACGTTGGGAGAACCGATGTTCTGCATAGAGTAGTCCTCGCTCCATCCCTGATCCAGCAAGTCATAGCTTACCTGATTGTATGAGATATCCAATCCTGTCTTCAGTTTCGGGAAAACCTCGATATCAGTGTTGAAACGGAGGCTCAGACGATTCATGTCGTTACCCTTGGCATTGGAATTGCTGCTGGTATAACCCAGTGAAAGGTCATACATACCTACCTCATCACCACCTTCTACGCTCAGCTTGTAGTTTTGGGTCATAGCTGTACGGTAAAGTCCGTCCTGCCAATCCTCATTGTTGCTGTAAATGTTGCGATAGTAGTTAGAGGGACTCTTGTCCAGGAATCTGAAGTTTGTGAGTGATGATCCCTTCAGGTTATCCAAGGAGCTGATCACGTCACTTAGATATGAAGTGTACTGGTCACCGTTCAACATGGGTAATGTCTTGGGCATGAGTTCTGCTCCGCCATAGATGCGTACATTAATCTTGGTAGCCATGCTCTTGCCGCGCTTGGTCTTGATGATGATGACACCATTTCCGCCCTTGGCACCATAGAGCGCAGTACCGTTCTTGAGAACCTGAACAGACTCTATGTTCTCGGGGTCAATACCTGCCAACAGATTGTTGAAGAATCCTTCGTGAGCCGACATACGGTCATACTGGGGGTCAATGATGTTACCGTCCAGAATAATCAGAGGCTGTACATTGGCATTGATTGAGCTTATACCACGGATGGTCATAAAGTTACCTATACCGGGTGTTCCATTACGCAGAACTGCATGTACGTCAGCAGCCAGTTTGTTCTCGATGTCTTCATCTACACTGATACTGCTTGTCTCATTCAGTTTTATTGTCTTCTGAGAGGTAATGGTTGTACCTTCTGTGTAGTATGCGTTGAAGTTGGCATCAATCATTCTGGCATTAGCCACGCCGTTCTTTACTGCACACTGCATTGGGTTGTAACCTTCTACATACAGATAGATAGCGTCTGAGAATACGGGAATGTCAAGGGTATAAGTACCGTCTTCCTCAGTAAGGGTGGAATATCTCTCCAGACCCAGTGCCTGAACACGTACACCGCCCATAGGCTCACCGGTTGCATCATCGGTGATAATACCCTTTACTGTTTTTGTCTCGTACTGTTTCTCGGGCTTTTTGGCCTTTCGAACAACTACCTCTTCTTCTCCGTCAGCATCTTCCAAATCATCTTGCGCATATGCGCAGGGAATGCTCAAACCGGAAAGCAACAGGAAACACAGACCTGTTTTCAGCGTCTTGTGCATGAATGTATCACTTGTTATATTTTTCATCATCTTATTGTTTTACTGAGGGTCGAGAATTGTTTCTAATCCGGTCTCCTTGCTTCTTAGAATCACACGGTCAATGTACAAACCGAATATGAATCCCTTTGAGGTACTGGTCGCAGCAGTCCTAGAGGTCGAGGTTTTTCCCGAGATTTGCAGAGTAGGATAGGAGAAGCGCATATTCTTGTATGAATATTTGAACTCGAAATCTTCCCATACCGTAATGGTATCAACCTTCAATCCGTCATACGTAAACGTTGCAGATGCACTGGACATGGCATCGCCAGTTCCTTTGACGTTGCTACGGACTTTGACTGTCAAGCTCATCTTATGCTCATCAGCGATTGACTTGACAAAGTCTTCATTAAGGTAATCTTCGCGGATTTCTTCAGCATCTGAAATCAAAGAGTACAAATAGGGAACCAAAACTACCTGAATATCATACTTACCGCTCATAACCTCGGCTGTTTTGCCGCGTGTAACGATGTCTGATGTTGTGCTCTGGTTGCCTCTCAACTTGATTTCAAACGTAGGATTGGTTGTTGCATTACTATGAGGTGCTATGTAATAGAAGTTGTTGCCGTACACCTTTCCATACTTGTTGGCAATGGCAGCATACTTCTCATTGTTGAAGGGAATACTTCTTGAACTTGTTCCAATCTTGTGGATAGAACTATTCTTCATGTAGTAGAATGTTGCTGCGTTAACGTCAACTTCTATGTCAGGATTGAACAACTCTCTGGGGAAGGACCACGCTGTAGCTAAGTATCCGTATCCGTTACTCATCTCTATCCTTTCGCCATTGAAGATACTGGACTTATCCCATGTATCTGTGGTACGCAGGGTATCACCATAGGTATTCAGTAAGAACTTGGCAGAAGCGCCCTTGTCCTTGATGAAATCTTCCAGTTCCCACAGCTTGCTGCCATTCTTAGGCTGCTGCTTTACGTTAAATACCAATGGAGTGGTAAGGTCCATGTTCATACTCATGTTAGCCAAAGAGTCTGGATTCTTAATGGTTCGATTTGTTATTTTTGTGCCGCCTTCACTAGCTTCTATCTCATCCCTGTCTTCGTACGATGTGGGGTATTTGTAAAGGTGAGCAATCTTCTCTTTAGCTTTTGCTAAGGCCTCATCTGTTGGCATTACCATAACGAAGGCAGAGTCCTCTGCGTTGAGACGTGCGTGGAAGCACTCCAAGGGGATATCCCATTTCTCGGCACCAGACTTTGGCAGGTAGCTGTAGTTCTCGAACAGGAGGTTCCTGGTACTGTAAACACTGTCTACGTAAGATGGGTTGCCGTCTTTGTCGGGCAGACCTTCTATACTGGCATCCTTGATGAACTCTGTGGTATCCTTTGATACTACGTACTCAGACAGAACAGGCAGTGAAGGGCTGAACTTCAGATACTCGTAGAAATTGTAGTGGAAGGGGGTTGTACCCTTGATGGTATGCAATGTACCGTTCAGAGCGGGTATGTTCTTCTCGCTGATAGAAACCCCCTGTATGGTACAGTTGTTATTATCCGACTTGTTGAATACCAGATTCTTGCCGTTAATCATCTTGATGGTATCAACTTTGTTGTCAGAGATGTTGTTACGCCAGAGGGCTATATGGTTGCCTATGAACTGTTGCTGTACATTATAGCCGTCTGTTGTGCACATGTCCAGCCAATTCTGGAATTCGGTATCCGAGAAGTCATCATCTTCTGGTGCCCATACTGTTGCCACCTGACCACTATTCAGAATATCGGCAAATGTGTAGTCTGGTATAGGATGCTTGTCATCCTTCCAGTATTTGGTATTCTCTACAATAGTCCTGAATTTTGTCAGTTTATCATTCTCGCAGATGTGTTGCCAGAGTGTCTTTGTAGCATCAACAGATTGCGCGTCATCATCTCCGTATGGGAAGTGATCATCGGAGCAACTGGGTACTGCCAGTATGGCAGCTCCCAGAGCAATTGCTCCAATGTATTTGTTGAATTTATTGTTAGCCATATTTTGATATTTCTTTTAATTCCTGATATCTATTTTATACAAACTTACTGTTCATACCTTGACTTGTTCCATACAGGATTCTGAAGGATTTCACCGTTGCTGGCCTTAACCTCTTCATAATAGATGGGACAATACAGACCCCAGCGGTTCTTGAATCTGTTATACAAGGTTCCACAGGATTGCTCGCCAACGGAATTCTTCATAAAGTAGTATACCACAGCGGCCATACCAGTCTGACCATTGCCGACGTATCCGGGTTCACCCTTTGCAACACCTGCGGGACTTTCGCGCTCGTCAACAGGATCTTTATCGTTGTTGCTGTAGCGCTCTGCCATTCGAACCAAATCAAACCAACGCTTACCTTCGCCCAAAAGCTCAATCTGGCGCTCGTTCATAACTGTTGCAACCAGTTTGGGAATGGTAGGCAAGGAAATCTTGCTGTTCTTGGAGTTTGGCGTAATATCAGATGATGTTTTGATGTTACCTGTAGTCTTGCTCCTGTTGGTGAAGTTCTCTTCGGGTTTTGTCTCGTTGTTGAAGTCACAGTAAGAGCGGCGGTTGATGGCATTGACTAAATTCAAGACATCGTTATCGTAGCCCAGTTTTGCGCATGCCAAGGCCTCTGCCTTCATCAGCATAACATCAGTGGTGCGGTAAATAATCCAGCCATTGTAATCATTGATAAGGCTTCTGGTTATCAAAGCATACTTAATTTTACGTGAACCGGAACTGCCCTCGAATATAATACTGGGTTTCTGATATTTCAGGCAGAAATATCCAGACTTAGCCTGGGTGTCATTAATGTAAGTCTGACAGCCAATCCACAGACGTGAATCATACTTCTGGTTGTTCTCGTCACTACAGTGTGCATTCTTCATTGCATCTTCAGCAACCTTAAGATGTGTACCGTCATTGTAGCCAAACAAACTGTGTACGATTGAGTTTGAAGTTCCGTCGCTTTTGCTGTATTGGATCTCCAAAATGGTCTCGATGCTGTTGCCATTATTGAAGATGGCATTTTGTGCCTCTAAATAGGGGGTAGAACTGCTTGCACCCTTGAAGTCGTTCTTGATGAGATCCACACCGCTCAATCCATAGTTGATAATCTCATTGGTTGTTGCAAAGGCCCCCTGAGAGTTGAGATAATCCTCTACCTGCTGGTGGTGAGCATCCAGTGCTTTCTGAGCCCAGTTGGCAGCTATCATATAGTCTCCGTTTTCGCCCTCGTAAGTGTGGGGGATAGAGTCTATTGTGCCATCTTCGCGATGAGCAACCACGGTATCATTCTTGATATTACGTCCCTGGTGTAGTGAACCACGCCACAGGTACATGTCAGCCAACATAGAATAGATAGCTGCATTGGTAATCATACCCTTGGTGTCTCTGTTGTCGGCAAAACGGTTACGTGCCTGTCCTGCCACACTTTCACAATCCAGGATGATAGAGTCTAGAATAGCCAACTGGTTGGTGAGACGGAAATTCTCAACTTCCTTGTCGGTACTGATTACCTTAGTTGTATAAGGAACATCCTTGAAGGCGCGAATCAGATAGAAGTAGTTGAGGGCACGAAGTGCTTTCATCTCAGCACGCATGTAAATCCACTCTGTTGTGGTGAACTGCTTGTCCTTCTTCAGAATCTCCGGTCCGTGCTTCAAGACTTTGTTACAGAGGTTGATGGTGGTGTAAACGCCTCCCCAGTCAAATTGGCTCATACTGGAGTCGGGCATACCATTCAGGATGTTGCTATACGTATTATGGGTGCCCTGATCTGTTGTTGGGTTATTGATTGTGTATGAGTCTGAACGAAGGTCACCCCAAATAAACATTTTTCCTACTGTACTTGCCATTTGTCTGTAGGCACCATACTGTACACCTCTAAGGTCGTTGGCATCCTCCCAGAAATTCTCCTCAACAACACGGTCTTTTGGGTAGATTGTCAGGTAGTCATCGCAAGAAGCTACCCCTACAGCCAGCAATCCAAACAGGCAAGCAGATTTATATATATAATTTATCTTTTTCATCTGTATGTTTTTTTAGAATCCAATCATTAAGTTGCAAGTAAATGACTTCTTTGGAGGAGTCTTACTCTCGTCAACAGCACATTCGAAACTTCCTGCAGATATGTCAGGATCAACACCTGTGTATTTTGTCCATACGAATGGGTTGTTAATTGAAGCGGACAACTTAAGGTTTCTGATGCGGTACTTCTTCAGTTTCTTAGCATCAAACTCATAGTTGAACTGGATGTACTGCATACGCAGATAGTTTCCTTTCTCTATGTAGCGGTCACTCATCAGTGAGTTGTAGCTGCTGTAACCTGTTCCGTAGTTGTTAAGGGCACGAGGTATAACAGTCTCATCACCATTCTTGCGCCAACGCCATGTTGTTGCATAGCTCTGGTTGTTGTTGTTGTACATGCTCTCATAATCCATACGGGCCTTGTTGAAGATCATGTTGCCAATACGGAAATTGAAGCTTGTATTTACAGAGAACTTACCGTAGTACAGTGTTATACCGAAACCTCCATTACACTTGGGGTTAGAGCTACCCAGGTAAACCATATCGTAACGGTCAATCTGGCCATCGTGGTTGATATCCTCGTAGATGGCATCACCACCGGAGAACTTCTTGCGGTATGACTCGTTGTAGCAATAGTACATGGGCAGGGGTTCACCCTTGGCGTTGGTAAGCATGTTGCCGTCTGCATCAAATGCGATAGGACAGGTTGAGTTCTCACCACGTCTTGCAGCAGCAGCAGCAGTATTGATCTTATAGTCATGTACCCAGTCGTCTTTTGCTGCATCATATTTCCAATGATAACCGTCACCATAGGCTCTGGCTTCGTCAATAGAGGCAGCATTACGATATTTGGTCTTACCGTCAACGTCCACATAGGGAACACTTTCTGCATAACCATAGTCGTTCATAGACTTGGTAGTGTAACCATTGTGCTCATAATCATACTTGTAAACACCTAAGTAGTGCAGGCCGTAGAATGAACCCAATGCGTTTCCTAACTGTACACGCTTGTTCCATTTGAGGTTTTCTGGCTGATAGGTATCCTTACCGTTCAGCTTTTCCAGAATAAGAGGATTCATCTCTTCTACCTCGTTGAAATTCTGAGAGAGGTTACCACGTAACTTCATAGCAAACTTGCCGACCTTGCAGATCTTACCTGTGCTAACGTTAACTTCCCAACCTTTGTTGCGTAGGGTACCGCCGTTTACCTTAGCCAATTCACTGAAACCGTTGGCGCTGGATATGCGGAGCTCCTTCATGATAAGGTCTGTTGTCTGGTTGTCATAGATATCCAAGTCTGCCGTAATCATACCCTTGAAGAGTTCCAGGTTGAAACCGTAGTCAATCTTACGAACCTTCTCCCAGCGAAGATCGGTAAGAGAAAGATTCTCTGGTACAATTACCTGATGACCATTGTAATAGCCGTCATTCTTGTACTTGTTGTACTGGTCGCTACCGCTATTACCGCCGTTACCTACTATAGCCCAGCTGGCACGAACTGACAACAGCTGCAACCATTTCTCGCTCCACTTCATGAACTTCTCATCGCTGATGTTCCAACGTGCAGCTGCAGAGGGGAACACAGCGTACTTGTGGCCTGAACCGAATCCGGTACTACCGTCTATACGCAATGAGGCATCAATGTTATACTTACTCTTATATGAGTAGTGTGTGTTGAAGTAGAAGTGCTGGCTACGCCATTCGTCTGTTTTTGTTGCAATATCACGGATCAAACCGATAACTGTTGGGTCGGTAATACCATCGGGTACGTTCCACAGGTTCATGGTCTGACTGTTACCGCTGCCAGTAATCAACTCGAAACGTGCCAAAGCAGAGAATGTGTGATCCTTGTTTGCTGTGGGAGTATAGAAACGCAAATCATGACGGGTTGAGAACTGCAGTGATTTGTCTTCTTCGTTTCCAACATAGTTACGCTCGTTATGCATAGGATTCTTATACTCGTAGTATGCGGCATTTTCTCCACCCCAGACCCAATCCATGGTCTTCAACTCGCTGGGGCAGTATCTGTCGTTACTGGTATTGAACACCTGTAATTCCACATCACCTACGTAGTTCAGTTTGAACTGGTTGTCTTCCTTACCAAGTAACTTGTATTCAATACTGAACTGAGGTTTCAGGTTGTACTGCTTCATCTTCCACCAAGCCAGCATGGCACGTGCAACGGGGTTGCCGTTTCTGAACATGTCACGCAAATAGTATGAGGTGTGATAACCGTCATTGTCAAGTTTACCTATACTACCTGTTGAATAACTGGCAGCCAAGGGCAGCATGTTGAAGTAGTTGCCTGTAAGGTTACCGTTGGAATCATATTCCCAAACGCTCATGTTAGGCATAGCCTTATAAGCACGGTCCATGATACGGTCACCATTTGACTCGTAGTTCTTGTGGTTGGTATAGAAACCCAAGTCGATGGTTGAGCTGAACTTGATACGGTCACTTACATAGTAGTCCAAAGCGGTGTTTGAAGTGAAACGGTCCATAGTCTGGCCAATGACCATACCTGAACTCTTATCATAGTTGGCACTGATACGGAATGTTGCCTTCTCACCACCACCGGTGAGGTTAACAGAGAATCTGTGCTCCTGACCGAACTGTTTAACCTCATTTACCCAGTCAGTATTCTTGTTGTAGTTGTAATAGATGTTGGGGTGAGAACGGTCATAATCCAACTCGAACAGTCCCTTCTCGATGGTAGGCTGCTGCTGTGGATTGTAGTATGACTCCTTCATATACATGGTATAACCGTCACCGTCCAGCATGTTGTAGCCCTTGGGCTGCCAGGTGCCGGTGAAGTTGTATCTGAAGTTTACGCTTGTCTTACCTTTCTTACCACGCTTGGTCTTAATTTCAATAACACCGGCGGCACCCTTCATACCCCACTTAGCGGTTGAGGCACCATCCTTCAGTACGGTAATACTTTCAATATCCTCGGGGTTTACACTCAGAAGGGTAGAGAATTGCTCCTCGTTGTCATAGTTCTCGAAGCTTTCATCCTTGTACTCATCGGGAATCTCGAAGATGTGGTCGTTCAATACAATCAGAGGCTGTTTGTTTCCGTTGATGGTTGTGATACCACGTAAACGCATGGTAGTACCGGCACCAAGGTTACCTGAGTTGGGCACAATGTCGAGACCTGCAATCTGACCCTGCAGAGCCTGGTCGACAGACTCGAAGGCAAGACCCTCAACATCTTTCATATCGAACTTCTGAACAGCACCGGAATACTCTTTGGCAGGAATGTCCAGACCTGTGGTTGGGGAGATCTTCGTGGCTGTCTTTTCTACAGCCTTGAAGGTCTTGGTGTTATCTTCCAGTTTAATCTTCCAAGTAGTCTTCGTACCTACTTTAGAAATCCAGTCCTTGTATCCGACATAAGAAATCTTGATAGTGTTATTAGGATCCTTTACGTTCATGGTAAAGTTACCGTTCATATCGGTAACGGCATGACTAACAGGACGGCTATTTTTATCATACTCAACGACATTTGCACCGATGATGACATCTATATCATCGGATACGGTACCGGAGATACGATGTTGTTGAGCGCTTGCGGGCAATGCCATCAAAGCTATCACCCATAGCATTATTAGCTTTATTGTTTTATTCATAGTGGGAGTAAATTATTTGATTGCTTTGATTGCGTATCTCTTCAAATACTTCTTTGCATTCGCTGTTGTGCTCCATGCGCTGTCATGACGACCACCTACCAGGGCAGTGTGGTTCAGTACGCCATTAATCTGGTGGATTACAGCGGCACTTGATGCATCAAGAACGATATTCTTCATAGCGACGCCACGAGGAGATCCTTCTTTTGTAGTACCACCCTTTTTGCTACAAGAGATATCACGTGCAAGAATGTTGGTAAGCTCTTTAACTGCAGAAATCTTGTTGTTGTGATCCTTCTTATATGTAACGTCGTCGCACACGCGAAGAACTGTCTCGTCTCCTTGCTTTACACGGTCAACATGAATCTTGCAGAACAAGCCTGTCTCGTGGTCATAACTTGAAGTAACCATTTCTCCGTTAGCATCACTGAGTTCTGATTTGTCGGCAAATACAGAGTTGTCGGCAAAGTGATAACGGATGAAGTTGGTCAGATAAGTAATCTTGGCAGCAATACGGATACTGTCTTCGTAAGTCTCCAATTCGTTGGTATACACGTATTCACCTGTTTGTGCGTCTTTTACCCATGCTCCTGTCTCAGAGTCTATCTCATGCTTGCAGTGAGAATGGTAGTCTTTGTAAATTTCCTCCCATGTGGGCAGACCATTTGCAATAGCTTCGTGGATAGCTTCGTTAGTGGGAACAAATACTGTGTAACGGTAGTTGTTGAAGAACTGAATGTTGTAATCAAGTCCTTTATCCTCGCAGAATATGTAGAATTTCTTCTTGGCTGCGTTCTGCTCACTGACTTGTGCCTTTGAATTTACCAAACCGCAACCCATAATCTCTGTGTCATAGCTGTTTGCATCGCAGAGGTCGTAGAATGCACTGTAGGGATTAGCTGCCCATGCAGCCTCTGAATAGCCCTTGGGGTTGTATTTTGCATCCAGCATATCGTCTGTCAGGATACTCCATACACTTCGGTATGTGGGAACCATTGGAGAGTCCAAAACGTAGGTGCTACCGTTCTTCAGGTTGGGGAAGGGGGCTGTAACCTCACATTGTGTAACACCCTTGTTTAATCCGTTACCAACGAAACCCTGACGCTCGTTCTCAAGCTGGAAACCTCCCTTGGCTGCAATGATGTTGTTGTTCTCATCGCGAACAACCTTAATGGCGTTGCCGTTCTTGGAAAGGAAGTATTCGTCTTCTCCGTCAATGGGGTTGGTGCCATCGTGTACAATGGTGTGGCTCTCCAGAATGTCTTTCAGACGGTTGATGATATCTGATGGTTCGATATCAGCAGTTCTAAGTACATCTCCCATACTACCTGTGGGCAATGGATTTTTGGGATCATAGTTTGTGCCGTAAGGATCGATATATTTGAAACAGTCGGCAACAACAGCAATCTGACCGCTTGCCACGGGCTTGTATTTCATTTGAACAACACGTGGATTCCTACTCTTCATACTGGTTGGGTCATAATAATAGAGAAGACCTGCATCGCTAGGCATGAAGAAAGTAAATCTACTCTGCATAGCCTTGAGGTATGCGTAGTAGTTCAATCCCATATTGTTCTGGTCGTAGATAGCCCAGTTCATAATCTTGTTGGTTGTACTGATGAAGGCAGGAGCAGTAACTGATGTGAAGTCTGCAGGACCGTACACCTGATTCATAATATATACAGCACCGTTGCTTGCCATCAGACAGGTGTCAATCTTGTCGATATCTTCGGGATAGAACAACTGTTCCAGGGCATCGTCTTTCTGTTTTGTCATCTTGCTGGGCACTGAACCCACAAATGAGCGCAACATAATTATATTTATAAGCTTCTGGAGAGTTGGCAAAGGAACACAGTCAATTTGCTTGTACAGCTCTTCGTAAGTTGTAGGATCGCTGTAAGGTATCTCGTTCTTTGTACCCTCACGCTGGTAGTAGGTCTTGATCAACTGCTTACCACCGGCATTGATAAAGTAGTTCCAAAGGGTAGAGTCGCTGGGAACGAACATGGCAGCCATGTCTTTCTCGCGGTTCTCGGGGTGCTGTCTGTCTTCGTAGTACTCGTTCCATGCGGGGTCGTACTTCAGACTTACATCACCTGCACCAGCATAGTCCTTCAAATCTGCAGGCATTGCATCAGATGTGTACTTGAAGGGATAGTAATTCTTGTAAGTTCCACCCCTGTCTCCGGGTTCAGATGCCAATGGTCTGCCACCTGCACTCATATCAGAGAAGTAGCGCTTGGTGAAGATGGAGTCGGTGAAATCGGGATGCAGCACCTTGTAATCCGTTGTAATACGATGATTGTAGAAGGGGGCACAGTAACGGTCAAGCATGTGACTGAAGATGTTGGTTTTGCCGTTGGTACGGATAACCTCAGCCATACTTGCCAAGGGGCAGAGGGGCTTCTCTGTCATGTTGACATATCCGTTCTGGCATACAATATCTGTGCTGTCAAGGTGAGCGTCATAAATATGAACGTCACTTGTGATACGCTCGCGTCCAAAGAATTTGGGGAAGTCAAAATCACTGTTGATGTTGTTCCTTGACATATGCTCCTGTGTAAAGTGGAGCATCATGGTAAGGCTGGAGTCGGTAACCAGGTAAATACCATTACCTCCGTTCTCCTTACGGAAACGATACCAATAGTCCTTGTCAACAGGGTTGTAATCAACAGGCAGATCCTCAGACTTGAGGTATGTGATGGTATCTGTTGCTGCTACGTCTGTAAAACGGCGCATGTACTCACCGCGGGTTGGGGGATTTTCGCCACTTGCTTCGCTGCTTGCCAGGTTTTCCATTACGATGGCATTGTTGAGCATACTGGTGTGAATCAACAACTTTTTCTGTGCTACACTCAGATTCTCGTAAGAAGTGGCATAATGCCATGGGTTACTTTCGGGCAGCTTTTCGTTTTTCTTGAAGAATGCCTCCCAAGCGGCATCGTCTGCTACGAAGACGGTCTTTGAACCGGTCTTGCTCAATTCCTCGGTGAGCGGACGTGCGTTAGCAGGATTAACATCCTTGTCGGCAAGCAATCTCAAATACGTTTTGAAATTGCCAGACTTCTCAAGGCTTTCGTAAATGCTTGTATTCAACCATCCTGGCATTTCGTCGTCCAGGGTGTATTCGTCTTTACAAGCATACATCAGCCCGCAAGCTGCCATTAGGCAAATCATTCGAGATGAATGCCTACTCCATTTGCTTAAACGGTTTGTCATACGCATTTTTTTGTGTTATTTTAGTTTAAATTATTTATGTTTCTTAACCACTTTTTTGCACATTTTAGGTGCTAAACAGAGCAAATTTACGTTTTTTTACTGAATCCCCGTTAGGGAAGCGTTTTTTTAAGTTTAAATTTAAGACAAATTAACAAATAAAACAATACTTTTTCATTCTTCTGTCGTTGAGACCTCTGTTTGTGTGTCTGTTTCGCTGTTATTTGGCGTTGCGTTGTCTTCTGAGTTGATTTCATTCTCAGAATCTTCAGATAATATGCTGTCTGGCATCTGTACGTAATCGCTGCCAGCCCATAGCTTTGGATCTATATCTTTGGGCTCAGCAAACTTGGCTTTGTACTTGCTGAATCTTTTGTCGTCCAGGACTTTTCTGATAAAATCTCCGAAAATAGGCAAGGCTGCCTTTCCTCCCTGCCCGAGAGCGCCTGTTCTGAAATGTATGCACGGGAATTCTCCTCCTACCCATACACCGCCCACTAACTTGGGCGTTACACCAACGTACCAGGCATCGGCATGATTGTTGCTGGTTCCGGTTTTTCCGCCAAAGTCTGTTGTCTGCGTATGGCCGCCAATGTATTCCCACATGCCGGCTGAGGTTCCGTGGAGTCCGCTTCTCAGCATTATCTGCATCAGGTACGCTGATTTGTAGGGGATTGCCTGCTTCTCTTGTTTTTTGGATTTGTAAATAATATTCCCGTCTCTGTCTTCGATGCGCGAGATCAGTATTGGCATGTTGTATTTGCCGTCATTCACAACGGTGCAATAGCTGTTGGTGAGTTCCAACAGGTTAACTACACTACTGCCCAGACACAGTGATTTGGTTTCCTGCAACGGGGTCTTGATGCCCATGTCGTATGCAGTCTTTATGATGTTTTTGACACCCACTTCAAGTCCTACGGATACGGCAATGGTGTTGACACTGCTGGCAAAGGCTCTCTTGAGTGACATTTCTGCGTTGGAATAGGTTCCGTCTGCATTGTGAGGAATCCAAACTTCGTCGTCTCCTGGCTCCCTGTACTCTATTCTTGTGTCTCTTCTTCTGGTGCTTGGTGACATGCCTTGGTTCATGGCTTCTGTATATACAAACAGCTTGAAGGTTGAGCCCGGCTGATGTTTGGCAGTTATGTTGTCAAAGTTCCATGAGTCATAATCGATATTGCCAATCCATGCTTTTACTTCTCTGGTGTCGGGCTCCATGGCAATGAAACCGCAGTGCATTAGTTTGACCATATAACGTATGGAATCCATTGTGCTGAGTTCTTTGACGGCAGGCCCGTCATAGGTAAAGACTTTTACGGGGTGGGGGAGATTCAGGTAATAGTCAATGGAGTCAGTATTGTCAGGATATTTCTCCTTTAATCTCTTGTATTCCGATGTCTTTTTGGCAATATTCTCAATGAACTCGGGTATCTCTTTGTGCTTGCTGTCCTGCCAGGGTGGTGTATTACCCCAATGGGAGTAGAACTGATTCTGTAGCGACTGCATTTTCTTCCTAACGGCTTCTTCTGCGTACTTCTGCAGGCGTGTGTCAAGAGTGGTGTAAATCTTCAGCCCATCAGAATAGACATCTAACTTGTTGCTTGCATCATAACCAGGCACTTCTCCCATCTCGCATAGCATGTCTAGGTATTCTACCAGTTCGTCACGGAAGTATGGTGCAAACTCGTTTGGCGATTTCTCATTGCTTCTCTGTGCCAATTCTATGGGAAGTGACTTCAAGGAGTCCAATTGGGCTTGGCTTATAGGGTTGCCGTTTATGATGATGTGGTTGTGTTCGTACACAACATCAAGGACGGTATTGCGCCTCTCCCGACTGTTCTTGGGGTTGGTTCTCGGGTTGTAAATGCTTGTTCCTTTAAGCAAGCCAACCAGTGTAGCAGCCTGATCGTATGTTAGTCGGTCCGGTGTGGTACCAAAGTATCTGGCAGCAGCTGTCTTGATGCCAAATGAATTGTTTCCGAAGTCAACCGTATTGAGGTACATCGTCAGGATCTCTTCTTTGCTGAAGATCATCTCCAGTTTCGTTGCAACAATCCATTCCTTGGCTTTCATGATGAGAATCTTGACACCGGGAATTTTGCCCAATAGTCCTGCTCGGTTTTGGGTTCGTACACGGAACATGTTCTTGGCCAGCTGCTGAGTTATGGTGCTGGCTCCACGGGCATGTCCTGAGAAGATATCCTTGGCCGCAGAGAACAGTCCTTTGAAGTCTATGCCATGATGATGGTAGTATCTCTCATCTTCCGTATCTATCAGGGTTCGTATAAGGATAGGGGTGATTTCTTCGTATTCTACTGCGGTTCTGTCTTCGCTGTAATATCTTCCTATCAGTTGCCCGTCTGCGCTATATATCTCAGATGCCTCGCTGACGGTTGGATTCTTGATATCCGAAAAGCTTGGCGTACTGCCGAACAGGTAGAATAAATTCAGGTCAACGGCAATAAAGAAGAATAAAATGGAAAGAAAGAATGTACAAATCCATGCGGCTGTTTTCTTGTACCAGGGGCCACTGTATATTTTTTTGAGTTTTCCCTTAGCTTTGTTCCAAACATTTTTGTATCTCATAGTTTTGATTGTATGTTTGTTGAAATGAAATCCAGTATTTCTTTTTCGTTGTCGGGGTTAAACCAATGAATGCTTTCGTCATGCGCAAACCATGTCATCTGTTTCTTTGCATAGTCCCTGGTGTTCTTCTTGATTTTCTCAATGGCAAATGCCAGATCCCATGTCCCTTCGAAATATTTGAAAAGCTCTTTGTATCCTACCGTATTTAATGCGTTTAGGTGACGATGAGGGTAAAGCCCTCTGGCTTCTTCAAGCCATCCTTCCTGCATCATCATGTCAACGCGTTTGTTGATTCTGGCAAAGAGGTCTTCTCTTTCTCTTCTCAGGCCTATCTTGATTATCTGGAAAGGTCGTTCCTTCTTTTTGCGAATACGAAAAGAAGTGTATGTTTTTCCGGAGGTGTAGCAGATCTCTAGTGCATGAACAATCCGCTTGGGGTTTTTAAGGTCAACAATATTGTAGTATTCGGGGTCAAGTAACTTGAGCTCATTCCTCAGTTTGTCTAACCCTTCTGTTTGAAGTCTTGCTTTCAGTTCTTCCCTTACTTCGGGAGCTACGGTGGGGATGTCATCAATACCGTTGCAAACGGCATCAATGTACATCATGCTTCCACCGGATAGGAGTAGGTTGTCGTGTGTCCGGCTTAACTGGTTTATAAGCTTTATGACGTCCTCTTCGTATTGGGCGGCACTGTAGTATTGCTGGAGTTCCAGAATCTTTACAAAATAGTGCTTGACTTCGTCCAATTCCCTGTCAGTAGGAGCGGCTGTGCCAATGCTCATATCCTTGTATATCTGCCTGCTGTCACAGTTGATGATAGGACTGCCCAGCAATTTGGCGATTTTGAATGATAAGGCGGTCTTTCCTACTGCAGTCGGACCTAAAAGAACAAAGAGTTTCATTCGTTTATTTCGAAGCCTTCCATGTCCAGTTCGTCTTCTTCGAAGTTCTCGTCTCCATAAAAGTCTTCCTCCACGTCTCCTTCTGTGTTTTCAGAACTGGATGGGGTTGCATAATCTTCTGTTATATGCTGGGTTGGTGGGACACCGTGCATTCTGCTTATTCTTCCTTCTTTTTCTGGCTGTCCGAATAATATTTCGCTTATTTCCATCAGGAAGAATCTTTTGCCTTCGGGGTCAAAGATGTATGCTATTCGTTGTCCTTCTTCTTCCAGGAAGTCGCGCAGGGCGCAGTCTGACATCAGGTTGACATCCTCTTCTGTGTCTATGTCTATAGGCGTGGTCTGGCGTATGTGTTCTTTTACGCGCCATTCATCGTCACAGATGAGGAAACCGTGATGGCTCATGTCCTGATATTTACAGGTATCCAAAATAAGGTTGTGAAGTTCCGCGAATTTGGCTTCTGCGTCAATCTTTGCCTCCATCACGAAGTCTTCAATCTCCTGGCTGAATATTGTTATTCTAAATGTCATCTGTCTGTTGTTTTATCTGATGAAACCTCTGGTGCTGGATTTGATAAAATCAAGGATATACTTAATTTCATCTGACATAGGAATCTCTTTCTCAACTCGTGCCAACAGGTCGTTGAGTTTGCCTGTTCCCTGAAGGATGATTTGGTAAGCCATATGTATATTGTCGATGGTCTCCCTGTCAAAATTCCTTCGTCTGAGACCTACTATGTTCAGACCGCAGAATGCTGCAGGATCTCTTGCGCAGAGGCTGAAGGGCAATACGTTCTGACTGAATCGTGTGCCACCGCCTATCATGGTATAGCTGCCCACTCTGCAGAATTGGTGCATCAGTACTCCGGCACTTAGGATGGCATTGTCGTCTATTACGATTTCTCCTGCCAGTTTGGTGCTGTTACCGATAATACATCCGTTTCCTACCAATGCGTCATGGGCTACGTGGGCACCTTCCATCAGCAGGTTATTGCTACCTACTACGGTCTTGCCTTTGGCGGCCGTTCCTCTGTTGATGGTTACATTCTCGCGGATCTTGTTGTTATCTCCAATCTCTGCCGTTGTATCTTCGCCTACGAATTTCAGGTCTTGTGGTATAGCACTGATTACGGCTCCGGGGAAGAAGATGTTTCCGTTTCCGATTCGTGCACCATATAAAACGGTGACGCTGTTCATCAGTGTGTTGTTGTCGCCGATAACAACACCCTTGTCAATATAGCAGAATGCACCTATCTCACAGTTCTCGCCTATGACTGCTTCTGGGTGGATATATGCCAGCGGGCTGATCTTGCTCATAGCTTTATTTGTTTTTAATTACTTGTGCCGTAAATGTTGCTTCAGCAACACAGTTTTCTCCAATGAAAGCATATCCTTGCATGCTTCCGATATTATGACGTAATGGCCCTAATGTGATTACTTTGAAAATCAGGGTGTCACCTGGCACAACTTTCTGTTTGAACTTAACGTTATCTATCTTGACGAAGTAGGTACTGTAGTCTTCACCGTCCTGTAGGCTGTTAATCACCAGTATGCCACCAGCCTGTGCCATAGCTTCTACAATCAGCACGCCGGGCATGACAGGTTCTGATGGGAAATGACCCTGGAAGAACGGCTCGTTGCTGGTAATGTTCTTTATGGCAACAATACTGTCGGCCTTCATCTCAATTACTTTGTCAACAAGCAACATGGGATATCTGTGTGGTAGCAGTTGGCGTATCTGCACGGTGTCCATGATAGCAGGCTTGTTGGGATCATATTTAGGGGCCTGTATTTCATGCTTGCGGATTTCCTTACGCATCATACGGGCAAACTTGTTGTTGATGGTATGTCCTGGTTTGGTAGCTATGATACGTCCTCTTATAGGTTTGCCAATTAAGGCCATGTCTCCAATAATGTCCAGCAACTTATGTCTGGCAGGCTCGTTGTCCCATACCAGTTTCTTGTGCTGCAGGTATCCTAATTCTGCTGCGTCGTGATGCTCTGCACCTGTCAGTTGGCAGAGTTTGTCCAGATTCTCCTGGCTGGTTTGTTTCTCGTATATTACGATAGCGTTATTCAGGTCACCTCCCTTGATGAGTCCTGCTGTGAGCAGTGGCTCAATCTCCCTGACAAAGACAAATGTTCTTGCAGCTGCAATCTCCGTGGCAAAGTCATCCATATTGTCAAGGGTGGCAAACTGACTGCTAAGGAATTTTCCGTCAAAGGATATCATGCTGGTGATAGAGAATTCCTCGTCTGGAAGGAGCGTGATACAGGCACCTGTATTCTCGTCCTTGAATTCCATCTTCTTGGTAATGTAGTAGAAGTCCTTCTCGGCATCTTGCTCAACTGTTCCTACACGTAGGATTTCCTTTACGTAGGGTTCGGCGCTACCATCAAGGATGGGAAACTCTGGTCCGTCAACTTGTATCAGCACATTGTCAACTCCTAGGGCATAAAATGCTGCCATGGCATGTTCAATGGTGCTACATTTGAAATCGCCTTTGCCCAGTACGGTTCCTCTCTTGGTGTCTACCACATTTTCTGCAACAGCGTCCAAGATGGGTTGCCCCTCCATGTCTACGCGTTGTATCTTGTACCCGTGTTTTACTGGAGCGGGTAAGAATGTTACGGTCAGGTTCAATCCTGTGTGCAAACCTTTTCCGCTTAGCGAAAAGCTGTTATTTAATGTCTTTTGCTTCAACATGACTTTATTATTCTGCAAGCTTCTCTTTCAGAGCTTTTATTTCCTTTTTCATTTCGTTCATATCCGCCCACATCTGGTACAGGTTCTTGAATAAGGCGCTTGATTTCCAGAATGTCTTAGCGTCTATAGCCGGTGTGCCCTGAACGGCAGTGCCTGGCTTCTTGATATTGTTGGGAATACCTGCCTGAGCTCCGGCCATGGTGCGGTCTGCAATGGTAGCGTGTCCGGCTATGCCGACCTGGCCACCGAACATACACCATTCGCCTACCTTGGTGCTACCGGCTATGCCGACCTGTGCCGACATGACGGTGTGACTCCCAATCTCGTCGTTGTGGGCTATCTGTACCAGATTGTCCAGTTTCACACCTTTATGTATAATGGTGGCACCCATAACAGCGCGGTCAACGCATGTGTTGGCACCTATTTCTACATCGTCTTCTATGATGGCAATGCCTATCTGTGGAATCTTGTCGTATCCGTTTTCTGTCGGTTCGAATCCGAAGCCATCAGCTCCAATGACACAACCGGCATGCAAGATGCAGTTATTGCCCACCTTGCAGTCGTGATATACCACGGCATTGCTGTAGATCTCTGTATTGTTGCCGACCTTGGCGTTTCTTCCGATTGTAACGTGGGGGTGGAATACACATCCGTCTCCAATCTCAACGCCCTCGGCAATGGCAACAAAGGGACCGATGTAACAGTCCTTGCCAATCTTTGCCGTTGGGTCAATGAAGGCCAGTTCGCTGATACCGGTTCGCTTGGGTTTCATGCTCTCGTAAATCTTGAGCAATTTTGCTACTGCTTCTCTGGCATTATCAACCTTTATCAGGGTGGCCTTTATCTCATGCTTGGGCTCGAAGTTATTGTTGACAAGTACTACGCTACTTTCTGTCTCGTAGATGTAGTGCTCGTATTTATCATTGGCAAGGAAGCTGATGCATCCAGGTTTTCCTTCCTCAATCTTTGCAAAGTTATTGACTGTTGCCTTAGGGTTCCCAACAATGGTTCCGCCTATAAGGCCAGCTATCATTTCTGCACTGAATTCCACGTTTATATATTATGAATTGTTAACTATGAACTATGAACTATGCACTATGCACTATGAATTATGAATTAGCTTAGCCATCTGTTCCTGAACCTCTTTGGCTTTCTCAGCTGCAACGGCTGCAAAGTTCTCTGTGTTGTCGGCATAGATGATGGCACGGCTACTGTTGACAAGCAGACCGCAATCCTCAATCATTCCGTATTTGCATACTTCCTCCAGGCTGCCGCCCTGTGCGCCGATGCCAGGAACCAACAGGAATGCCTTGGGGGTTACCTTGCGGATGTCCTTGAACATCTCACCACGTGTGGCACCTACTACGTACATCATGTTCTCGTCGTTTCCCCATTCCTGACTTTTACGAATAACCTTCTCAAACAGACGCTCTCCGTCTTTGTCCTCTGTAAGCTGGAAGTCGAAGGAACCCTTGTTACTGGTCAGTGCCAACAGGATCACCCATTTCCCGTCATAGCTTTCAAGGAAAGGTGTAACGCTGTCTTCTCCCATGTAAGGAGCAACCGTCAGGGCATCTACATCATATTCGCCAAAGAAGGTGCGGGCATACATCTTACTGGTATTGCCGATATCTCCACGCTTGGCATCAGCTACAATGAACTGGTCGGGGTAGTTCTCTTTCAGGTATTTGACTGTCTTCTCGAAGGCAATCATTCCTTTCACACCGAAGGCTTCATAGAAAGCCAAGTTGGGTTTGTATGCTACGCAGTAGGGAGCGGTAGCATCAATGATGGCCTTGTTGAAGGCAAAGATAGGGTCTTCCTCCTTCAACAAATGCTCGGGAACTTTCTTGAGGTCTGTATCCAAACCCACGCAGAGGAAACTCTGCTTCTTCTTTATATTTTCAAATAATTCTTTTCTAGTCATTTCTCTAAACTCTAAACTCTAAACTCTAAACTGTAAACTTTCAACTTTACAACGCTGCTTCCTTCATTCGTTCTGCGTTTTCAGCCACAATCAGGTGGTCGATACAGTCCTGTATCTGTCCGTCCATGAAGGCATTCAGATTATATATGGTATAACCAATACGGTGGTCTGTGATACGCCCTTGGGGGTAGTTGTACGTACGTATCTTGGCAGAACGGTCACCAGTAGAAACCATGGTTTTGCGCTTAGATGCTATATCGTCCAGGTATTTCTGGTGTTCCTTATCATATATAAATGTGCGCAGGCGCGCGAGAGCGCGTTCCTTGTTCTTGGGCTGGTCTCGGGTTTCTGTACACTCCACCAGGATTTCCTCGTCCTCGTTGGTGAAAGGGTTACGCCACATATAGCGGGCACGGACACCAGACTCCACCTTGTTTACATTCTGACCACCGGCACCACTGCTTCGGAAGGTATCCCACTTGATGGCGCCCTCGTTGATCTCTACATCAAACTCTTCTGCTTCGGGCAAGACGGCTACAGTAGCGGCACTGGTATGAACACGTCCCTGTGTCTCTGTAGCAGGAACACGCTGTACACGGTGAACACCTGATTCGTATTTTAGGATTCCATAGACGCCTTCACCTGTCACACTGAAGATGATTTCCTTGAAACCGCCTACGGCACCTTCAGAGAAACTGCTGACAGCCATCTTCCATCCCTTCAGTTCTATGTATTTGCTGTACATACGGAACAGGTCGCCGGCAAAGAGGGCTGCCTCATCACCACCTGTACCGCCACGTATCTCCATGATGACGTTCTTGTCATCTTCGGGGTCGGCAGGGATAAGCAGCAACTTAATTTCCTCTTCCAGTGCAGGGATGCGCTTTTCGCTTTCTGCCAGTTCCTCGCGTAGCATCTCCTTGGTGTCTGCGTCCTCTTCTATGGCAAGCATCTCCTTGGCGTCCTCAATATTCTGCAAACAGCCAACGTATTCTTTTCGGGCAGCAACAATCTTACCAAGGTCCTTGTATTCCTTGGTCAGCTTCACGTATCGCTTTTGGTCGGCAATAACAGAGGGGTCTGTGATGAGGGTGCTCACTTCCTCGTATCGTGAAACCAATCCTTCCAGTCTGTCTAATAGGTTATTGTTTTCTGCCATATTTAACTTTGAATAATATCATGTTATGTTATTCCTGAGGGTTCCTTTTTCTTATCTCCTTCATTATGATATGGTAAACTATACCCCAGCCAACAATTCCAACAATACCCATGAGGGCAGCGATATAATCTTTGTCGTTAAAAATTGAAAGGGTTGTGAAACTTGTTAATATTACAATGCAGAGCATAACACTCGAATGCTTCACCCAATCCTTGGTAGTATAGTTTGTAATCTTAATGTCCTTCATCTTGTCTTAATACTCGAACTCTCCGAATTCACTCTTGATGAGAAGGCTCTTCTTGCCTTCTTCAATGTGACCGATGATCTGAGCGTCGATATTGAAACTCTTGCTGATTTCAATTACCTTCTCAGCATCCTCGGGGGCAAGGTAAACCTCCAGGCGGTGACCCATGTTGAATACCTTGTAGGCTTCTGCATAGTCGGTACCGCTCTCCTTGATGATGGCCTTGAAGAGAGGAGGCACGGGGAACATGTTGTCCTTGATAACCCTGCAGTTGTCACCCACAAAGTGCAGTACCTTTGTCTGGGCGCCACCTGTGCAGTGTACCATACCATGAATCTTGGGACGGAGCTCATCCAACAGCTTCTTTACTACGGGAGCATAGGTGCGGGTGGGGGAGAGAACCAACTTGCCGGCATTGATGGGCGAGTCTTCTACCTCGTCTGTCAGTTTATAGGAACCGCTATATACCAGTTCCTCTGGTACTGCCTTGTCGTAGCTCTCTGGGTATTTCTCTGCCAGGTATTTGCTGAATACATCATGACGGGCGCTGGTCAGACCGTTGCTGCCCATACCGCCATTGTATTCCTTCTCGTAGGTAGCCTGACCGCAAGAAGAGAGACCAACGATAACATCACCGGGACGGATGTTGGCATTGTCAATCACATCGCTGCGCTTCATACGGCAGGTAACGGTACTGTCTACAATGATGGTGCGAACCAAGTCGCCTACGTCTGCTGTCTCGCCACCAGTAGCATAGATGCCGATTCCCATATCGCGCATCTGCTGGAGCAGCTCGTCTGTTCCGTTGATGATGGCCGAGATGACTTCTCCGGGGATAAGCATCTTGTTGCGACCGATGGTACTGCTTACCAGAATATTGTCTACAGCGCCTACGCACAGCAGGTCGTCAGTATTCATAATCAGGGCATCCTGTGCAATACCTTTCCATACGCTCAGGTCACCGGTCTCTTTCCAGTACATATAGGCCAGGCTGGACTTTGTTCCGGCACCGTCGGCATGCATGATATTGCAATATTCGGGGTCGCCTCCTAATATGTCGGGAATGATCTTACAGAAAGCTTGAGGGAAAATACCTTTGTCGATGTTCTTGATAGCGTTGTGAACATCTTCCTTGGCAGCGCTAACGCCGCGCATCATGTATCGTTGATTGCTCATTATAATTTGTTTGTAATTGCCGTGCAAAGATAATACAATTATCTTATATAAGCAAATTCCCTCTGCTTGTACATGTGATAATTATTGTTTTTTAGAATGTTGACGTGCAAATCCTCTTGGCGGGAGATTGGATAATAAGCAAAATGTCCTTATCTTTGCATCCGCAAATCCATTTGTAGATAATGAGAATCATCTTTATTATAGTAGCGCTGTTTTTCGCACAGAACGTTATACGGGCCGAGGATGAAACCACTTTGCGTGAACAGGGCTTGTCAAGTGTAAGTCTTACTGCCAAGGATATCCGCGAACGTGGTTTGTACGACATTAGCGACCTGTCCCAGGTAGTTCCTGGTCTGTTCATTCCCTCTTATGGCAGTGCACAGTCAACGGCTATCTATCTGAGAGGTGTAGGTAGTCGAACCAATACTCCGGCTGTGGGTCTTTATGTGGATGAAGTGCCTTGGTTGCAGAATAGCTCCTTCAGTACGAGGATCGGAGAGGTTGAACGCATAGAGGTGCTACGAGGTCCTCAGAGCACGCTGTTCGGTACGAATGCTATGGGCGGACTTATCCGAGTCATAACCAAGAATCCTATTGATTATCAGGGTACTTTCATCGAACGCTCTATGGCCAATCATGGCTGTCATTATACGGGTATTTCTCACTATCAGCGTTTTTCTGAAAAGTTAGGTTTCACAGCAGGTGTAGCCTATCGGTCAGGAGGTCGGTTCTTCAAAAACAACTATACCGGAGTAAAGGTCGATGCGGACCGTTCTCTGCGTGCTCATACAAGGTTGTTATACCAACCATCCGCAGCAGACAAAATAGATTTCCTTGCCAATTACGAACTGTGTACGCAGGATGTCTTTCCGTATTATCTGGAGAGTGTTTCGGATGATGATCCTTTCAAGGATCAACTGACTCAGGATATAGGTAAGATTAGCAGTAACGATGACAATCTGTACCTGCGTCACTTGCTGAATGTGGGATTGAAGGCAGAACATAACTGGCCTAAGGTAACGTTGAGCAATGTTCTTGCTTTCCAACTGCTTAATGATGACCTGAACATGGATCAGGACTTCACGCATCTTAGCCTTGGCACGTTCCAGCAACAGCAACATAGCCGTACCCTTAGCGAGGAGATTATTCTGAAGAGCCGACCTGGTGTCTGGCGACATTGGGAGTGGGTTACGGGTGCCAGTCTCAATGGCCAGTGGTTGCATACAGGGATTAATGATACGGAACAATTTGACACACCGACAAAGAGTGCGGCCCTGTATCATCAGAGTACATTGCGCGATATCTTCAATGCTAAGGGACTGGACTTTACCATGGGACTACGGTTAGCCTATGAGCATGTTGGTTGTTCTTACACCAACCAGTCGGATGCACAATTGGGTGACGGCTGGTGGCAGTTGATGCCTCGTACCTCCTTACAGTATTCTTTCTCTAAGGGAAATGTGTACGGAACGGTATCACGTGGATACAGGAGTGGAGGTTATGACTGTCTTGTGAATAATGGCGCTCCCCAACTATACCGACCCGAATATGCATGGAATTATGAGTTGGGTACACATCTTAATCTCCTTCGGGATAAGCTGTTCCTTGATGCTTCTGTTTTCTTGACAAATGTTACTGATCAACAGATTGTTCAAATGGCCCCCTCAGTATTGGAACTTACGACTAAGAATGCCGGAAAAAGTCGTTCCTTGGGTGGCGAGCTCTCTCTCCGCTCAAAGCTTACGGATCGTTTGCAGGCCCATGCTACTTATGGATATACTCATGCCACATTTACGGATTATAAGTTCTCTGCAGATGTTTCGTACAAGGATAACTATGTTCCTTTTGTTCCCCAACATAGTTTTGATTTGGGGGCTAATTATGGATTGCCTCTTCCCAAGATTTTAGGGCGTCAGCTTTTAGATGGAATGAATATTATTGCTAACTGGCATGGGCTGGGGCGCTTCTACTGGACGGAGGATAATCTTTCCAGTGAACCTTTCTATAATGCCCTTGATGCCAAACTGTCTTTTTATCGCAAACATCTTGAGTTTGCCGTATGGGCCAATAACATCTTTGATAACCGTTGCAGGACAATCTATTTCCTACAGATGGGTAGAGGATATTCGCAACGGAACAAGCCCTTCCAGTGTGGATTTGAAGTCGAACTACACTTTAATTGAGAATACTTATTCGTTCCAGAATTCCCAGCTGGCAATAGCTTGCAGGTGCAGCATCTCCAAGCCATTCTTGCCCCTTGCCCCTTGCTCCCTGCCCCTCTTAAGGAACAAAGTGTCCTCAGGATTATATACCAGATCATAAAGCAGATTGTCTGCTGTCAGGAATTCATAAGGAATGGCTGGGCACTCGTCAACCTTGGGGAACATGCCAACGGGACTGCAGTTGACAATCACCTCGTATTCCTTGAGGGTTTCTGCTGTAATATCGTTGTAGGTAATCATACCCTCACGTGGGGTACGACTGACATATTTCCATTCCAGTCCCAGGCGGGTGAGTCCTACGCGTATGGCTCGGCTGGCACCACCGGTTCCTAAAATCAATGCTTTTTTGTGATGAGGCTTTAGCAAGGGCTGAATGCTTCTGGTAAAGCCTATGATGTCGCTGTTGAATCCTTTCAGGTGTCCGTTCCTGATCTGCACAACGTTGACGGCACCAATCTCTCTAGCCTCGTCGCTCAGTTCGTCCAGAAAAGGAATGACCTCGGTCTTATAGGGGAGTGTTACATTGATGCCTCTTAGTTCAGGGTTCTCTTTCAGTACATCCGTCAGTTTTCCTATCTCAGGAATCTGAAAGTTGAGATACTGGGCATCTATGCCTTCCTTGGCAAATTTCTCAGTAAAAAATCCTTTACTGAAACTGTGCCCCAAAGGGTTTCCTATAATTCCGTATTTATCCATTTCTTCTTAAGCGGTTAGCGGTTAGTGGTTAGAGTAATATAGGAGCAAGGGGCAAGGAGCAAGGGGCAAGAGAATTGTTCTACTTTCAACTTTCTACTCTCAACTCTTTGAACTGACTCTAAACTCTAAACTCTCAACTCTACACTAATTAATGGTCAATGTTCAATTAATAAGATTCTTCACTCTTCATTCTTCACTTGCATGCCAGGTACATCGTGCAGAGTCCAAAGGTGAAGCGTTTCCATTTTATTTCTTGGAAACCGGCTTTCTTGAGGATTCCTTCCATCACTTCTCCTTGCGGAAAGGCTTCCATCGAGGAGGGAAGATAGGTGTATGCCGATGAGTCGTGACTGATAATTTTCCCAATGAAGGGCATTACCACATGGGCATAAAGCCAGAAGAGTTGCTTCATGGGGAAACGGGGTGGGGTACAGAGTTCCACTATCAGCAGATGCCCGCCTTTGCGCAGAACACGATACATCTCCGAAAGTCCTGCATCCAGATCCTGAAAGTTGCGAACGCCATAAGCGGATGTTACGGCATCAAAACTGTTGTCAGGAAAGGAAAGGTTCATGCAGTCCTCTCGTTGAAAGGATATTGTGTCCTGCATGTTCAGTTTTTGGACTTTCTCACGTCCAACCGCCATCATACCTTCGCTGATGTCTGCGCCTATAATAGTCTTTGGCTGCAGTCGTTTGGCGGCAAGTATGGCAAAGTCTCCTGTACCAGTGGCAATGTCAAGGAGGTTCTGGGGATGATATTCTTTTAGCGAGTCAACGGCTTTGCGTCGCCACCCCCGGTCAATTCCCAGGGAGAGCGCATGATTCAAAAGGTCGTATGAGTGAGCAATGTGGTCAAACATCTGCTCCACTTGCTCACCCTTCTCTCCTTCGTGATAAGGATTTATTGTCTCCTGTTTGTACATTTATCGGTTCTGTAACCAGGTAGTCACGTTCTTCTCAATACGTGCAGCAATGTCGCCTTCTGTTGTGGCGGGTACAAACTTCTCGCCAACGATGTGCTCGTATAACTCAATGTAACGGTCTGCTACGCTCTGGGCGTATTCGTCGGTAATCTCGGGCATAACCTGACCGGGCTGGTTCATGAAGTTGTGCTCAATCAGCCACTGACGTACAAACTCCTTGCTCAACTGCTTCTGGGGCTCGCCCTTGGCAAACTTCTCTTCGTAGCCGTCAGCATAGAAGTAACGACTGCTGTCGGGAGTGTGAATCTCGTCAATCAGGATGACCTTGCCATCACGCTTACCGAACTCGTACTTGGTGTCTACCAGGATGAGGCCCTTGCTGGCAGCAATCTCGCTACCACGCTGGAAGAGGGTACGGGTGTACTTCACCATAGTCTCCCAGTCTTCCTTGCTTACCAGGCCCTGCTTGATAATCTCCTCGGCAGAGATGTTTTCGTCATGACCCTCGTCAGCCTTGGTGGTGGGGGTGATGATGGGTTCGGGGAACTTCTCGTTCTCACGCATACCCTCGGGCAACTTTACGCCACACAGTTCACGACATCCGTTCTTGTACTCACGCCAAGCGCTACCTGTCAGGTAACCACGGATAATCATCTCTACACGGAATCCTTCTGCCTTCAGACCAACGGTAACCATGGGGTCGGGAGTGGCAAGCTTCCAGTTGGGAACAATGTCAGCTGTAGCATCCAGGAAGCTGGCTGCAATCTGGTTCAGCACCTGACCCTTGAAGGGGATACCCTTGGGAAGGATTACGTCAAAGGCAGAGATACGGTCTGTTGCCACCATTACCATCAAGTCATCGTTGATGTTATATACATCTCTGACCTTACCATGATAAACACTTACCTGTCCGGGCAGGTTGAAGTCTGTTCTTGTTAATGCTTTCATATCTTTTTTCAGTTATCTTGTTTTTTGTTTTCCGTATATTGCTTTCCCCTCTCTATCTCAGCCTCGTATTTGTTGTAGGCATTCACGATGCGGGTTACCAGTTTGTGTCTGACGATGTCCT
>CAMKTJ010000010.1 GCA_946415645.1 uncultured Prevotellaceae bacterium
CCGTAGGTCAGGAATTCCTGAGAGTTTTGGATGAGAGAAATTTCCCCATTGACGAGTTGCTTCTCTTTGGAAGCCAGCGCAGTGCAGGAACTAAGTACACCTTCCGTGGTAAGGAAATCGAGGTTAAGCTCCTGCAGCATAACGACGACTTCAAGGGTGTAGATATTGCCTTTACCAGCGCAGGTGGCGGTACAAGCAAGGAGTTTGCCGAGACCATTACCAAGTATGGTGCCGTGATGATTGACAACAGCAGTGCATTCCGTATGGACGAGGATGTACCCTTGGTAGTTCCCGAGTGCAATGCTGAGGATGCCCTGAACCGTCCCCGCAATATCATTGCCAACCCCAACTGTACAACTATCATGATGGTGGTTGCCCTGCAGGCTCTTGAGAACATCAGCCACATCAAGCGCATACACGTTGCCAGCTACCAGGCTGCCAGCGGTGCCGGTGCCGCTGCCATGGCTGAGCTGTACGAGCAGTACCGTCAGGTATTGGCAGGCGAGAAGCCAACGGTTGAGAAGTTTGCCTACCAGCTGGCCTTCAACGTTATCCCCCAGATTGATGTATTCACAGAGAACGGATACACCAAGGAGGAGATGAAGATGTACAACGAGACAAAGAAAATCATGCATACAGATGCCGATTGCTCTGCTATGTGTGTACGTGTGCCCTCTCTGCGTTGCCACAGCGAAAGCGTATGGGCAGAGACAGAGCGCCCCGTAAGCGTAGAGGAATTCAAGGAAGCTATCAAGAACGGTAACGGCCTGCAATTGGAGGACGATCCACAGAACAAGGTTTACCCCATGCCTCTCTTCCACGAGAACTGCGATGATGTATATGTAGGTCGTATCCGCAAGGACCTTGCTAACCCCAACGGCATCACCTTCTGGTTGGTATCTGACCAGATTAAGAAGGGCGCAGCCCTGAATGCCGTCCAGATTGCAGAGTACCTTATCAAGGTAGGCAACGTGAAGTAAGCACTACCCTATTTAATATCACAGAAATGTCGGGACCGTATTGGTTCCGACATTTCTTTTTCAGAACTGGTTAGTCTTCGATCCTTTAATTGTTTTGGTTAATCAAATTAACGACAACCTTCACCATCACGTCTTTCTCTTCCGTTCGGCTCTCGGCAATCATCAATGTGAGAGCCACAAGGGTATTGTCGGCCAGACTCTTTGCGCGTAGGGCAACTCACCTATCTGCTCCTTGCGGAGACGCTCATTAACGGCGTAACCTTTGACAAGGTAGTCTTTCAAGATGCGGTTTGCCCATTGGCGAAATCTCACGCCTCGCTTTGAGTTTACACGATAACCGACAGAGATTATCATATCCAGATTGAAGAACGGAACTGTACGTTTTACCGATCTCTTTCCCTCAATTTGAACTTGTGCAATTTTTGCACAGGTTGACTCTCTGTCCAATTCTTCTGCCTTGTATATATTATTGATGTGGCGAACAATGGATGTTCGGTCTGTCTGATATATTATAATTTTCTTCCATCTTCTTACTTGAAGCCTCTTCACATTTTCTCCAAACCAGATATCTTGCTAATTTTAGTCATTCCTGGTTATCATTTTGCAAATATAGTAAATCTATTGGATAGTGGAGAGTCTTTTGCTCTTTTTTCAAAGAAAAACAAAAAAGGCATCACATTAACAACATGATGCCATCAGTAGAATCTTGTCAGATTCGGGCGCTGACGGACAGCCTCGAAGAGGAGGATAAATAACCTCAACCACACAAGGAGTACCTCATATTTACCTCAAGGTTTCCTCAAGGTTTCCTCAAGGTTAAGAAAATAGGGTTGGGTGAACAGAAAAATATACTTTCTATCGAAGCAGTTGCATGCGGAAAGCCTTCGGGAGAGCGTTCCTATTCAAGAACAGGTAGGTGGTGTTCAGCTTCATGTAGTCGCGCGACATGTACCAGGTTCCCTTGTAGTCGCCCATCTGGCCCCATGAGTTCTTGACCAGATAGTAGGGCTTGCCCTGTTCGTCAACGGCCTTGCCATAGATGAGCATCACATGGTCATAGGTGAAGCGCCAGTCGTCCCACTGCTCCTGACGCGACTCCTGTGTGGGCGTTACATCATCAGCAGCACAGCCAGCAAGATAAATGATAGAATTGTTTTCATATAGGTAAAAGATTGTTTAAGGCTAAGACAACTGGCGCTGACGGACAGCCTCGAAAAGGAGGATAGCCGCTGAGACGGAGACGTTGAGCGAATCTAACTGCCCCAGCATGGGAATGCGTATATGAGCATCCGCTGCCTGACGCCATACATCAGTAAGGCCGGTGCTTTCTGTTCCCATTACAATAGCCGTGGGACCTGCCATGGGGGTATCATAATACAGATGAGAATCTTGCAGCTGAGCAGTTAGAATCTGCACGCCATGCTGCTTGAGGAAGGCAATACAATCCTCTGAAGTACAAGCTACCGTAGGAACGGTGAAGATGGCTCCGATAGAGGAGCGGATAAGATTGGGATTGTAAAGGTCGGTCAGCGGGTCGCACACAATAACACCGGTAGCATTGGCTGCATCGGCACTACGGAGGATAGCCCCAAGGTTGCCGGGCTTCTCAACACGCTCCAAGACAACGAAGAGGAGCTTGCCATTGACACCCCTACCCTTCTGCTGGAGCAAGGACTCCAGGGTAAGGGGCTGAGGGGTTCGTATGACGGCTATAATGCCCTCTGTACTGCCACGATAGGCTATACGCTCGTAAACGTTCTTCGTCACTTTGACAAGTGACAATTGAGAATTGAGAATTGAGAATTGAGAGAGGTCTGTGCCGTCCAGGCAATAGACAGACTCTACCTGCATGCCGGAATGGATGCAATGTTCCAACTCTCTCCTACCCTCTACAACAAAGAGGCCTTCCTCTCTGCGAAGAGCGGATTTCTGCTGAAGAGCCAGCAGATGCTTGATGCGCGGATTCTGTGCGCTTGAGATTACTTCTGTATTCATTTAAAATTATGTTTCGGAAGCTAAGCTTCCTAAAGGGGCAAGGGGCAAGTGGTTAGGGGCAAGAGATTACTTAAGCACTTTCCGTCCATTCACAATGTATATTCCCTTCGCCAATTTTGAATCTTGAATTGAACATTGAACATTGAACTATCCTCTTGCTCCCTGCCCCTTGCCCCTTGCTCCATGAAATAACTACTCAGGAACCTGAGGGAACGTGAGTTTATTTTTATCAATACCCTGCTGCTTGTCGGGTGCGACCTTCATGGTTACCTCGCTGCCAGCAGTCCAGGGACTATAGGTTATCTTGCCATCAGAAACGATGCCGACACGCAGGGTACGGCTCTTCTCTGCCAACTTACCATCTGCCTTACTGAGGCTGACAGTTATCTTCTTGCCTACGGTCTGAGCCTTGATGCTATACTGGGCATACTGCCCGTGACGGAACTGGAATCCGTCGCCGGCATCCTCGTAGAGCGTACCTGCGGCAACGCCCTCGGCATCGGGGTTGACGAGGAGGGTAAGGCTGTCTGTACGCATCTCGGTGGTATTCTGATAAAGATTGGCCATAGGAACAATAGCACCCGGACGGAGGGCTACGTAGGGTTGGAAACCGTCATCGGCAGCCTCGAAGGGGATGATGTCCCAATCGCCCTGGGGAAGTTGTGCATCGCCTGCCCAACGGGGAAGAACAAGCAGGTCGGCACCCAGCATGAAGGCCTTCTGCTCGGCACGCAGAGAAGCATCCTTGGCATCTGCCATGAAGACAGGGCGCATAACGGGCATTCCGTTGACACTGGCCTCCTGGAACAAAGTATAGATATAGGGCATAAGGCGATAGCGGCGATTGATGGCTGTACGGCAGACATCGAGGGTCTGCTGATCAAAAGCCCAGGGCTCCTGTGCACGGCCGCCATCGATACAATGGTTACGTACGAAGGGGAAATATACACCAACGGCCGTCCAGTTGGCTACCAGCTTGGCATTGCTGTCGCCACAGAAACCACCTATATCAGGACCATTAAAGGGCTGACCACTAAGACCAAGGGTAATAGACATGGGGATGCTGGCCATGAACTGCTCCCAGTTGGAGTAGTTATCGCCCGTCCAGGTGGCAGCATATCTATGTCCACCCAGGAAATTACTACGGCTGAGGATGAAAGGACGCTTGTCGGGGTTGGCAAGCAAAAGGCCCTGACGACTGGCACGAACCATATTCAGACCATAGACATTATGGTAACGCAGATGCGAGTCGGCACGAAGGCCGTCGCCACCCAGATGCTTGTTGGTCATAGGCATGGTGCCTGCAGGACCGCCAAAGACACTGGGCTCGTTCATATCATTCCAGATACCATCCACACCCTGGGCCATGAAGGGAGGATAGAGGGTGCTCCACCAGGAGCGTACCTCGGGACGGGTGAAATCCGGGAAATGACAGTCGCCGGGCCATACCTTGCCAACGAAGGGCTTATCATTCTCGTCGAGGACTGCATAACCATTCTGCATCAACTGATCATCTACCCAATACCCCTTCTGTGCCTTTACACCGGGGTCAATCATATAGACGCTCTTGAAGTTGAGGCTATGCAGATAGTCGTTCAACTCCTTGGGCTTGGAGAACTCCTCGGGGTGCCATGTGAAGATCTTGTACTGATCCATATAATGGATGTCCATCCAGATGACATCAGAAGGAATCTGATAATGGCGGAGCGTATCGGCAATCTCCTTGACACGTGTATCAGGATGATAGCTGTAACGGCACTGCTGATAGCCCAAAGACCACAGGGGAGGAAGGGGCATGGTACCGGTATGCTGGACAAGAGCCTGCATAAGAGCCTCGGGGCTCTCCTTCTCGATGATGACAACACGGAAGGCAGGGCCCTCGGAACGGAAGACTACCTCGGCATCAGTAGTCATTTCTGACTTCCAAGTATTATCGGCTATAATGCCGAAGGCTGTACCGTCCTTGCGCAAGCCAAACACCCAGGGATGACTCTGATAGAGGTGGCTGCCACCATCTACACCATAGCAGGGGGTATCAATATTAAAGAACTGTATGGTCTTGCCATTACGACGCAGGGGGCCCCACACCTCGCCACCGCCATAGAGGTCGGCATCGGCATCGACGGGAATACGTACGACATTCTTGCCATCCTGAACACTATACATGGGACGAATCTTCCAAGAAGAAGGCACATTGCCCACAGGAGCCAGATCCTGCTCGAAGATAGGCGAAGGACTATGTGCAGCGGCATCATAATCCTGTGGATAGAACACAGCCACACCGGGGGCTGTAAGGTAACTCTGTTGCGCAACAGCTGAAAGGCTGACGCAGAACAGGAAAGCGGATAATAGTTGATTGATTTTTCTCATTTGGATATATTGAACAAATTTTATTGAATAGTTATCTTACGTGTAAAGTTCTCCTTACCATTGGTGGCATGCAGGATATATGTGCCAGCATGGGGAGCCTGCAGGGTTACCTGATTGCCACTTTCGGAGGTTATATGCTGACCCTCGGGACCAAACAGGAAGACTGCCATCACCTGGGAAGAGCTGACCTGTATGGTATGGTTACGGACGGACATTTGCACCTTGGCCTCGGGCTCGATGCTCCCTACCCCATCCAAATCATCACCAAGATACTCGCCTGAAATGGTTTCCTTGAAGATATTGATGGTAATACGGTAGAAACCGTCCTTGCTAATGGCCCATTTATAATCTGAAGAGCCGTTGTACCAGATCTCCTTAGAGGTGAGGATACTCTCGTCCTGCTTGAAGGGATGCAAGACCTTGGGACTCCATCCGTACTGTCCGTTGATCTTGAAACGTTTAGGCTCATCGTTGCTGGTATAGTTCTTGAGCTCGCCCATCCAGGTCCATTCATAAGGATCCAAGGACGACTGCTCCATAGCCTTACCACTGGATATCTGCCAGTTGCCGGCACCAGGAGTCTGGTTATCCTCGACACAACCGCCACAGATCCATGACTCGTACCACCAGGTGAACAGCTCGCCCTGCATGGTACCGGCCGTTGTACTGGTGGGCATAACGGTAAAGCGGTAGTTATCGGCCTCGAAGAGGACCGTCCATGCCGCAGCAACACTATCGGTAGTAGAGGTGTAGCTGATACCGTCGTTAACAACATTGGAGTTGAACTGAGCAGGCTTGTAGAAGCGTGTACCACCCGTCTTGGACGGAGTAATGACAAATGTGCCGGGGAGCAACTTGCCATGATACTTGAAGCAATTTCTGCTATTGAAACTGGTAAGTTCCTGTACTCCGCCAGGAATGGCTGAACCACGGGCATAGAGTCTGGTAACACCAGAGACACGATTCTGTGTGGATGCGGAATATTCATCAGATGACTGAGAGGGCTCCTCGCTAATGGTCTGAGGTGCAATAGTCTCTGGTCCATTATCGACCTCTACCCCATCCAACTGGACAGTTATCTCCTTATCAAGGGAAGAGGTCTGTATGGTTACGGTCAAGACCTTAGCATCGGCATCGTAACTGTCCTCGAAGGCTGCATCGTTACTTACACTGATACCCTGAGGAGCCTTCTGTACTCCCAGAAACTGGACCGTCCAGGTACGTGTAGTAGGCATACCCTGGAAACTGCCCTCACGGGGGCTGATAGTAAGACGCTTGGTGGTAGCAGATACATTGCTATAACTGAAGGTGGTACGGGCATATCCGCCAGAGACGTAATCCTGATTATCACCACCATCCTCATAGAATGTGCCTGTGCCATCGGCTCCAGGAACAACCTTCAGGATAATCTCCTGAGGATTAGTGACAACACTACGCTGGACAGGATAGAAGGGGATAACGCTGCCAGGACGATAGAAGACAGGGAATTGGTCCAGGGTATAGTTGGCACGGAAGACACTACCACCGGCACGCAGGCGATTCTCCGTCACATCCCACCACTGACCGGCTGGGAGCCAGATATTACGACTGCTGACACCATTCTTAGAAGCTGTATAAATGGGCGCTACCAGCATATCGTTGCCAAACATGTATTCATCCTCATAGACATAGGCATTATTCTCCTCAGGCCATTCGTAATAAAGAGGACGATTCATACCAATACCGGTATCATAGGTCTCACGGGCTGCCGTATAAAGATAGGGGAACATCTGGTAACGCATACGGACGGCCTCGCGCAACTGAGTGAAGTTGCTGTACTTCCAGATCTTACGCTCCAACTTGGAATCATTGGTAGCATGGGTACGGAAGATGGGAGTGAAGGCTCCGAACTGAAGCCAGCGCAATAGGAGCTCTGGGTCGTTGTCGCCACCCTGATGACCTCCTAAATCATGTCCCCAATAGGCATAGCAGACATTGCTGGCATTGCTGGTGAAGAATATCTCGTAGCCAAGCGTAGACCATGCAGCCCATGTATCGCCACTGAAACAGATGGGATAACGGTGAGATCCTAACCCACCCCATCGGTGATAGATGACAGGACGGAGCGTGGGACGGTTCTTCTGCATATCCTCGAAGAAGGTGTGGTTACACCAGAATGTCTCGCTCAGTTTATCGGCACCATCTGCCAGGGTATAGCCCTTGGCAGCTGCATGCTCGCCTACGGTCTTCTCCTGCTGCCAGTCGAGCCACCAGAAATCAACTCCCTGCTTCTCGAGCGGACGGATGATATTGTCGAAGAAAGGACGCGCAAAGCTGTAATCCTGTATGGTCCAGGGGATTGTCTGGGTATAAGAAGTAGGAAGTCCCATGGCAGAACGGAGATTCTTGTACTTATCCTCGGAACTACTGATTCCATCTGATGGATGAAGATTCAGAGCCGTTCGCAGGCCATGATTATGCATGTATGTGATAAGAGAGGTGGGATTAGGAATACGACTGGTGTTCCAGCTCCAACCAGTCCAGCCACTCTTGTGCCAGTCCATATCCATGATTATAACGTCCATGGGGATATCATTGTTCTCTACATCACGAATGATTCCCTGAAAATCACTCTGTGTATAAGCCCAGTAACGACTGTACCAATAGCCGAAGATGTACTTGGGAGGCAAAGGAACACGTCCCCCTACCCTAGTGAAATCCTGGATACATTCCTTGTATTGATGACCGTAGCCTAGGAAATACCAGTCGATAGCCTGAGAATCGGACGCTTTCTCCCACCACATATAACCATCGGCATTAGGAGCCATAGGCAAAGTAGTACTTCCGTCGCCACGAATGGCAGAGGGACTCTCGTCTATTATGCTCCAACCAGCACGTGAGAGAAGTCCTTTCTCTAACTTCCCACGGGCATTATCACCCCAGGCCGTATCAAGGGTTCTGTTGGTGCCCAGAAGGTTCAAGGCATCATCCTTGCCTGGATACCAGGTACACGTAATGCCATTGAGCAGGAATGTAACCATCAGATTATCAGGCTTCTTGTCGGTAGCCTTGATGACAGAACCTACCTTATAGCGCAAGGTAACATCAGCGGTACGGATATACAGATAGCCATCGGCCTCTTCGGTAGTATAGGAAGGAACGGGCAACCTACGGTTTACAATAGCAAACGTGGCTCTATCCTCGAACTGCCTGGTACTGCTGTATTCAATACGAATCATCTTGCTGGTAAGGACCGTAAAACGGGCATTACCACTCTCGACCACTGCTGCAGGGTCTGCAACAGGATTCAGTTGATCCTGGGCATAGATATGGCTACTCACCATCAAAAGCAGCCAAAACAGGAAATGTCTAAAACACTTAAACTTCATATTGGTTAATTTGATATAAATGCGTGGAATATACGGATAGGCGTTATTTGAGAAGCTTGTTCCAGATCAGCAAGAAAAGCATAGCTCCAATAACAGCTACTACCAACTCGCCCATCCAACTATAAGCCTGCAAACCGAAAAGACTGAAAACGTAGCCACCTAAGGCGCCACCGATGATACCTAATACAAGGTTTACAATACAGCCTTTACCCTCTCCGTCGAACAACTTGCTGGCAACAAAGCCTGCAAGAATTCCTGTAATTAATCCTACTATCATAGCTTCTGTTTATACATTATTATACGCTTGAGCGAGCAAATTTACAAAAAAGATACAGAAGTCACAAAACAACAGGGACAATTACCTGTATTTTTTGTATCTTTGCACCAATTTTCAACAAACGATTCTTAAATAAAGATGGATAATCTACCCCTAGACCCGTTTATTTTGGTCTCAAGCGTTAATATGCTTCTGCGAGATAATGAATTCAGCTCGCTGGAAGAATTATGCGAACACTTTGATAAAGATATCAACCAGATTAAGGAATACTTGAGTCAATACGGATTTGAATATATGGAGGAACAAAAGCAGTTCCGATAACACATATTCCATATATATCAAATATCCCTACTATTTATACCTCTGGATAGAAATTCTATCCTCAGGCATTGAAGATTCTCTTAATTACTTCAATCCCCTAGCCCTAAAGATTCTCTCTTTGGCCTGATTTATCTGCTGGAAAGCCTTCTCAGCAGCCTGACGGGCCTCTTCGCCCTGAGAAGCAAGACGGTCTGGATGGTACTTCAGCGCCATTCGTCTATAAGCCTGACGCACCTCATCATCCGTAGCAGCCTCCGTTAATCCCAAGGTTCTGTATGCTTCGTCTAATTGAGGGTCAATGTAAGTATAAGGGCCAGTAGAACCAGCACCACTACCCCACTGCTGCTGATTGGCATTAGAATAATTGGTATAAATACGGAATTTGATGGTTGGAGGGGAAATCATACTATCTATCAGACTTCCCAGCAGAAAACCCCAGAAGGCTCCCCTACCACCTGCTATCCTGAAACCAATAAACAAGAATACCCACTTGAACTTAAGAAAGAACCTCATATTATAAATTTTGCGCAAAAGTACGTAATCTTTTCCATTCCACCAAAGTTTACCCTCACGTTTAAACCAAGTTTAATACTTAAACCATTTCTTTAACATCATATATACATACTACCCTACTCTTTAAATCAAGTATTTCATATATATAGAATATATTTTATATTTATTATATACAATATACTTTATATATATTATATAGTTTATATAGTTAGTATATCCTATATATGTTGTATATTTTGTATGTTTCTTATATGTGATATATACTGCATATATTTATATCTAATATATTTATTTATTTCGTTTATACAGATATATGATGTATATGTATATTTTCTATATTTAATTATACAGAATATTTATATAGAAGTATATTCAGAATATGTTATATAGCAGAATATACAAAATATTTGAAAAATATCATTGCCATATGAGGATAAATTTGTAAATTTGCAGCAAATAAATATAGGTAGACAATGGCAAAAGTAATTTCTATTATCAATGACAAGGGTGGGGTAGCAAAGACTACAACTACCATTAACCTGGGAACAGCCCTTTGGCTGCTTGGAAAGCGCGTTCTGCTGGTGGACACAGATAAGCAATGTAACATGACCATAACAATAGACAGATCAAGCTACAAAGTAGGTGTCTCAACATTATATGACTGGCTGAAGGATGACAAAATTGCTCCTCCTGTATATGAACGCTATAATGGCATGGATTACATACCAAGTAGCGTACGAATAGATGAGCTTAATACCTGGTTGGCAGACAAGGTGTACAGAGAGAATTACCTGACTATACGCCTGAATGCATTAAGAGATATGTATGACTATATTCTTATAGACTGTGCACCAGGATGTAACAGTATCCTTAACAAGAATGCCATAGCCGCTTCTGACGGCGTTATTGTGCCAGTAAGAACTGATCTATACTCTGTACAAGGAAAAGACGCTGTACGGACCATTGTGGACGAAGTAAACAAGATGATGGGAAAGAACATTGAGTTGATGGGGTATCTGCTGACTCAGTTCGAGAAAACAAAAATGGGTAAGGAAGTACAGGAGTTCTTCCGTTCACAACCCAACACACCAGTATTCCCGGTTCCAATTCGTAAGTGCGCCAAGTGTAACGAAGCACCAAAGGAACAGATGAGTCTGTTTGAATACGCACCAAACAGTACAGCTGCAGATGACTATATGCGTCTGGCAGAGCAGATAATAGGGAAGGGGACACGAAACAAGAAGTGGACACCCGCTGCATGGAATAAAAAAGCAAGCGAAGCATATTTATCATTCATAAATGAACAAGAAAAAGAATAGGGGAGGGTAGAACTATGCCAAAGATCAAACAACTAACACCTATCAGCGCAATTGCTGACGGAATGAAAACACAAACAGAAGAGCTGTATGAGAAGGTTCCAACCAGCACCCCTCCAGCTCCAATTGCGGAGAATGTAACATCTGAAGTTATAGCTCCCACATACAAGAAACCTGGTCGTAAAAAAGACAACAGTATCATCCCACGCCAGAACGGAAAGCTGATATTCTTTGAGGAACGTCATAACAGAGCTGTAGAGGAAATACACTGGCAATGTAAGGTAGACCGCCAGGATGTAGTACGTACAGCCCTAAACGAATTCCTGAAGCGTTATATGGCAGGCGAAGTGGTTTCTCCAGAAGGAGCTGAGCTTATCAGACAATATGTACGAGATACGCACTTATAACCCCCACAAAGGTTACTTTCTCCTCAATAAAGCAGGGGAAAGTAACCTTCTCCTCAACAAAAGGCGGGGTTTCTTGCAATCTAAGGTAACCTTCTCCTCAATTTAAGGTTACGTTCTCCACAAGAAACTTACGCAAAACGTTGTTTTTCAACAACATACAATCACCTAATATAGATAATATAGTTAATATCCCTAATAAAATTACTTCTTTTATTTATATAACATATTATGGATATTAATATATGTGTTAAGCCTAACTTATTGAAACCCAGTGGTTTCCAAAAAACGAACTGCGAAGAAGGTAATCTTGTTTTGAGGAAAATCCAACCTTAAAATGCGGAAAAAGGAACTTTTTATTGCAAAGAAAGTAACTTTTTGTTGAGGAGAAAGTAACCTTATAGGCTTTTTTAGCGTTTTCTGGGCCTCTTATTTAAACATTTGCTTTAACTTTCAGAATAACTGATTATGTGATAATTCCCTAAAATTTTGGAATATTTTACATCTTATTTCTTTGTAATACAATAATTTGAATATTTTTTCCTCGTGCAAAACATTAAAATATTATTTTCAGCACACTATAATATAGTTTTTGAGGTCTTGGTTACTTCTGAATTGAGGAGAAGGTAACTTCCGAATTGCGAAGAAAGTAACCTTTCTCTTCTTTTTGCTTGAAAAGAAGGGTAGGGGACATCATTGATTAACTCTTAGCTATTAATACTGATATTTGTTACTATTTATAGTCGCAAGTGTTAGTATTAATACCCGCAAATATTTCTTATATTACTTGTCTTTCATGATTGTATGGGTAGAAAAATCTTTGCTCCAGTTAAGGATATATTTTTCCTTAGTTAGGTAATGTTTTATTCCCAACGTGGGAATAATTCATTCCCAGTGTGGGAATATTTTTATATACTCTTGAGAATTATATCCTTGCTTCTTTCTTAAGATAAAAACACAACTCAGTTATAATTGTTTTTTGCTTAGTGGAGAAAAAAGTAACCTTTATTTGAGGTTCAAGTTATCACGTTTTGAGAACCTGGTTTTCTCTTTTTGAGGGTTAAGTTATTTGTTCCTGAGGAGATGGTTTCTTCCTCTTGAGAACAAGGTAATCAATAAAATTCTTTTTATTGTTTGTTTTTATTTACTATTTCTTTTTGGTAATCGAAAAAAATCAATATCTTTGCGCGTACATTATATAATATATATAGGCAATGGCTACAAAGAAAACAAACGGTAAGTTGCAGATGGTAAGTCCGAAAAACGAGCTTATACAGCAGTTGGAGAATTCGGATTACATAAAAAATCCACTTGTTTATTCACAGATAAGGGGAGATTTCTCGCTTATTCAGACCAATGTTCTTGTGGCTATAGCTGCAACTATGCAGACCCGAATCAATGAAAGATTCGTTGAGGGAAAGATGGGACCGCTCTTTTCTGAGGAGGAATTGTCCAAGGGTAAGATCACTTTCGAGGTTCCTTTGCAGTCTTTGGGAGTAAAAACCAAGGAGTATGCTGCCGTTCATGAGGCCTGTAAAGCGCTCACAAAACTGGATACAACCATCAATTATACTGATGTTGACGGGCAGAAAAGAACAAAGACCAGTGTCATTTTTACTGATGTTGACGTGCCGACATACACTACAACTACAGGTCAGGAGCGAAGAAGTGGTATCATAAAAATTGATATGAACGCTTCTGTTGCCGACCTTGTATTCAACAAAAGTGGTGCTTACGTTGAACATTTAGGTGGAATTGTTAAGCTTTGTCGCAGTCCCAGAACGCCCCGTTTGTATATTTATTTAAGTGCCTGGAAGAAAATGCGAATGTGTACGCTGGGTTACGAAGCCTTGAAAGAGTTCCTTGGAGTGCTGGTTTACAGCAAGGATAGGACCAAGGTTTTGCAAGATAAGAGTTCTACATGGGCTGTTTTTCACAGAGATGTATTGAAACCTGCTCAGCGCGAGATGGAAAAATTGGCTAAACGTGGCGAAATAGAGTTCACCTTCGAATACGAACCGGTCTATCATAATGGTAAGAAAAGGGGTAACCCAGACAGTGTACGTTTCCTTCTAAACCCAGCTGTTCCTGATGCTAATGTTCAGGAGGAGGACAAATCGCCTAACGCTGAGGTTAATCACCTGACGGAAGAACAGCAGACCAAGTGGTTCCAATTCATGCAATTGGTACAGGAAAGGGTAGGGGAGCCGTTCTTCAGTACCTACTTTGTTTATTGTAGAATAGGAAGTATTACGGATAAACACATCACTATTATCACACCCAATCAGTTTGTCAGTGAACAGATAGAGAAGAGTGGAGCTGATTTCTTCTTGAGTTTGAAGGAGGTATTCGGTCCTGTAACCCTGTCGTATAAGGTGGAGAATCCTTCGTACAAATAATGACTTCTCCTTACGCGCGTACATTATATATTATATATATAGCGAGACATTTCATTAAAGAATATATTTCATATATATTAAATACACAACCATGTTATGAAAAAACTGATCTTGTTAACCACTCTGTTTTTATGTGTCATCCTGCCTATTCGGGCTATCGATTATCAGAATTGGATGCAACCCTTAGACGATAATCTGTTTCTGAGCAGGCTTTCTATTCCGGGTGCTCATGATGCAGCAACCAGTAGTTGTAGCAGTAGCGGAATGACAGGAAGTGCACATACCCAGACTTATACCATTGCCCAACAGTTAGAGCGAGGTGTTAGAATTTTCGACCTTCGTCCTGTCTGGAATGGAAGTGATATGGTTATCTATCACGGAATAGTTTCTACCGGAGTCAAGTTCAATGATGCATTGAACACACTATGTAACTTCCTGAAATCTCATCCCAAGGAGTTCCTTTTTGTTGTTATGAGGCATGAAGATGATGGTGCGTCTGATAATAATAAGGCTCAGTGGCCGACTCAGATGAAAAACTGTCTTAACGCAAAGAGGCAATACATCATTGATTATTCTCCCACATTAACCGTAAGGGATATGCGAGGAAAGCTCTTGGTAATGAGTAGGAATACGTATAATGATGGTCCAATAGGAGGTTATCTGAACGGTGGCGGCGACAATGGTACGCTGAATAAAACCCTCGTCGGACCATCGGGAGCCTACATGAATATGACTATCCAGGATATGTATGATGTAGCAGGAAGCGGACAGTTGGATCAGAAGGTTGCTGCTATGAAGGCTCTTCTGGATCGTTCTATGGGTGAGAAGGAATACCGTCTTTACATGAATCACACTTCAGGTTATAGTAAGAAAGCTACTATTCCATTTATTGGAACAACTTATTCTACTTTCGAGGGTGTTCAGGAATGTGCACGCACCTGTAACAAAGCTATGATTGACTATATGAAGGGAAAGACCGGACCTATGGGATTCATTATGATGGACTTTGCAGGCGACAATAATTATTCAGGTCAGAGTCTCATAGATCTTATCATCAGGAACAATTTCAGCACTTATGCCAACGAGCGTGATGCTGACAATCGTGTTGTTAAGGGCAACAAGGTTTATATTCTGCCTTTGGGACGGGATCGTGTTTGGGAAGGTTTGTGCTATTTCAGAGAAGCTCCCCAAAAAAACAGTTCATCACTGGATGCCCTTTCTGCCCCTAATGCATTATGGAAGTCTATAACTTATAGCACTAATTCTTCATGGGTAAATTTAGAGATGCCAATGGGTTCGCCCAGTTATCTTGCTCCATATAGAACTACATGGGAGGGGGAGTATAACTCCTATTGGATAAGACGTGAGTTTACACTTGACGAGGTAAATGAGGCAACAACCTATTATCTGGAGGCTTATCATGATGACCATTATGAGATATTTGTCAATGGCCGCCAGATCCATAAAGCTGATGATTGGACTGAGGCAAATGGTGCTCCTATAACCAAGAAAGTTACTAATGCAACGCTTAAGGTCGGTCAGAATGTTATAGCCATTCACATACAGCAGAATACGGGTGGCGCCTATTTTGACTGTGGATTGTATGGTATCTTTGACCCCGACAAGCAGGTGTCAATCTCTGAAATTACAGAAGACAAAACAACCTCCCCAGCTAATAGGAAGGCTGTTGTATATGATTTGTCAGGAAGAACAGTTTCCTCTCCGAATAAAGGTCTCTACGTTATAGACGGAAAGAAGACGGTTGTTCAGTAACCGTCTTCTTTCTTTTATCGCATATAGCGGATTGTCAAGGTCCGCTTTTTCTGTTTTATTTATAGAGCTTTATCTCTGCCAACTGGATGCGTGTATCTTCCCATGTCTTCTCGAACACGAACTTGTAGTAGCGATAGGCAGGGGCATTCTTAACTCTGAATCTGTATTCTTGCTCGTTCTCGTCACGCATGCTACGGTCGTTCTTTACTTCACCCAGTTGCTTCCAGTTGCTCTTGTCGTTGCTACCCATCACCTTCCAGTTACGTGGGTTACGACCAGAATAGGTATGTGAATCATCACCTGTTACAAGGCCGTATTCTGTAATGGCTGTTGATGTGCCGGCATCCAATACAATAGAGTAGGGCATCTTGCTGGGCTCGTCAATGCACCATTTTGTGTAGAAGAACCCGTCGCTGACCATTGCAGCACCTTCCTTACCATTGCCGGGACCGCTCACGAATGTAGTCTTGATAGAGGTTCTGCCTACCTTATGCAGATTAATCTCGCTCAACTGAATGCGGGTGCCGTCTGCCATCTTCAGGAATTCAAAGCGATAGTAACGGAACTGACCTTTCTTGGCAGGCTTAAATCTGTATTCCTGCTCGTTCTCATCACGTAGAGTACGGTCGTTCTCCTGTGTATCGATAGTTGTCCAGTTCTGCTTGTCGTTTGAACCGCTCACACGCCAGGTTACAGGGTTACGGTCGGGATAGTCCTGTGTGTCATTGCCCGTAACAAAACCGTATTCGGCAAAGTCGGTCGGAGTGCCGGCATCCAGGATAATTACGTAGGGCATGTGTGAAGGCTCATCCACGCACCATTTGGTAGAGGCGTCTCCATCGCAAATCATGGCAGGACCTTCCTCTATGTCGCTACCGGTTCCGCTAACCAGCTTTGTCTTAATGGTTTCCTGTGCCAATACTGATGATGTCAGTGCCATGGTACCTGTAAGTACCAGCATTCTCATTACATTTTTCTTCATATTGTGTTTATAGTTTTTGTGTATCATAATAATAGGGTTATCCCACTCTTTTCCCTTAAAATTCGTTCAAAGTTACGCTTTTCTGTCGAGATACGCAAGTTTTTTATTCATATAAGGACGCACGCTGACGGCTTTCTCGTATAAAAGTATTATCTTTGCGGGAAAGTTTAATATAATGTGTATTAAAAATGAATAAAAACCTTAAGTCTGTGGGACTTCTTGTCTCACTTCTTTTTTGTGGCTCTTTTACGGCCGGTGCTGCCATCCAGGAGCCTGTAGATTATGTGAACCCTTACATTGGAAATATCAGTCACATGCTGGTGCCTACCTTTCCGACTATACAGTTGCCCAACAGTTTGATGCGAATCTATCCTACACGTAGCGAATATACGAGGGAGCTTTTAGACGGTCTGCCAATGGTTGTCACCAACCACCGCGAGCGTAGTGCCTTCCGTATGAGTGTTACACAGAGTCCTTCTTTTCGCCCCATCATTGGTACCAACTGGGATCAGGAGAAGATTACTCCTTATGATTATCGTGTACAGATAGCAGATAATAGCATTGATGTTCATTTGGCTGTCAGCCATCAGAGTGCAATTTATGAACTGTCATTCTTGGATACTTCTAAACCTGCAACCGTTATTTTCTATTCCGAGGACGGTCTTATGCAGGTAGATGGCAAGAAGGTATCTGCCAGTCAGAGCCTGAGCGAGAATATGAAGATTTATTTCTCTGGTGAGTTCGACGTAGCACCCGTACAGGCAGGTATTCTGCAGAACGGACAGATATCTAAGGATGGGAAAAAGGAAGGTGAGAATGTATGCTGTGCCCTCAGTTTCCCAGCCGGAACCAAGAAGGTCAGCTTCCGCTATGGTATTTCTCTTATCAGTACTGAGCAGGCTCAGAAGAATCTCTCTCGCGAGCAAGGCATTGCCTTCAATATTGCCAAGGTGGCAGCCGAGGGTAGGGCAGAGTGGAACGAGACCTTGAAGAATATCATGGTTCAGGGTGGAACAGAAGATGAGAAGACCGTTCTCTATACCTCTTACTATCGTACCTTCGAGCGCCCCGTTTGTCTGAGCGAGGAGGGTCGTTACTTCTCTGCCTTTGATGGTAAGGTGCATGAGGATAATGGCAAGCCTTTCTATACCGATGACTGGATTTGGGATACCTATCGTGCTGCTCACCCCCTTCGTGCACTTATCCAGCCAGAGAAGCAGGAGAATATCATTGAGAGTTTCCTGCGCATGGCCGAGCAGATGGGTACCAATTGGATGCCTACCTTTCCCGAGATGACTGGCGATACCCGTCGTATGAACTCCAATCATGGTGTTTCTATGGTTGCCGATGCACTCTATAAGGGTCTGAAGGTGGATGCCAAGCGTGCCTTCGAGTATTGTCGTAAGGGCATTGAGGAGAAGACCTTGGCCCCTTGGTGTGGTAATCCTGCCGGTTGGATAGACGAGTTCTATAAGGAACATGGATATATCCCTGCCTTGTGTAAGGGTGAGAAGGAGAATGATCCTAATGTATCTGATTTCGAGAAGCGTCAGCCTGTTGCTGTTACCTTGGGTACTTCTTATGACGAATGGTGTCTTTCACGTATTGCAGAGTATCTGGGCGACAAGGATTTACAACAGAAATATCTGAAGCTCAGTTACAACTATCGCAATGTTTGGAATCCTGAGACCAAGTTTTTCCATCCCAAGGATAAGGATGGTAAGTTCATAGAGAACTTCGACTATCGCTTCAGTGGTGGCATTGGTGCCCGTGATGCTTACGACGAGAACAATGGATGGACTTACCGCTGGGATGTTCAGCATAACTTTGCTGACTTGGTAGATTTGATGGGTGGACGCGAGGATCTGGTACGTAATCTGGATCAGACATTCACCGAGAGTATGGGTCGTGGTAAGCGCGAGTTTTATACTCAGTTGCCTGACCAGACTGGTAACATTGGTCAGTTCACCATGGCCAACGAGCCTTCCCTGCATATACCTTATATATATAATTATGCTGGTGCTCCCTGGAAGACTCAGAAGCGTATCCGTCAATGCCTGAAGACTTGGTTCCGTAATGACCTCATGGGTATTCCCGGTGATGAGGACGGCGGTGGTCTGACTTCCTTCGTTGTATTCTCTAGCATCGGTTTCTATCCTGTAACACCAGGTTTCCCTGTCTATAACATTGGTAGTCCCTTGTTCTCTGATATTAAGGTGAATGTTGGCAATGGTAAGTTCTTCCATATTATTGCCAAGAATTGCAGCGATGAGAACAAGTACATCCAGAGTGCCACCCTGAATGGCAAACCTCTGAATCGTCCTTGGATTACGCACGAGGAAGTTAAGAATGGTGCAACTCTTATCCTGAATATGGGCAACCGTCCAAATAAGGAGTGGGGTGCAGCAGAGGGGAATGAACCACCCTCGGCACAGAAGTTATAATACAAACAAAAAAGCAGGCTCACCATTGAGCCTGCTTTTTGTTCTTTCTTGCCCCTTGCTCCTCGCTCCTTGCCCCTTTTACATAATATCATTCAGAAGGCAATGGCATCCTTCTGTTACATCGCGCCAGGTAGCATCAAAGTCGCCTGTGTACCATGGGTCGGCTACATCACCTCTTCTTTTGGTATAATCCAGTAGTTTGTGAATCTTATTCTCTGGATCACCACCGCAGATAAGTTTCATGTTGCGGATATTCCATTCGTCCATTCCTATCAGCAGGTCGAAACGGTCATAGTCTGTCTGCTTCATCTGTCGGGCAGTCTTTCCCTTGCATGATATGCCGTGCTCGGCCAGTTTCCTTTTGGCAGGGGGATAGACCTCGTTGCCCAATTCCTCTCTTGACGTAGCTGCAGACTCAATGTAGAATTGATCCTGAAGTCCGTTCTCAGCAACCAGATCTTTCATGACAAACTCAGCCATTGGACTGCGACAGATATTACCATGACAGACAAAAAGTATCTTTTTCATTTCTCTTTTGAGTAACAAAGAGCGGCAAGCCTTGTGGCCTGCCGCTCAGATATGTTTTGTAATCTTAAGCTAAATTACTTGATGCGAACGTAAACGATACGCTGTGAGCTCTTGCTCTCTGCACCGTGAGCCTTAGCATCAGCAACCTTAACGCCCTTGTTCTCCAGATAACCCTTAACAGCGTCAGCACGCTTCTGAGAGAGCTTCTGGTTGTAAGACTTAGCACCTTCGGGAGAAGCGTAAGCGTCGATGATAACTGTTGTACCGTTAGCAATCTGATCCAGAGTAGCCTTAGCAGTGTTGCTCAAGTTAGCCTTATTCTGCTCGAACTCAACAACATAGATGCTAGAACCAGTAGCAACCTTCTTCTCAACTACCTTCTCAACGATCTTCTCAACGGGCTTCTCAACAATCTTCTCAACAGTCTCAGTTACAACCTGAGGCTTAACAGTTGCGAAGTGGTGTGTGCCGTTAGAGGTCTTGAAGTGGTAAGTTACACCAGCAGTAACCTGACCAACTACGTGGTGGCCATAAGCCTCGCACTTGTCAGCATATACACAACCAGTGAAGTAACCTGTACCAACGGGATCGTTTGTCAAGTTCATAACAACAGCGGGACGCAAGCTAACTGTCCAAGCCTTAGACTCACCCAGGTTGAAGTCGAAGTCGAAACCGAACTTAGCAACGGGACGGCTCAGGTCGTTGTTGTTCTCACCGTTAATCCACTCGCTGGGGAAGAACCAACGCTGGTAACCGAAACCACCGCGAGCCTGTACCTCGAAGAAGCGAGGAGCACCCTTGTAACCGCAGAACCAGTTCATCAGGTTCAACTTTGTACTTACGATAGCGTTCAAGTTGTCAATTACATTAGGACTCTTAACCTTAAGCCAGTTGTAGTTGTTGTTAACACCAGCGCCAACTCCTAATTCGAAGCTTACAACGGGTGTTACAGCCTTAGTCAAGTTAATACCGAAGATAGCACCGTTAGGGGTATTCCAGTCGTGAGCGTTTGTAGTGATACCACCTTCAACACCTACTGACCAGTTGTCAAAGAACTTGTGACCCTCAACATTGTACTGTGCATTTGCACTGTATGCCATAGAGAACATGGCAAACATCAAAAGAGTAATTTTTTTCATAACAAACTTATAAAAAATTAAACATCATTTTCTTCTTAATCATGCACTTGTCGTGCATTTCTACACATTTGTTAACGCAAAGGTATGCTATTTTGCGATATCTACCAAACATTTTTTACAAAATCTGCTTAAAAATGTCATATTTTCATACTTATATTCTTCATTTTTGTGTGTAAGGCGGTTTAATGACAGTATTATAGTGTAGTAGGCGTTGCTATATACCTTATTATATATATAGGGATTCTGATATGTAATGATTACTTTTAACCTTTTAACGTATTTTAACAAGCAATAAGCAATGTTGTAGACAATATTTGTATAACTTTGCCGCGTACAGATGCAAAATTTGTACAGAAAAGCCTTAACTTTCGAGGTAACAACAAAGATGGCAATATTATTTTAACCTAATATTAATCAACTTAAACTAAAAGAAGATGAAGAAAAGCTATCTCTTTAGCCTGGCAGTCTTTGCCGTAGCATGGATGACAGGTTCTTCTACCCGTGCATGGGATGAACCCACGCAGGTGGATGGCGTTTATCAAATCGGAACTGCTTCCGAACTGGAATGGTTTGCAGAGTTTGTAAATTCTGTAACTGACGAGTCAACTGCAGAAGAAAGTTCTGCACGTCTCTCTGCTCAGGCAGTTCTGACTGCCGACATTGACATGACTGGCATTAACCATAGTCCTATCTGTCGCTATTTAAAAGAGGATGGTGGTATAAGAGACACTTACAAGTTTGCTGGTACGTTCGATGGACAGTTCCATACTATTAGTAACTTGGTGATTGATCGTCCGGATGACGAGGTACTTGGTCTCTTTGGCTTTGTTCGTGGTAATGCTAGGATTAAGAACATCATCATGGATGCTACTTGCTCTATTAAGGGTAAGAACCGTGTAGGTTCTATTATTGGTCTTATCCAGACGAATACTTATAATGCGACAACATCTCCCAATGACTTCCTTGAGATTCTTAATTGCGTTAGTTATGCTAAGCTTACCACCACATCCGGTGCAGCAGGTATGATTGGCGCAGGTTGTGATCAGTATCCATATTTCGATATGGAGAACTGCGTGAATGCTGGTCGCATTGATGCTGTCAATAAAGGTTCTGCTTTCTGCGGGTGGAACAAATCTGCAGGTGGTAATGCCAAGATGTGGAACTGCTTGAACACTGCTGAGATTAGTGTCCTGGATGGTGGCAGCCAGCTCTTCCGTGGACAAAACCGCTCTGTTGCCAACTGCTACGACACTTTCCATAGTGCCAGCAACTTCCAGGGCGAGCATCCTACCTATAAGACTGCCGACCCTCTGCACAGTGGTGAGATTTGCTATTTGCTGAATACAGCTCTGCGTTCTGATCTGGCTCCCAATGCCAATCCCAATGCTCACCCTTTCACACAGGATCTTTCTGATCCTAACTCTATTCCTCTTCCAATTCCTGGTAAAGCAGTTTACGAGGTTGCTGCTTACAATTGTGACGGCACTCCCAAGGATGGTGTTTCCTATAGCAATGAAGAGTCTGGTAAGGTTATTCCTCCTCACACTTACAGCGAGGAGACTGGTCTTTGTACCTACTGTGGCGCTCCCAACGAGGCATTTATGACTCCAGAAGAAGATGGTTTCTATCACCTTAGCACAGCTGCCCAGGTGGAGTGGTTCTCTGCAATGGTTAAGATTGGTCATGGTGCTATGAAGGTGAAACTGGATGCAGACATTGACTATGAGGGTGTGGCTGATGCTCACATGCCCATCGGTACCAGCGCTAAGAAGTTCTTTGGTTATTTTGATGGTCAGGGTCACCGCATTAAGGGTATGAAACTGACAACTGACAACAAACTCGAGAATCGTCCCTATGATGGTCAAGGTTTCTTCGGATCTGTTCGTGGTGGCGGTACTGATGCTAACGGTACAGTTAACAATGAAGTTATCATAGAGAACCTTATCATCGATGCTTCTTGTTCTGTTGCTCACGATAATAACTTTGCTGCCGGTCTTGTTGCACACATCAACAGCCGTAATGATGAGCAAAGTGTTATTATTATCCGTAACTGTGGTAACGAGGCTGATGTAACAACTACAGGTAAGAATGCTGCCGGTTTGGTTGGTTGTGTTGAGGCAACTAATGTAGGTCTGAAGCTCTACAACCTTTGGAACAAGGGTAATATTACAGGTAAGGCAGGCGAGAGTGCTGCTATTTGTGCTTGGACTGGTCAGCGCAATGTCAACGGTGAGGTAGATGTGGAAGGTTGCTGGAACATTGGTGAGGTAACCGGTATTGACGGCAATGGCTACAACCTGATTCGTCGCAACACAAATATCGTTCCACGTAACATTGTTGACCTCTGCACTACTAACGGAGGTAAACAGGGTAAGGTGGCTGTTATCAATACTGATGATCCTATCTCAAGCGGTGAGCTTTGCTACCTTTTGAACGGTGACCAGACGAATATCGTTTACACCCAGACTCTGGGCGAGGATGCAATGCCCGTTTATGGTACAACATCCAAGCAGGTTTATCAGGCTGGCACTAAGGATTGTTCAGGTGCTGCTGTAGGTGGTATCAATTATAATAATGTAAGCGGTGAGACCATTACACTTGACCACCACATCAATAGCGAGATTGGTATGTGCGACGTTTGCTTCACTCAGTTTCAGGAGCCTGCAAAGGATGGTGACTATTATCTGCTTGCAAATGCAGGTAATGTAGAGTGGCTTTCTGCAGCTGTCGCAGCTGGAGGTGGTAAGGCATTCTATGCAAAACTGACGAACGACATCGACTTCCTCAATCGCGAAAATCTCCACAGCCCTATTGGTCCTTTGACAAGTGCGAAGTTCAAGGGTGTGTTTGACGGCCAAGGCTATTGTGTCAAGAACATGATTATCAATCGTCCTACGGCAGAGGCTCAAGGTTTCTTCGGCTGGTTGCAGGGCAACGATAACACTACTATCTGCAATCTCATTATAGACAAGTCATGTTCTATTATTGGTAGCAATAAGTGTGGTGGCTTGGCAGGTGCTTCACAGAACTCAAGTGATGTTGCAAAGATAACTATCGAAAACGTGGTTAACGAGGCAGATGTAACAGTAAGCGGTCAGGATGCTGCTGGTATCGTAGGCGGTGAAACAGGTGGAAAGGCTACCTATTATATCCATAATGTTGTTAATGCCGGTAATATTACCTCTACTCATCAAGACCCCTTCGTAGGTGCTCTTTTCTGCTATCAGGAAAAGGGTTCTGTAGAGAACTTCCTCAACCTCGGTACCATTACTGGTCACAAGGGTGGCAATATGGGACGCTTCCAGGGTACATGGACAAATGTTATTGACCTGAGTGATACTAATATGGATGGAACAGACTCTGGTGAGAATCGTGGTATAAGAGAAGATTTGACAAAAGCAGACCTCGCCAACGGTAAGGTTGCATATCTTCTCGGCTTCAAGCAGCTCATCGGAACAGACAAGGTTCCTTCTCCTCTCAACAATACAAAGGTTAGTTATGTAGGCGATGCCGGTTATGCAACATTCTATGATGCAGACAAGAGCTATACCTTGGCTGGTGATGTACAAGCTAAGATTGGTAAAATCGTTGGCAAATACGTATCTTTCACTGATATCGAAGACATTCCTGCTAACACTGCAGTTGTACTGAAGGGTACCTATTATAATATGATAGAAGGCGCAGCTTCTGCCAACACTACAGGAAACGAGTTGAAGGGTGCTGCTGAGAATATTGAGGCAGCAGGCAAGTACGTTCTGGCTAAGCCCGAGGGCGAAGCAATTGGTTTCTATCTGGCTGCTACTGGTACTATCAAGGCTGGTAAGGCATACTTGGATCTTTCTTCTGCCGAGGTTAAGGCCTTCTACTTCACAGAAGATGGAGAGACAGCAATTGACGGACCCACCCCCAACCCCTCCCGTAATGGAGGGGAGGTATATAACCTCGCTGGTCAGAAGCTGTCTAAGCTGCAGAAGGGCGTCAACATTGTTGGTGGTAAGAAGGTATTGAAATAAATAACCCTCTCCAACCCCTGACCCCTCCTTCCCCAAATGGGAGGGTGGGGAATGAGGTTGATAATAAATTAACATTAGAAATTAAACTGCCCACGACCCTGCAAAGCAGTTCCCTCCCCATAGAGGGGGAGGGCTAGGGAGAGGGTCTTTCTGATATGAGATACATTAAACCCGCATTGAAGATTGAAGAGGCTCAGGTTGTCAGCATGCTGGCAGAGAGCCTGCCTATAGATGGCCAGACAACAGTAGATGGTGGTCAGGCATTGACCAAGGAAAACGATTGGTCGCTCTGGTCGGATGACGAAGAATAATCCATCATCACTTATACTATATAAAGGAAGGCAACTCCGTTTGGGGTTGCCTTCCTTTCTTTCTTTACATCATAGCGCTTAGGATTTTCTGGAAGAATTGCATGTGTTCGTCTCTCCACTGGTATATGGCAGATTCCAGCGCTTCCAGATTAGCCTGCTCGGGTGGTATCTCTTTGCCGTCTTCCAAAAGCATCGTTACGTTATACCCATCGTTACTGTAGGCTTTGATAAATCCATGGTATCCCATTGGTACATCGCCTTCCATTGCCATTACTATAGCATTTAGCGTTTGTATGGCTTGTTCGCGTCTGAATTGTTTGTTCATGTTAATAGATATTTCTTATTTACTGCCAAAGTTAGTTGTTTTTTTGCAAAAACGTCATCTCTGAAAATAAAAAATGCGCAAAACCCCTAAAATCTCATATTTATATTTACCTTTGCATATATATTTGGACCTAAAACATAACATAAAAATGAAAATTAGATCAATTGTAACAGTATTGATGCTTGCAGCCGTTGCATTTACTGCATGTCAGTCAAAAGGCAACAATGCCACAGAGAATGGTGTTGCTGCAGATAGCCTATCCGCAACAGTCTCAGATAGTACTTTGCCCAATGTAACCCTGGAACGTCCGGACGGTACTAAGTTGGAGCTTTCCAGCCTCTTCGGAAAGACCATGTTCTTGGATTTCTGGGCAACATGGTGTCCTCCTTGCTGTGCCGAGATTCCTTACCTGGAGACTCTGGCCAAGCAGTTTGCTGATAATCCGGATGTCCGCATCATCAGTATCTCTGTCGATCAGGACCGTGATGCATGGGTCAAGAAGATAACCGAGGATAAGCCTTCATGGGAACAGTATCGTATTTCTATTGATGATGCAGATGCCTTCTTCAGTGCCATAGAACTGGAGACCATTCCCCGCTTCATTATTGTGAGTCCTGATGGCAGTATCATCAATGCAGATGCGCCCCGTCCTTCTGATGATATCTGTGTTTCTACTATTCAGAAGGCAATAGGTCAGTAAGCAATAATATATGAAGAAACTCTTCCTCTTTCTATCCGCCATACCATGCGCTGTAGTCCCTGCTATATTTGCAGGTATTATTCATCTGGTCTTAATGTATGCTATCCTAACGGCAATAACGGAAGACTTCTGGCGGATAGTCATAGGTGTCGTCCTGGTGGTAATATTTGCTTATGCCGACAATTGGATTCAGTCGTTCTACCCGTACCTGGCATATCCTTTCTTTAAGATAGTAGGGAAGCATCGTCAGTTTATGTTTCTGCAGAAAGTGGCTCACTTCACGGTTGTTGCTTTGGCCATATATCTTATATTTACCCGTTTCCCGTTCACTTGTATGCCACAGTACATTTTTGCCGGAGTGCTATGTGCTGTAATGTTCGGTCTTCATTGGGATTATTGCAAGAAGGGAACAATGGGTGTTCGTGGTAATACCTTCAAATAGAATTGTCCGTACAGGATTGAACAATATAAAAATAATGTGGGAGTCAAGAATGGCTCCCACATTATTTATTATATATAGGTAATCAGTTTAGAAAGTGTACTTCACGGCAACGGTGGGGTTGACGTAGAAAGTACGGCTAGCACCGTTGGTGGGCCAGATGAAGTTGTTGCTCAACTCAATCTCTGTACCAATGCTCAACTTATCGTTGGTACGGTTCTTACCGATAACATTGAACCAGAACTGAGGCTCAGAGAGGAAGATAAGGCCTTTGTCTAAGCCTGGTGTGTAACCATACCACAAATCAGCAAAGCCGCTGAATGTGCACAGGCCCTGGGCAAAGTTGATACCCCATACAGCTGTTGTCTGGAAGCTGGCATGTGCATCAAAGGTAGCGTTGTTAAAGATTTGCTTGTACAAAGCCTGGAAGGTGAATGTCTTGCTAAAGTCATTGTTATGCCACTGCCAAGCGGGACCAACCAACATACACTGCTGGAAAGAGAACTGGTTCTTTAGACCGCCATCATACTCGATGTGAGCAGTGAAACTGCTGTTGGTATTCTTTACTTTTGCAAAGGTGAAGTCGCGACTCATCTCCCAATATGCGCCCATGGCACCGTTGTTCGAACGTCCTTTTCCTCTGTAGTCCATATCAATGAACAGGAAGGTTGAACCCAGCTTGTCGGCCTTGAAGAACTCGGCTGTAGCAGTGAACAACTGACGGTCAGCCTCAGAATCAGAATTCATGTGACGACCCAGATCATAATGCATCTGCAAGTTAAACTGTGCGCTGGCTGCCATTGCAAAACCCATCAGCGCTGAAACTAAGAATGTTTTTTTCATTGTTTTTTTTTGTGTGTAATTCGTTATTACTTTATAGTGTTACTAAAACATTTCGTTATATCGATTATCCTAATCCCTAATCTCTAATCCCTAATCGGGTTCCCCTCCCTGACGAGAGGTTCTTTATATCTTCTCCCCATACATCAGGTCGCCGGCATCGCCTAAGCCGGGAACAATGTATTTGTGTTCGTTCAGTACGGGGTCTATAGCACCGCATACCAGTACTATGTCATCGCTAGGGAAGATATTCTGCAGATAATCCACACCGCTCTGTGCTGCTATTACGCAGGCCATTACCAGGCGTTTGGGTTTTCCCTTGCTCTTCAGCGCTTCGTATGCCAGTTCCAGACTGCCGCCTGTTGTCAGCATGGGATCCACTAGGATGAGTGTCTTGCCGTCCAGGGCAGGTGATGCGCAGTATTCCACCTTGATGCCCACCTCGTTCATCTCGCGGTCCTTGTAGTATCGGTAGGCAGAAACAAAGGCGTTACCAGCCTCGTCAAATATATCTAGGAAAGCCTGATGCAGTGGCAGTCCGGCACGGAAGACGGTTCCTACAACCACCTTGTCATCATAGGTGTTGATGTCGCATTTGTCCAATGGTGTCTGTATGGTCTTCTGGCTATAGGTTAGGAACTTGCTTATCTCGTAAGCTTCAACATGCCCGATACGTACAACATTCTGGCGGAATCGCATACGATCCTTCTGTACGTCAATGTTTCTCAGCTCGCTCATGTACTTGTTCAGTACACTGTTATTCTCGCTTAAGTTTATTACTTTCATTGTATTCTATATTATAAGATCAGTCCAATTGCTTAAAGAATGTCAGAAACTGTAGTACATCTCGTAAACAGCCTCCAACTGTGGATACATCCAGCGGGCCAGACGCTCACCGCCTGCAGCGTTCAGATGCAAGCCGTCGCGGAAGAATACGCGGTTGCTGGCACCAATTTCCGTCATGGGGGTCAGGCCGGAATAGCTGTAGGCATCCAGTACTATAAGTGAGTAGTATGCTGCTACCTCGCGTATAGCGTTTACGTATTCGCGGAAGGTCTTGCCTGTCTTTGCGTTGGTACCTTCTGTGATGGTCATGTCCGAATTTACAACATACTCCTTCTGGTCAATCTCTGTTCCGTGATGGATAGGAAGCATGACAACTACAGGGATGTTGGGATAGCGTGCACGCAATCCTGAGAAGAGACGGTGCAGTCCACCGTAGAAGGTGTTCTTGTTAGGATTTGTTCCATCAGAGAACTCACCGAAGTCTGCTGTATCTGTATGGCCGAAGTCGTTGGTGCCACCAAACACAATTACCATATCCAAGTCCGTGGCCATGTTGGTGTAACGTTTCTCAAAGGCTTTTGCATCATCAGCGTTCCTTCTGGCAATATGGGTGGCAGAGATGCCGTAGTTAACAGCTGTGCATCCTGTCAGGTTGGCATAAGAGTTCACGTATTCGGCATTCTGTGTGATGCTGTCGCCCAGGAATCCAATTCTCTTACCATTCCAGTGCGACTTCTTTACGGGGGCTGCTTGTTCGGTATCCTTGGTTGCTGCGCAGTAGGTTGCATCTGCCTGAGCTATATCGCGTACTTCAACAGCGTCTATAGTTGCGTACTGCTTGGCCCATAGGGTAGGGCAAAGGCAAACAAACAGGAGTGTTAGTATTGCTCGCATAATAAAATAGTTCTAAGTTCTGTTATTTTGGGTGTAAAGTTACTGATTATTTTTGTAAAGTTGTTCTCTCATAGCCTAAAAATCGGAAAAAAAGTGTACCTTTGCGTCCGATTTTCTTGATAACGAGGATATGAATAGCATACTTATAGTGCTTCCCATCCTAACACTACTGATGTTTTGTTTAGGACTCACACTGGAAGCAAAGGATTTTCTTTTAGTGATTAAACGTGGTAAAGCTGTGCTGGGCGGACTGGCTGGACAACTCCTTATGCCTGCCATTGCATTGGCTGTTGCCAAAGTGATGAATCTTGATCCTATCTTCACCATTGGTCTAGTGCTGATAGCCTGCTGTCCGGGTGGCAGTTCCAGCAATATCTTCAGTATGCTGGCAAAGGGTGATGTTGCACTCTCTGTATCCTTAACGGCCCTGAGCAGCATTATCACGCTGTTCACCCTTCCGCTGATTATGCAATGGGTTACCGCTTCGGTGGGACAGCAGGTTGGCGTACAGCTACCAGTCAAGAACCTGCTCATGCAGAACCTTGTTACTATGCTGTTGCCTATATTAATAGGAATTATAATAAGGTATTATAAGCCTCAGCTGGCAGCACGCATCGCAAAGGTGCTCTCCAAGATGGCTTTCCCTGCCCTGATGTTGCTGGCAGGCATCTTCTTTGTTCAGCACAGAGAGACTATAGCAACCAACTTCAGTGTCTTGGGACTGGCTGTCACATCATTACTTTTGGTAGCTGCACTATTTGCCTGCTTGTTGTGCTATGTTCTTGGTTTGCATACCCGGGAACGCCGCACCATCATCATAGAGGTGGGCATGCAGAATGCAGCACAGGCTATTGCCATAGCATCCAGTCCGTTTGTCTTCAACGACGGCCGCTTTGCCATCCCCGCCATCCTCTATGCGCTGATGATGAATGTGGTCCTACTGACGTATGTGGGAGCCATAAAAGTGAAAGCCCCCTCCGACTCCCCCAAAGGAGGAGAGATAGAATAGAATTGAATCCTAGTTCCAAATAGATAAACTAGTCTGACTGGTTTAACTAGTAAAACTAGCCATCCTAGATAATAACTACAACAATGAAAAAGATATTGATATGTGCGCTTGCATTCCCCTTTGCTATGGGAATGTCAGCTCAGACAAAAGTTGAGGGAGAAGTAACTTTAGGTGCAGGATATGGCGAGACGGCGCCTTATCTGGGAGGTGTTAAAATGAAGATTAACACGGACAAGTTCACCATCAAGCCTTACTTTAACGTAAAATCCATAATGCCTTATAATTCAACTGAGTTGACAAGTATGGATCTTATATATAATAACTCAGGCGACCACTTTACGCAGGAGCAGGAGCATTGGCAGAATGGTGTCAGTCTGAAGTATGGTACTGACTTCCAGTACCGTCTGAAGAATCGTGATATCTTCCAGGCCAGCATCGATGGTGATTACACAGAAAGAGCTATCAATGGAGAGCGTACGGAGTTCTTTTATGATCCCACTGGTGCTCTCATTTCCAGCGTAAAATCTGCCCTCAGATTCCCCCGTTTAGACAAGAACGAGGTTAAGGTACAGACCTCTTACTTGCATAAGACTAACGTCGAGGGTGGGGAGTTCTTGCTGAAGTATACCTATGAGTTGGAGCAGGAGGATGAGGACAAGCGTCAGGAACTGGCTGAGACGGTCAACTTTGATGACTACTCCCTGAGTCATGTTACGGGCGACATAAATATACACAATCACGAGTTTCTCTGTGACTGGAAGGCTCCCTTGGTTTGTGATTCTTACAGTCATTTGTTCAACTTAGGCATGCGTTATAATAACCGTTACATCATCAGTGACGATGCCCAGTATCTTGATGGCCGTAAGAAATACGACGAGGTTTTCCGTCATAAAATGCATACAATGGCCGTATATGCCGGATATGGCCTGAAGGCGAATGCCTGGGAGGCTGATGCACGTGTAGAGTACGACTATACCCGTATGCAGGAGAAGAACCTGAATGATGTAATTCCACAGGCCAAATTAGTGTACCACTTCAACCCTTTCCACTCACTGACCGCCAGCTATGCTATGCGTATTGTTCGTCCTACCTTGTCATATCTGGTTGATTGTGAGACAGTAAGTCCTTATACAAAGAAATATGGTAACAAGGAACTGGAGGGCACACATATCAACCGTATGGCTTTGACATATAATATGTTGGCTCCTAAAGTGATATTTACTGCTACTGTTGCCCATATCAATGTTACTGACGGCTTCAATGCTATTTGGTATGTGGATGATAATGTACGTAACTATACCTGGGGCAATGAGGGCGTACGTAAGGCTGTTGAGATTACTCCACAGGTACAATGGCTTGCAGCTGCTGGTACCAAGGTGAATGCAGCCTTCACAGCCTTGTGGGACGAGCGTATTGCCTATGCCATTAACCTGAGGAATCCCAACTGGGGCTTTACCGGTAAGGCTGGACTTGAGCAGGTGTTGCCTCAGGGCATTAAGTTAGGCGTTAATGCTATGGTTTCTAAGGGTAATACCGTAGATGTATATTCTCACGAGGGTCTGAACTACACCTTTGGCGCTAATGTAATGCGTTCATTCCTGAACGATAAGCTGACTGCCAGCCTGGAATACGAATACAAGAAACTTCCCGAGATAGAGATCACTCAGTGTGCCCCTATAGGATATACGGGAAGCCTTTATACTCGTCACCACAATCCCAATACGGTGAAGTTAGCGCTTACCTATATGTTCTAAGGGTAATACCTAAAAGTAGTGATTTTCAAAAGAAACAATAGGATGGATATATTTCTTTAAAGAAATATCACTATCTTTGCACCCGAAAAACAAAAAACGGAGTATATAACAATGGTCCTCTGCTGATGTATGGTCTCACCATAAGCAGAGGACTGAATAAAACTAAAGCTACTCTTGTGGTAGCTTACTTTTTTTATTATGAGGATAAACAGCATCTGTGTAAAAGCGGTTTTAGTTACATCTTTCTTTACCGTTGTTGCCTGTAGTAACAATGGCAGTCAGAGTTCAGAAGAGAGTGGGGGTATCCTGTCGGCAAGCGACACAATAGAAATCCCTGAGGGTTCTAATCTCATAGGCAAATTAAAGACCGGGAAGGTAACATTGTCGCCTCATGCGGCAACCATAAAGACTACCGGAGTGATAACTCCCATACCTACCGAGTATGCCGAGATAGCTGCACCCTTGCCAGGTCGCGTGGTGAAAACCCATATCCATCTGGGGCAGGTGGTAAAGGTGGGCACTCCGCTTTTTGATATTGCCTCTTCTGAATATTCAGAGGTAGCAAAGGAATATACCAGAACGCATACCGAAATGCAACAGGCTGAGCGTGCACTGAACCGTGTGAAAGACCTTTATGACAACCATGTAGCATCTAGTAAGGAGGTTGAGGAAGCTCAGACTGCCCTGAACATAGCTCGTGGCGAATATAATCACGCATTGTCCGTCGCCAAGGAATATCAGATTAACACGGCTAACCTGACGGTGGGTCATCCTATGACGGTTAAGTCGCCCATTCATGGTAAGGTGCTGAAGAATGATATCGTGATAGGTGAATACCTCAAGGAAGATGCTGAAGCCAAAGTGATAATAGCCAATCTTGACAAGGTATGGCTTAAAGCTAATATCAGCGAGAAAGAGGCTCCGTTGGTTAAGGACATCCAGAGTGTGGATATCCGTACCGTAGCAAATGCCGACAGCGTGTTACACGGCAAGATAGTATATGTAGGCGGCATGTTGGATCCTGAGACCCGTACCTTACAGACTGTCATAGAATGTGATAACCGTAAGGGTGAACTGATGCCTAACATGTATGCCGATCTGACACTCTATCAGGCTCAGAAGGATTGTATCATCATTCCCAAGGAGGCTGTTCTGCAGAGCAACGAGGGTCGTTTTGTGATGCGTAAGGTGGGCGAGAGACTTTATTGCCGCACTTATGTGACCGTTCATTCTACCTCCGACGGACGTCTGATGGTGCTGGATGGTCTGAAGGTAGGAGACGAGATAATCACCAAGGGTGTGTTCTACCTTTCCGAATAAAGAGAAGAATCAACTTATCACTTGTCTAATTCCAATACAGAATGATAAACAAGATAGTAAACTGGGCACTGGATCACAGAGTACTCATGTCGGTTATCTTCGGTGCCCTGTGTGGCATAGGAGTAATAGCCTGGAGAGGACTCTCCATTGATGCCTACCCCGATATTTCCGATACTACGGTACAGATCGTAACACAGGTGCCGGGCCTCGCTACCGAGGAGATAGAACAGCAGATAACCATACCCGTGGAACGTGCTGTAGCAGGTATCCCTGACGTTAATATCCTGCGTAGCAAGAACTCGTTTGGTATATCAACGGTAATTCTGGTGTTTGACGATAAGGTGGACGACTACTGGGCACGCCAGCGTGTGACCGAGCGTCTGAGCGGTCTGGAGCTGCCCTATGATGCGGTACCTGAACTGAATCCGCTGACAGCACCTACAGGCGAGATTTATCGCTATGTGCTCAAGAGCACCGATGGGTCGCATGATTTGCGTAGCCTTACCGATATTCACAAGTGGACGGTTATTCCTTACCTTAGGAAGATTCAGGGCATTGCTGATGTCAGCAACTATGGCGGCATCACCACGCAGTATCAGGTGGAACTGTCGCCTGACAAACTTACTGAATACGGTGTCTCACTCAACGATGTGGTTGAGAAGATTGAGCAGAACAACATTAATGCTGGTGGTAGTCTGCTGTCCGAGGGTAGCCTGGGCTATGTGGTCAGGGGTATTGGCTTGGTGAGCGACCTTGACGCACTCGGAGATATTGTGGTAAAGAGCTCCAACGGTATTCCTGTATATCTGAAGGACCTGGGTGAGCTGAAATACGGTAATCTGGAGAGGAAGGGTGTACTGGGTTACATCGATGATGAATGTGCGTACGATGATGCCGTGGAGGGCATTGTGCAGATGCTGCGTGGTGAGAATCCTTCTGATGTCCTGGAGAAAGTGCATCAGGCTGTAGATGAACTGAACAACGGAATCCTGCCCAAGGGAGTAGAGATACATCCGTTCCTAGACCGTACCAACTTGGTCAACCAGACGTTGAACACCGTCAGCCATACGCTGCTGGTGGGTATGTTGCTGGTAATTGTGGTTCTCTTTGTCTTCCTCGGCAATCTTCGTGGAGCCGTAATTGTGGCTATCACCATCCCCATTTCGTTGCTGATAGCCTTTATCCTGATGAAGCTGACCGGCATGCCTGCCAACCTGCTTTCATTAGGTGCCATAGACTTTGGTATCCTGGTGGACGGTTCCATCGTGATGATGGAGACTATCCTGAAGAAGCGTGAGCGTCATCCCGATGAAGAGCTGACGGTAGATCAGGTGAAGAAACGTGCCAAGGATGTGGCCCGTTCCATCTTCTTCTCTACCATTATCATCATTACGGCTTATATGCCGCTGTTCGCCTTCGAACATATCGAGCGTCGTCTCTTCACCCCTATGGCGTTTACCGTTGGTTATGCCTTGTTGGGTGCACTGCTGACGGCATTGCTGCTTACGCCTACACTCTCATACGTGGCTTATCACATGCCCAGTAAGATGCGTCGTAATATCTGGCTCGAGAAGCTGACCGTATGGTATAAGGGTATAACTGAGAAAATCCTTACCAAGACTCGTCTTGTAATGACTGTTCTGGCTGTTATCCTCCTCGGAGCTGTGGTACTTTCCATAACAGTGGGCAAGGACTTCCTGCCTACACTCGATGAGGGTTCTATCTGGGTACAGGTGCAGTTGCCTTCAGGTCTTTCTATCGAACAGTCTAAGCAGATGGCTGATGAGATGAGAAACAAGCTGAAAGCATTCGACGAGACTTCATACGTGATGACGCAGTTGGGTCGTGACGATGAGGGCGCTGAGTGCTTCTCGCTCTCACATATTGAGGTGGGTGTAGGTCTTAAGCCATACAACACCTGGAAGTCCAAGCGTACCAAGGCCGAGTTGGTGGCTGCCATGTCAGACACCATAGCCACTATGCCGGGCTATACGGCAGGTTTCTCACAGCCTATTATTGATATGGTGATGGACCAGATTGCAGGTACTCATAGCGACCTGGCGCTTAAGATCTACTCTGATGACTTGGAGACAACACGCAACATAGCTGACCAGATAGTGAAGTTGCTTTCCCTGATACCGGGTGCCAGCGATGTGGCAATAGATCAGGAGCCTCCTTCACCTCAGCTGCAAATATCTATTGACCGCCAGCGTATAGCACAATACGGCCTCAATGCTTCAGATGTGGCTGACCTCATAGAGATTGCTATTGGCGGTAAGGCTGTTTCCCAGATATTCTCGGGTAGTAAGGTGTATGATATAACCTGCCGTTATGCCGAGAAATACCGTGATACGCCCGAGAAGATTGCTGCACTGACCCTCACCACAGAGAGTGGGGTAAAGGTACCTCTCTCTGCTGTTGCAACGGTCAAGACATCGCTTGGAGCCAGCACCATTATGCGCGAGACAAGCCAGCGCTATACACTTGTGCGTCTCAATCTTCGCGGGTCCGACCTGACAACCTTTGTGGATAAGGCCAATAGTATGATAGAGAAGAACATCGACTATGACCACGAGGCTGTTCACCTGCAGTGGGCAGGACAGTTCGACAATCGTAACAGAGCCTTCAGTCGTCTCATGCTGGTCATTCCTCTCACACTTATTGTGATGTTTATACTGCTGATTCTGGCGTTCGGGAATATCAGACAGGCAGGTCTGCTGATGTCGGTGGTGCCCTTGGCTCTCTTTGGCGGTATGTTGGCGCTGAACATTCGTGAGATGACGCTCAACGTATCCTCTGCCGTCGGTTTTATCGCCCTTATCGGTGTGGCTATCCAGAACGGTGTTATTATGATTACCCACATCAATAATCTGCGTAACGAGGGCAGATCCTTACGCGATGCTGTGGTATCCGGTGCTTCCCATCGTATGAGGCCCGTACTCCTGACAGCTTCTGTGGCCATCCTGGGACTGTTCCCTGCCTCTGTCTCCACTGGCATCGGTAGCGATGTACAGCGTCCGCTTGCTACCGTAATTGTCTATGGTCTGCTCTTCGCCACTGTGATTACGCTCTTTATACTTCCCACCATATATTACTTTATAGAGAAAAGGAAAGAAACATTATGAGAAAGACATTCGTCATATCCGTATTGCTTCTAAGCATACAGGGATTATTCGCACAGTCCCTTACCTACAGGCCGTTCATAGATTCGGTAATGAACAACAACCAGGCCTATTGTGCCGAGAAACTGAACGTACCTATCAGTGAGGCGTTGTACAAAGCCTCTAAGGCTATACAGAATCCATCCCTTTCTGCCACCTACGGCAACAACAGCGAATGGAAGAAGCAGATGGGACAGTCTGTTGAACTGGAAGTGGCACAGCCCATTACCTTTGGTGTGATATCAGCCCGCAAGCAGGTGGCAAAGAACGAGGCTAAGATTGCCTCTACCAATTTGGACGATTATCTGCTTAACCTCAAGGCTGAGGCTTCCGTTAGCTTCGTAGAAGCTTTGTTGGCAAGAGACCTCTCACAGATTGCCTATCAGACGTACCAGAACATGCAGCGCCTTGCCTCTGGAGACAGCCTGCGCTTTGTGAAGGGTGACATCTCGGAATATGATATGCTGCAGACACGTATTGAGGCTCGAATGGCTCAGCAGGATTATCTCTCTGCTGTGGCAGCATACAATAATAATCTTGTTACCTTGGACCTGTTCGCTGGTAATCCCACCCGTGGTACCAAGGCTATAGAAGGACAGCTCAGCAATCCTAACAGGGATTACACCATAGCTGAGCTGACGGGAATTGCCCTGAAGTATCGTCCCGACCTGAAGAGTGCCCAGCAGTCTGTATCTCTTGCAGAGAGTCAGGCTCGCCTGGTAAAGCGTGAACGTTTACCGGAGGTTGAAGTGTCTTTGGGAATGTCCATCAACTCTGAGGTGCGTAATGAGATAGCACCAGCACCTAGATATGTTGGATATACAGCAGGTATATCTTTGCCCCTACCGTTCTCTAATGCCAACAAGGGCAATATCAAGGCTTCGCAGCTTTCCATACAGCAGTCACAACTGCAGGCCGAGGCATTAGAGAATCAGATGGTATCAGAAATCATGCAGGCCCTCAACAACTATCATATGGCACAACGCAATGCTAAGACTTATACAGAGGAGCTGATACATGATGCCGAAAAAATCTTGCAGGGCAGAATCTATGCCTACCAGCGAGGCGAGACCTCTCTGATTGAAGTCTTAGCTGCTCAGGAAACATATAACGACGTGCGTAAAAACTATGCTGAAGCTCTAAGCCAATGCATGACAGCATGGATAGAGCTTCAGAAAGTCACTGGTCTTTTGGAGATTGAGATTTAAGGGCCGCCGATAATGACATCGTAATAACGTTATAACGTCATAACGATATAACGAGAGGCGGCCAAAAAGAAGAAATAAGAAAGGGAAGAGGCAAAACGTCTCTTCCCTTTTCTAATCTCTAATCCCTAATTGGGGATTACCATCGTCCTCATCCTCAATATACCATTGTACTCATTATCGAAGTAGTCAATGCGTATGCTGTGCTTCTGACCCTTGGTGGTCTTGATGGTAGCCAGGCGAGAGGTCTCTGCATGGTCGCCCCAATCGCCACAGAGCTCTTTGCCATCGACAATCAGTCGGTAGCCGTCATCGCCTGTGATGGAGAAGACAAGTTCTCCGTCTTCGGGTGAGGTTAGCTCACTCTCCAGAATCATACTCCATCCGTCGGCCTTCACGCCTTCGCGTGGACTCTGGCTCTCAAACATATCAACTTTCTCCATCTGGGCTGTTGCTACCACATCATCGTTCAGGGTCTTGTTGTTGTAGTAGCGGGCACTGAATCCTGTCTTTCCGTTGGCTTGGAATGCCTCTGCCGGAACATCTGTCAGAGCATTCTTTAAGTTCAGTAGTTTTACGGCACGCTGGTAGTTATTGCCTATGCCCATCTGCTCCATAAGTACCTTGTTGATGTTGTTGTACTTCTGGAAGAATTGATTAAGTGTCTCTTCTTGATTTTCAGGATGATATGAGAGTCGCAGTGGGGTGGCTTCCAAGTAACCGAAGTCGGCGGTATATACCATTCCAGCATCGTGCTGCTTGAAGTCCTGCACTACGGTCTGTATGTGTCGGAAGGCAGCCTTTGTGCCTGCTACTAGAGCTGATTCCTGAGGCATCTCTATCTCCAGATTAGCACCGTTGGCGCAGTCAATCTGACCCAGGTCGATGGTAGCCTCCAGGTTCATGCCGTCATACGTAAAGGGCAGTTGTTTGCCTTGGCAGCTAACACTGGAGGGAGCCTTCTGGCAGGGCAGTGCCACGTAGTACTGACGCTTGGCGGGCATATCCTTATACTGACCTTTTCGGGCACCGATTGTGATGCTTAGCTTATTGCCGTTGCGAGTGTAGGAGAGGGGAGTAGTGGCATATTCCGTCACATAGTTCTTGTCCTCACCGTTATCCTCATAGAGTTGGAAGTCGCCCTTGTCAGCTCCGGGGAACACACGTACCGTTACAGCCTGCTCCGTACCTGATAGGTTCTTCAGCTTGCCGTAGTAGGGTAGAATGCTGCCTGCCTTTACATATACGGGGTATTCGTCCATAGTGAAGTGGCGCTCGTAGGTCTTGCCGCCTTGCAGCATCTCGCCTGTCTCATACTCCAGCCATTGTCCTTCGGGCAGCCACAGCTTCACAGTGGCGTAGCCGCTCTCCTTGTCCACTTCCTCTGTAACGGGGGCAATCAGCATGTTGTCACCAAACATATACTCCTCCTTGTATTCGTAGGCCTCCTTGGCATCGGGACTGTCGTAGTAGAGGGGACGGCAGAGCGAGATACCCGTCTCGTATGCCTTACGCGCCATAGTATATATATAAGGTACCAGGGCGTAACGACCATTGATAACGTTGGCCAGTCGCTGCTGTGTGGGTTGGTCAAAGGCCCAAGGCTCCTTGTTCAGGCTGGGGTCCTTGGTACTGTGGCTGCGGATGATAGGCAGATACTCGCCCATCTGCATGGCACGGGTGTAGAGTTGTGGTTCCACGGGTGTGCCGTAGCGCTTGCTCTGGTGACCGCCAATGTCGTGGCTCCAGTAGCCGTATAGTACGTTAGAGGCTGTAGAGTTGAAGTAGGGTAGGAACTTCAGGCTCTTCCAGGTGATGTATGAGTCGCCCGAGAAGCCTATCTGGTATCTATGGTTACCCAGTCCGCCCCAGCGGTGATAGAGCATAGGACGCTTGGTACCGTTACGTTCCATATCCGTAAACCAGATGTAGTTGCACCAGAACACATTGTCCAGACTCTTGATGGCACGGTCCTTCTCCCACTGCTGCCAGTCCAGCCACCAGAAGTCAACACCCTCGTCTATGTAGGGATGCAGATAGGTGTCGAAAAGCGCCTTCACATATTTCTTGTCCGAGCCTACCCAAGTGTATGTCTTACCGTCGTTCTTGCCCAGGCGTTGCATAAACTCGTTGTATTTCTTCTCGTAGGGACGTACACCGTCTGCAGGATGCAGGTTCATGGTAGTCTTCACGCCCTGCTCATCCAGGTATTTCAGGAATGCCTTGTAGTCGGGGAAGAGACGCTCGTTCCAGTCCCAACCGGTCCAGCCACCGCCAGCCTGTTCGCTGATGGGGTGCCAGTCCATATCTATTACCAATACGTCAAGGGGAAGGTCCAGACGCTGGAAGTTGCCGATGAGGTTTCTGAGGTCCTGATCGCTGTAGCTCCAATAGCGGCTCCACCAGTAACCGAAGGTATAGCGGGGAGGCAGAGGCACCTTGCCGGCGAACTTTGTATATGAGAGCAGCGCACCCTTGTAGTCGTGTCCGTAGGCCATGAAGTACCAGTCCTGAGCCCCTTCAGCGCTCTTGCGCTCCGTTACCCAGTCCCAGTCCTGTGCTCCGTCGAAGAGCAGGCTCTTGCTGTCATCGATGAGGCTCCATCCGTCCGTTGCCAGCAGTCCGTCCTCTATAGGCATCTCACGCTTGGGGTTGCTGTACTGGTATTCCGAGCCGTCGTAGCCGTCCAGAGTACGGTACGTACCCTTCAGGTTGCCCTTCTGCTGCATGCCGGGCTTCCATGTGAATGGGGTAGAGATAGCCTTGGTGCTGCTGATGGTCAGGTTCTCGGCACTCAGGGGTGCTGCGCCTTTCTTGTAAACCAGCTTCAGTTTAGCGGTGCTGATGGTAACCTGCTTGGGGTTATCCTTAATGGTATAGAGCACCTTGGGGTACTCGCGGATAACAGCCATAAAGCTCTTGTTGTCGACAAACTGACCGTCTGGTGCATACTCCAGACGCAGTGTTCCTTCGTCAATCAGTGTGAAGCGCACGTTGGCATCCTTGTACACAACGTCTGCCCATGCAGATGAGGCTCCCACGCAGAGCACCATACTGCAGATAATGGTTCTGATAATACTTTTCATTATAGTTTTGTTGGTTTTATATTTGATTTGCCGGACAAATTTACGATTAAGTGAGAGATAAACGAAATAAAAACGCTTTTTTATTTCTTTATCCGAGCGATAGTAGCTTTGAGATATTGTATCAAAGTTACGAGTAAGTGAGCGGAATTGTCTAGCACAAAGTGCTTAACTTCCCGTTTAACTCCTTATTTAACTTCCCCTTTAGCTCCCAAAAGCAATTTTTGGAAGAAAATCAGCAGGAGATTTGTATTTAGGTTCAAAATCCTAAAAAATGAGGATTGCGAGCGTAAAAGTATTGTAATACCTTTGCACCCGAAATGATGAATAACCCAGAAATAGACTATACGGATGTTACGGTAATAGGCGCAGGCTTAACAGGTCTGACGACTGCCTATTGGCTGAAACGAGGGGGTAAGAATGTGCGTGTTGTGGAGACAGACAACCGCATAGGCGGACAAATCAAGACGCAGCGCTTTGAACATTATATATATGAGACGGGCCCCTCAACGGGTGCTGTCTCTACGCCTGAGGTAGCTGAGCTGATGAATGCCTTAGCAGAGACTTCGCAGGGCCAGTGTCAGATAGAGACGGCTCCTGATGCTGCCAAGCGTAGACTGATATGGAAGGGCAACCGCTTCTGGGAACTTCCTTCCAGTCCGATTAGTGCCATTACCACTCCGTTGTTCCGTTTCTCGGATAAACTGCGTATCTTGGGCGAACCTTGGCGCAAGCGTGGCAATAACCCTGATGAGAGCGTTGCCTCGCTGGCAGCCCGTAGGCTTGGGCAGTCCTTTGTGGACTATGCTGTAGATCCTTTTATATCTGGTGTTTATGCCGGCAACCCCTATACATTGGTTACCCGTTATGCGTTGCCCAAGCTATACGCTTTGGAGCGCGACTATGGCAGCTTTATCCGTGGCAGCATTGCCAAGAAGAAGCAGCCTAAGACCGACCGTGACCGCATGGCCACCAAGAAGGTGTTCTCGGCAAAGGGCGGACTGAGCAATATCCCTCAGGCTGAGGCTGATTACATCGGTATGGAGAACATCTCACTAGGTGTCAGCCATGTCAGCGTCAGTCAGGAAGGGCAGAGATGGGTAACAACTTTCCAGGATGCCAAGGGCAACCGTCAGCAGTTGCAAAGCCGATGGGTGGTTACTACCTGTGGTGCCTATAGTTTGCCTGCGTTGCTGCCTTTTGTAGATAAGGAACGCATGGATGCCATAGCGCAGCTGGTATATTCGCCTATCATAGAGGTCAACGTGGGTATGCCTGATACGTTTGGTGGCGACTATTGTGCCTTTGGCGGTTTGGTGCCTACCAAGGAGAAGCAGCAGATACTGGGCATTCTGTTCCCTTCGGCCTGCTTTGCAGGGCGTGCACCAGAGGGTGGGGCATTGTTCTCTTTCTATCTGGGAGGTGTGCGCAATCCTGAGATGATGAGCAAGACTGATGAGGAGATTCAGGCTATAGTCCTGCAGAACCTGCACAGCATGCTGAAGTTCCCTGCTCAGGCCAAGCCCGACTTCATCCACATTGCTCGCCACCAGCGTGCCATTCCGCAATATAATGCTGACAGCGGACGCAGGTTCAGCGCTGTGGAATTCATCCAGGAACAATACCCCGGACTGGTGTTGGGTGGTAACCTGCGTGACGGCATCGGTATGGGCCATCGTATCACTCAGGCAGCCGATATTGCTAACATGATTATTAAGTCAGAATAAATAAATATAAAAATGAGAAAAATTATCTTAACTGCATCGCTATTAGCAAGTTTTGCTTTTTCTGCAACGGCAGAGACAGAGACGGCACCAGTAGATTCTTCACGGGTTTATAACCTGGACGAGGTTGTCTTCGTACCCCGTAACAAGGACTCTAAGGGTCTGCGTCAGCAGCCTGTCAGTTCATCCGTTCTTACAGGTAAGGAGATGAACAATCTGGGTGTTCGTGACCTGCGAGACATCGCCACTTATGTCCCTGCCTTTGTAATGCCCGACTACGGAGCACGTTTCACTTCCTCAATATATGTACGTGGTATCGGCTCTCGTGTCAACAGTCCTTCCATGGGTATCTATGTAGATGATATTCCCCTGATGAACAAGTCGGCTTTCAACAGTCACGTATGGCAACTGGACCGTGTGGATGTTCTGCGTGGTCCCCAGGGTACGCTCTACGGTGTTAACTCAGAGGGTGGTCTGGTGCGTCAGTACACCAAGAACCCTTTGCGCTACCAGGGCACGGACGTCAACTTGGGCTTTGGTACCCACATGTACCGCAATGCCGAGGTTAGTCATTATAATAAGATAAATGATAAGCTGGCCTTCTCGGTAGGTGCATTCTACAACGGCACCAACGGATTCTGGAAGAATACACTCACTGGCGAGCGTACCGATGATAAGAACGAGGCTGGCAGTCGTCTGCGTCTGGTGTATAAGCCTACAGAGAAACTCTCGTTCGACTGGATGGCAGACTACCAGTACGTCAGTCAGCATGCCTATCCCTATGGTGTGCTGGAGCCTGAGAGCGGCAGGGTAGTGTCAGAGCCCGATCAGGACCATCAGGGCAAGTACAGCCGTAATATGGTTAATACGGGTATGGCTGTCAAGTATCATGGCAATGGCTTCGACTTCCAGTCCAACACCAGTTACCAGTATCTGAAGGACAACCTGCTGATGGATAACGACTATTCTTCAATAGACTTCATTGTTGTGGATCAGTCTCAGCTGAGCAATGCCATTACCCAGGAGTTTACCTTCAAGGATAATCTGCAGGGCCGTTGGCACTGGACAACAGGTGTGTTCGGTTCTTACCAGTGGTTGAAGACTGCAGCTCCCAACACCTTTGGCCCTTACTTCTCTGAAATGTTGGAACAGCAGATTCAGGGAGCTATGCTGAAGAGTATGATGGGTAGAGGTATGACAGCAGAGCAAGCTTCAGCTGCAATTGCAGCCCGTGGCGGCATAAATATAGATATGCCCCTTTATATTCCATGCTTATTCCATACTCCACAGGCTAACCTGGCAGTATTCCATGAATCAAATATCGAACTGACAGACCGCTTGATGGCTACTGTTGGCTTACGCTATGATTATACAAATGCAAAGATTGAATTTGATGCACGTGGAATTAGTATGAATCCTGTATTCTCTATCATGGGTACTAATCTTAATCCTGACAAGATTTATATTGATTATATTAGCTCTGACAACACAAACTTCAACCAGCTGTTGCCTAAGTTCGGTCTTACCTACAAGTTCGACAATGGCAGTAACATCTATGCTACTGTAACGAAGGGCTATCGTGCTGGTGGCTACAACGTGCAGATGTTTGGCGATATCGTACAGGCAGACCTCCAGGCTGCTATCAATAAGTTGCAGAACAGTGCTCAGCCTGGTTCAGAACCTCTGAATGAGGTTATTCTTGAGCATCACGATGACGCATGTAATGCAATCGTGGAGGGTATCAAGTTCAAGCCCGAGGAGTCTTGGAACTATGAGTTGGGCACACATGCCAACCTCTTTAATAATCTGATACATGCCGACCTGAGCCTTTACTACATGCAGATCCGCAACCAGCAGCTTTCTGTCTTCACTGAGGACTATGGCTACGGTCGTAAGATGATTAATGCCGGCAAGAGCTACAGCTGTGGTCTGGAACTGACACTGCGTGGTAGTGCCGTCAGCAATCACTTGGCTTGGTCATTAGGTTATGGCTATACCCATGCAGCTTTCAAGGATTACAAGAATCGCGCTAGCAAGAATGCAGAGGAGGTTGACTATGCAGGCAAGAGGGTTCCCTACGTTCCTGCACATACCCTGTCGGCAATGGCAGACTATACCTTCGATACCAACCTTGGAATCATGAAGAGCCTGACCATTGGTGCCAATATGAACGGACAGGGTAAGATCTGGTGGGACGAGGCTAACACCTATGGCCAGAACTTCTACGCCACATTAGGTGCTCATGCCTGTGCCGACTTTGGCCTGTGCAAACTCAACCTGTGGGCACGCAATATCACAGACACCAACTATAACACTTTCGCCTTTTCCAGCAAGGCAACGGGTAGGGAAGTGTTCATGGCGCAACGTGGTGCTCCCTTCCAGTGCGGATTTGATTTGAGCTTGCATTTTTAAGAGCTCCCGGCCCCCTTTAGCGGGAGGACATGAATACAAAATTCAAGATTCAAGATTCAAAAATCGATAATCGAAATCAAGACCGTCGAAAGAAACATCGTAATAACGATATGTCGAAAGGCGGCGAAATTAAAAGGGAAGAGGCAAACGTCTCTTCCCTTTTCTATTCTAATCCCTAATCGGGTCCCTCCCCTAAAAGGGGATGGGGGTCTTATATCACCACAGCAGTGCCGCTGGTAGCTACCATCAGCATGGAACCACCGCCAACGGTCTCGTAGTCGATGTCGATACCTACAATGGCATTGGCTCCTAAAGCCTGGGCACGTTGCATCATTTCCCTAATAGAGGTCTCTTTGCCTTCTATAAGTACCTTCTCGTAACTGCCGGCACGACCGCCTACAATATCGCGGATACCTGCGAAGAAGTCCTTTACAATGTTTGCACCAATAATAGTCTCGCCAGTTACCACACCCTTGTACTCCAGGATGGGATGACCTTCAATCTGTGGGGTTGTTGTCAGAATCATAATGTCTATCTCTTTGTTTTTATTTTTATTAGGGGCAAGGAGCAGGGGGCAGGGGGCAAGGGGCAAGAAGTTGCTATGACTTCAAATATCCCTTTTAGTGATGAGTAGGGAGACATGTGTAAAACAATCCTCTTGCCCCTAACCACTTGCCCCTTGCTCCATAAATAATACATATCAACTGCAAATATAGCAAAAAGCGGTTTATATATATTAATGTAGACAGATAAATTTAGAATAATTTTACATTCTTTTAGTAATCTTGCATACTAAACCAATCACAGATATCGTTTTTAAGTTATAAGTTTCACAATAAAAAGGTAAAAACGATGAAGAAGCTGATTGTATCCGTTTTGTTTGTGCTTGGAATTGTTTCCTGTTCCAACAGTATTCCTGAACCTGAGACACCCGAGGTGGTAATGAATACAGATAGAATACTGTCTTTGGATGGGCCATATCTTTCCAGTGCTTTTGAATATGACAACCAGGGGAGGGTTGTCAAATTTACGAGTCAAGATTCTAATATGGATTACTTCACTGAGTATAAATACGACAAGGAACACATCTATGTTTCATATCAACAGTACAGATGGTCTAATGGTGAATACGATCTAAAAAGCCAATACACTTTCTCTCGCGAAGACACCCTTTTCCTTGTTAACGGTAGGGTTGACAGTTGTGCAGGTGCTCGTCAGGATGGTAACCGATTCTTCTTTAAATATCGTTATAACGAGCGTGGCGAGATGATATTTTTTAGGAACGAGAATGTAAGTAAGAAACATCTAAGGAATCCGTGGTATGAGGAGGAGATTACGTATGAATGGAAGGATGGCAACATCATTAAAGTGACCTTTTACAGCCCTAATAGATATAACACGACAAACTATAATACCTACGGGTATTCCTCGCTTACAGGCAATTTTGCTTTTATAGAGCCGAGGAGTTATCTGGCAGAACATGATGCTCTGATTGCGAACGGTTACTATGGTGTTGCCTGCAGGAATCTGGTAGAAAGCGTTGAATACAGTGATGGATATAGTTATCCTCTTCGGTTCGCATACGAACTGGATGAACATAAAAGGGTACGGACAATAACTGAAACACACCCCCTTGGCGAAGGTCATGTTCGTTATTATGAATATAATATCAAATGGGATAATACGGCTAAGTTACCATAATTATTCCCATAGAAATGTTGCCTTTTAGAAGTAAAAGACTATATTTGCACCGTTAAACGCATTATTTTATCCTTTGAAACCATAAATTAACAATGAAACACGTGTTTTTAATGGCTCTGTCTGTCCTGATGGGACTGCATTCAAGCGCACAGAATGTAACCGTCAGCAAGGCTAGGTTCCAGCAAGGCGACGATATCAATTGGGCAAAGCCCGAGATGGATGATGCCTCTTGGAGCGAGATAGATATTACCAAGTACTGGGACAAGCAGGGCTTCCCTCAGAACAACAAGGCATACGGCTGGTATCGTATCCATGTGAATATCCCCAAGAGTGTGCTCCAGGGTTCCGACCAGCAGAATGCTCTTATCCTGAACATGCCCAAGGCGGATGATGTGGATGAGTGCTATCTGAACGGCAAACTGATAGGTTCTACGGGTCGTATGCCTACCAATGCTGCTGGCTATTTCCCAGCTAATAATGTGGTTCGCAACTATGTGGTTAACATCAAGGAGGACGGTCTCCGTCTGGATGCAGAGAACGTGATTGCCGTGCGTGTCTATAACCGTGGCGGTTCAGGTGGTCTGTACAACAACCCGCTGACCATTACCTGCCCCAAGGCTGAGGAAGGTCTCTCCATGAGCCTTTCGGACACCAATGTGGGGCAGTACCATTATGATATAGACGTCAACAACGCTTACGCGACGGCTACCAACGGAACGCTGGATGTCATCATCACAGACCGTGAGACGGGCGCTAAGGTGAAATCCCTTTCCAAGAAGCTTTCCCTGAAGCGTAACAAGCCCGTGCGTGTGACAGTGCCTTACAGTATGGATAAGATGTACCAGCTGACGGCTACCTATACTGATGCCAAGACAGGCAAAGTGCTCACCCAAAGCAAGCAGTTGAAGTACGTCCTGACGCCTGCTGCTCCTGCTACTCCTCGTTTCAATGGCGCTCCCGTTTGGGGCGTGCGTCCTGGCTCACCCGTCATCTACCGCTTCCCCGTATCGGGCGAGAAGCCTATGAAGTTTACCTGTAACGATTTGCCCGAGGGTCTGCAGTTGACAGAAGACGGTGTGCTGAGTGGAAAGATTGACAAGCCTTGCATCCTGACTTTCACCGTTACGGCTGAGAACGCCAAGGGACAGGCCTCACAGGACTTCACACTGAGGGTGGGCGATAACATGATTGGTCAGACACCTCCTATGGGTTGGAACTCATGGAACTGCTGGGGACTGACCGTAACGCAGGATAAGGTGATCTCCTCTGCACAGGCGCTCATCGACAAGGGTCTGGCCGACTATGGCTACAGCTATATCAATATAGATGACGGATGGGAAGCTCCTGCCCGCAATGCCGACGGTACACTGGATGCCAACCAGAAGTTCCCCAACATGAAGGGACTGGTGGACTGGCTTCACGAGCGTGGCCTTAAGTTCGGTATCTACAGCTCGCCTGGAGCAACCACTTGTGGCGGCTATCTGGGCAGTTTTGGTCACGAGAAGGAGGATGCCGAGGTCTGGAATCGTTGGGGTGTGGATTACCTGAAATACGACTGGTGCAGCTACGAGAATGTGCGTGTCCAGGAGCATGACTATGGTTTTGCCAGCTGTGTGCGTCCCCATCTGGTAATGCAGAAGTACTTGCGCCAGCAGCCCCGTGATATCTTCTATAGCCTTGGCCCCTTGGGTGGAACGCAGGTGTATCTATGGGGCGTGTATTGCGACGGCAACAGCTGGCGTACGGCTGGGGACATCAACGACACGTGGAAGTCAATCTCTAATGTAGGTTTCCGTGAGCAGTTAGGCAAGTCGCAGTATTCCTCTATCGGTCATTGGAACGATCCCGATATGCTGGTAGTGGGCAAGGTCGGTTACGGACTGGGCGAAAACACCAAGGGCCTGCGCGAGACGCGTCTGACACCCGATGAGCAATATACCCACATCACCCTGTGGACACTTGTTTCCTCTAACTTGCTTATTGGTTGCGACATATCCCAGATGGATGACTTCACGCTTGGACTGCTCTGTAACAACGAGGTGAATGCCATCGACCAGGACCTCCTGGGTAAGCAAGCCGACCGCACTCTGAAGGAGGGTGATATAGAGGTGTGGAGTCGTCCCTTGGCTGACGGTGCCTTTGCCGTAGGTATCTTCAATACTGGCGACACGGACCAGCAGGTAGATATGAAGGAGCTACTAAATTCAATTTTTAAGGGGCAAGGAGCAAGGGGCAAGGAGCAAGAGGATAGCAGTAATGCTCAACGCCGAAGGGGTCGCGAGCTGGAAGCGAGAACGAAGTGGCAATGTTCAATGATCCGCGACCTTTGGCGTCAGAAGAATCTGTCTGAGGATGAACTCAAATGCACTATCCCCCTGCATGGTTGCCGATACCTGAAGGTATGGTAAACTTTAGGTAGGGGGGAGGCTGTTTACCAGGCGGAGTCCCACAGATTGCCACTCTTTATTGTGTTGTTGCCGTAGTCTATTGTCTCTCCTTCGTCCAGACCGCTGGTTTGGATTTCAGAATAGGCCAGCATGTGCTGACTCTGAATGCGAACGACATTCATCATAGGCTGCAAATATTTTCTTTTAGTCATGATATTGTCCTCCTTCTGCTTTATTTGATGATTATTTTCTTACCATTATTCACATAGACGCCGCTGGCCGTAGGCCTGCTACTGAGTTTGCGGCCATCAAGGGTGTACCAGGTGCCCCCCGCATTTTGGATTTTGGATTTTGAATTTTGAATATCCTGAATACCGTCGGCATCATCTTCAAACTCCATCCTGAATTCATGTGCCAGGGCTGCATTGCCTGTCAGCTGGAAGTAGGCACGCATACCCTTCATGTACGAAGGCAGGGAATTAGGATTGTATAGCGTGTTGTTTGCTCCAAGGAAGAGGATGCTCTTCACATCGCCTTCTACTACTGTCTTTCCAAATGTGGGGACGAAGTTGACGGCCGTGGTCTCAACAGGCTTTGCCTCTGCAGAGACAAGCACCTCATCAAAGGTCGGGCTCATGGTATTGGCACTGACCTTGACCAGATAGGGCTTTCCTGCCTCTATCTTCTCCGTCTCATCTGCGAAGGTCAAGGACAGTACGCCTGTGCTGCTGTCATAGGATGAGCCTGTCAGCTTCTTCACACCTATTATATTATAGGTACTGTACTGGTTGGCAGGGATATCAAAAGGAACGGCAAAGGTGTTGTAGCTACCCGTTTGCAAGGTACGCCCGGATAGGATAACATTACGTGTCATTCCATTGTTGGCAGAGAGCAGGTCTGTATTATCCTCAGTATCCGCCAGGAAGATGGTTGGGTAATTGCTGTACGTTGCATCGATTTTCACAGTGGGTAACGGATTGTCCTGCATAATCAGCGTAGCGCTGGTAGGACTGTTCGTAATGATACTGCCTACCGTTGTGGTGTATTGGTAGAAGTATTTTCCCTCATCCGGTGCTGCAGAGGTGAGTACCAGATCCACTTCGTCCTCTGAACCGGCATAGAACATGCTATTGTACTTCAGACCCGAGTTATCCTCGTAAGCTGTGATGCCGCTGAGATCATACTCTATCGGTTCGCCGCTGATGGAAAGGGTGGTTACATTCTCGCCGGCAGTGATGGTTTGTGCCTCCTTGCCCTGATTGGTTGGCAGGTTCGTAACGGGGAAGTAGTAGCTGTTCCTGATAGTGGGTGTGCCGTCTTCAGTGTTGTAAGTCACAAATGTATTATCCAACAGTCCGCCGGAGATACTGGTGGGTGCTAAGAGCGAGTTGCTGATAGTTACATGGGAAGGATATTTTGTCCATCCTATGAATCCTGCGCATCTGCTGGTACCATTGGTAGTGCTAATGGAGCCGTCAAACAGACAGCCTGTTATAGTGATTTTGCCCGTTTGATTACCAAATTTGAGTGTAATGCCAAGCAGTCCTCCATGATAGCCATAATCTGGAATACTGCTGCTAATGTTGATGCTACTATGGCAGTTTCTGATGGTAAGATCGCCATAAGCTTGAGACACAAGACCTGTAGTGTACATGTTGTTAGCGATGATGTTGCCTGCTACATGCAGATTCTGGATTGTTGCATAGGATGTGTACTTGAATGGGGCATCATCAGTATAATCAACGTACAATGTGTATCCTTGTCCGTCAAAGGTTCCATTGAAACAATTGATTACGTTCGTTTCACAGCCGACCTTGGTGGTGACAGGATCCTGAGCCGTACCTATGTCGGCAGTCAGTTTTACAACCGTACCGTCGTAGTTACCATTGAAGTTCTCATCCACAATCCTCATACGTGCGCAGAATCGTTCCCAGTCATACTTATTATTGATAAGGTAGGCACCGCTTTCGTCAGTGTCAAGTTCGTCAGCTGTCCATGTAGCGGTGTAGTAGCGGTGGCCTGTAGAACCCTTAGGTATGGTGACGGACATCTGGGCTCCGTTCAGCCCTGTACCTGTCCATCCGTCGAATATCCAACCCTCGCGTATTGGGTTGTTCAGTGTAATTTCATCGCTTTCTGTAGTATAAGAGGTGGGGTTGGGCGTTGCCAACGTTCCACCGTCCAGCTTATAGCTGATGCTAAAGGCATAGCTGGCTGTGAGGGTGGCGTTGCCATCGTTAAACGCAGCGTTCTCCTGGCTGATAGTGAAGCTGTCGCCACTAAGCTGAACTCCGTCCAGACTAAAGGTTACAATGGCCTCGGGGTCGTTGTATCCCAGCGTTATTGTACCATAATAGAAAACCTCGTTCCTGTATGAGCAGATGTTGCCAGACAGGATGCTGATGCCTGAGCCAAGGTCCAACTGGCTGGCCTTAATGGCTTCTGCGGGGATAACGTCTTCACCGGTTGTGTTAGCAGGGGTAGTGGTGTAGAAACAGTTTGTGCAGGAGAGGGTACCAAAGTCATTGTTAGCGTTTTTGATGCCAATAGGATGGAAGTTGCTACCCCCATACGTTCCATTGAACATACAATTGGTCATGCTCAGATTCTTATTGTCACCATAATAGTATCCTATGAAGCCTCCTGTTTTATAAGCAGAATTCTCTTGAGTGATAGTTCCTCCGTATATAACGTCCTTGATGGTTAATGCCCCTGTAAGGTAGCCTACAACACCTGCGCCATATCCGTTTAGGCTGACATTGGTATTCACCACGCAGTTTTCTATCATATTGTCATTACCGGTTACCTCGCCTACCAGACCGGCTGCATGGTCTGTACCGCTTGTCACACTTCCTGTAAGGGTCAGATTCTTGATGGTGGCTCCATTGATGGTCCTGAAGGGGGCTAAATATTCTGTGTTATCTGCTGAAATCGTCACATTCAACTTATGTCCGTTTCCGTCGAATACGCCACTGAAGGTGCCGTCCACCCTTGTACTGGTGGTGATGTCTGCCCCCATCCTAACTATTTTGCCGCTATAGGTATCGTTCTTCACCTTTGCACAGAAACTCTCCCAATCACTGATGCTGGCGATGGTTTCAGGAGCGCCTTTCAGGTTGATCCTGTAACGATCATCCACGCATACATCATCCATGAGTAAGCGAATCCTGTACGTATAACCAGGTTCGTAAGTATCTCTACTGAAGGATACTTTCATCGAGGCTCCGGCAGGCAGGGAGAAGCCTTCGTTCACACTGGTATTAGTATCGTTTATGAACTGAGAAGTCTCTGTATCGTATTTATCCAGGCGTAAGGCCATAGTTCCGTTAAAATCTTCGTCAGACAGATTCTTGAATTGGATGCTGGCATTCACCTGATCATTATATACGTCTACAGTGCGCACGCCATTATCATCTATCTGTAGGGTCTGGTCGGCCTGGCCTGTGAACTTGCAGGTTGATATTACTATTGTTCTTCCTTCCAGGCTGGTATCCGTTGTTGCTGTAACGGTGGTTGTGCCAATTACATTCTTTCCGGCAGCGTCAGTAGCTGCCCAGATGTGGTAGGTGGCTGCTGCAGTGGGTGTCCACTCAAAGTCAATAGATGCAGGGATACCCGTTGGTGCCGTCACAGTGTTTACAGTCTTGTATTTCCCCTTGTTGTCTGCATCGGTGCTGACAAAGAAATAGACATAGCCATAGTATTCCTCTCCGTTGTTGATAAATGTGGTCTTAATGGCTGTAGAGGAATTTACATACACATACTTAGGAACACTGAAGGTGGTATTCTGGAAGTCATGCGCAGGATGTGCTGTCAGTGTAGGTACGCCGTGGGCATCATAGACAGCTGTGAAATAGTTGATGTCGGGGTCAGTACCAGGTATCCATGTGTCTGTTCCGTGTATTTTGGTTATGGGAATCAGTTTCCTGGTTTGGTTGGCAAAGTCAGTACATATAGCACTCGTCTTCAGAGTAGGGAAATAGGCGCCGTTATGCAGATTTAGATTAGCGTATAATGTTTTGAAAAGTTCTATTTTGTCAGCATCATAAACGCCTAATCCGAAATCAAATTGGTTGTCTGCACCAGTGTAATTGTATGCCGCAAACAGGATATCCGTCCCTTCCACACGGTAGTCGGCCGTGTATAAGCATTGAGGATCTGTCGGTCCGGGTATGGTGCCCACATGTTGGATGCCGATAATAGCATCTTGCTCCATTGTATAACCACCTGAACCGGCAGCGGCACCCGTCTGCCCGGCGTCATCTGGGTTCAGGACGGACAGGGCAAAGTAGTCGTCTGATTTACCGCCCCAGCCCCAGTTGATATGGAATAATGTGTTGGTTGCATCAAAACCGTCTGTCACAAAGGAGTGTGCGCCAGTCGGCTTGCCACCGGCCAACATCACAGGACGCTCTGCTGCCAGTTCTCCGTATATAAGGTCAATCCATCCGGCATAAGAATATTCCCCGCGTATTTCTAGGCGTACCGTAGTGTCAAAGCCGAAGTATTTGACCAGGGCATTAGGTACGTTACATGTAAACGCGCCGGAATTGTTGTTTGTGTAATTCATCTCTATAGAGACGCCGCAATAGTACATCAGTTCGGCTACGGCATTCTTTTCATCATCTGTTCTGTTGTCCCCTGTGTTATATGTGTCCTTCAATAAATCCTTGGCTGGGAATGGTGCAGTTGATTCTATTGAAGAGACTTCCATACCCTTGGAGCGCGTTGTGTACCCAGGGATGTCTGCCTTCAAGGCTGTCGGTCCTTGCTCATGCTGGATGTGGTAGTTAATAACCTGCGCCATCGCCGTTGCAACACAGCCGGTTACAGAGCGTTTGTCGTTGTCCATGGGGCATAGGTCGTTAAAGGGTGCTCTTTGGTTCCATTGGGTAGTCATTAACGGACTGATGTCTGTCTTGGCAACGGCAGCGGCACGTCTTACAACTGCCTTTGGCTGGTAGTCAACAGACTGCAGATGCTTCATCTCGTCTATGTATCCCTGCAGGAAGACGCGCATATTCTCAGGCATATCCTGTTCGCTGAAGCCATGCTTATCGCTGTAGCCTAACACATCGGCGAAACGTTCGTCGCCACTCACCAGCACAAAGCCGTCTTGGCGGGTAGTGCTCACTACATATAGGTAGGGCTGTCCCTCGGCATCTGTGGCGTTGAACAGCACATCGGTTGTCAGTTCCGTCTGGCTTGGAGCCTTACGTCTGGTACTCTTTCTCTCGTATTGTCTCTTCAGGAACTGAGCAGCAATCTGCTTGGCATCTTCCTGAGTCACAGGCTGGGCCCATGTTTTCTGCACCATGATGGTGAGCAGAAGAGCCAGTAAAAATAGTAGTCTGTTCTTCATATGTTTTTTATTTGTTTTTATATTAAGTGTAATCTTTTAATAACGTAAACGTAAACGCAAACGCAAACGTAAAACACTAAGGTCTTGTGTCTAACCCCTAAGGCTGCGATTAAGCGAGAGAAGAGCGATGCTCACATCAGCTTTTCCGAGCGTGAGCAGGCTCGAACGAAGTTCAATCTCTAATCCCTAATCTCTAATCCCTAACCTCTAACCGCTAACCCCTAACCTCTAACCTCTAACCTCTAACCTCTAACCTCGGCTTGATAAAGCCTGGCTACTATTGCTCCGCTGATATTATGCCATACGCTGAAGATGGCGCCGGGGATGGAAGCCAGGGGGTAGGCGGCAAAGTGGATGGTAGCCAGTGAGGAGGCCAGTCCTGAGTTCTGCATACCCACCTCTATAGAGATGGCTCGCCTCTTGGGGCCGGTCAGACCCAGTAAACGTCCTATCATATAGCCAAGGCCCAGGCCGCAGATATTGTGCAGCATAACCACCAGCATGATGATCAGTCCGCCTGCCATCAGTTTATTGGCATTGGCGGCAATGACGATGGATACAATAAAGGCTATGGCAATGGAAGAGAAGGCAGGGAGGTAGTCTGTGGCCCGCTCTGTGAACTTAGGCCAGATGTACTTTATGATCAGTCCTACCGCTATGGGCAATATCACTACCCAGAGGATACTCAGCAACATACCCACCACGTCCACGTTCACACTCTTGCCTGCCAAAGCCCATGTCAGAATAGGAGTCAGCAGCGGGGCGAGTAGGGTAGAGACGCCTGTCATTCCTACGGAGAGAGCCAGGTCACCCTTTGCTAAGTAGGTGATTACGTTAGAGGCGGTGCCGCCAGGACAGCATCCCACCAGCACTACACCCAGTGCCAGTGCCTCGTCCAGCTGGAAGGCTCTTGACAGTCCCCATGCCAGCAGCGGCATGATGGTGAACTGAGCCAGACAGCCAATGATAACATCCTTGGGTCTGCTGAATACAATCCTGAAGTCCTGCAGGTTCAGTGTCAGTCCCATGCCGAACATCACCACGCCCAGCAGGTAGTTGATAACCGTAGGCTTTATGTGTTGCAGGGTAGTGGGGAAGGCAAATGCCAGCAAGGCAGCTGCCAGCACCAGCATGCCCATGTATTCTGATATGTAGTGGCAGATTTTCTTCATAATGTTAGTGTTGTCTTTTCTATACTCAGTCTTCGCAAAGGTATGAAGAATCCTCCAAATCATAGCGATACAGGGGAAGATTTTTGTGGCTTCGCTGGTGCTTTTTTATAATATATGAGGTTATTTTAGTTCCGGGAGTTATAAAATGAAGTTAAATAGGGAGCTAAATAGGGAGTTATGCCAGCTTGCTGGCTGGACGATAGCTTCAGATTCCTATTATAAAACCCGCATTTACCCCTTGTTTTTGAACCTAGCGGTAACCCTGAGGAAACCCTGAGGAAACCCTGAGGAAACCCTGAGGAAACCTTGAGGAAACCTTGAGGTAACCTTGAGGTACACTTGAGGCACTCCTTGTGACTAATAACCAGTCAACTCTATCCAGTCGTAAGGCAGAAGAACTGACAACCTAAATCAGCGAACTACAAAGGTGCCAGTACTCCTACGAGAGGACTATAGTCCTTTAACGGGAGTACTGCAGTCCTTTAACTAGAGTACTGGAGTACTTTAAGGCAAGTACTGGGTTCAAGGTTCGGAGATGGCTCGAACGTGCCGAGCGAGAGGAAGGTCAACGAAGTTAAGATGAGACGCTGGTGTACGCTTGTTTGAGTCCTTTTCTTTCTTTTGTTGCATAGGCGTAGCCTAGACGGAGCATAGGCCGAGCTTAGAGGTGTCTTCGACCCACAGGTCAAGGGGGTAGCTTTATACCTTTGAGGCCTTCGCCTCGAAATTAGGAGACACGCCAAGGCGTCCTGTACAGTATATGTTCCAATTGAATTGGTATAAATGGCAGCGTTCATTAATTTTTTGGCGTTTTGACGATTAAAGGTTGACGATGGTATTTCTTTAAGAAATAAATTGTATATTTGCAGAAGAAAAGTATAAGAATAATGGCAAAGAAACAAAATAATACCACATCTATAGGTTTTGAGGAAACCATTTGGCGTGCTGCCGATAAGCTGCGCGGTAATTTGAATGCGGCTGAGTATGAGGGGGTTGTGTTGGGATTGATTTTCCTGAAGTACATCAGCGACAAGTTTGATGCTAAGTTTCAGGAACTTTCAGAGGATGAATATGCTGATGTAGAGGATAAGGATGAATACGAGGCTGACGGTGTATTCTTTGTTCCACAGGAAGCCCGATGGAGTGTGATTAGCATGGCTGCCCATACACCAGAGATTGGTAAGATTATTGATGATGCCTTGCAGGCCATAGAGCGTGAGAATCCCAAGCTGAAAGGTGTGTTGCCTGGTAATTATGCCCGCCCTGAGTTGGATAAGCGTCGTCTGGGCGATGTGGTTGACCTTTTTTCTAACATCAAGATGCTTGCTGCTGGTGAAGAAAAAGACCTGTTGGGCCGTGTATATGAATACTGCTTGCAGAAGTTCGCTTCTATGGAAGGTAAGAATGCAGGCGAATTCTATACACCCAGCTGTATTGTACGTACCATTGTAGAGATTCTGCAACCTTACGAAGGCCGTGTCTATGACCCCTGTTGCGGTTCTGGCGGTATGTTCGTGCAGAGTGCCAAATTCATTAAGAATCACCAGCGCGACCTGAACAGCATCAGCGTTTATGGTCAGGAGGCCAACCCTAGTACCTGGAAGATGGCGCACATGAACGTAGCCATCCGTGGTTTAGAGGCTAACTTGGGGCAGAGTTATGCAGATACCTTCTTCAACGACCAGCATCCAACGCTGAAAGCCGACTTCATTATGGCCAATCCTCCCTTTAACCTGAGCGACTGGGGAGCCGACAAGCTGGAGAAAGACCCACGTTGGAAGTTTGGCTTACCACCAGCAGGCAATGCCAACTTTGCGTGGATGCAGCACATGATTCATCATCTGTCGCCCACAGGTCGTATTGGCTTGGTGCTGGCTAACGGTGCCCTCAGTTCCCAGACAGGTGGCGAGGGTGATATCCGTCAGCGTATTGTAGAGGCCGACCTTGTGGAGGGTATCATAGCCCTTCCCTCCCAGCTGTTCTATAGCACGGGCATTCCTGTAAGCCTCTGGTTCCTGTCGCGCCAGAAGCAGCAGGCGGATAAGGTGCTCTTCATAGATGCCCGCAACATGGGTACTATGGTAACCCGTGCTGTCAGAGAGTTGCAGCAGGATGATATCACACGTATTGCAGAGACTTTCAACAGCTACCGCCAAGGTACCCTAGAGGATGAAGCAGGCTTCTGTGCTGTGAAGACAATTGCAGACATCAAGGCGCAGGACTATATCCTAACCCCAGGCCGCTATGTGGGCATAGCAGAGCAGGAAGATGATGGCGAACCCTTTGCCGAGAAGATGCAGCGCCTGACCTCAGAGCTAAGCACCCTCTTTGCAGAGAGCCACCGCCTGGAGGAAGAGATTAAGAAGCAGCTGTCTACAATTAAAATTTCCTAAAGTCCCTAAAGTCCTTAAAGACCCTAAGGACCTTAAAGTCATTAAAGTTGAATTTTAAAAAGAAAACAATATCATGCCAGAAAAGTTGATTCGCCACTCAGGTAACTTTCGCAAGTTGCTGTCTTACCAGAAGACAGAGGTCATTTATGAGATGACCTACTACTTCTGCCACAACTACCTGCAGAAGGGCGACCGTACTGTGGATCAGATGGTGCAGGCTGCACGCTCTGGCAAGCAGAACATCATAGAGGGTTGTGCGGCATCAGCTACTTCGGCAAAGACAGAAATAAAGTTGGTGAATGTGGCAAAGGCAAGTCTGCAGGAACTGTTAGAGGACTATATGGACTACTTGCGCACACATGGGCAAAGGCAGTGGGAAGAAAACTCTGTAGAATGGGAGGCTATGCGTAAGTTGGGCAAGGAGCACAATGATGCAGAGTACTTTATGAACCTCTGCCAGACCCGTCCGCCAGAGACCATAGCCAATATGGCAATCATCCTAATCAATCAGGCCGACTATCTGCTCTTCAAACAGTTAGAGCGCCTGGAGAAGGATTTCCTAACCCAGGGTGGTTTCTCAGAGAAAATGAATCGTATCAGGCGAGAACAGCGCGGCTTTTAAACCTAAAGTTTCTAAGGACTCTAAAGACTTTAAGGACTTTAAAGACCTTAAGAACCCTAAAGAATTTAAAGAAAAAAGAGAAAGGAAAAAGGCTATGACATACAAAAGTACAGAAAAGGAAATCATAAAAGCCATTGTAAAGTATGGTGAGAAGTCAAGCACGCTGGCGGATGTTATAAACAAAAGCCGTCTGTTTGAAAAGAGAGGTTTTGCTATTGTCTGCAAAGATTGCAATAATATTGTTTATCTAAGAAACGACAAATACAATATGGAGTCCGAGCATGTTGTATTAGGGTATATAACAGAGTTCCTTTCATTGATAGACATGTTGATTCAGCAGAAGCACCTCATAATGATTCCCTGTCATAAAAGCAATACCTTTGTCTATGGGGCCGAACAAAACAATTGGCAAGAAATGGATATTCTTTTTGTTAATAAGAATGAGAGAATTTCCTTTGAATACCCTAAGGGATGGTTCAACACTAAAGGTGAGCAAATACGTTATCCTATATATTTTACCGATAAAGAACTGAACATTGGAAACAAGTTTAATTTAGTTTTCTCTGTTAGCCAGGAGTTAAAGAATCTGGTGAAAAAAAACTTTAAATCTGAAGAGCAGATTCGATTTGAAAAACAGTAATGGGCAACTTGGATTTCAATTGGTGTTGCTATATTAATTGGGCTTTTAGGTATATTCTGCAAGTGATATGGAAGAGTGGAAAGAATATAAGTTGGGAGATCTGATAACACTTTATTCAGGTGGGACTCCAGATAAGAACAATAAGTCTTATTGGGAAGGAAATATACCATGGATAAGTGCAAAATCCATGTACGAGGACTATCTGTATTCTTCAGAATTGAAAATATCTCAAGAAGGTTTAGTAAAGGGTAGCAGATTAGCTCCCAAGGGAAGTATTTTGTTGCTAACTAGGGGTAGTGGATTGTTTAATAGAATTCCTGTTTGCTATACTATGAGAGATTTGGCTTATAATCAAGATGTTAAGCGCATCGAATCATGTAAAAAAGAACTTGTCTCAACAGAGTTTCTTTTCTATTGGTTGATGGGGAATAAGGATTCTATTAGTTCTATACTAGAAACAACGGGCATAGGGGCTGGTAAAATTGATACCAACAGACTAAAAAACATACAAATATCCTTACCTCCCATACGATATCAGCAGGCATTGATTATATTTGCAAAATCTTTAATGCACAAAATAGAGGTAAATCGTCGGATAAATGAGAATTTGGAGCAGCAGGCGCAGGCTTTGTTTAAGTCTTGGTTTGTGGACTTTGAACCTTTCCGTGATCAGCCTTTCGTAGAATCAGAACTTGGTATGATTCCGCAAGGGTGGAGAGCGGAAAGGTTAGGTGACATCTTGGAAATTTCAAAAAAGTCCGTTAATCCAAGTAAATATCCGGATTCATTGTTTTCTCATTATAGCATACCTGCATATGATAATGAAATGAGGCCAGAATCTCAATATGGGAAAGAGATTCTGAGTAATAAGTTCGTCGTTGAGAATAATACAACGCTCTTTTCAAAACTTAATCCACGAATCAAAAGAGTTTGGTTTGTTAATGATGTTGAAGAAAACTCTATATGTTCTACGGAATTTGTTCCTTATAAGGCAAAGAATTCTGCATTAGCTGCATATGTGCATAGTATAATATCGAGTCGACCTTTTTATGATTATGTGCTGTCTATGGTAAATGGTGCGACAGGTAGTCATCAAAGATTCCATCCAGAAGAAACATTGTCGTATCAGATCCCATTCGATGAAAGGGCTACTTTGAAATTCAACGAACTTATAGAACCTATGCTTTCCAAGGCATTACAAAATAGAAAAGAATCCCGCCGTCTCGCGGAACTCCGTGATGCGCTATTGCCAAAGTTGATGTCTGGGGAAATAAAAGTAGAGGATGTAACGTTATAATAATATGAGCAGCAATCATTTTACCGAAGACAGCTATGAGCAAACACTGATAGAGCTATTCAAAGGAATGGGCTATCAGTATGAGTGCGGCTATGACGTGGAAAGGGATTTCCGTGAGCCGTATTATGCTCAGGACCTGCAGCGGGCTTTGCGCAGGCAGAACCCGATGCTGAGTCAGGATGTGCTTGATGAAGCGTTCCGCAAGATTACCCACGTAAACGAGGGTACGCTGGAACAGCGCAACGAGCAGTTGATGGACTATATGCAGAGTGGCGTGGAGGTAAAATATGCTGAGGAGGGCCGTCAAAAGACGGCTCTGGTAAAACTCATTAGCTTTACAGACCCTCTGCAGAACGACTTTAAGGTGTGCAACCAATGGCGTGTGGTAGAGCGTGAAGCTATCCGCTGCGACTTGGTGGTGTTTGTGAACGGCCTGCCATTAGTAGTGGTAGAACTGAAATCACCTACCAATGATAACGTAGAGGAAGAGGATGCCTACCTGCAAATCAAGCAGTACCAACAGAAGTGCCCCAGCCTGTTTGTCTTCAATGCCTTTAGCGTTATCAGCGATATGCTGACCACCAAAGCAGGCACCATTACCGCTAAGGCAAATAGATATATGGAATGGAAGAGCATAGACGGGCAAGTAGAATCTGATGAGATTGCTGATTACGAAACTTTCTTCCATGGCATCTTCGAGAAGAAGCGCCTGATAGACATTCTGCAGAACTTTGAGTGCTTCGACCATAAAGACGGTCGCTTAGCTAAAATAATGGCTGCTTATCATCAGTACTTTGCCGTGAACAAGGCAATGGCGCATACAGCTACCGCCATTGGCGGTGATGGCAAGATAGGTGTGTTCTGGCATACGCAAGGTTCTGGCAAGTCGCTATCTATGGTGTTTTATGTGCATCGTCTGATACAGGAATATCCCCAATGTACCATCGTGGTGGTTACGGATAGAAACGATTTGGACCAGCAGCTATACGAACAATTTGCCGGTTGTCAGCGCTTCCTGCGTCAGGAGCCGCAACGTGTAGGCTTCGACCTAAACGAGAAAGGTAAACTGACTAAGACGGGTGGACGTGAAGACTTGGTGCGCAAACTAAAGGAATTACAAACGGGTGGCATCATCTTTACCACCATACAGAAGTTTGAAGAAGGAACGGGCCTGTTGTCTGACAGGGACAATATCATCGTGATAACTGATGAGGCTCATCGTTCGCAATATGGCGAGGAATACTGGGATGTGAAGGCTGAGAAGATGAAGAAGGGCTATGCCCAGCTGATGCGCGAGGCATTACCCAACGCCTCGTTTATAGGATTTACAGGTACGCCTATCTCAGAACGCGACCGCGATACCAAAGAAGTGTTTGGCGACTATATAGATGTCTATGATATGACGCAGGCAGTGGCCGATGGTGCCACAAGGCCAGTGTATTACGAGAGTCGTGTCATCAATCTGAACCTGAACGAAGAGGCACTACGTAAGTTGGACGAGGAATTCGATAAATTAGCAGACGAGGGTGCTACAGAGGAGCAGATTAACAAGGCAAGACGTGACAATAGCGGTCTCCGCGAGATACTCTGTCACCCTGACACCATAGACAGTCTGTGTAAGGATATCATTGAGCACTACGAGAAGAACCGTCAGCAGGAACTGACGGGTAAGGCAATGATTGTGGCTTATAACAAGGATGCTGCCGTTAAGATCTATCGTAAGATACTGAAGATGCGTCCCACGTGGACAGAGAAGGTACACGTAGTAGCAAGTGCTGCCAATACGGATAAGGAGGAATGGGCTGATGTAATCCTGGCAGGTAAGAATAAGGAATATGCAGCCTTGTTCAAGGACGATGACAGTCCCATGAAGATTGCCATTGTAGTGGATATGTGGCTGACAGGATTTGATGTACCCTCATTGGCTACGATGTATGTCTACAAGCCTATGCGTTCCCACAATCTGATGCAGGCCATTGCCCGTGTGAATCGTGTTTATCCTGGCAAGGAGGGCGGATTGATAGTAGATTATGTAGGTATTGCCCAAGCCCTGAAGCAGGCCATGCAGGATTATACGAACCGTGACCGCAAACAGTTTGGCGATCCTGACATCAACAAGACTGCCAAGGTGAAGTTCCAGGAGAAACTGGAAATCTGTCGCGACCTGCTGCATGGATTCGACTACGAAGGGTTCTACGAAGGTACAGATCCTGAACGTGCCAAGATAATAAAGGGTGGTGTGAACTTCCTGTTGGCACCAGACAAACAGGACAGGCTCAAAGACTATATCAAAGAAAGCCAATTGTTGCATAACGCCCTAACCCTTTGCCGTTCGCTGATTGACCAACGAACAAAACTTGAAGCAAATTATATGGATGCTGTAAGGGTGCTGCTCATAAGATTCACCCAGACTGGCGGACCAATAACAAAGAAAGAGATTAATGAGCGCATAGCCAACCTGATAGAACAGAGCATCAGAAGCGAAGGCGTTATAGACTTGTTCAAGGATGTAAAGCGTGACTTCTCGCTCTTTGACGAAGGATTCCTACAGGAACTGCGTAAGATGAAGGAGAAGAATCTGGCCGTACTACTCTTAGAGAAGTTGCTGAAGGACCGCATCCGTAAATATGAACATACCAATATTGTACAGAGTAAGAAGTTTAGCGACTTGTTGAACGAGGCCCTGTCGAACTACCTGAAGGGTATGCTGACAAACGAAGAGGTGATAGAGGAACTGCTAAAGATGGCTGCGGAAATCAAAAAGACGGAGGAGGAAGGCAATGACTTAGGGCTGACCACAGAAGAGAAAGCCTTCTATGATGCGCTTTCATCCCCAGAAGGTATCCGCGAGGCATACACTGATGAACAGTTTGTGGAACTGACCAAAGAGCTGACAGAACAGTTGCGCAAGAATCGTACCATCGACTGGAACCGCAAGGAATCATCAAGAGCCAAAATGCGTGTGCTGGTGAAGCGCCTGCTGAAGAAATACAAGTACCCGCCAGAGGGTCAGGAAAAAGCCTTGGAGGTGGTGATGGCTCAATGCAACAAATGGGCAGATGATGAAGAAAACTTGCAGCCAGCACACACTATTAAGTTCTATCCACAGGCAGAAGAAGATAATGCAATGCTAATGGCTGCAGAGGGGGAAGAATCCTATAATAAAGAACTTTAAGGACCTTAAAGACCCTAAGGACCTTAGAGACTTTAAATACCATGTGGATAATTGTAGCAGTTATATTATTTTTTGTGTTTGCTGGAGCATTGAATAAAGCTTCAAAGAAAACAAGGTGGACAGAAGAGGATGATTGGGTTCAGCTGGATGAGGATTTAGATGATTTTTGACGAAAAATCATGAAAAATACAAAAATAAAATTGAAGAATTATTGAAAATTCTTTGAAGGTGTGCTGACCTATGGCACAACCTCTGCTTTTCTTTGCATGTGTTAACTTAAATGTTTAACTTAAAAAGAAAAGAATATGAAACTATTACTTATAATTGGAATTATAGGATGGTTAATCACGGGACTTTTCAAAGGAAATTGGGATTAAATAATGAATATTTATTGTTTTTTCCCTTTTTTTGTTACTTTTGCATTCAGAAAACGATAATGTAAAGTGAAAATAGGGAGTAATAGTGAGTAGAAAAGGATTTCCTGTCTGCTTGTAGACTTAATCTCTAACCGCTAACCTCTAACCTCTAACCTCTAACCCCTAACCACTAACCTCTAACCCCTAACCACTAACCGCTAAGCTAATAAGCAACTAAGCTATAAACTAATAACCTTATGCTGAAACCAAGAATTCTACTATTGCTTCTGCTGATGATGGCATTGCCCATCATAGCACAGAAAGTAAATTTCCCCCAGAAGGGTAAGTTGTTCCACTATGCTCCGTATCCCCGTGGCGTCTCGTTTGAGAATCCGGGTGAACTGCTTGACGATGTCAGCTTGTTGCCCATGCAATGCTACGACTTTGAAAGCGACAGCGTGTGGAAGGCTCCCCGACAACCTAAAGGCACGAACGATGAACGAGGCATCAGGCTGGAACACCTCTTCATGGTGGATGCCGACGTCTCCTTTGCCAAGGCTGGTTCTAATCAGTCGCTCTATATTGCCTTCACACTTGACAGGGGCGATGAATACCCTGGTCCTGTGGCTTTCACCAGTAGGGGCGAGCAGCCCTCACAGTGGTATTATCCCTTCCGCTTCAATAGCAACAAGGAAATCCGACTGGAGGGTCGCGCCACCCTCACAGACTCCGCTACCTGTGTGGCACAATGGAGAATACCGGAATTCTATAAAGACCTCTGCCGCATCTTGGTAGAGATGGAGAAAGACGGCAAGACCACGGTCTATCTGGCAGACACGGCACTGGTATTCTACAATACGGCACGTACCGATGCTGCTCAGGAACCCAACCGACTGGTGCTCTGCCCCTTCAAAGACGGTCGCATCTATGAACTGGTCTATTACAACCGCTTCCTCTCTGAGAAGGAAAAGCACGAGGTGCTTAGGCACGGCACTCCCGATGGTGACTGGGATAACAAATACACCATCCCAGAGCCGCAGGTCATACAGAACCATGTAGAAGTTGACAAGGCACCGATGGGCATCCATTGGAGTCGTTACCACTGGATATGCATCGTGCTGAGCATCCTACTGGCGCTGATATCGCTATATGTACGTTTCTCGCCTATGAATGGCGTGCCCTACACGTTCAACGGCAGCTGGATTATCATCTGTCTGGCCGTGGCAGGAGCATTGTTCCATATCTACCTGTCTCCGGACGGATTTGACAACAAGTACCTCTACTACATCAGTATCATAGCGGGCTATTGCCTGGTGAGCTTCATTCCAGACCCTTCAGGCTATTACCAGTCACAGAAGACATCCTACGACCTCTCTAAGCTGCATGGCTGCATATGGCTCATTGTCATTGTGGTGGGTGGGTCGCTGGCCTACATGTTCGGCCCTGCCATTTCCGTCCTGCTGCCCCTGATTACCCTCTTTATGTTCTGTAAGAATATGTGGCTCACCCGTGAAGCACGTCAATACCTAAAAAACAATAATTATGAAGAATCTTAGAATCTGGCTTACGACAGCCCTGCTGCTGACCGTAACTAACTACCTTGCTGCCCAGCAATACGAGGCATGGCCGCTGGGCAAAGGCAAGACCGACACTGCCATAGTGGTGTTCCAGTACACTGAACCTGAAGACCGTGGAGGCGGTTCGCTCTACACCAAGTCCGAAGACTATCTGCACGAGGAGGACTCGGTAGTCATGATGCGTGGCACGAAACTGACGCTGAAGTTCCCCAAGGTGATTACCTATCAGGACAAGAGCCTGTTCTCTATGTTTACCATCTCTACCCCCGACAAGCGTCCGCTGGTGGCCGTCACTGATTCTACCGGCAAGACCTACTATGCCGACCCCTACGAGTTGCGCTTCAGCGAGGAGAATGCTGAGGGAACGGAGAACCCCATTGCCAAATATACCGAATTCAAGGGGCGCAGCTTCTACGAGGGTTCCTTCCTTATAGGTATCCTCTTCTTCCTGTGGCTGGCATATCGCCTGAGTAGAAGGGCTTCCAAGATTGGTATGAAAAAGAATGCCATGGGTACCCTGAAGCGCCACAACTGGCTCATCGGACTCTTGCTGCTCATAGCACCGTTCTTTGCCTTTATCACCATTGTCCTTGAGATTGATGCAATAACCAAACTGGGAGAGGACTGTTGCTGGTGGCTCAATGGTGCCTACGTGGGCGACTTCCAACGCCTCTTCAACATCTTCCTGCTGTTCCTGGCCGTGCGCTGGCAGTATAAGACCATTGACGCCTATGCCACTGGCATGGAGGCCTTCCTGTGTAGCAGCAAGGCTGTACCCCGTCAGCAACTGCTGTTCAATATCCTTATCTCCGTTGGCCTCTTTGCCGTTCTTGCATTCATCGGCGTTTGCCTCTATGCGTGGGTGGGTCACACTTTTGGAACCGTGGTTCTCTACATTTCTGCCATTGTGGGCATAGGCTACTTGCTCTACTCGCTGTTTGCCATGTTTATCCAGATGAAGCAGTCGGCAGGCTGGTTCCTGACTATCCTCTATACGCTCTTCGTCATCTTCTGGGCTGTAGGCACCATCCTGATGGTTGGCGTACTCATCTGGCAGATACTGAAGATTATCATCCCATTCATCATCCTTATGATGTTCGGCAAGATGATTCCTGCCCTTGGTCTGGACAAACCTTCACCACCAATGACGTGGTACGATGATGCCGGTGGCGCTCACAAAAGCATTGGAGAACGCGACCGTCGCAATGAAGCCCTCAAAGCTTACAAGTAGTTGTTATACAAAAAGACCGGCATCCCCACTGGGTGCCGGTTTTTTTATTGGTTATTGAGTTTGGTTAGAGGTTAGTATAATTTAGGAGCAAGGGGCAAGGAGCAAGAGGATAGTTATACACGTGTAGCTCCAATCTCTTAAACTCCCTAAACCTTTAAACTTATTAAACTATCTCTAAACTCTACACTCTCAACTTTAAACTCTCAATTTTCAATTCTCAATTTTCAATTCTCAATTTTCAATTCTCAATTCTCAATGTTTTTCCCTAGCAGGTAGGCTTCATTCAGGGCATTGGTGTTCTGGATGTCGCCTTTGTTGACAGCACCTCTTACCAGTACCTTGCCAGCATCCTCTATGTGGAAGTAGTTGAGGCAGAGATTGTATTCAGCCAGTATGGCGTCAAACAGTTCAGGCAGCGAGGCTGCTCCCACCAGCAGGAGTGCCATCTTCTGGATGTTGAAGCTGTCGCGTATGGGATTGTGGAATCTGTCTATGACAGCTTTCAGCTGTGCGCTGATGCTGTAGAAATAGACAGGCGAGGCAATGACCAGCATGTCGGCCTTGGCCATCTTCTCATAGATCTGCGCCATATCATCCTTCTGCGCGCAGGTATTGTCTTTACTATTGAAGCAGGCGTTGCATCCCAGGCAAGGGCTTACCTTGTAGTCGCGGACAGAGACCACCTCTACCTGATGATGCTCTGCAGCCCCCTTTACAAAGGCTTCAACCAGCAACTCTGTATTGCCCCCTTTGCGGGGACTTCCGGATAGAATCAGTATGTTCATTTTAACTTCCCCTTTAACTTCCTCTTTAACTTCTTTTTAACTTCTTTTTAATCCTTCTGTTGGTATGACTTCAGGAAAAGAATGATATTGTCTATTAACTGGGGCGTATTGTATTTTATCTGACTTTCCTCTTTTTCCTTAGCGCTTGCTATGTTACTATTTCTACCTGGCCCATACATCACTGCGGCGGAGAAGTTGTCGGCCAGCGTTTCCTCGGGGGCTAACACATATTCTGTGTTGTGCCCTATAACGTCCCAGAAGTCGGATGCCTCGCTGATGGGATAATAGGTATCCGGCTTATCTATGGGGACAAGCACGCTCTGGTTGAAATCAAAGAAAGTGGCTTTGCTTTCTCCTACTTTTGCCACAGCTTCTTCCCATGAATGGGTGTAGAGTACTATCAGTTCGCATTTGCGCTTTACACCATTGATGGTGAACTCGGCATAATTGTCTATATGCTCAACATCAGGGTTGGTCAGTATCTTCTGCTGGATGGCTGGGCCAAAGGAAATATCCTTGTCCATTACCGTAAAGCCAATCAGTTTATACATGCCTCGACGGAACTCGGGGGAGTTGCGTGTGAGGCAGTGAAAGAGCTCGTGCGCCACCAATCTATATAGTTGAACATTAGAAACACCAACAAGACGTATCATTCCATCTTCCCGTTCATTACAACGCACGACACTTGCCCCTATATAAATCTCTGTCTTATGTGTATAGGCACCTGCATCGCCCTCTTCCTTCATGTTGGTCTTAATGAAGACGATATCATCCTTGGGAAAGGGTAGGTTGGCACCCATATCGTGCAGTCTCTTTTCAATATACGCTATGGCACCTGCTATTCTTTTCTTTTCCTTGTCGGTAAACTCCTGAACACATGACTTGGCAAAATCTATCAGTTCCTCTCTGGTGGTGCCTGTCTTACGCATGCGCCAGTCCAAGTCCATCTGTGTCAGGCTGTTGTAGTAGTCGGTATTGGCACCCATCAGCTCTTGTCCCTCAGCCTTAGTGGCGCAGTGATAATGAATATTTGTGATAGGATCTGCAGACTTACCATCCTCTGGGGTAAAGGCCATGGCAGTTGTCATGCAAAAGAACAAGATGACAGTCAATATGTTTTGCATTGATAGCCATACAGTTGGTTTGTTGTTCTTCATCATTCTTTTTATATCTTTTTTCGTGTTAACTTATTTCTTCTTTTTCGACTACAAAGGTATAATATGATACGTATATTTCCAAAATAATCAGTTTTATTCTTCACTCTTCATACACGAAAATACATATGCCACGCAAACGGACGGAATCTGGCAAGCCCTATTCTTGCTTCCTGCAAGAACTAGTCTCGCACCCTGCAAACGTCCCATTTTACTTCCGAAAGTTCAATTACTTACAGTCTATGTCCGAAGAAGATGATTTATGGACATTATTGTAATCTTAAGGTTCAAAATGCTAAACAAAACCATGAAAAAGTAGGTGAATAAAGATGATTATTAATGCTAAAAATGCTCGTTTCTGAGTAAAAATGATTATACTTGTCTCAAAATATACGTCTTTTTGAACTTAACTGAAACCCAAAACGCTTATGAAAATATATTATAAAAAAAGTGCGGGTGAATGTATAATAATCAGAAAAAGGTCGTATCTTTGCTGCCGAAAGGTAGCGAGAATGGGTGACGCCTCAGCAATTGGAATGAGTTCTATTGCGTTCGGCTTACACCGTCTTTGCAGCCAGTAACACAACCAACAAGAATGATGCGACAGACAATAAAGCTCTATATACTGATGGCCGTGGCAGCTTTGGCCGCAGGCTGCTCTGAGTGTTCTGACGGAACGGCGTGCGATGCCGGCCTGGCGGACTTCGAACAGCGCATGCGTGTGGCCGACTCGCTGTTTAATGGCATGCAGTTTCGCGATGCCTACGACCTGTACGTGCAACTGCTGGACAGCAAGGAGGCCGAGGCCGACAGCGAGAAGAAACTCCGCGTGCTCAGCTCGCTCAGCAACGCCAGCGAACTCTCCGGCCACAAGGACATGGAGAACATGTGGTTGCAGCAGCAGTTGGATCTGGCCAAGGAGACGGGCAACGACTACTACCACGCCATGGCTCATGTGGCGATGGGCCAGAACATCT
>CAMKTJ010000011.1 GCA_946415645.1 uncultured Prevotellaceae bacterium
CTGCTCGCTTCATCAAGAACTTCAAGAAGTACGAGGGTAACGAGGCTGGTAAGGCATTAGTCGCTGCAGGTCCAAAACTCTAAGTTTTGACCGAAAGCAACTTCGCCTTTGGGAATGAGGCCAAAGGCACTTGTTGCCGCAGGTCCCAAGTTGTAATCAACTTACACCCTATATAATCAGCAAGGGCTCACAGAAATGTGGGCCCTTGTTTTTGTTTAACAAAAAAGGGAGGCAATATACCCCGAGATTCCCCTTAACTAAAGCAAGGGAAGGGAAAAACCCGCAAATTAACACAGTTTAACAAACAATGGAAGGTAAGTTAAAGATAACCTTTTAACTTTGTCAGCAGAAAAGTAAATCCAAGAATTATAAGCCATAACACAAAAAAAAGACAATACACCATGAGAAAGTTTTTACTTCTATTGGCGATTACATGCCTTACCATTGCTGCCCATGCAGCATTAGACGGCAACGGCAGGCGCATTGCTCCTGAGGTTGAGTCAGTAGCTACATCTTTTACGACAGGTTCGGAAGAGAATGTGTACTACCTTTACAACACATCGGCAAAACTCTTCTTCACCCAGGGAAACACCTGGGGCACCCGAGGATGTGTAGGACCGGCTACTTCTGCCATTAAACTCTATTTCGATGAATCATTCTATGGGTACGTCATCCACGATTACGTTCAGACACAATCCCGGTGGATGGTCGCTTGCGTTTCGGGTGATGCAAACACAGTCTATACTGACCACGATGAAGGATGGGGACGTCCTTATTGGAGAGTGGTCCCTGTTAGCGGCAAAAAATTCCGCTTGCAAAACACCCAGGTTGACGAGGGGCTATTCTTGGGACGCGATGATGCCGTTGCTCAGGACTTCAATCACGCGAATTCTGACATTACCGACGACAACCTGCGTTTCCCCGTGAGCGCCGACTTAGCACCAGGTGAAGGTCATCACATCGACTGGGTACTTGTGTCCTCTGCCGCATACAATGATATGTTTGAAGCAATTGCAGTTTATGAAGCTGCCGAAGCCCTGTACAGTCTCTTTGCCGAGGCAGAGCAACTGGGTGGCATTGACCTTACCACTGCCAAGGCGCTCTATGCCAACGAGGGTGCAACCGTTAAGGAACTGAATGCCGCAGCCACAGCGCTTTCCGCAGCTATCGAGACTCGTCAGAAAGATTTTTGCTATCTGATAGGTACAGACGGAACATTGAAGGCCAACCATGCTTCGGCAATACTGAGTAGGGTCAGCGAGGGCGTATACGAAGGGAATGTAACGTATTCTGGTCAATTCTACGTTGCCACAAAATTGGCGAAAAGTGCCGAAGATTGGGCAAGCATTGACAATGAAGTATGGACTGGCAACAGTCGCAGCGGTTACATTTTATCTGTAGGCTCTCCCCTGTCATTAACTGGAGGCTATTCCAACAGACGTAGCGTTCCCTTCCAAGTGGAGACTAATGGCACCTACAAAACAACTGTGGACTTCAATAAGGGAACCATTCTTATTGAAGACACCGGTACCCCCGGTCCTGGCCCAGGTCCTGATCCTCAGCCAACAAGCTACATCAACGAGGAAAGCAAGGGTGGTTGCTATCTGTTATTCTGGGCAGGTAGGAATTACATGGATGAAACTATTTTCTCATACACACAACCATCTGCCACATTAAACGAAACAGAGACCAAAGGCGTATTCGATGGCTACGTGAAGTTCGACCGCAGTTCATTCACCATCACCAGAGCTTTGGCAACAACGGAAATTGATATAGAAGAGGATTCCGAAAAATACTACAAAGTTTTGGAAGCCTTGAGACCTTACCGTTTTGGTGCTTTGGAACATCCCATCTCTTTTGACAAGAGAATCGACATGGAAGAGAATCCTAAGAGTCCGCAAGACTTCTGGATGCCTAACTATGACCCCTCTGTTACCTATTATGTAAAGGTGGACTTCAACACCAAGTCTATGGCTGTGTGTACCTCGAAGGATAAAGACCCGTTCCTGTCAGAGGATATTAACAACTGCTACCTCATAGAAACAGAGGGACGTACTATGGCTACACTCACCAAGACCAGTAATGGGGTGTACCAAGGAACGGTTACTTTCGAGAATGAAAATCAATTCTTCTACGTTGCCAAGCAATTGAATGACAGTGAGGATAATTGGTGGGCAGGTAACTGGAATACCGGTCGAGTCTTAAATTTGGACGAACCCTTAACAATGAACAAGGGCATCTCTGAATATGGCAACGTTCCCTTCCGGGTAATAGCAGGGGGAACCTACAAAACCACGGTGGACTTCAATCAGAAAACCATTCTTATTGAAGATACCGACGTGCCTGACGTTCCCGACATCGACCTCAGCAGTGGTGCTCACTTCAGTATCACCCTCACTCAGCCTGGCACGCTGCAACAGCGTCTGACGAATGCCGTGTTTGCAACCGACTATGACCTCGTGGACTTCCTTACCGTAAAAGGTAAGATGGGTGGTGCCGATATTGCCTACCTGCGGGCACAGGAGGGACTGGTTTCGCAATTACAGTACCTCGACATCTCGCAGGTGGAGTTGGTATATGACGACGAGGCATATTACACCAATACCTATCAGACAAATTGGGGATCATTCGGTGGCATTCAAACCTTTCAGACCGATGTCTATACACTGTCTTCCGAGAACAAAGAGGAAGCTGGAGGTGGCAGTTTCAGCGGAGCTGTTTCCAATAGCACCACTATCTACCGACGCAATAATCTGTCTAAGGCTTTCGCAGGCATGAAGTACCTGAGGCAGTGCAAGCTTCCCAAGACAATGGAGGGTATAGGCAGTAACATCTTAAGCGGTTGTCCACTGGATAAGGTTACCCTGCCGACGGCACCCACTTACATTTGGGGCAACGCCTTCTCTGGCACCAAGCTAACTAGCTTTGATTTGCCAGCTACGGTTGAGTTCATTGGTGATAGAGCCTTTGACGGCGTACCGATAAAATTTATTGACGTCAGTCACGTAACCTCTCTTGGTGAATATTGCTTTAATAACTCTGGACTCATGAGTGTTCAACTGAACAATCAGATAACAGAAATTCCCGAAGGCTTGTTTAATGGCTGTAAGAAACTGGCCAGTATAACGATTCCCACTAACGTGAAGACGATCGGTGCCAATGCCTTCGGTGGAAGTATGCTGACCTCAGTCACCATCCCTGAATCAGTCACGGAAATCGGTGCATCGGCATTCAACTGGTGCGAGAAACTGAGCACAGTAACTATGGGTAACGGTGTCAGGAAGATAGGTAAGGAAGCTTTCTTAGGTTGTAACAAATTGACCACTGTCAGAATTTCCAGCAACATAGAGGAGATAGGGGAAAATGCTTTCGGCAGCATCGATTTCTACGATGACGGCAGTGACGGTTTTTATTGCGAAGTACCTTGGATGCAAAACCAACCTGTAGAGAATGGCGTGATTTATATAGGTATGGTGGCATATAGGTACGTCACGGGCAGCACCATCAATATCATGGAAGGTACTGTATCGCTGGCCGACTGGTTTGGCCGAAATTCCAATAACATCACCCGCATTACATTGCCCTCAACGCTTCGCATTCTTGGCACCTCATCACTTTCTAATGCTTCTATCAGCAGTATAGAATTACCTGAAAGTCTTGAGAAGATTGGCTCATCTGCATTTGCTCGTTGTAATAAGTTGCGCCGCATTACGATTCCACGAAATGTATCTTTCATCGGTGATTACGCATTTGGGGAATGTGGTATCATTAGAGTGATTTATAACGCAGAAGATGCATCGACCTACAATCCTTGGAACAGTGATGGTACTGGCAATACATATTCCAGACCTTTCCCCGAGAGCGTGACGCGCGTCATCATCGGCGAGGGAGTGAAGGTCATTCCTCGTTGTCTGTTTGAGGGATGCAAGAACCTTGTCCGTGTAACAATGGCCAGCACGGTGGAATATATAGGAAATGGCGCTTTCAACACTGGGGGAAGCCCTCTGCAGTACATCGACCTGCCGTCTTCGCTTAAGTACGTCGGTGGTAGTAACTTCTATGGCTGCAACACCGTCACAGCCTATATGCCGGAACCGTTCCCATTGACAGAACGGCCTTCGGATGAAGAAGTGCTGAACCTCGAATTTGTGAAGCGTTGCATCGAAGAAGGAGATCGTTATGATGGAGTCGAAACCGTTTCTACGCCTTTTGGCGGTTATATCTACTATCATTATCACATTGACGAACAGGGTAATCTGACGTGGGGCGAGGTGAGCGCTCCTTCCTATCAGGACATGGGAAAGTCTAACACCATTCTGCGCGTGCCCAACGGCTCATTGGCTGCTTATAAGTCCGACCCTTACTGGCCCTCCTTCTTCAAAGAAATCGTCACGTTCGACGGAGCTTCCGATGCAGAGACTATTGTCGAAAGCACTTCTGTCAAAGTGGCTGAAAATATAACAGACGATACCGATCTCAGCAGCGCCCTTGTTGACGGCATCTATCTCACGCTCGATGCAGAGGACAGTGGCGACGGCTATGATGCTACGGAGGGCTGCATCGTCATCAACTCGCAGACCACCGAAGAAGGCGTAACTGCTGCCAGTGCCGATAATGCCGACGACCTGACTGTGAAGAACCAGTTGAATGGACTCATGTTCGAGATACCCCCTGGCAAGGGTAGGATTACCATAGACTGCCAGACATTGGGATCACGCGCCCTATATATTAAGATAGGTGACAAGGAACCGCAGGCGGTAAGCCTTTCTACACGTAATACGGTAACATTCAACTTCGATGTCCTCAAGGAAACCCGTGTGCTCATTTACGCTGCAAATAATACACAGGCCAATCTTAGCAAGGGTATCCGCCGGGCAGCATACGCTAATGATGACAGCGTGAAACTCTATGGAATAAGCATCAATATCGACATGTTGGATGAGGACGGAATCAATACCGTCACCCCAGCCACCTCTGAAGGCGAGGTTACAATATATGACCTCTCCGGTCGTAAGATAACAAACAGACTGAAGAAGGGGTTGTATATCGTCAACGGAAAGAAAACTATTAGGCTTTAGACTTTAGTCTTTAGCAATAGGAATAGATAAGGGCTCACAGAAATGTGGGCCCTTATTTTTCTTTTTACTGATTGTTGTTCTACCTTCCTGCTGCCAACAACTCATAGGGGATGTCATCGCAGAGCATGGAGCAAGCATTCTGCTCAGGCTGTGTTTCTGCATCAGATTCTGCCAGCATGGGCTTCTGATACTTAGTGACGATGCGCGTCTGATAAACGGTATCGCGAACGGTTTGTACCTGCATAATGGTGTCATGCTGCACCTGAACTGCCTGAGCCTCTAACGGAGTTGTTGGCTGGGGCATGTTGGCATGAAGGGCATAGCCGGCAAAGAAACTTATAAGGCTGGCAGCAATGCCTATGGCTGCTACCAATCCTCTGCTACGACGACGGGGCGCATGCCACTTCTCTACACTCATGCGGCTGTCCACCTGCTGACGCTGACGGCGAGCCGACTCTATTATCTGTCCGTTACTTATCTGCATATTCTTTCAGTTTTTTACGTATTATATTCATTGTTTTATGCAAACGGGATTTAACAGTACCTGCAGGAACACCTACAATCTCTGCCACCTGTGGAATGGTCAGCTCCTCCTGGTAATGCAGCGAGAAGATCTGATGCAAAGGGGCAGGCAACTCTGAGAGTACTTGTTGTAGAGCCTCATCCAATACAGCAGCATCCAGTTCCACTTCTATCTGTTGCTCCGATACGGGTTCAGCATCCAGGTTTGCCAATAGTTGTGCCTCATAGGCGTTGGTCCTGTAGTGGTTCTTGCAGATGTTATAGGCAATGGTAAATATCCACGTGCTGACGTTGCTGCCCTCCTGATAACGAGTGCGAGCCTCGTAGGCTCTCAGGAATACATCATGCGCAGAATCAGCTGCCAATTCCTCGTCGCCACCCAACTGCATAAAGAAGAAGCCCGTCAATCTACGAGCATAGCGGCGATACAGCTCCTCGAAAGCTGTATCGCTGCCTGCTGCTGCACGAGCCATCAACTGCTCATCACTCTGATGACGCAGGGGTCTTAAAGGGAAGATACTCATTCTATAGGTTCCGTCTTAATAAGTACCCGTTTGGTTTTCTCAAAGAGTTCCTGTCTCTTTTGCCTTTCCGTCTCCGGATCTTCATTCGGGTCGCCTCTGTAATAGCTACCTTCCGCGAACTCATAATGAGGACCGCCGTCCTCACTGAACGATATGTTATAGGACTTACCGCTGGCGAATCCCCAGCCACGTCCTCTCAGTGGTTTCATGATACCCGTTAAGACACGGTTAAGCTTCGCATATTGTTCAGCGTTATGCTTCTTGTAATATGGCATCAGGTCGTAGAGCAGAACCATATAATTGAAAGCTAATGAGGATGCAGATTTTGCGGGGTCATAACTTTTCACTTCAGGATGGAACTGCAAGACAAGGTAATCCATCAGGTAACGTTGCTCCACATTGCGACGTTTGACAGCCATGTTGTCGTAAGGCTTAGCCGAATAGTGCATAGTTAGCCCTTCATTGTAGAGGCAGGCTTTCAGGTCATCGGGCATCTTGCTTACAAATCTTGCGCAGGCAGACAGGTAAATAGGGCGTTTGCTCTGCTCGAAGGTATAGCGCAAGACAGCGGTCTGCTTCTCTTCTTGTTGCAGGGAATTGAAGGATTTGATTATCTCATCACTGAAAGGAATGCCGATGCTCTCGAACATTCTTTTCACATATGTGCCCACGGTACAGAGAATCTTGTCCTTATGTAAGCCTAAAACATGCTGAAGAATGAGTTTGCCAATGATGTTGTCTCTGGTTTCGCCCAGATAGACACCACCCTTCTCCATGCCCTGCAGTTCGTTGTAGTCATATTGCAGGGCAGAGGCCGGATATTGTCCGCTTTCATAATATAGAGTAAGTACTTTGATGAGCGGCAGAGAATCCTTTCTAAGGAATAGATAGTTTACCCATAAGTCGTAATCTTCAGCAGGAACATCTTTGGGAAGTACGCTAACGGCAGAATCTACATATGCACTTGAGACTCTTTCTTGTTCATAAACGTAACTATAATAATAGGTATAGGTACCGGGAATCGCCTTTGCCATACGCGGCACCACGTTCAACTGCTTGCGTAGCTGTTCTCTTTGCTTTCCTATTCTGAAGATAAACGATCGTTGTCCCACCATCGCGTGTTCCACATCAATAAGATTTCGCCAAGCTTTCTCGTCTTTAGGATGTTCTGTAACAAAATTATCCCAATACTTATAGACACTATCCAGCTGCAGTGAATCCATACGATGAAGTGGCTGTTCGTCTTCAAGGGTATTCTTTCCCGTTCCCTGTGCGTTGGCTCCTGTCATGAACAAGGCAAATGCTAATAGTGTAATAACTGTTCTTTTCATACTTTTGAATGTGTTTTGTTTGCGTTTGTCATGACTGCATACACACGAAATGCGGAATCGTTCACGAAAAGGGAAAGATAATTATTCTATTGCTGCCTTCATCTATGGCCCCCCCTGAATGGTAGCCCTTCAGAGTGGCATTTAAAATCGGTTTCTTCTCCCTGGCTATGCAACAAGTAAAAGTCAGCACTGCCAGCAGCACGGTGATGATAGCGTGTTTCATTGTCTTGTTTTATCCTATTTATGGAATACAACTCCTAGGATATAGTAATGTGGACTGTATTTGAAATAGTCACTTTCTTTCTCCTTCTCCTCCGTCATTTCAACATCTCCGCAGCAGCGATATATTTCACCATCTGACCAGAAAGAACAGTACAGGACAAGTGGAGTAAATTTGCCAACAGAAAACGCAGAAGGCTGGTATGGAACTGCACGATATGAATAAGTAGGTTCAGCCAGGCCAGAAATAGGTTTTTGTATCAACTTTCCTTTCAGGCTATTGAGACGAGAAGTCCGTATGGTAATGTATTCAATAGAGTCTGACTGAACAGGAGAGAAGCCTATAGAAAGGGTTTTGGAGAATCTGTAGATTCCATGCTCCAGGTCGTCAGCATCCTTCGTGGCATAGATTTTTTTCTGATCTTCCTCTGGAAAACAGGATATCATTGAACGAGTATTAAGTTCTGCAATACTTTCTTCATTAATCTGTCCCTTCTTGTCGTATTCACGGACGAAAAAGGTAAGACCTGAGACAGAATCTCGCAACGAGGAAATATCGAAGGAAAACACTTCATAGCCATACATTGCCATGTGTTCCATAAAGTCCTCGGACGAGGCTGTTACTCTCTTGATTTCCTGCGTCTGACCAGCCATTGCGACGAGGGCTAGTAGCGATGCGATGATTGTCCGCTTCATTAATGTGTGTGTTGTTTTTAGTTTAAAATCAGAAAAAAAATAATACCTTTCTAATATTATATACGCAAAACTACGAAAAATATTACATAACCTGATGACCCTTTAAGTAGTTTTAGTACGTTTTAACAAAAAAGATGTGCCCGATTTAGAATCTCAAGGCACATCTTTTATTATACAGAAATCTTCAAACCGCAAGGATAAACCATGTTAGTTACCTATTCATCCACAATTTGAAAACAGGATCTTCCAGAAAGATACCATCTTCGGTGACATCAATCAGTTCACGCTCAAGAAGAGCTGTCTTAATACGAGAAATATTCGATTTGGTTCCAAGGTTATATTCTTCCAGAACAGCCTTGCTGCCGAAATCAGTATGAACTCCTCTACATAAAGCACGGATAAAATTCAGCTGGTATGATGTCAAGCCTTGTATTTGCTGTTCAAAAAGACCGGAGCATTGTGACATAAGTGCCTGCACACCATTTTCAAAGTCCTGCTCCGTTGTTTCCTTTTCCGTCTCAGCCAATACATTCCATGCCAACTGTTGAACATAAGAAGAATGATTATCTACTTTCTCGCAGATACGCTGAGCCAATTCTTCTGAAATTATCTTTCCTTGTTTCTTGAATCGAGTACATATAAATTTTACCCAATCATCCGTCGGAATCTTATCCAAATACATCATCTCGCCAAATTGGTAAAAGGGCATCTTTCGATTCTGAAACAACTTTGTCATTAAATGTTTCTTACTTCCAAAGAGACAATAGGATACATTTTGTTGGTGCTGCCAGATACCACGAAGGCGCTTTTGTACAGTCAGCGAATCACCGAATTCGCCAATCTGTTGAAACTCATCTATACATATAATAAGATGAACGCCTTGCTCTTGAGCTATCAGTTCAGGCAATTGGAGAATTTCCTCGGGCTGATAGTTTTGTGGGGTTATGCCAAGCGAAAGAGATATTTCTGACATAGGCTCTGGCGAGAAAGAAATCTTTGGTGACAACCTTACCAAGAAACGCTTGATATTATCCAGCACTTGTTCTGTCTTGGTAGCTGTTTCTTTCAATAGCACGGACGCAAAACGATTATAAAAATCATATTCGCTTCGGCAGTCATATATATCCATGTAAACAACCTTGATGGTGGGGTCTGTGATCTCTGACTTCACCTTCTTTACAATGGAACTCTTTCCCATACGCCGAGGCGAGACAAGTATCACATTGATGCCATTCTCAAAATCCATTTTCAGACGTTTTGTTTCCTTCACCCTATCAGTAAAGTTCTCGCCTTCTACAGACATTCCATATACAAAAGCCCTATTCATAACCTGCATTTTAATATATTTCCGCTTGCAAATATATACAACAAAAGAGCGGTACACAAACTTGTGGACCACAAAGTTGTGTACCGTTATGATTATTTAACAGAAAAGATTATCACACCTACCAAAAGCAGTAAACGTATCCGCTTACTATTTCTCTATAAACCCAACCTCTTCTTTCATCTCCTCAAGCCTTTGGATGAAACTATCATAGCCAAGCTCAAACTGACGCAACAACAAGCCTTCACGAACGATACGGCCATCAGGGGTAAGGGTGACGTTGTAGGGAAGGCCAGCAAAGCCAAAGAGGTCCTGAAGCTGACGGAGGCGGGTATCATCGATAACAATGTTAGCCTCATCCTTCAGGTGCTCATTTACAAAATCCAAGTAAGCCCTATTCTTCGGGTTGCGCTCGTTAGCAAGGAAAACAAACTTAACATCCTCTCGCTCATGAAGTCGCTGACGGAAATTCCTAGTGTCCTTTATCTCCATTTTACATGAACCACAATACATTGCCCAGAAATCCAGTATGATATAACGATTGGGATACTGCTTCAGAATGTCCTTTATGAAATCGGCAGCAGCACCCTCAGGCAACGGAAGCGTAGGCTCATAAGCCAACATCTCCTCATAGAACTGCTGCGCCATCATACTCACAGCTGGATGTTTCAGGAAAGGCTTCACGGCAGAGAAATCTTCTTCTATCGTTCCTTCACACATCCATTGCTCCATAGCATCATTCACGACATGCAATTGCATCAACTGTATGGGCAGCATATCCTCCTTGGATTCAAACAACCGCTGTCCCACATTATGATTTAGCAACAGCTGCTCCACTACATTCTGTCGATTCCCCTCCCACGATGTGCCTCTTTTAGCATACAGAGGATACCTCATAGGTGCCGAATACTCAACGTTTCTCAGATAGCGATGAAAGAATCTGGTGGCCAGCATCAGCGAATCAGCATTAGGCAGGCGTTTCAGCAGGGGATAGAGTTCCAGTTGACTGATACGTTCCATTACGGCATTGTCTGCTTTGTAAGGAGCCCGAGGATCTTCCTGTTCCAGCTTTGTTTTTATCTGATCGAAATAGATTAAGTAGGCAGTTCCCCAGTTAGAAGCCAAATCACATAGGGCCAGTCGTCGCTCAAAGGGTGTGAAATGGAGACTGTCCGCCTGTCTGTTTGCCTCATGCACCTGAACCGTATAGAGCGAGTCGGCAAAGCGGTTATAGGCGTCAATGTCTCCCTCAAAGTTTCTGCAGGAATCATACAAGAGAATCACGTCATACCTCACCTTCAGCAGTCGGGCTACCTCGTCAGCGTGTCCTCCGCTATATTCACACTCAGGTATCACACCATCATTGAAACGAATGGTAATATCAAGTGTGTCTCCAGGACAAAGATAGAACGGAATCTGCTGATAACCTTCGGTCTCGATGCTTGTATAAAACCAACTGAACAAGGGGTAATGCAACAGCAGATGCTTCTCAAATGTTCCGTCCTGCCTTATCTCTGCCGTTACATTTGAGTTTTCGCCCGTAAAGACATCTGGCACTAAAGCAGAGATGCTCTGGAAGTCCTTGTCCGTAGAATAATCCACTATGCGACCTCGTACAACGGCCGAATCCGTACGGAAGAAAGGCTCCTGCGCCTGCCCTGCCAAAGCAACGAGGGTTAGCAGCGATGCAATGATTGTGCGCTTCATTTGGATTCCTGTGCTTTCTCTATTTCTTTCTTGAACTGATTAACATCAGGGTAGCCAATTTTCTTGAAGGTCATTTTGCCCTGAGGATCGTAGATGGCATAGGTAGGAATACCGTTGGACTCGTACTTGTCAAGGATGTAGTTATACTGCTCTTTTGTCAGATAGTAGTGGTCACCGTCTATCTCCTTGATCATCTCCTGCCAAGTAGCCAGGGGGGAAGAGGGCGATGTGATATAGACAAACTGTATGTTCTCACCCTTCATCTCCTCCTTCATAGGCTTCATAGCCTTATGACCGGCACGACAAGGCCCGCACCACGTTGCCCAGATATCAATGACCACCGTCTTACCCTTGTATTTATCAAGGATGGTCTGCAAGATGTTCTCAGGAGCCACATCGTCATATTTCTTATAGAAGACACTCTCTTGGTTGGCCAGTTCCTGAGCAATGCGCTTCTGCTCGGCCTGATATTCGCGGATAACGTTCTTGCAATCCTCTGGGGCATCTCCACTGAGGAATCCTTCAAAAGGGTCTTTATGTTTAGCATAAACTACTTGGACGTTGCCTCTAACACCCAAAAGACTTGGTATCTCTCGAAGGGCATCATTGTAGTAATTATTCTTCTTAGCATTATGGTCATATCTGCTCACCATCGTATCCCAGAATGCCTTACTGCAAGGGGATGCAGGCTCATTCAGATACTTCCAGGTGTATGCCTTTTCTTCTTCTGTCAGAGGAAGCATATCTTTACACTTCTGGTAATTCTCTTGGTAATTCTTGTAACTTTCATAGACTGTTCCATCTTCATCTACACAATATTTGCAGAATTCCCCAGCAAAGTGACGTGTCCATTTTATATAGTTCTCCTCTACCCCCATACACAGCAGGTCTTTGGCAGCTGTGGTGTATTTGGAAGATTTGATTTGGGAAATGCACTGGTTAAAGATGTCCGTCAGGCACTTCATGCGTTCTGCTGGCGTATTGCATTCCTTCACTTTCAGATATGTCTCATAGTCATCTGTAAAGGAACGGGATTTAAAGCAGGCATCTGCCAAGTCCCTATTGGTTTTGGCGAAGCAGCCCTTGAAAGCCACAAAGGGACGATTGTCACCAGTAACCTTCATCAGAATAGAGGTCTCCTGTCCTGGAGCAACAACAATATTAGAGAAAGCCATTCCTTGTATGCTAACAGTCACTTCTCGAGTCAGCCACAGGGGTATTTCAACCTTAACAGTACCATCATCGGCAAACGGGAACTCCTTCTCGAAATATTCCTTTGAGCCTAAAGGTGTAAAACCGCCCACATGGAGCTCCATTTTCATGGCAGGCCTATACCCCAGCATCTTAACCTTAATGGTAGCAACCCCTTTATTAATCTTGGCATCCGGCAAGGTTTCGTCCTTGGCGTATTTCACATCCTTCCAATCATCAGGCATCACCAGCTTCTGCTTTGTCTTGCCGTCGCAGATGTTCCAGAACTTGAAATCGCGTTCGCCATATCCTTCCATGAAATCCATCTGCTTGGTATCCATTGGTACAGGGTTGAAGTGTAGGGCCAAGTTGAGCTTCCCGCTTTCAGGCACCTCATAGAAAGTATCCAACGGGAAATCCGTTTCTTCCTCAGAAGTCTTTGCTCCATTGGTAATGGCGTACTTACTACCGTCAGGTGTCTGCACAAAAGAATTCTTGCTAAAGCTAAACTTACCACCCGGATAATAGTCGGCATGTACATGCAGTACTGTCTCCGTTGACTTCAGTTCAACCTTGGTGATTTTGAATTCACCTGTACTTTCTCCCATAAAAGCTGACGGATTGTTCCATACAACTGTTTTCTGTGCCACAGCCGTCATACAGAAGACTGCCAGCAACGCGGTAATGATTGTGTGCTTCATTGTTTTATTTATTGTCTTTTATTTACGCGAGCCTCTGTTTCTAAAACGTCACAAACTAATGCCTTTTGACCTTCACGGCAAACTTAGTCCTTTGGATAAAGACCCTTGAACACTTTTGTCAGGGACTCAACCTCGGGAAGCAGACTTTTCAGTTCGTCCTCGTTCTGGTTCTTGACGGCAGTCATGGCTTTTTCCAACACATCCGTCAGCCTTTTACAGTTGCTTCCTCTATCTGGCGACCATATTGTGGCAACACGAATACTATTCCCAAAGAAGTATGTGGTTCCGTCGAATCCCAGTCGTTCATCATTGAACATACATGTTTTGACGGCATGTTCAATTAAGTCGGAAAACTTCACAGCTGTGGCCTTGTCTGTCTTAACTTCTATAGAGTCAATCTTCAATTTTGCCTCACCAGGTCCAGCCTCTTTATTCACGACACACTTCTTCACCTGCAGTCGTTCGGTTTGACCATAACCATAATATACGTATAATGCTGAGGGGAAATCCTCCATAGGTGTAGGAAACTTAAGCATCTGTTGTCTTGCCGTTTTAGAAAGCCAAGTCCCAAATTCCCTTTTTCCCCACGACTCCTGATGAAGTTGTGTCATGGGCTCCAATCTACTCTGAGCCTGTGCGCCAATGGCAACCACCATCAGCAATGCAAAGATTGTTCGTTTCATAATAGTGTGTGTTTTTAGTTTAAAACCAAACAAAGTTAATACTTCTTATTTATATAAACGCACGAAACAGGAAAATCTTGCAGTCGGAACGAACTATTTAAGTAGTTTTAACATCAAGCCCCTGAGGAAAACAGATCACCCCTAGAGACAAAACATTGGAATGCTAAGGGATAAAAGCATTTAAACCTATGTCTAAAACTATTTTCAGGGCTTGAAAATATATTTTCAAAGCTTGATAATTTATTTTCAAGGCTTGATAATAAATTATCAAAGCTTGAGAATAGTTTTAAATGCCGTAATAAAGAGTTTTATCCTTAGGGGGAAAAATGTTTTCTATGGGGCATTAAACAAAAAACTCCCACGTTTATCAACGCGGGAGCTATAGGATATGACTGTTACCAGAGATCCTCCGGCATATCGGGATTATCATAGACCTCCTTGGGACAGAGTTCAATGTAATCCATATAGAGCTCTTTCTTGTCGGAATCCAGAACACTCTTGAATCGGATATAATAAGTAAGGTTTGGATCCATTGTACCACGCCAGATGATACGACGGGAACACCTGATGCTGGCACGTTCCCATTTATTGGAATTGCTGGCAACCGACTGGCTGGCCTTCATAAAGCCGTTGTTTCGCATCTTCTTATCTATCTCGGCATTATAATCCTGATCATCGGTATCCGCAATGACAGCCGACTGCCCCCAGAGGTCCTGAATGCTCTTGGTAAGGTCAACGGGAATACCGGCAACAGGAAGATTGTCAGGATCAGAACCCACATACATCTGTACCACGCCTCGGGCAGCTGTTGCCAGTACCTTATAACGTAGCTCATAGGTTCCACGCTTGGGGACGCGCGGAAGGGTAAACATCACATCGTAACGACCCAGCCACTTATCCTCGTCGCCATCGTAGTTCTCCCAACTTACATTATAACCGTTGAAGTGAATGAAATGCGTATCATCACTCATGATGCTCATGTTGTTGAAGTAACGGTAATACTTGTCGGTAGGAATATAAACATGATTGAACTTGTCATCGGACGAATCGGCACGACGGATGCCGTTGGTCATACTCTCGGGGAAGAGGGCAAAGCAGTCAATGCGTAGGCGCTCCCTGCCCAGATTGTCGCGTGTGGCATTATTGAAAGCCAAAGGTGCATCTATGGGATAGATAATAGCATTTACCATATCGTTGATGACGGCATCCTCACTCTCCTTCTGAATCAGGCAACCTACCTTGTCGCGGTCGCAGGAATTCTCATGCCCGTCGCCTGTACGTTCCCTGTTGATATTGGGGAAGCGGTTCAAATAAACGCCATGGCTCTCCTTACTCTCGAAGATCTTTATCAACCTCTGCTTTCCCATTGTGGAATACCATTCCATGACAGGGATGGAAAGAACCTTTGAGGAACGTGAATAACCCGTCTCATTCCAATGGTACACCAATTTATTGGCCTCTATACGCATAGGCAGGATATGATAGTTAACCCATTGGTTCAGTACATTATCAGCGTTGGAGTAGTCGGCATCATGGGTATAGACATCATCCGACAGGTACATCCTATTGTCCATAATCCACTGCTGAATCAGTTCCGGTACATTAGGAGCATGAGGGTCTATACCCTGAGAGCGCCAGTAGGAATCAGGCTCGGCAAAGATGGTGAAGCCATACTTCCTGTGCTCAGGAGAAAGCGCATTAGAGGAACTGTTGCCAGAGGCATCAGTAAAGCCGTGGCTCATATAAGCCTTTAGGTCGGGAATCTTACCCGACAGGTAAAGAGTCTCGTAAACCTCGTCACGAATAACGGAAAGCGTATCGAACAATCCGCATGCACTCAGGCACTTTGCCATTACCAGGAAGCCCTCCTGGTCATCCTCGATAAGCTTTCGCAGGTACCGGGCAGCCGATACATCATCAGGTGCTATTACCTTATGCGTCTGATGAATGACTCCGTTTATAACCGGAATGTCTAAGTTGCGGGGGTCAATGGGACAGTCGCCACAGACGAAGATAGTATCATTGTCGTTAACGGTAGAAACGGTAACCTTATGGTCCAGCATATTGGGAAGGGTCAACTCTCCGTTGTTAACCTCGGGGAATCTGAATGAATAGAAAACCTGCTCCTGCGTATCTCCTCCATCTATAATACTATTGTGGACAATGACCTTACGAATGGAGTCAAGCTTCACACTATCAGCAAAAGCATCCCAGGAAGGAGAGGGAATCACCTCATCATCAACAAGTTTCTGGAGGTAAGCGTCTATAGCCTCATTAGTAGGTGCAAAGACTGTATAGTTGCCTCTGGCTGAAAGCAACTGGTACAGGGTTGTACTGCTTCTGCGACTTACAGGCACCTTTTTCAGCAGCGAAACGTATTGGCTATAGTCGGCATGCGACTCAAGATAACTGACAACAGTATGTTCCGTAAAGACATACCTTGACGAGATATCAACACTCTCTGTACAAGACGAGAGAAGAAGCAGAAAGACGGATACTATGAGTATGGATGTGGATATTTTCATTGAACGGTTAGAGGTTAGAAGTTTGCGGTTAGCGGTTAGCGGTTAGCGAAATTATGAACTATGAATTACTCTTATGCTCCCACTCCTCTGTATGCTTGCCACTACCGGCAGGAGACGCAGGAGGAACAATGCCAGAGTGAGACTTAATAGACCCCGGGTCCTTCAAAGCCTGCTCCAGGAACATCTGAGGTGTCACCTTGACGGGTTCCTTCATGAATTCAGGACGGCTCCAGCTATACAAAGACATCTGGAAGTACGCAGGATCTTTCTGTGGTATCAGGAAAGCTTTGTGCACGCGACCATTCCTGTCGAAGTAAGCCAGATAGTCACGTGTATAGTTGCCGTCATCCCTACGACTCTCAAAGAGTATCCAACGGTCATTGCTAGAGAAAGAGGGATAACTCTCTGCCCTACGGCTGTTGATGGGCTTGGTATCAATGAGCTGACTCGTCTGCTGGTCGAGTATCTCTATCTGTGCCGATGGGTGCCAGATATGGAAGAGTCCGTTGGGCCCCTCTGCAAAGACAACATAACGGTTGTCGCTGGTTACACGTTGCTCTACAGCGCTACGCTCCTTGCTGATGGCATCGTAGATAAGTTCAGGCTCGCCCAACTTGCGCGTTTTCATATCAAAGGGGGCACGATACAGATTATAACGTAACTGCTTGTAATGGTTCAGCGTCTCGTTCATACCATTGTTCATATCCTCGAACTCATGACGGGCAGAACAGAAATAGAGCCATTTGCCGTCAGGGCTCCAGGAAGGGAACAACTCCAACTCTATGCTATCAGCCAAAACGGTCTCCATGGTATTCTTCTCTACATCATAGAAGACAATATCGCTGGCAGACTCCATCACCTCTACCTTGGTAATATCACGCGTGTGGAATGACTGCATAGTATGGTCAGTACTGAAGGCTATAATAGGCAGCGTGGGATGCCATGAGGGGTAGACAGCAGCAGATATCATCTCGGGGGTCTTCAGGAGGATGTTCTTGAGCTTGCCATTATATACTATCATGGTTGCATCATGGCAGATACGGATGTGGAACATCATATTGTCTGTACGGTAGTTCTGATAGCTGTGGCAGTTGATGCAATGTCCCAGCTTCTCGGTACTGATCTGACGGGTATTGAAGATATCGCTCTCTGAGAAATCCTCCAGGCAACGCTGTCTGATGGCCAGATGCTCGAAACCCACGTAGGTAGGAGCCAAGGCACGGTAAGAAATATAGGGGTCAATACTATCAGGACTGACCTCTATGCTGAAAGGCTGGTAACGGCTCCATTTGTCTTGCTGCTTACAATAGACATCTACTGTCATCTTCTTGCCCTTGGCAGCAACCAGCAGTTTATGCCACTCGTCCTCTGGGATGAGAACCTTGTTACCCTTGCCGTAGTTGTATTCCGTTTCGCCCGCCTTGATGTGAGCCACCACCTCATCGGCCTGCTCCACCATAAAGTTCAGGGGTGCAATATTAATAGGTACTGTTACATCGGTATAGTCGGGATAGATAGCAGGTTTCTCACTCTCCTGCTTATAATCCTGTGGCAAAGACGGATGACGGTTACAACCGCATAGCAGCAGTAATAGGAACAAGAGTGTTAGTATATATTGTTTCATTGTTTAGGGGGTAGAGGTTAGGGGTTAGAGGTTAGAGGTTAGCGAAATTATGAACTATGAACTCCCCCTAGTACATCGGTATATCTTTGATCACACAGTAGTCCCACCAATAGGTGTCACCAAAGCGGGCTTGCAAGGCAGCTCCTATCTGATCCACCGACATACCATTTTGGGCATTAGCCTTCAGATTGGCGATGAAACTCTGGTAACACTGTCTGATATCAGGGTCTATGTTATAGATAGAGATGTCCTCAGGACCAGTCTTCAGCTCATCATGGAAGAGCAGCATAGCCTCCTGCACATAACGGGGGAAAGGCTGGTCGGGGAAGAATGTATGATACTGAGCAACCTGCGCCCAGAAACAATTAACGTCTTTGTCCTGCAGACAATATGCCAGGGCAACCTCCTGCACAAACTTGTCGTTGGTAGGTGTATGAGCCAGCTTATTGATCAGAGTGGACTCAACAAAATAATCATCGGTACCCACCATAGACGTACCGCCATTGTAGAGACGCTTTATCAAGCCAAAGCGAGGAGAAGAAGCTATGAGCGTAGTATCCTCCAGATAGGGACGCAGTTCACTGGCCCACTTCTTCTGGAAGGTAGAGTGCTCCAGCAGACGCAAATATTTCCTGACGGCATCATATTCGCCATTGATAAGCGCACAGCGGGCAAGCACACGCAAAGTATAGTATGAGAAGCCGAAGTGCATGCAGCGCTCAATGGAACGACGGATGGCAAAGCAGGTCTCGCCATAGTTGTAATAAACGAAGTCTCCTGTAGCATCGGACAGACGAATCACAACGGAGTCGCTCATCACGGATGGCTTGGCAGGACGATTATTGTACTCGTAGCGGTGGGACAGCAGTTCGCCCTTGTTCATCAGGGCAATATCACGGAACATTACCATCTGACGTGTAGGATTGCCTTTGGCCATACGAGCCTCGTTGAGTACATCATCCCAACGCTGATCCTCTACGGCACGGCACATACGGAACTCTGCCTGATAGTTAGGATCGGTGCAGTTCCTCTTGTCAATAAACTTATAGCTTCCTACGGCTGTTACGCCAGCCAACAGCAGGCAAAACACCACGCTCTTGGTGCTTGAACTACCCTCTTTTCTTTTGGGAAGGAAGGGAAATACCAACGGAGTAAGGCATACCAACAGGAAGGGGAACTCCAGGCCATAGTCGCGTACCGAGCTAATCTCGAATACCTTTAAACCAAAGGTCCAACGCTGGTCAGGACGCATTATGGTGGTTCCGCTATTCTCAAAGAGAGGAACCAAGCCGCATACCAAAGCTGCCAACAGCAAACCTGTCCACCCCTTGCGCCAGTCCTTACAGAACATACGCACCCCTATCAGGGCAGAAGCAACAAGGGCGTAGATACCTAAAGGATAGTAGAACAAAGCTGCCACAAAGATGATTTGCACCAGAGGTCCGTATTTGAATCTGCCTGTATAGTCAATAGACAGAATCAGGGCAAAGAGCAAACCCAGGGTATGGTAGAAACTGTAATCAATATCCCTGAGGAAATAAACCCAGTATCCTAACTGAATCTCTGTGCAGAGCAGAGCCAGCAAGGGCAGGAAAAGAACAAAGGTCCATTCCAACCGTACATGGTACGACCGCCATGCTACGCAGAAACACAGCATCCATAACAGGATAAGCATGGCAGCACCATAGGCAGGATAGTAGAAGTACTGTGTCAGGTAAGAGCCTGCCCACGACAGGAAACCACCCGGCATTCGCATACAGTCATGGAAATACACCATGGTATCATTCCAGTACCCACGGTCCTGCATAAAATACAAGGTGTCTGCATTCTTGCCTACTAGGAACACCCAGGCAAACACCACAAACATAATGCTATACAGTATGGGTAACACCCACAGGGGAAAGTGTGTCTTTCGTCCATTTTTTGCTGCCTCCTGCACCTTGGGAGCAGGAGCAGTCACATGCTTTTGTTTAACTTTTTTGCTCATACTCGACCACAAAGATAAAGAAATAAAATGAAACAAGGAGAAACTTATCTGTTATTTATTTGGACTTATCAGGTAATAGAGGTACAAGGATAACGTCATACAATGATTGTCTGTGTTAATATTCTTTAATTTATTGACGCATATTACCACACTAATACGAATATTTGATACTTTTGTTGCACAAAACCTTCAAATTAAAACGAAAATGAAACTAAAACTTTTATCGATTGCCTTATTTTTGCTATCAGCCATTTCCATAACGAAGGCCCAGGACAAGAATATCAGCATCGAAAAAAACAACGCATGGATTCAGATTCCTGCAAGCGAGAAAAGTCAAGTACTGCTGGCAGTCCAGGCTTTACAGAAAGACTTCAACAAAGTACTGAATTTCACTCCGTCTATTGTACGGACAAACACCACGAAGGAAGGAGTGCGTATTATTGTTGTAAACGAGGAGAACCCCGACGGCAAAGCACTTATTGAACATCCTCGCGAACTGGATGACTTTGAAAGTCACCGTGTTTATGCCGACACACTTACCAACAGCATCGTCCTGCACGGCAAAGACATGCGCGGTACCATCTATGCCATATACAGTTTCAGCGAACGGATCTTAGGTGTCCCGCCCCTCTGGTATTGGTGCAGTTGGCAACCAGTAGTTAAGGAAAATATCCTAATACCAGGCAACTATGACTATTTCTGTCCCTCGCCACAAGTACGTTACAGGGCTTGGTTCCCCAATGATCAGGATTTGTTTGTACCATGGCGTGCCAAGTCAACGCAGAACAACGAGCTCTGGCTTGAGACCATGCTACGTCTGAAGCTCAATACTGTGGAGAAGGAAGCAACAGTAACAAACTCCGGCACCCTCAACTCCGAGGCCATGCTATACAAGAAATACGGTTTGGTGCTCACCTCACATCATATGGTAGCACTGAACAATAGTTTCTCTAACTGGGACAGCTATTGGAAGAATGTACGTAACATGACTCCCCCTACCCTTTCCGTTAACGACCTGAAATCTCTGAAGGAATTCTGGCAATTCTCTATCGATGCCGTTATGAATAGCGGAGTAGAGAATCTCTGGCAGGTAGCTTTCCGAGGTAAAAGCGACCAGCCATTCTGGGAAATCTTCTCGGATGCTCCCACCTCAGAAAAGGAACGGGGACGCATTATCAGCGAAATGGTAAAAATCCAATACGATATGATTTGCCAGTCCACTGGCGACCCCAACCCATTTGTCCGCATGACATTCTATGATGAGATCTCATCACTCTTGGCTAAAGGATACATAACACCGCCTGTAGCTACCAATATGTTGTGGACCTTCGTGGCAGGACGTCGCGACCATTATCCTTTCGACGACATTGTACAATGGCAGAATACGGATAATGTACAGCTGGGCTACTACATGAACCTGCAGTTCTATTCAACAGGTGCCCATTTAGCTCCGGCAGAGGGACCATGGAAGATGGAGGATAACTACCGCTATGTACAAAGCAAGGGTAAGCAGACCTTCAGCGTGGTAAATGCAGGAAACGTCCGCGAGTTCCTAATGGAAATGGCTGCCAACGCAGCTATGATGTGGAATGCGGACACCTACAACACGAATGACTACCTGCTCTCTTACTGCAAGCAATACTTCGGTGAAGAACACGCACAGGAAATAGCAGACCTGTATCACGACTTCTATTATTCCTATTGGTGCCAGAAGAAAAGCGACTTCCCAGGGGGATTCGACCGTCAGTATATCTTCCAGGATCTACGCCATGAACGTGCTATCAAGCAAATCAACGACAAGTGGGGCAGCTTCACTGCCAATCCTCTTTCTGATATAGGCTATGAGTCTATACCAGGACGTTCCTTCCGCATTGAGGGGTCAAACCAAGTGGATAGCATCATTGCAGGTACTGGCCGCGAAATGGTTTCCTTTGCTAACGTTGCAGAACGTTGTGATGCCATGATTAGCCAAATTCCTGCAGCACAACGCACTTTCTTCTATGATAACCTGGCGGCATATGCACACTACATGTCGCACGTCAGTGCTTGTCTTCACTATTTTGCATTGGCTTACAAGAACAAGGAAAACCGGTATGATAATCTTACCCTATCCCTAGCGGAGATGAAAGCTGCCAAGAAGGCACTGACCGATTCACAGCACGATGTCTTCTCTACGTGGTATGCCAGCGATGACAAATTCGCCATGGACGCCAAGATAAGCATGATACAGAAGAGATTGGAGGAAACGCCCCCTTTTACCATTGAGGCAGGAAAAGCCTATACCATTGTCAACCATAACGACGAGAACCTTTTTGTTCAGGACAATGGCACAGACATTCTGGCAATGGGAGCCAAGAATGACAATGCATGCTGGGAGTTCATATCCACAGGAAAGCCCAACTGCTTCTATATCAGGAATCTGGCTACAGAAAGATATGTCCAGGCTTGTCCTGCCTCTTCCGAGGTTAACATCACCATGGGTACAACACCTGTAGAGTATGCTATCATAGACTGCTCGGATCAGGAAGGCAGTCATTGCTTCGGCTTTACATCCACCAACCTGTCCGTTACCGATTTTACCACAGGATGTATTGGATGGAACTGGAAGAACGACAATACCGTCCAGACTTATGCAGCTGTTGCCGGCACCAATCACCGCTCTTTCTGGAAATTAGCAGAAACTACCTACACAAAGCCAGACTCACAGGATGCTAAGGAGATGACAGAACTTATCTCCAACAGCGATTTTGAGGAGACAACAGGCATGATAGTAGACGGTACTAACTTCCGAGGTATTCCCACAGGCTGGCATGGATGGGGAATCAAAGGTGGGACAAACTACACACAGGAACCGGGTGTGAACAACACCACCTTGCTTCCCAAGACTTCATACGGTTCAAACGGAGGCTGTAGCGGCACACTTCATGGCGAGAAAAGCTGCTGGGTGAACTGTTCCCCCATGCCCGATGACTTCAAGCTATACCAGACAATAAATCTCCCTGCCGGGACTTATAGGATTAGCTGTCTGCTCTCCCCAATGGGTACAGGCGATGACAACCTTACCAACCTGCGTCTCTTTGCCGGTGATAATGCCTGTTACTTTGCATCTGCCGATAAGTATGGAAGCAATCTCGGAACTGAGACCAACCGTACTTTCATGGGCTATACTGCAACTCTGGACGGTAACGACCCTGTCATGAAGGAAATGATACTGGAGTTTTCACTTGACAAAGACACCAATGTAGAAATTGGCATTCGTACCAGCAACATGCTGAAGTCTGGCAGTCGGGCCACCAGCAACCAGGGACGTTTCCGTGTTGACTACTTCCGTCTGTACTCTATAGCCGAGCTACATGTACATGACTATACACATAACGGTATCTGCTCCTGCGATGGAGCGGAACGTTATGAAACACCCGAGAAATCAGGTTCATATTATCTATTGGACAATGCAGGCAAGGTGGAATGGTTCTCACAAATGGTGGCTGCCAACGGAGGTTCTACATCTTATTACGCCAAATTGACTGCCGACATAGATTTTGAGCGCGAAGTTAATCTGCACCTGCCCATCGGCAAAACCAAAGGTAACAAATTCAAAGGTGTCTTTGAAGGACAAGGACATCGCATCAAGAATATGGTCATCTATCGTCCACAGGACGAGGCACAAGGTTTCTTCGGATATTTACAAGGTAATTCCTCTTGTACCGTCAAGAACCTTATCATTGACAAGAGTTGTTCCGTCATTGCACTTACCAAGGCTGCCGGACTGGCAGGTTCCTGCCAAAACACGGGTGCCACCATCACCATCGAGAATTGTGTAAACGAAGCAACCGTGAACGTTACAGGGCAAGATGCAGCAGGCATCATAGGAGGACAGAACGATACGAACCCACGGTTTATAATCCGTAATTGTATCAATACAGGCAATATCACATCCTCTCATTCTGATCCGTACGCCGGGGGTCTGTGCTGCTATCTGGGGAACAGCGAGAATACCATTGAGAATTTCATTAATCTAGGCACTATAACTGGACATAAAGGAGGAAATATCGGGCGTATGTCGGGCAGTGTCAAAGGTATTGTAGATCTGTCTGATACAGAACAAAAGACTCAAGGTATTACTGAGGAACTCACCAGTGCAGACATCGCGAGCGGTGTACTGACCTATTATATAAATAATGTAGCAGGGAAAGAAGTGTTCTTCCAGACTCTAGGCGAAGACACATACCCAGTCCCCTTCAATACAAGTAAGTCTGTAAAGCAGATAAGCATTCCAGCCTGTGGCTATGCCACCTATGTTGCAGAGGGCAATGTGCTGTTCCCTCCCGCTCTTGGAGCACATGCCGTTGTTTCCACGGACAACAACTATGCAAAACTCTCAGATCCTATTGCTGAAGCAGCTGCTGGCGACCCTATCCTACTGAAGGCAGTAGCAGGCAACTACTGCTATAACCCGGCTGCATCTGCCACCAGCCCAGACGTCAACCTGCTCCAGGCAGCTACAAAGGATATTGTATGCGACGGGACACAATACTGCCTTGCAGACCAAGAACAGGGCATAGGTTTTTATAAGGTAGCCACAGGCAGCAACATTCCAGCAGGAAAGGCATACCTGACTATTACAGGCAATGATACAAGAGCATTCTACGGTTTTGAACCCAATAACGAGACGGGAATAAATGAAGAATTAAGAATGAAGAGTGAAGAATTAAATGCAGACTCTGCATACAATCTGGCAGGAGTGCGAGCCACAAAAAAAACAAAAGGCACATACATTGTAAAAGGTAAGAAATTTATAAGAAAATAATTTGTCATGAAATACAATACTTTATTTTTACTGAGTATTCTCCTGTGGATTCCCTTCCATGCCGAGGCACAGAAAAAGGATTCCATCACATTTGCCGTTATGGGCAATTCTATATCCACATACTACGGATACATCCCAGACGGATATAAGGTTTTCTATACAGAAGACAGGGAAAAGAAATACGGCATACAAGTGGGCGACACATGGTGGATGCAACTTAGCCGTCTCTCGGGGCTCACATTTCTTGCCAATGCTTCATGGAGCGGCTCACGTGTATCATGCGACCTTCTCGACAGCGATGCTCCTTTTGTAAGCAATGCCAGAGTAGCAGCTGTAGGAAGGGCCGGCACACCAGATATCATCTTCATTATGGGAGGAACAAATGACTGGAATCAGGCCAAACTTCCATTAGGAGAGTTCAGTACTGAAAACTTCACCGATTCACTGACATTCCGAGGGGCATATGCCATGCTATTGCACAAACTCAGCACACGATACCCTTCCACCAAGTTGGTCTGTCTCTCAATAACACCACGTTCCGCAGGAGTTAACCAACTAAACAACATAGGTTACTCACAAGCTGATGCCAACGAGAGTATCAAAAAGATTGCCAAGCAATTCGGAGGCTATTACATCGACTGTACCACCATCCCCTTCAGTTCCAATTGGAGCAGCTACACTTTAGACAAGCTTCACCCCACTGCAGCTGGAGCCTCACTGATGGCCAATGCCATATACAAGGAACTGCTGGCACAAAACATCATAACATCAGACCTGAGACAGAATAGCGAGACAGCAGAGGCAGAATGTCTCCTTGATCTTTCTTTTGATGCGAATGGTATTGTCAACAAAGGGTCGTACAATGCAAAAGTCGGTTCTCACGGACAAGCAACAACACTTTATGACAAAGCCAACGATACCTATTATGGATGCACCAAGGTAACAGCAACAGATTATTTCTATGCCTTATACGATGAGGGCAGTCCGCTTTCCGAGGCTTTCAACTCATCCGTTACTTGGGAAACACTGGTACGCCTTGAAGGTTTAGCCGACGAAAATGGCAAGATTTCCAAAACCTGTTTCTTAGGAAACGAGCAAGATGGAGGTTGGTCGTTCTACAATTCACAACTTGCCAGCGCATTCACCTACCGACATCAGAGCGGAGTAGCCAGTACAGTAAAAAACCTTGGAGGAGACTCTATTGCCATATCAGGTAAATTCTATCATCTGGTTGTTACCATGGACAGGACAAGTCATATCATCCGCTACTTCGTTAACGGTAAACTAGTTTGCACAGGCACGAGGGCAGGAACAGACATGGTGCCGCCTCAGTGCGGAACCGTAAAAGGAAAGCGAAACATGTGGATATGTCTGGGAGGAAACCCAACGGCTGGCAGCAGTTCTACAACTAGTCAGAATTCTTCCGCATGCAGTTTCATCTTTGCCAGAATATACAATGGGGCACTGACACAGAAAGCCGCACAGAATCTTTATACTGAACATGTTCGTATGTTTACCGAACCGGCAGCGCCACAGGGTGGCGACCTGATCTTGGACTGCCAGTTCACTCCGGACGGAGCAGTCAACAATGCGGCCTCCTATCGTCATATTCCCGTTGAGATGACCGGTAACGTACCTCTGCAATACAATACGACCATTCAGTCTTACGAAGCTCAGTTCAATGGCAACACATCGCAGTTCTTTAAGTTCTTTGTAGGTGACCAGCCAAGTATCATGAGTCAGCTTTCAGACGCATACAGCGTGGAAATATACTGTCAGAACAGTACCGAGAAACCTAAGGCAAGTACACGTCCGATGTGTTTTGTCAACGGTTACGGATTCGGTCTGCACATGAACTCGCAGGGAAACATCTGCTACACCACTACCACACAAGGTAACAAGACAGACGGCAGCTATGCCAAAACACAATGGTCATGGATAGGCGTGGGTAGCCTGACAACGGACTATACGCACTATGTTATTGTCTATGATAGGCTACATTTCGTATCCCGCTTTTATATCAACGGAGAAGAAAAGGCCGTACGTTACCTTACCTTCAAGGAATGTCCTATCTACGAGTGGGCACCTTCCACCTGGCTGGCCATTGGAGGCGATGCCCTAGGCGCTTACAACAATGCTACAAAAGTAGGCAACTACCCCTACATGGGGAATGTAGCTATGGTCAGAGTATGGGGTAAGGCACTTACGGAAGAGGATGTCAAACAAATGTATAATGTTACACAAAACAAACAGGTTGCATTCACCACAGGAGGAAACGGCTATGCAACATGTTGCGTACCCTTTGTAACTTCCGTCCCCAATGGATTCACCGCATATGTAGTATCAGAAATCACCAATACTTCTATAGTCCTGAAGGAAGTGGCAAGCTCTGGAGATATACTTCCACAGGGAATACCTGTGATTATGAAAGGGGAGGCCCGAAGCAATTTCACCCTATCGGCAATTGACCAGAGCACCGAATGCACTAACACAGATTTGACTTCCCTACCTAATTACCTTATTGGTTCATACTGTCAGAAAACCATTACAACAGGAACAGGTTTCTATCTTAAAACTACCGGGAACAGTATGTACCGTGCAGCAACAGACTACACATTGCCTGCCTGCTCATGTTATCTCCCCTCTACATCGAAACGTACATTGTTCAGTATTGAAGTGCAGGAAAAAAAAGATAACGTTTCCAGCCTTCAGCAAGATCCGAACAGTATTCCATCCTATGACCTTCAGGGCCGACGCATCGATGATACATATAAAGGAATATCCATTAAGGAAGGTAAAAAGATTATTTTCAATTAAATTTGTCCCTATAATTGGGAAAAACATTAAAACGGAAAAGCAAAAGAAAAGCTATTTTCTTTTGCTTTTCTCTCACTTAATCGTATCTTTGCACTCAAGATCTTAACTAATAACAGGATATATCATGAAAAATAAAACTATTCTGACCTTTTTGATTCTTGCAATGGCGACCCTCGATACCTATGCCGATGAAGTTACACCCATCTCTGCCACTAAGGTGGAACAGGGCAAGGTAACAACAGGTATAGGCAACACGGACGTACCCATCCTGCGCAGTACACTTACCATAAGTAATCCTACAAGATCCGTAGAATTACAAGGGGTGACGGGTATGGTTAAAGCTACCAGCCTGAAGGACGTGAAAGCTATACGCGCCTACTTCGCCTCCAACTCTCAGGAACTTTTTGTGGATAGCAAGAAGGAAATGACTTGGCGAGAGAGTAACGCCATTCCCTATGCAGAAGGTAAAATTGAAAAAGACGGCACATTTATCATAACCGGAAGCCGTAGCCTTACGGCAGGTACATACTATCTGTGGATTGCCCTGGACATCAGCAAGAAAGCACAGGAAGGTAACACGGTGGATGCCTCTATTACCTCTTATATTATAGACGGGGAGTCGCAACCCGAACCTGACGGCAATCCTGCCAATGCCGCTACCATCTTCCTGACGGAAAGCAGTGTGCTGATGCCTATGGACAAGGGAAGCCTCTATTACCGCATACCTGCCATCTGCACCAGTGCCGACGGAAAGCGCCTGGTTGTCCTCACAGACGACCGCAAGGACCACAACATAGACCTTCCTACTCACTGCTATGTAGTGGCGCAGTATTCCGAGGATAACGGCCGCACATGGAGCGACCCCGTTACCGTAGCAGGCACAGCAGAGAGAGGCGGCGACTACGGACACGGTGATGCCTCGCTGATTACGAACCGTATGAACGGCGACATCATAGGCATTATGACCAGTTCGCACTACGGAACAGGGTTCTTCTCCTCTACACCGGATAAGCCGCAGACGTGGAAGACCATTGTCAGCCACGACGGCGGTCTCACCTGGGAGAAGCCTATCGACCACACCAAGGAACTGTATGCTGCAGGCAGCCCCCACCCTAATTGGCTGGGAGGCTTCACCGGCTCTGGAGCAGGATTGCAGAAGCGTGACGGCACACTGGTATCGCCCTTCGTGAACCGCGAATCACCCGACGGTTCAAGAAACAATTTCACACAGAACTACTACAACTTCATGTCCAAGGACGGAGGAAAGACTTGGTTCGTAAGCGGAAAGAGCGGAACAACGGCTGCAGACGAACCGAAGGTGTTGGAACGGAACAACGGCGACCTTGCCATCAGCGTGCGCGCCAACGGCTATAATTACTATAATGTAACGTCCGATGACGGGGAGACATGGAAGAACGCACCGCAGACACGCTTTACAACCGGTATCAGCGGCAATGCCTGCGACGGCGAGTATATGTACTGGTGCTCTACGCTCGACGGCAATCCCTGGGACATTGTCCTCCAGACACTGCCCAACAGCAACAGCCGCCAGAATGTTTCCATCGCTCTTTCCACCGACGAAGGCGAGACCTTCGGAACGCCCAAGACTATTTGTCCCAGAGGCTCTGCCTACAGCGCCGCCACCATCCTGCCTGACGGCACGTTAGGCGTTTACTACGAGGAGGAAGGTGTTTACGGCTGCTACACCATGCGCTTTGTACGCTTCAGTCTGAACTGGGCAAGTAACGGTAAGTACAGCTTTACTAAGAAGAAACCTTTCCGTCCCATTTCATACTAACCCTCTCCTTCTCCCCGAGGGGAGTGTAAGCACACAAAAATAGGACCCAGAAATCTGAGTCCTATTTTTATTTATAATTCCTCCCCCTCGGGGGAGACGGAGAGGGGTCACTTATTTCTCCTCATTCTCCTTAATCGTCTTACCCATTGTCAGGTAAGCAGTAGGAGCGGCAATGAAGATAGATGACAATGTACCGAAGATAACACCCAGGATCATTGCGAAGGCGAAGCTGCGGATGCTAGCACCACCCAGGCAGAAGATTACAGCCAGTACGATGAATGTGCTGACAGAGGTGTTGATAGTACGGTTCAATGTGCTGTTCAAAGAGCTATTGAAGAGTTCCTGACGTTCACGCTTGGGATAAAGACCAATGTACTCACGGATACGGTCAAATACTACCACCTTGTCGTTGATAGAGTAACCGATAGCAGTAAGCACGGCACCAATGAAGGTCTGGTCAATCTCCAGTGAGAAGGGCAGGATACCCCACCAGATAGCATACATACCCAGAATCAGAACAATGTCTATGATCAGAGCGGTGATAGCACCAACTGAGAAAGCAAGGTTACGGAAACGGATAAAGATGTATGCGAAGATGGCTATGAAGGCCAGAATAACACTCCAGATAGCACCGTTAGTAATATCCTCAGCTACAGAAGGACCTACCTTCTGGCTACTGATGATAGAACCACCTGCACGCTCATCACGGTTGATGAAGTTCTCTACAGTAAGGTCACTAGTCAAGAGGTCGCCAGCCTTGAGGGCATCAAACAACTTCTGTTCAATCTCGCTGTCTACCTCTGTACCATCCTCTTGGATGCGGTAGTTGGTAGAGATACGTACAGTCTTGCCGCCAGTACCCAGGGCAATAACACTGGTGTTACTCTCGGGGAATGCCTCTGCCAGAAGAGGACGAACAGTCTCGGGCTGTACTTCCTTCTCGAACAGAACCACATAGTTACGACCACCGGTGAAGTCAATACTCTTGCTGAAGCCACGACCGAACATGAAGCCCAAGCTGATAACAGCCAGTACGCCAAAGACAGCAAAGCTCTTCTTGTAAGCGCTCATGAACTTGAAGGCGGGATTCTGGAAAGAGATCTTGTCACCAATAGCGGTGCGGAAGGTCAGACCCAACCACTTGTCCTTAGCCATAACCTGTGAATAAACAACACGGGTCAGGAATACGGCAGTAAAGAAGCTGACGCAGATACCGATGAACAGTGTGGTAGCGAAACCGCGGATAGGTCCTGTACCGAAGTAGTAAAGGATAACAGCGGTAATGATAGAAGTCAGGTTAGAGTCGAAGATAGCGCTGAAGGCATTGCTGTAACCAGCAGACAGAGCCTCGCGAACCTTCTTACCAGCCTTCATCTCCTCCTTGGTACGCTCATAGATAAGCACGTTGGCATCCACAGCCATACCCAGTGTCAGTACCATACCGGCAATACCGCTCATGGTAAGGGCAGCCTGGAAGCTGGTCAGGATACCTACGGTGAAGAAGAGGTTCAGGATCAGGGCGCAGTTAGCAACCATACCGGGGATAGTACCGTACATCACAATCATGTAAACCATCAGGATTACGAAGGCGATGATACAGCTCAGGATACCCTGCTGGATAGACTCAGCACCCAGTGAAGGACCAACAATCTCCTCGCTCACAATCTTAGCGGGAGCGGGCATCTTACCAGACTTCAGTACGTTGGCAAGGTCACGTGTATCCTCTGTTGTGAAACGACCGGTAATCTGTGAGTTACCACCGGTAATCTCGCTCTGTACAGTAGGAGCACTGTAAACATTATCATCCAGAACGATGGCAACGCAACGCTTCAGGTTAGCCTTTGTGAGGGCAGCCCAACGACGAGCACCGTCAACATTCATCTTCATACTAACGCAAGGCTGACCGTTCTGATCGAACTCGTCCTTGGCATCAGTGATAACATCACCCTCCAGAGGAGCACGACCGTTACGCTCTGTTACCTTGATGGCATACAGCTCGTAGATGTTAGAACTTTCGCCTTCACCAGCACCCTTAACGCCCCACTTGAGACGAAGGTCAGAAGGAAGAACCTCCTTAGCCTCGGGAGAAGCCAACAATTCATCAATAGTAGCCATATCACGCTTGTGGGCATAACCAACTACGCAACCATAAGCACCCTGAGCAAGCTGCATACGGCTCAAAAGAGGATTCTGCTTACGTGCCTTCTCGATGTCGGCAGCAGAAACAGCAGTCTCTTTCTTCTCCTCAGCGTTACCACCTACTACGGCAGCCAGATCCTTCTGGGCAGCAGCAGAATCAACAGCTGTGGTATCAGTTGTAGCCTCTGCAACAACAGCAGCAGAATCAGCAGGAGCCTCATCCTTGATGTTGCTCATTACAGCAGCAAGTTTTCTATCCAAAGTAACCAGGAAAGGAACAATCTCCTGAGAGTTGTAAGTCTCCCAGAACTCCAGATTAGCACTACCCTGCAATAGTTTACGAACACGCTCGGGTTCCTTTACACCAGGCATTTCAACCATGATGCGGCCTTCCTGACCCTCCAGGGCCTGGATGTTAGGCTGAACAACGCCGAAACGGTCAATACGCGTACGGAGTACATTGTATGAGTTGTCGATAGCGCTCTTCACTTCCTCGCGGAGCACCTTCTCAACCTGTTTGTCTGTACTCTTGGTTGTTACCTTATCACGCAACTGCTGAGTTGCAAAAAGCTCAGCCAGAGCCTTGTTGGGCTCCAAAGCCTTGTAGTCTTTAATAAATAAGGTAATAAAGTCACTCTGGCTGTTTGCAGCCTCGCTGGTCGCCTGCTCGACGGCCTTGCGGAAGTTCTCATCAGTCTCTTCCTTGTGGTCTGCCAAAGCCTTTACTACATCGGGTACACTAACCTCCAGGATAACGTTCATACCACCCTTCAGGTCCAGACCCAATCCGATTCCCATCTCACGGCACTCCTTCAATGTCCAAACATTGCAGTACACCTTGTTGTTGAGCAGAGAATCCAAGTAACGGTCGGCAGCTTCCTGACCCTCAGTCTGAGCAATCTCCTCAGCCTTATTCTCGAAGTGGTTGGTAACCACTGAGAAGCTCAGGTAGAAGAGGCAAACCAGAGTCAGCAGGACTGCGAAAACCTTTACAAATCCTTTGTTTTGCATTTTGTTAAATAATTATTGTTTTGTTGTTTATAAGTTTCGTTCAGTCAAAAAATAGTTCGCAAAGATACACATTTTTCCTTTACTAAATATAATTTGCACCAAAATTTATACATTAAAGGCATTTTATTTGTCTTTTTTCTGTAGATAGGCAACTACGGGGAAGTGGTCAGAAGCCCTTACGCCATCGTCTACATAGCATTTTATGCATTGCCAGTCTGAAGACGCAAATATATGATCTATACGCACATAGATTCCACTTTGGCTATAAGTAAAGCCTACGCCCCTGCCAATTTTGCGGTATGCACAATCCAATCTGCTGGATATTCTTTGATAAGTATAGGAGATGGGGGTGTCATTGAAATCTCCGCACATAATTATGCTCTTTCCTTCATTCTTGTCTATCAGAGCACATAACGTATCTGTCTGTGCGCCACGGTAGAAAGCAGCATCGCGGAGTTTGCGAAGCAGCACCTTGCTTCCCTTCTCCATGCGTTGCTGTTCAGGTTCCAAGATCATATTCTTATACTCCGTCTTATCGGAATCAGAAAGCGCATTACTTTCAAGATGATTGCTTACCAGCAACAGACTGTCGCCCTGACAGCGAACCCAGCACGCCATGCTGCTGTTCTTACGGGTTGGATAGTCAATATGCAAGGTATCACCCAGGACGGGGAAACGGGTAAGGATACATTTCCCAGTTCCAACCACACGATGATAACCCATAGAGTCTGCAAAATGTTGGAACTCAGGCATATTCACTAGGGGGCCATACGTCTCCTGAAGACATACAACATCCGGGGATTTCTCCTTCAGGAAACACAGCACCTCCTGCCGGCCTTCTTCATCCGTAACGCCCCCCAGGTTATAGGTAACAACACAGATGGCACTGTCAGAAAGGTATTTCTTTGTATTGATGGGACAATAATCCATAGCATAGCCAGCCACAACCATCAATCCCACTAAAGGAACCCAGACCAGATAGAAACGGAATATCAGCCAGAAAAAGAAAAAGGCAATATCCACCGCCACGAATATAGGGAAGAAAAGCCCTAATAATGAAAGAGTGGGATGTGAACTGGGTGAGAGAAAGGTGGAAATAACAGCCAGCCACATGAGCAGGACAGTACAAATGTTAGCTCCCAGGAATATTCCTATGAACACACGCACAAAGGGGCTTGTCTTTTTCTTTTTGTTCTGCATTAGTTTTTGCTTTTGTCGAAGAGCCGGCGTTTCTCTTCTTCTGTAAGATTTGTATATCCGCTCTTCTTTACCTTATCAAGTATGCGATTCAGTTCTGCCTCCTCTTCCTGCTGACGCTGTTTATAGGCGAAATCCTGCTCGTATTTACCACCATAGGTAACCTTGATGTCGGGATTCTTACGGGTAAACATCTTCGAGAACCAACGACGGAAATTAAAACCGCCAGAGCCCTTGTCGTAATAATCTCTGTCGTAGTAATTACGGTGACCTCGGTTGCGATTTCCGCCGCCATTACGCCAATAGAGAATCAACAGAAGACCTACCAGCATACCACCCAAATGAGCAAAATGTGCTATACCATCGCCCGGACGACCCAGAGCCGACATCAGTTCTATCACGGCATATCCTACCACAAAGTACTTGGCACGGATAGGAACAGGAAGCGGGAAGATGAACATCCGCTCATTGGGATACGTCATGCCAAAGGAGAGCAGGATACCATACACGGCACCAGAAGCTCCCACCGTAGTCCAACGGTTCAAGTACTCTGCCATCGGAATCTGCATCCCGCCAATGCTGGCCATCTCGTAATTGCCAAGGCCCTCAATCCAGTAATTGCCAAACTGCACCAGCTCTTGCATCAGTCCGGCTCCCAGACCACACGTCAGGTAATAGAACAGAAAGCGCTTGGAACCCATGGTATTCTCCATAATGCGACCGAACATCCAGACGGCAAACATATTGAAGAACAGATGTGAGAAGCTTCCATGCATGAACATGTATGAAAAGAGCTGGTAGAAATAGAAATGACTGGCCATAAAGAAGTGAAGGCCCAGTACATCGTCAAGGTCTATACCATAAGCAGGAAGAGCTGCTACCCATCGGGCTGCAAAGAACAACACGTTAATGATAAGCAGATTCTTGGTTACAGGAGGCATATTATTCATAACAGTCAAAATTCCTAATTACGGCGCAAAAATACAAAAATAAAACAGAAAAGGCCCAATTACACGCATTCTAAAAGGTTTTTTTCGCATTTTCTTTCATTTTTTTACAAAAAAACTTGGGCTGTATGTCAAGAATACCTATTTTTGTGATACAATTTTTTGATTTAAACTAAATTTATAAACATCTAAAAACACAAAGTTATGAACAAGACTGATTTGATTGCAAAAATTGCAGAAGGCGCAGGTTTGAGTAAAGTTGACGCAAAGAAGGCTTTGGAAGCTACATTGGAGGCTATTACCGGTGCTGTAAAGACTGGTGACAAGGTTGCTCTGATTGGTTTTGGTACTTTCTCTGTTGCTGAGCGTGCTGCACGCAAGGGTATCAATGTTCTTACAAAGAAGACCATTAACATCCCCGCAAAGAAGGTTGTTAAGTTCAAGGCTGGTGCTGACCTGAAGTTCTAAGAACCATTCTTTTTTTGCAAAAGAAATCTAGCGCACTGTTTCCTTTGGGAACAGCGCGCTTTTCTTTTTCCTATTCTCCCCAAGAACTCCTGTCAAGATTACGGTAGCCTATGGCTTCCTGCAGATGATGTGTCTGAATTTGCTCTGAACCTTCAAGGTCGGCAATAGTACGAGCCACACGCAGAATACGGTCATATGCTCGTGCTGAAAGTTGAAGACGGTTCATAGCTTCCCTCAGCATATCCATATCATTGGACGCCGGCTCGGCATAACGATGCATCAGCCTGCTTGTCATCTGGGCATTGCAATGTATACCAGGCTCATCCTTATAACGCTCTTCCTGAATTTTGCGGGCACGAACCACACGTTCACGAATGGTGGCACTACTCTCGCCTGGAGCCGTACGACTGAGTTCATCAAAGGAAAGGGGCGTTATCTCACATTGTATATCTATACGGTCAAGCAAGGGACCGGAGATTTTATTCAGATAACGGACAATTTGTCCGGGTGTACAGCAGCATTGTTTGGTCGGGTGATTGTAATAGCCACACGGACAAGGGTTCATGCTGGCTATGAACATAAAGGAGCACGGGTAAGAAATGCTGTACTTGGCACGGGAAATGTTAATAACCCTGTCCTCGAGAGGCTGACGAAGAACCTCCAATGTACTACGCTGGAACTCGGGAAGCTCATCACAGAAGAGCACACCGTTATGGGCCAGGCTTATCTCGCCTGGCTGAGGATTTGAACCGCCACCCACCAAAGCAACCTGCGAAACTGTATGGTGGGGCGCACGGAAAGGCCTGTGCGCTATCAGCGAGCAGTTACCGGGCAACTTGCCGGCTACGGAATGAATCTGTGTTGTCTCCAGACTCTCTTGCAATGACAAAGGCGGCAAGATACTAGGCAGACGTTTGGCCATCATACTCTTTCCGCTTCCAGGAGGGCCTATCATAATAAGGTTATGTCCACCTGCTGCGGCAATCTCCATGGCACGCTTTACATGCTCTTGCCCCTTAACGTCTGCAAAGTCCAGTTCAAAATCATTCTGCTGAGCATAGAACTCGGCACGTGTGTTAACAACGGTAGGTTCTAGGGGATGCATACCATTCAGATGTCCTACCACTTGATTGATATGACGCACACCATAAACCTTAAGTTTATTTACAACGGCTGCCTCACGTATATTATCTTCTGGCACAAAGAGACCCTCATACCCCATCTCTCTGGCTTTGATGGCTATAGGAAGTGCTCCTTTTATAGGCATAAGGGAGCCATCCAGGCTCAACTCGCCAACCATCATATAGCGCTTCAGCAAGTTTACGTCTACCTCACCTTCTGTGGCAAGTATTCCAATGGCCAAAGGAAGATCCAAGCCAGAACCTTCTTTCCTGACATCGGCAGGCGCCAGATTTACCGTAATCTGTCTGGTAGGAAATCTGTAACCGCTATTTTCTATGGCTGCCATGATGCGTTCATGACTCTCCTTAACAGCATTATCGGGCAAGCCGACCATAACAAACCGGCATCCTCTGGTGGCATTCACCTCTATGGTTACGGCTACTGCCTGCAGGCCCTGTACTGTTGCACCATATACTTTTACAAGCATAGTTTCCTGATATGAGGTTCTATATCACGTTGCCAATCTGTACCTGAGGCAACAATCCTCAGATTGGCATCTACAAGAACAAAATAAGGTAAGTCGTAAATGCCCAGTTTCTGGACAAGCGGACTATTGAAACATTGGAAATCACAATAGCTGTAATAGTCTATGCTATCGTTCTTTTCAATTCTTGCAAGTTCTGTGGATTCTGCATCAAGGGAATAACTGATGACATTCACCCTGATGCCTTTCTCTTTCATTTCCCTACGGAACCTGCGTGTTCGGTAAAGGGCACTCTGCGAGCCACTCTTCCAACTGGCCCAGAAGGATATCAGCAGATAATTGCCACGGAAATCTTCTGAGGATATTTCCTTGCCTCCCTCATCAGTAAAGACGGAGGGACGGGTCATTAATTTGAAATCGGGCAACGGCTGCCCTTCAGATAGCACACCATGTGAGCGAACCAGACGGGACAGTTTACTCAACTCCACGTCATCAGGACAGGCACGACACAGACTATCAAAGATTTCTGTTATCTGAGCCTGTGGGATACTATCGTTTAGGAGAAAATATGTTGAAAACAGATAACGACTAAGAGCCAGCGTAGGATGTTCCAATGCGTATTGTTGGGCAACATCACGTACCTCCTTGTCAGAAAGGCCCTTTATGCGTTTCCTGAATTCAGTATAAGTCTCATTATCCTCTGTACCCTTCACTTCCACCGCACTCAGATTCTGGGCATCGCCTACAATCTTAATGTCATCGCCAGGACGGGCAAAGATGGTAAGTTCTGAATAATTGGGATACATCAGATGGAAGATAACATCCCCGTCTATGGATGCCATATACTCGAATTCACCATTCTCGATATGCAGCGTATCCAAGCGGTCTGTTCCTCCACTGGGACTATAAATAAAGAACTCACCCTGCTCAAGGTGAGCAAAACTACCCTGAATCATAACCTGACCGGGGTGGTTGCTGCAACTGAGCAGGGTGAGCAGGAATGCTATATAGAATAGCTTGAATCTCATTTACTTGATGATGCCCTTAATGATGCTTGCATACTTGGCAAACTCAAGGTCGTTAGCAGCACGGGCAGCCAAAGTAGCGTCCTGCTGGATAGCGCTCTTGAGGGCAGAAGCCAAAGTAGTAGTATCGTTTGTGCGTGCAGCCAGAACAGCCTGCAGATAGCTAGTAATAGCATCAGCATTCTTGATGGCAGCAAGTGTCTTCTTAGCGCTAGTGTAATCCTTAGCCAAAATCTGAGCCAGAGCAGCACTATTAGAATAGGTTCCTGCCAAATCAGAAGCAGCCTGAGTGTAGTTACCCTTGGCAATGTTCAGGTTACCCATAACCTCCTTGAAGGTATCAGAGCCACTACCCTTTGCAAGGTAAGTCTCAGCAGCGTTTACATCGCCATTCTTCAGGGCCAGCAGAGCCAAGTTGGTGTTTACCTCAGGGGCATTCTTGCTTACGCTTGCAGCCTGCTTCAAGTAGTTGTTGGCAACCTCTGTGTTACCAGCAGCAATAGCCTGCTGAGCCATATTATTCAGAGCGCGATAGTCGCTGGGATACTGCTTGGCAATAGTCTCATTCCACTGCTTGCGGGTAGCCTCATCCTTAGTCAACTTGTTGGCACCATAAACCATTTCCTCAACACTAAGCTTGCTGGGATCCTGCTGGTACTGCTCCAGAATCTGCTCATCGCTACGACCGATAACCTCGTAGTTAACAATCAGACGGGCACGACGCAACTCGGGCAGGATGCTCTCCTTGATGTCGGTATAAACCTCGCTCATGTTGCTGATCTGCTGCTCGCGTTCTTCGGGCTCCTGGTACATAGAGAGAACGCGGAGGATAATCTCCTTGTCCTGCAGGTTGCTCTTAGAAACCAACTCCTGGAAACCATCCCAGTCCTCAGCTGTGTACTTAGTATCAACATCAGCCTTCATGCGAATCTTCTTCAGCTCGCCCTTCAGGTAATCGCTGCTGACGTTCTGACGCTTCTCAGCCAACTTCTCGTTGAAGTTATACTTACCATCGGGGCTGGCATAAGCGCTTACCTCGATGTTCTGCAGGGCACGAGTCTCAGTATTGTCATTAATCTCCTTCAGAATCTTACCCAGATCCTTAACGCTGATATTGTTCAGTTCGCTGGCACGCAGGTTAGCTTGGTTGATCAAGAACTTGATGTTAGCCTCCTGCTTCTGGGCGATGATACGCTGGTAGCCGTCAGGAGCTGTTGCACCTGTGATATTGCAACGGTTCAGCAACTGGCTGGTTGCCAATACGCCATAACCGATCTTAACCTCGGGGATAGAAACAGTCTTCTTACCCAACTTGGCATCAAAACGAGCATACAACTCGCTTGACAACATAGGCTCAATATAGGCAAAGTTGGTCTTCATTGCATAAGTACCACCAGCTTTGTATCTGATAGTTGTAGCATTGCCTTCAACCTTCTCTCCCTGGAAAGTAGCGCTCTGGCCTTCAGCCTCGCCACCCTGATACTTCAGGACAGGAGTAACGGTAACCTGAGCCTTCTTCTTCATATACTTAACGGGGAAAGTACCATTGATTGTAGCGGGAACCTGTCCACCAACAGCCTCAAGGGGAGTAGGAGTAACAGTAAAGTTATCTGAGCTAAGCTTTCCAAGCTTGCTACAAGATGAGAGCGCCAAAACGGCTGCTGACATCATAAAAACGTGAGATTTTTGCATAATTATTTAACCTAATTGATATTTTGCGTGCAAAGGTACAAAAATAAAGTGAAGAATGAAGAATGAAGAGTGAAGAATCTTTATACAATTTACGTATTTTAATGAAGGACAACGAATGAAGACCGTAATTGATTATGAATTAGGGATTAAGGATTAGGGACTAACAGCCCCCAACCCTCTCAGGGAGGGAGAATTGGTTAGAGGTTAGTGGACATAGCGGCAGCAAATTCTTCATTCTTCACTCTTCACTCTCAAATTACGAGGATGATGCTCCAGAATCTCCTCACGCAGATGGCTTCTATCTATGTGCATATAGATCTCCGTCGTGGAGATATCCTCATGTCCCAGCATAGCCTGGATGGCTCGCAGGTTTGCCCCACCCTCCAATAGGTGAGTAGCAAAGCTATGACGGAAAGTATGCGGACTGATATTCTTCTGTATGCCAGCCCGTTGAGCATAATCCTTGATGTAGACAAAAAGGGTGATTCTGCTCAACTTGGTACCCCTTTTGGTACTGATAAACACATAGTCCTCATGCCCAGGTTTTGCCTTTACACTTGTCCGTACCACAAACCACTGGCGCAACTTCTCTATAGCCTGTTCGCCAATAGGAACCAGGCGTTCCTTACGGCCTTTTCCATGAACACGGATATAGCCTTCTTCCAGGAACAACTCACTCATCTTCAAGCCACATAACTCACTTATACGCAAGCCACAACTGTACAGCATCTCTATGATGGCAACATCCCTAACGCCTTGTGGTTTGCTCTTGTCTATAGCCTGCTCTATGGCATCTATCTCCTGAATGCTCAATACCTCCGGAAGGTGTTTTCCTATCTGCGGATTCTCCAACAATTCTGTGGGATCCGTCTCTATCTCCTTCTCCAGAACCAGGAAACGATAGAAAGAACGCACGCCACTTAGGATACGGGCCACACTACGGGGCTGGACACCTAACTCCCGCAAAGAACCGGAGAAATAATCCAACTGCTCCAATGTTACATGGCGGAAGTCGATACCCACATCAGCATAGTAGTTCAGCAGCTTTTGCAAGTCCCTGACATAGGCATCCAACGTGTTGCCTGTATAGGACCTCTCAAGCCTGAGATATTGCATATAACGCCTCAGAATCTGAGGAGAAATAGCACCTGTATTTGTGAACTGATAACCCAAAATCCCTTCGTTTGAATTAAATTTGCCTAATAATGCGCGCTTGTTTAGCTATTTTCCTTATCTTTGTAGCGGCAAAAGTACAGAAAAATTATGAGAATACAAATTATCAACGGCCCTAACTTGAATTTGTTGGGCGTTCGCGAGCCTGAGATTTACGGGAAGAAGGCTTGGGCAGATTATTTGAAAGACTTGCGTACACGTTTCCCACAGGTGCGCATCGACTATTACCAGAGCAATCTGGAAGGTGAAATCATCAACAAGATCCAGGAGGTTGGATTCGACCGTGATGGAATAGTACTGAATGCCGGTGCCTACACGCATACCAGCGTTGCCATTCTGGATGCTCTGAAGAGTGTAAGCACTCCTGCTGTTGAAGTTCACATCAGCAACGTTCACCAGCGCGAGGAGTTCCGTCGTAAGAGCCTCATCAGCCCTGGATGTCTGGGTGTTATCTGCGGTTTCGGTCTGGACAGCTACCGTCTGGCCATTGAAGCGTTGATAGATAAGGCCTCTTGTGAAAGTGAAGAGTGAAAAGTGAAGAGTGAAGAATCAATGATTACAAATCAAATCTGAATTCTTAACTCCTAATTCATAATTCCTAATTGAACTTAGACGACTACATACTGCATCATATTGATGCTGAGGGAGAATACCTGCATGAGCTGTGGCGAGATACACAGCTCAGGCTGTCTTATGGCCAAATGGCAAGCGGACATTTGCAAGGCCGTTTGCTGAAAATGCTGGTGCAGATGATTCGTCCCCGTATGGTATTGGAGTTAGGCACCTTCAGCGGATACAGCGCCCTCAGCATGGCTGAAGGACTGGAGGAAGGTGCCGAACTGCATACCTTTGAAATCTTTGATGAGCAGGAGGACTTTATCCGCAAATGGTTTGATGGCAGTAAGTATGCCAACAAGCTGTACCTGCATATTGGCGATGCCCTGCAACTGGTGCCACTGATGGATATCATCTGGGACCTTGCCTTTATTGATGCCGACAAGCGCCAGTACGTAGAATACTACCAGATGATCCTGCCCCGTATGCGCAAGGGCGGCTATATCATTGCCGACAACACCCTGTGGTACGGCCACGTACTGGAAGAACACCCTCGCGAGAGTGACCTGCAAACCCAAGGCGTTCAAGCCTTCAACGACCTCATAGCCAAAGACGACAGGGTAGAAAAGGTTATCCTTCCCCTTCGCGATGGACTAACCTTAATAAGGGTTAAGGAATAACTTTCCAGAAAACAACTTATTTAGGCAGGAAAATCAACTTAGATTTTTTTTATTTAAGTTGATTCTTACCCACAATCAAGTTAAAAAACATTCCGTTTCTTACACTCTCCTTTAGCGATACGGCGTGTTACTGTCAGAGAAACGGCTTTTTCTCGCAGACACTAATTGCCTGCAAACTCCCTAATGATGCGTAAAGTGGATGAATCTGCTGCAAAGACAGAGTTGAGGCCTTGCTCCTCGAAGGCAGGATCACAGGTATAATCGTCCCATGGCTGCCATTTGTAATGAAGCTGTGAGGCCAATCCGCCCCAGCCCCAGAAACTGCAACCAACAAACTTTCCGCCAACAACATCCATCTCGCGATACATATCTACCAACCAGAAAACAGCCTGGTAATAACGGTCCCTGCCTATTGTTGGAGTTCCAGGCGTAACAGAATAGTTATCGCGTGGATAGCCAAACTCCTCAAGCACCATAGGTTTGTTCAAGTCATATACTTTCTGGTAGCACAGGTCTATGTATTCTGCCGTTTTCTTGATGGCTGTATCTATGCTATCAATCATAGAAGTGGAACCGTTGATATCCTTAGCTTCCGCAATAGGACCTGATACAGGACCTATCCAATGCCAATTATAAGGCCAGATGTGAATGCAGATGAAATCAATCTCTGGGTACGAATGGATCTGACGGAAGAGGTCGGCATCCAATTCACATCCCCAAATTCCTTCACTACCCGTAGTTACCAGATGATTGGCATCAAGGCTCTTGATGAGTGATGCCTGATCCTTCACCCACTGGGCAAAACATGCCTTGGTGATAGAGTCGCCGGCAAAGGCACGAGGCTCGTTGGCCAACTCCCAAGCTAGAATGGCAGGTGATTCAGAATAAGGCTTGCCTGTAATCGTATTGGTTCTGCTTACAATATGCTTTACGTGGTTAGCAGCAAATGTCTTTGCATTATCGTTCTTGACAAACTGGCTATGGTATTTCACGAAGGCGTCCCAATCCTCTGGGTCAGCAGCCTGTCCGCATCCTGCCCACTCTAGATAAGCGCCATAACCACCACTCCATTCCCAAGCATTATTCAGATAGAGCGTTGCTGTCATCTCTCGCTTCTCCAATTCGGAGAGCAAGAAATCCAGGCCCAGCAGAATGGTATCATTGTATTCGCCGGGGTGAGATTGCAGTATAGGAGAAATATGTCTTCCCAAGCAATCACGACCGTCAGCACCCACTAAAACACGAATGGTGGTAATGCCCGTCTCCTTCATCAAGTCCAGTTCCTTTAGGAGTCGTTCTCTGTTGCCGCCCCTACCTTCACTGCCCAGAATAGCGCCATACCAGAAGTTGGCACCTATATAACGGTACTCCTTATCTCCACGGAAGAACTTTCCTTCCTTAACGGTTACGAACTCTGATTCGGTATTTGCAGATTGATTGCAAGCACATAAACTGCAAAGACACAACAATAATGCGAAAATGGCTGATTTATTCATTGGGAATCGTATAAATAAAAACGCCCTCCCATTTGGGGGAGGGACGGGGTGAGGGGCTATTAGATAATAATCTTGCTCTTGTGATAGTTATCACGGAAGGCTGTGGGGGAGCAACCCTTCTTCTTCTTGAAGATGCGGTTGAAGTTACTGATATTGTTGAATCCGCATGCATAACAGATCTCAGCAACACTGGTGGGAGAATCTACCAACAGACGGGCTGCATGTCCCAGACGGATATCTATCATATAGTCGGAAACCGTCTTGCCTGTACGGGTACGGAAGAAACGGCTGAAGGCTGCAGGAGTCATTCCTGCAATATCAGCAAGGGTCTTCAGACGGATTTCCTGCTTGTAGTTCTTGTCGATATACTCTTCTACCTGACGTACACGCTTGCTCTCAGGAGCATTCTTGACGTTGGCAAAAGACTTACTTGCCAGCAGGTGATAGTTCTCCTGCAGAGAGAGTTCATAAAGAATCTCTAACAGTCCCAACATTCTGTAGAATCCGGGCTGAGCCTGCGTGATGCGGGTAATCTTTCCGTATAGCTCCATGATGGCCGGAAGATCAAAGGCAATACCACGCTTTGCATTCTCGAACATCGCACGAAGGCTGCTGAGCTGATTCTTCTGTAAGAACTGATCACCCAACAGGTCTGTGGGGAACTGGATGGTAATCTCGTGTATGGACTGACTCTGGCAGTCGTACTGGTCCCATGTATGTTCCAGTCCGCTTCCTACCAGCACCAGGTCATACTTACCCAGCACTTCTATGCTATCTCCAACAATACGGCGGGCGCCGTCGCAATTCTCCACAAAGTTCAGTTCCATCTCGTCATGCTTGTGCAGGGGGTAAGAAAAACATTCCTTATCCCTGTCCATCATATAGAAACAGTCCTTCTCTGATAGAGGGGTTATCTCCGTAATCACGTTGTCCATAATATTAAAATTGTGTAATTTTGGCTGCTAAGGTACGCAAAATATGCGAATTGCACAAATTTTACATCAAAAAGTAGCTAAAAGATGCAACATACGTATACATCTTAAATATTTTACGTACTTTTGTACGCATTTAACCAATATTCAAACACTTATAGGACTAGCAATGAAAAAAAGTACTATCCCCTACCTGATGATGCTGACAATTGTCATGCTAACCCTTACAGGAAGTGCCTATGCACAGAGTTTATGGCAGAAACAGACTGCCCCGATAATGACGCCCTGGGGCGAGCAACTGACAGCCGACAATGTCTGGCCTGAATATCCACGTCCCTCTATGAAGAGACAGGATTGGATGAACCTGAACGGCGTATGGCAGTACTTCAAACGCTCGACGATAAAATACGACTACGAGAAGACAACATCTTCTTTCTCGAAAGCCATCCTGGTGCCTTTCCCCGTTGAATCGGCACTCTCTGGTATTATGGACAAGAACTACTCCGCCAACAGAAAGGCTACGCACATGTACAGGAGAGCCTTCACCTTGCCTGAATCCTTCAAGGATAAAAATGTACTACTCCACTTCGGGGCTGTTGACTGGCGCTGCTACGTCTATGTGAACGGCCAGCTGGCAGGCACCCACGATGGCGGTTCCGTACCATTCTGCTTTGATATAACATCCCTGCTCAAGGACGGGGCAGAGCAGGAATTGCAAGTAGCTGTATGGGATCCCACAGACGGCGGTCAGCCCAACGGAAAACAAAGTGTATCGCCCAATGGTATCTGGTACACTCCCAACAGCGGCATCTGGCAAACTGTATGGCTGGAACCCGTAAATCCAACCCATATTGTCAATTACGAGCCTATTCCCGACATAGACAACTCATCTGTCTCCATCAAAGTAAACACCTCTGCCCCATGCCAGGTAACCCTGACAGTTAAGGACGGGGACAATACAGTAGCTGAGCAAACAGGAAGTTCGGATGAGCCAATCACACTCTCCATTCCATCAGCCAAGCTATGGAGCCCGGATGAGCCCAATCTGTACAATCTTGACATTGCCATAAAAGAACAAGGGAAAGAAACAGACAAGGTAAGCGGATACTTTGGCATGAGAAAATTCTCACGCGCCATGGTTGACGGCCATCCTGCCGTATTGCTCAACAACAAGCCCCTTTACATGTACGGTCCCCTTGACCAAGGCTGGTGGCCCGACGGATTGCTGACACCACCCTCTTACGAGGCTATGATCTATGACCTGCAGGTGATGAAGGACTTTGGAATGAATATGGTGCGTAAGCACATCAAACTGGAGAACGACCTGTGGTTCGACTGGTGCGACAAGAACGGACTGGTTGTCTGGCAGGATATGCCATCTGGTTGCGGAAGCGGTGCCGTAGGAAACCTGGACTACAACATGAAGAACTTCTATCGCGAGAACGAAGCCCTGATAGAAGCTACACGCCACCATCCCTGTATAGGTGCCTGGGTAGTGTGGAACGAGGGCTGGGGACAACATGCAGAATTGGGCATGGCTCATACCAGAAGAGGCGTGAACAGTGTTATGGCAGCCAATCACGACCCAGGCAGATTCGTTCATGCCGTAACAGGATGGGTAGATGTGGAAATGGGCGACTTCCTGGATGTTCACTCCTACCCCGCCCCAGGTGCAGCCACCAATGCCGTTAACGAGCGTATTGCCTCATGCGGTGAGTTTGGCGGCATCAATCTGTTTATCAAAGATCACATGTGGGCCGGTTCGGACGTAAACTATACCACCGTTGAAGATGCCGACACATACTGCAACCTGTACGACCACTATACAGACTGCCTGCAAAGGCTGCAGCAGGAGAAAGGCCTTTGGATGTCTGTCTATACGCAGATTACGGATGTGGAGCAGGAGTGTAACGGTCTGATGACCTACGACAGAAAGATTCTGAAGGTCTCCCCTGAACAGCAGGCTATCATGAAGGCCAACATTCTGCGCACCATCAACAGTCGCCTCAAGGGAACAAAGACCATTGTGGCCGCAGGTGATGAGAATTCCAGCATCCAGTGGAAATATACAACAACAGAACCTGCCAGCGACTGGTACACCACAGACTTTGCTGCCTCTGGTTGGAAAACAGGAACGGCAGGCTTTGGCGGAGGCGGCAGGACAGCATGGTCAACAAGTGATATCTGGATCCGACGCAACTTCAAGATTACCAACCTGGAAGCCAACCAGCTTCCGGAACTCCGCCTATGGCTCTTCCACGATGAAGATGCCGAGATATACATCAATGGCGTACTTGCCGCCAAACCAACCGGCTATAACACCAGATACGAAACATGGCCCATGCTACCAGCAGCCCTCAATGCCCTTAAGACAGACGGCTCTGACAATGTAATAGCCATCCATTGCAAGCAGACAACAGGCGGTCAGTTCATAGACTGCGGACTGAAACTGTGCCAGTACAAAGACAATTCTGAGCTGCAGGTTAAACCGATGCCGGAAAAGACTCCTGCACCAGAATTCAACAGCGCCAGCGGGAAGGCTTATCTGCTGACCTATACCCTGCCTACCAGCAAGAAGCTACACTATGCCTATAGCCTGGACGGAGCAAAATGGACTACCATAAACGGGAACAGAAGCATCCTGCAAGGCGAATTTGCCGATACGGAAATATCATCACCCTTCATCCGCAGGATTGAGGTTGACGGCAAATCCACCTTCCACTTACTGGCAGACCCCATCGACAGCAGTCAGCCTGGATTCTATCACCTACAGAGCGAGGACCTTGTAAACTGGACCAACGGAGCTAACGGAAACATCCTGATTAAACCCTCTACCACAGATATCAGCAAGGGAGAATCACCTGAATGGATTTACGAGGAGGGGACATCTACCTTCTATATATATTGGAGTGCCAAGAACAGCGACAAGAATAGCATCTATCTGTCAACAACAAAGGACTGGAACAGATTTTCCTCGCCACGAGTGTACTTTGACCCTGGTTATTCCGTCTATGACATGCATATAGAAAAGACAGGAGGCAACTACACTGGATTCTTCTATAACAACGACAGGAACATCTGCAGCACGCAGACAAATGCCATAAAGACCAGTACGGTTAAGTTCTCTGATCCACAGCGTATCTTCAGTTCGCAGATACCCAAGTCGCGCGGTCCGCAGACCTTCCCTGCCTTTGACAACACAGGATGGTTCCTCCTGTACAATCCCACCAGCGACGGCGGGCAGACCATGAGTCACTCAGGAAACGTTGCTGAGAATAAATGGTATCCTTGCGACGAGAATGATATATCCCTGCCAGAGGAGGCAGAGGAGGGTTCTGTGCTGGTCATCACCACCGATGAACTCAACACTATCCTGAACACGTTCTTCTACGAGGAATGCGAGATTCTTCCAACAGCAGAGAAAGAAGCCCGTACATGGAAATACATAACAGCATCAAGTACGGCAACCAGCGCCACCTGGACCAAGAAGAACTACGGAGAGCCCTCTTGGAAGAAGGGCTTGGCCGGTTTCGGCGCCGGGGATCCTCCAGGAAGCAACGTAAATACAACATGGAACACCTCTGTCATCAGGCTACGCTACCATCTGGACCTCACGGGCTTCACACAAGAGCAGATACAGGCCCTTACAGGCAGAATCCATCACGATGAGGACGTGACGGTTTACTTTAACAGTGTTGTAGCATTCAAGGAAACCGGTTATCTTACCGCCTACAAGAATATCACCCTGAATCAGGAAGCACTGGATGCCCTGACGCCAGACGACACCAACGTCATTTCCATAGAATGCGTCAACAAGGGCGGTGGGCAGTACATAGACTTCGGTCTTACAGGCATACGCCCCCTTCCTACAGGAATCAAGAAGCCCATAGCAACAGAGACATGCCTCAATGGCATATACAACCTATCGGCTCAACGACTCAATGCACCAAGAAGCGGAATAAACATCATTAACGGAAAAAAAATACTATATTAACATTATGGATTTGATACCAAGTTTTGCAGTTGACCATACCAATCTGCATCCAGGAATTTACATCTCCAGAAGAGATCAAGTTGGAGGTGAAGCAGTTACAACATACGACATCAGAATGACGTCACCCAATCAGGAGCCTGCCTTAGCGCCAGCCGCCATCCATACCATAGAGCATCTGGTGGCAACCTATCTGCGCAACGAGCCTGAGTGGAAGGATTATATCATCTATTGGGGACCTATGGGATGCCTTACGGGAAACTACCTGATTATGAAGGGAGAACATGACCCGGAAGTAATCAGACAACTGATGATAAAGGCGTTCCAGTTTGTGGTTGACTTCGAGGGAGAAGTACCAGGCACTACACCAGCCACCTGCGGCAACTGCCTGATGCACGACCTGCCTATGGCTAAATACGAAGCCAAACGATACGTGGAACGACTGAAGAACGAATTCTGCTGTACCTATCCTGGCGTAGAAAGACCGAAGGTACAAGGGAAGATGGATTTCTTTGATGCCTAACCCTATAATATCCCTCTTTGATGCTGAATATCAAAGGGGGATATTTAGATAAGTAAGGAACTTTTCTGGCTTGTCGTTCATAATCAGTTCCTCAGGAAACTCTGTTTCTGCAAGAAGCGGATAGATGAAGTCATACCCTGCAATATCAAAAGCAAAATGAGCATCGCTGCCCAGTATCACAGGAACCTGATATTGTTTACAGAGGCGAAGAATTTCCTTGTTGTTGGCCACAGCCGTTTCTTTGTGACGGACAGGATTCAAACTACTGTTATTAATCTCCAACAGGGTCTTGGATTCTTTGGCAGCAAGAACAAGAGGCTCGAAGAACAAATCTGCCGTTCCATCGCCTGGATGACTGATGATATGCGTCCAGGGATTGCGGATAGCAGCCTCCACGCCAGCCGTATTCTCCTCTTTGGTTCCGCCCTCCCAACAAAGGGAATGAACACCGGCAATGCGGATATCCAGTTTCTTGTAGTAGTATTCGTCCAGATCCAATGTCCCCTTGGTATCCAGAATATTCAACTCTGCTCCCAACAGAAGGCGAACACCATACAGCTGACGGGGAACTACATGCAGATTCCTGAAATAGATGGGGTCGCAAGTCCCAGGGATACCTGGTGCATGCTCAGTAATGCCAAGAATCTGCAAGCCACGATTCGCTGCCTCGCGCGCCATTTCCATAATAGTATTATAGGCATGGCCGCTGGCTATGGTGTGGGTATGTACATCCAGTAGTGTATTCATTTTATTCTATTCAAAATTCAAAAAGCAAAAATCAAAATTCAAAATTTTCTCTAATCCCTAATCCTAAATTATCAGGCAAAGTGTATTCCTTACCACCAATAACCAGTCTATAGGCCTGAAGGCACAAATGCTCTGAAGAGGTTCCGTACAGACGGTCGCCCACAATGGGGTTATTCAGGCCTTCTGGATGTGCACAATGCACACGCAGCTGATGAGTCCTGCCTGTATGGGGTTGCAGTTCCACCAAAGCATGTCCTTCAATATTCTCTATTATCTTATAAGTCGTTACAGCCGTCTTTCCATGCTGATAATCCACCATCTGACGGGGACGGTCCATTACATCAGGCCGTAAGGGCAGACGTATCTCGCCTTGCTGTCCTACAGGCATCTCTCTTTCCAAGAGGGCACGATAAGTCTTCTGGATTCTATGATAGCGGAAGTCGTCTTGCAACTTATGGTACACCTCATCAGTAAGAGCTATGACCATCAGTCCGCATGTATCCATATCCAAGCGATGAACCATCATAGGTCCTGTGGCTTGTGGAAACATCTCTTTGACGATGCTCTGTACACTGGGCAGACCGTCTTTCCCTGGTACAGAGAGCATGCCATGAGGTTTCGCTACAATGGCCATCTTTTCATTCTGAAAGATAACTTCCAGTTTATGGTTTCCCAGAGACAACAGCGGATTCTCCTCCACCTTCAACCCTTGCAGCATGTGCCCCAATATAGGTTTGCATCTGCTATTGCAAGAGGGATAGAAATGGCCTTCCTGTCGGAGTTCATCACGAGGTGAGTCTCCCACCCAGAACTCTGCCATACAGAGTGGTTGCAGACCTTCCTTGTAGGCTGCCTGCAGCAAACGGGGAGCACAACATTCACCAGCACCGCTGGGAGGCGTAGCAGCAAAGAGTTCTGTCAGATTCTTGCTTTGGCCCTTTGCATTCAGGAAAGAGAACTGTTGGAATAACCATTGCTGGAGGGCTATACTACGATTATGACGCTCCTGTTGCAGTTGTGTTATCTGTTGTTGTAATTCGTGAGAGGGAGCCTCATCCGCCTCTATTCTTTGCTTCCATTCCTGCTGCAAACGTTTTAGCTCTGCCTTCTGGAATTGGCTCTGCCTGATCATCTCAGGTTCCCTTGTTACCAGCTCCTCTGCAGAAAGCTCTGCACGTAAACGGTGGCGTTCCTCCTTCTGTTGCTGCATCTCTGCACGATAGGCATCCAGTTCTCTTTGCATCTGCTCACGCAGAGGGCTCTCCTTTATCTGAGCCTGCAAGGATGCTATTTGGGCATTGATAGATGATATCACCTCCTGCTCCTGCTGGAAATAACAACCAGGTTCCATTAAGTCGAAAACAGGAGGAACAAAGTATGAGTGACAGGTCTTACCGTCCAACGTACCTGAGAAAGCAGCCAAGAAAAGGACCCTCTCTCCAACCTCCCTTCGAGGAGGGAGGCTATCGTTTCTTCTGACTACCAAGACCCCAAACATCTTACCTGCCTTTAGTTCCTTGGCCCATTGCTTTTGGGTTTTCAGAAAGGCCTGCACTTCCTTTGCCGCCATCACACATAATGGATGAGGCTGATAGCAGAAGGGATAAGTGAATTCTTGTGGTAAGGATAATTCTGCCGATTCAGGAGGAAGGGCATGCAACATCATAGCAGTAACAGCGATTCCGGACCCATATTAAAGAGCAGGTCCACAATACTTAAATCCTGCAAGAACCCATGCTTACGGGCAAAAACCTGATAATAAGGTTTCTCTACCTGAGGAAACTCTGGCAGTTCACCAGCATAAGCCGTGGTACGCGAGATGGGAGTTTCAATATCTATAAGGGAACAGATGAGACGAAGCAAATCCTCATTGAAATCAGCCAAGAACTCCCACTTCTTCTCATAGAAGGGTGCAAAATCGTCGGCATAATATTCAAAGAAAGGCGACTGCCGGTAACTGCTCAGCAAAGCATTCCAATGCAGATGTCGCCAATTGCCATGATCGCTGATACGGATGTCACGCATCAGCGCATGAGGGGCAGGCTTCTCTACAGGAATACTTAGGGGAAGGACTCCCTGTGGGCTGTCTATCATGCAACGGTTACGCAGCGTCTGCTTGCGATAATGGTCGTTCACCTCCAACAGCCCCCCTTCCTTAGCACGGAAGAGAGCCGAATAATGAGAGACGGGAGCAAGATAACAGCAGGGAAGGACAATCATTCAAAATTCAAATATCAAAATTAGCTAACCACTAACCGCTAACCGCTATTTGATATTATCCACTAGTCGGAACAAGCGGCTCCAACGGACATGATGGCCACTCAACCAAGAACGGTCGGCATCTGTACTCCACCAGATGATCAATGGTTTACCTACGATGTGGTCCTCAGGCACAAAGCCCCAGAAACGACTGTCAGCTGAGCAATGGCGGTTGTCGCCCATCATCCAGTAATAGTCCATCTTGAAGGTATATTCCGTTGTTTCCTTGCCGTTGATAAGAATCTTACCCTCTGGAGTAACGTCCAGTGTATTGCCTTCATACACACGGATGGGACGCTCGTAGATAGGCAGATTCTCCAGTGTAAGATTAATCTTCTCGCCCTTCTTGGGAATCCAAATGGGACCATAGTTATCGCAAGTCCAACCAGTATATGCATTTTGAGGATAAAGCAAGGCTATCTCTTTTTCCTCCACAGGAGTTACGCCGTTAACGTAAGCTGTCTGTTTCTCAAGCGCAGCCTTGGTTGCTTTGGTCAAAGGCAGCTGACCAGTCGCATACATATCTTTTACATCCTCCATGCGCAATCCCAACTCGTGGCAGATATCTTCTGGCAGATAGCTGGTCTTAAGTTCAACGTTATACAGATACTGCACATTCTCGGCATCAGGATTTACCTTACCATCCAGATACACCACCTTGTCCTTAATCTGCAAGGTCTGACCAGGAAGACCTACACAACGCTTTACATAGTTCTCGCGACGGTCAACAGGGCGGGTAGCAATCTCGCCGAAAGCATTAGAATTCTGTTTTATGAATTCCCTACCCATGTTATACACCATCTGGAAATACTGACGTTGTTGCAAAATAGTAAGGCTGTCCATGATGGGAACAGGAATCTCAACCCGCTCCTGCCAACACTTATAGCCATAGATATAACAATAGTCGTAATACTGCGTCTGAAGTGCAGGATTTGTCAGGATGGTATCACCTGCAGGATAGTTGAATACCACAATATCGTTCAACTTTATGGGCTTGAGGGTTACACGTTTGTATTCCCACTGGGGCCATTCTATGTAGCTCTTACCCAGGTTAAAAGGCAAAGTGTGCTGACAAAGGGGCATATGCAAGGGAGTCTGAGGCACACGGGGACCATAGCTGAGTTTGGAAACCAACAGATAGTCGCCTACCAGAAGACTCTTCTCCAATGAACTGGAGGGGATAACGTAGTTCTGGAAGAAATATACGTTTACGAAGTATACAGCCACCAGGGCAAATACGATGGCATCCACCCATCCCATTACGGTACGGACAAGGGGATTCTCGGCATCCTTCCACCACGTCCAGGGGATGAAACGGGTGACATAGGCATCAAAGATAAAGGGAAGTACAATCAGTCCCCACCAGGCATCCACCCAATAGAGGAAAGCTATGTATAATGCACTGTATATGATGGCGCGAGCCCAATCGGCCCGTGTAGCCTTTTTTCTATTCTTCTTAGTCATCTGTTAGAACTGGAATAAGTCAGACATTGTTAACAATCCCTCGTGAGTGGCCGTATACTCGGCAGCCAGAACGGCACCCATGGCAAAGCCTCTGCGGTTGTGGGCATCGTGGGTGATGGTTATCATATCCTCTGGAGAATCGTAGGTGATGGTATGAATACCGGGCACTTCCTTCTGGCGGATATCGTCAATGCGCAGCACCTCAGGCTTTGTCTCGTGCAGGCCCCAACGCTCCTTGCGGTCGAGGTTCTCTACAATCTGCTCTGCAAGGGTGATGGCTGTGCCAGAGGGAGCATCCAGTTTGTGTACGTGATGGGTCTCTACCATGTTCACGTCATACTGGTCGAACTGGTTCATTATCTTAGCCAGATACTTGTTGACAGCACCGAAGATAGCTACACCTACGCTGAAGTTGCTGGCCCAGAAGAGGGTCTTGCCTTCTGTAGTACAAGCCTTGCGCACCTCAGCCTCATGGTCCTTCATCCAACCTGTTGACCCGCTTACCACCTTCACGCCTGCCTTCCAAGCCTTCAGGTAATTATCGTATGCCGTCCAAGGAGTAGTGAATTCTATGGCCACATCGGCATTGGCAAAAGCCTCTGATTCAAACTCCTGCTGATTGTCGATGTCTATAATGCTTACTATCTCATGTCCTCTTGAGAGGGCTATCTCCTCTATCATCCGGCCCATCTTGCCGTATCCTATCAATGCAATTTTCATACCATATTATATATTTCACGTGCAAAAGTAATGCTTTTAGGCCAAAATTCACTACTTTTGTATATAAAATTAAGTTAATGAGGATTGTAACGTATGGAAAAGTTGCTCCATTACGTGTGGAAACATAAGATTCTCCCCCTGAAAGCATTGCTAACGACAGACGGCCGGGAGGTGGAAATCATAGACCCTGGTATCCATAATACCGATCAAGGGCCTGATTTTTTTAATGCCAAGATCAAGATTGGCGGAACGCTGTGGGCAGGAAATGTAGAGCTGCATCTGAAGTCATCCGACTGGTTCAAGCATGGGCACGACATAGATTCCGCCTACAACAATACCATCCTGCATGTGGCTCAGGACATCGACTGCAAGGTTACTACCGAGGAAGGCAACCATCCTCCACAGTTGCAACTGGATATCCCTGCTCATCTGTACCTAAGCTATCAGGAACTTTGCCAGACGGACGATTATCCGCGTTGCCACCGCATCATCCCTTCTATCCCCACCATGAAGGCTCACATGTGGATGGATGCCTTGTTGGCTGAACGCATGAAGGAAAGAGCTCAGAAGGTGCAGGACAGGGCCGACCGTCTGAATGGCGACTGGGAGCAGGCAACCTTCGTCACACTCTGTCGTAACTTCGGTTTCGGCTTAAATGGCGATACCTTCGAGCGATGGGCTATGATGATTCCTCTGAAGAGTGTGGGCAAGCACAGGGATAATCTGTTCCAGGTGGAGGCCATCTTCTTAGGAATGGCAGGTTTGATAGAGGATGCAGGACAGATAAAGGGCGCTGAAATGGCAGAAAAGTGGAAGCGCGAGTTTGCCTTCCTCTCCCACAAGTTCCAACTGCCCGAGCCCATGAAGGCTAGCGAGTGGCGATTCCTACGTACCCGACCCAAGAACTTCCCCCACATCCGCATCCTGCAGATAGCCGAGCTTTACCATAGCGGCAAGGCGCAGATGTCGGCTCTGATAGAGGCCAAAGACATCAAGGAGATGCACAGGCTCCTGGCCGTTGGCGGCACATCGGCCAACAGTCGCAAGTTGCTTATCGTCAACACCATAGTACCTCTGCTTTATGCCTATGGCATTCACAGAAGCGAGGAGAAACTCATCCAGAAAGCTACGGCTTTGCTGGAGGAACTGCCAGCCGAGGACAACTACATCCTGCGTCAATGGAGGGCTTGCGGATTGAGCGTAGAGACAGCTGCCGACAGTCAGGCTTTGATACAACTGAAACGTGAATACTGCGACCGCAAGGACTGCCTTCGCTGTCGCTTTGCATATGAATTCTTAAAGCAATGAAATACGTATATGAACTGAAGATGAAGGTACGCGACTATGAGTGCGACCTTCAGGGCATTGTCAACAATGCCAACTACCAACATTACACAGAACACACCCGTCATGAGTTTCTCTTGCAGGCAGGCATCAGCTTTGCCGATATGCACAACCGTGGCATAGATGCCGTAGTGGCACGACTGAAGATGGCCTTCAAGGTTCCCCTGAAGAGTGGCGACGAGTTTGTATGCCGCATGCGCATCAAGAAGGAGGGCGTGCGCTTTGTCTTCTATCAGGATATCTTCCGCCTGCCAGACGAGACGATGGTGCTGCGCAGTCAGATAGATACCGTCTGCGTGGTGAACGGACAGCTGGGCGAGTGTCCAGAGTTGGAAACCTTGTTGGAACCCTATCTGGAGAAATGATGACAGAGCAGGAGATCCTTTACGCCATAGCCTTTTCCTTCGTTCCCCGTCTGAATCTGGTAAACCGCAAGATACTGCTGGAGACGATGGGCTCGTTTACGGAGATATTCGAGCAACGTCAGAACCTGAAGGAATTCATCCCCCATGCCAACAAGGAGACGCTGGAGGCGTTGGCCCTGATGGATACACACCTGAAGAGAGCCGAGGAGGAACTGGCCTTTGCAAAGGCAGGACATATCCAGTGTGTCGGTTACAATGACGAGACCTACCCTGCCCGCCTGCGTGAATGCCCTGATGCACCTACATTGCTGTATTACAGAGGCTCTGCGCCCCTGAATGGTCAGCATATCGTCAGCATGGTGGGAACACGTCAGATTACAGCTTACGGCAAGGACCTCTGCCAGCAGTTTGTGAAAGAACTGAAGCAGCTCTGTCCTGATACGCTGATAGTCAGCGGGTTGGCTTATGGAGTGGATATCCATTGCCATAGGGCGGCTTTGGAGCAGGGAATGGATACCATTGGCGTCTTGGCTCACGGGCTCGACCAGATTTATCCCCGATTCCATCGTGATACTGCCGTCCAGATGGTGCAGCATGGAGGATTGCTTACGGAGTTCCCATCGCGTAGTACGGCAGAGAAGCTGCATTTCGTCCAGCGCAACCGCATCGTAGCCGGAATGGCAGACGCCACCATTGTGGTAGAGAGTGCCAAGAAAGGCGGTTCACTCATTACAGCAGAGATTTCAGAAGACTACGGGCGCGATGTATTTGCCTTCCCCGGACGTATTGGCGATACCTATTCCGAGGGCTGTAACCTACTGATAAAAGACAATCGGGCAGGCCTCATCACCAGTGCCGAGGACTTTGTAAAGGCTATGGGATGGGAGACGGAATGCAACCTGAGGAAGCAGGTGAACGAGGGCCTGCAACAAGAACTCTTCCCCGACCTGACGGACGAGGAACAGCGCATCGTCAAGGCACTCAGCGGTACTGAAAGCAAGCAGATGAACATCCTCTCCGTAGAGACGGCATTGCCCATCAGCAAACTCACCAGCCTGCTTTTCGGGTTGGAGATGAAGGGTGTGGTACGCCTGCTTAGCGGAGGCTGTTACCGATTGGCAAAATAAGCCGAGATATTATTCAGACAGAGTGGCCCTCTGGCATCCGTAACGGAGATTCTGAGAGCTGTGGCTTCTATCGTTGGGAAGCGCAGAATACGTTTATAGCCAATGGTGGTTGTGGGTTCGCCTGCATCCACCATTTGCCATTTATTGCCTACGAGGGCTTCTACCTGGAAGGCTTTCACGCGCTGACCCAGTGGGATGTATTCCTGCAAGAGCAGGCGGTTCACCTTGGTGGGTTGTTTGAAGGTAAAGGTCACTATGCCAGTATGCTCGCCATCAGGTGTGGCCCAATAGGTATCCCAATTGCCGTCGTTCAGGTTCTTAGCCGCGAATTTCTTGCCTCTGGTGCTGCTGGCCGAAGCCTTAGCCTTACGCAACAGATCGGTCTTCAGGTCCTGCATAATCATCTGATGGAAGGCAACGGCATTGGCGCTGTCTATGGCATTCACCCTACCCTCGCGATCCACAGGGAAGTTCAGCAACAGCGTGGCATTGTGCCCTACCGATTTATAATACAGGTCCACCAACTGCTCTGGGGTCTTTACCTTAGAGTCCTCCTCTGGGTGATAGAACCAACCGGGACGGATAGAGACATCGCACTCAGCAGCAATCCAAGTGTCGCCATCAGGATGCCCCGTAGTCAGCTCTTTGCTTTTGTTATAGCCCGGATAGACTTCTTTCTGGCGCAGGAACGACCAGTTGGTAGCACCTGCCTCGCCCCTTTCATTTCCCACCCAACGGCAACCAGGACCGCCATCGCTGAAGATGATAGCCTTTGGCTGATACTCCAGGATGATAGAGTGAATCTTGGGGAAGTTGTAATAATTCCTACGGTCAATCTTGCGCTTCTCCTTGGCTCCTCCGTAGTAGCCGTCGCCACCATTGGCACCATCCAGCCACACCTCAAAGAGGGGACCGTACTCCGTAACCAACTGCGTCAGCTGCTGGTGGTAGTAATCCACGTATGCCTGCCTACCGTATTCAGCATGATTTCTGTCCCATGGCGACAGATATACGCCCATCTTCAGGCCGTATTTGTCGCAAGCCTTACGCAGTTCTGCCAGCACATCCACCTTGCCGTCCTTGTTCTTAGGACCGTCATAGGAGGAATGGGTGATGTTGTAATCCGTCAGCGGAGAGGGCCACATAGCAAAGCCGTCGTGATGCTTAGCCACAATAATCACGCCCTTCATGCCAGCCTGCTTGAAGGTGCGCACCCACTGCTCCACATCCATGCGGCTGGGGTTGAAAACCTTGGGGTCGGCATCGCCATAGCCCCACTCGCTATCGTTGAAGGTGTTCAGCCCATAGTGCACAAAGGCATACGTCTCCATCTTCTGCCACTCCACCTGCTGAGGCAGAGGCAGAGGGGGGATAGGAGTTTGGGCAAATATAGATAAGGAGAGGAAGAGAAAGCCCCCTCCGACTCCCCCTTTGGGGGAGAGAATTATCTTGATGATATTATACATAGCGATTATTGGTTAACGAATTGAATTTTGAATTTTGAATTTTGAATCCCTCCCCCTAAAGGGGGTCGGGGGGTCAGACCTTCAAGAACACTTTCTTCTTATACATAAAATACATGAAGAGCCAGAGCACCAGCATGTAGCCAAGGGTTTCTGCCACATCATAGTACTGCTCAGGCAGGAGGCTGTAAACACCCTCGAAGAGACGACGGTTCAGCTTGGAGAAGTCGATGAAACGGGGCGCCATGTAGATGAGGATGGAGTTCATACCAATCACCTTGAAGTACAGATCCCACTTCTTCCACCCACGTACATCTATTATATAATAGAACAGGGCGAACATGATGAGCGAGTAACCAGCCACAGCCAGCACGAAGGAACTGCTCCAGAGCGCCTTGTTGATGGGATAGAAGGTGTTCCATCCTGCACCCAGCAGGGCACTTACCACGCCAGCCACAAAGAGCGTGAGAGCCGTCCGTGAGGTGGCCTTGGAGCGCTGGATGAACATGCCCGTCAGCATACCTAACATAGCCGTGCAGATGGCAGGGAGGGTAGAGAGCAGGCCCTCGGGGTCGTAATCTTCCTTATAACAATGGGCACCCAAGAGGGTACGATCGATGTAGCAGGCAATGTTGCCCTCGCGTGTCAGAGGGTCGATAGAGGGGTCAACGCCAGGCGCATGCACGAAGGCGGAAACCAACCAGTAGCCTATCAGAATGACGGGAACAATCGCTACCTTAGGCCACAATTTCTTACCCGTAGCCGTAAAGATGAAGGCGGCAAACATCCAAGCCAAACCGATGCGACCCAATACGCTAGGCCAACGGAGTGTCTCAAACTCGAACTTCAGGAAGCCGCTGCAGATAAGACCCAGAAAGACCAGTGTAAGGCCACGGCGCAGAATCTTCAGGTAGATGCTGGTCATACTCTTGCCTTTCTCCTGCTGCTTCTGCAACGAGAAGGGGAAGCTGATACCTGCTATGAAGAGGAACAAGGGGAAAATAGTGTCGTGATGCACCAATCCGTCCCAGGGAACATGCTCCATCTGCGCCCCAACAGCCTGCCATGCTGCCGAATCGGGGAACAAAGCGGCAATGGCGGCAATCAGCGTAGCGCCACCGGTAATGAAAAACATGTCGAATCCTCTGAGGGCATCCAACGACTCCAATCTCTTGTTTTCTGCTTTCGTTTCCATTGTATTAACGATTTAATGGCTACAAATGTACAAAATTTCTCTTTTTCCAACGCCAGAAAAGCACAAAATTTCACCTTCCGCACCTTCATTCTTTTACTTCTTCTTTTCATTACAAAAAGAAAAATCATTACACAAAAAACACCCCCAATCAGGTAGCGAAAACGCCCCTACGAGGCAGAATTTGTTCCCTAACTAGGGAATTATTGCGCCCTAGTGTAGTAACAATTGTCACTATTAGTAGTAGCAAAATGGCGTGTTTTACGGGCGCAATGAGAGGTTGGAAAAATCGAGACATCGCAAGAGAAAGAATGTGATTTTGTGACTGTGACTTTGTGACATTTAGTATGTACCATACACCACAAAAGCACAGGCACAGAGAGGCACACAGCTGAGGAATAACAAAGTAATTATTTAATATATATTAATATATTTATCTCCCCTATCCCCCTTTGCTCCTCACCTTGCACATACGGTAGTACCTTAATGTCACAAAGTCACAGTCACAAAGTCACGTATTACGTAGGCCTTGTGAATATAACTTTATGAAATTTAGGTGCTTCGTTAATACAACGAGCCAGAATTATTGCTATCTTTGCATCATCAAAAACCATTAAACTATGCAATATCTGATTCGTCTGAGCCGCTGGCTTGCCAGCAATGCCTCTCTGTTTATCATCGCCATTGCCGTGCTGACATTCTTTGTACCTGATCTCTTTGTGTGGGTAAGAGGTACCACACAGACCGTGATTCTGGGTATTATCATGCTGACAATGGGTCTGACGCTTACCACGGACGACTTCCGCATCCTTGCCCGTCGCCCCCTGGATATACTGATTGGTGCCTGTGCGCAGTTCTTCATCATGCCCTGCGTGGCTTACGTGCTGGTGAAGGTTTTCAACTTAGAGCCTGCTTTGGCATTGGGCATCCTGCTGGTTGGATGCTGTCCGGGTGGTGTAAGCAGCAACATCATGTCGTACCTCTGTCATGGCGATGTAGCCTTCTCTGTGGGCATGACCTGCGCCTCTACCCTACTGGCCCCTGTAATGACCCCCTTGCTGATGCAACTGACCGCTGGCGAGATTATTGAGATTGACGCCATTGGGATGTTCCTGAATATCCTGATAGTTACCATCATTCCCGTTGGAATCGGTTGTTTCCTGAACTATACCTATTCCAAGAGCAAGCACTTCCCCACCATACAGAGCCTGATGCCAGGACTGAGCGTAATCTGCCTGGCATGCATAGTAGGTGGCGTTATCAGTACGGTTCACGACAGCCTGATAGCACGTGGCCTCTGGCTGTTCCTATGGACCTTTGCCGTGGTCTTCTGCCACAACACACTGGGATATGTGCTGGGATATACAGCAGGCAAGATTTCTGGCTTCAACAAGGCCAAGAAGCGCACCATCAGCATAGAGGTGGGCATGCAGAATGCAGGTCTGGCCACGGTCTTAGCAGGCAACTTCTTTGCCGCTCAGCCCCTTGCTGTTCTGCCTTGCGCCATCAGTTGTGCCTGGCATAGCATCAGCGGCACCATCCTGGCAGGCCTTTTCCTGAGATTCGACAAGAAACATGCAGCATAATTTCTTAGGGGCAAGGGGCAAGTGATTAGGGGCAAGAGGATAGTTCTACACATGCCCTTAATCTCTTAAACCCTTTAAGCTTTGACTCGGTTATCTATTCTCTTGCTCCTTGCCCCTTGCCCCTTAATAAATAATGTATGCAGAAAGAAAATTTATTGTTTTTCGATAAATTTTTATTGAAAAATTTTGCGCGTATTGAAAATCTACATACTTTTGTGCAGAAAATATTTATCGATTAACAATAAAATAAACTAATGGTTATGAAAAAGAGACTGAATTTTTTGTGTACTATAATGTTGCTGTTAATAATAGCAGAGATAGTACTGGCATTTAAGGGCACGGTGTTTGATAGTTATGGAAAAATTGCAATCCCATGGGATAATTCGGAATTTCGTATTTTTATAATTGTGTTTATAGTATTATGCATAGTACTTCTGTATCCTGCAATACGTTCTATGGTATCATTTATCCGGTTCATTTTAAATGTAAACCGTGATAAGGTATTTGTAAAGGAGAATATTCCTCTCCTGCGTTGGTCGGGATGGGGACTCTTATATGCTATTATTATTGAATTCCCTGCCATTCTGATAAATCAGAAAATGGAGAATAAGCCTGTAAGCCTCACTTCAGCTTTTGAACAAAAATATGATGCTATTTTACTTGCCGTCCTGCTTCTGATAATAGCAGAAGTATTTGTCATAGGCATCAAACTAAGAGAGGAACAGGAATTGACCATCTAAAGGAAAGGAGAAAGTGTTATGAAAAGGAAATTGAAGATTTATTCAGCATTGCTGTTTATCGTTCTGCTGGTAAAGGTATTTGGAAATACATTAAGCTATAGATACAGCGAATGGTCAACAGACCCCATAAAGGAGCTCAGCATAGGCCCTTTGCCTGATGATTTTGCAACCACAAAGGAAGTAAAGGGAGGAGTAGCCACATATTTCAAGCCTACTTTGTCGCTTGACGTAAAGGTGAATGCCTGTGAGATTGCGCCTGGCAAGTATCTGGTATGCAACGCAGGGGAGAAATCCTGTCGCTTGGACATCCAGAAAGCCAAAGTCAGTATCCCCGTAGAACGTTTAAAGGGAACATTCCTGTTTTACTATGTAACCGCTAATGGATTGTTTATCATAGTTTTGGGTATATTTCTGCTGGTAATAGCGTTCAAGATTATCCGCTCGGTATATCGTGGAGAGGTCTTTGTCAGCAAGGTATCACGTCAGATGGAAACAGCCGGCATAGTGATGGTTGTCATTCAGCTGATTTATAGCACAGCCTCGTATTTTGCAACGCAACTGCTCCTTAAACATGTTGATATTGCCTACCTCAACATCAGTATGGATGACACCAAAATCAGCTACTTCATCATCTTAGGCCTTATTCTGATGATATTCTCACAAATCATCCTGATGGGTAAAGATTTGAAGGAGGAACAGGAATTGACCATCTAAAGTAAAGGAGAGAAGATTATGAGTATAGTAGTTAATGTTGACGTTATGATGGCAAAAAGGAAGATGTCTTCCCAGGAGCTGGCAGAGAAGATTGGCATTACGCAAGCCAACCTCTCCATCCTGAAGACGGGGAAGGCTAAGGCCGTCCGCTTCTCCACCTTAGAGGCCATCTGCCAAGTGCTGGATTGCCAGCCAGGCGATATATTGGAGTATAAAGAAGATTAAAATAAGGTAAAATGAAAAAGATTTGTTTACTGACATTGTCCACCCTGATGGCTATGACGGGCTGGGCACAAGAGAACAACTACACCATCAAGGCCGACGTCTCAGACCTTATCAAATATTACGAGGGACAGGAGAAGGAGCTCAGCGACAGCATCTATCTGCTGGACATCACTACCCAAAAGCCCGTCACAGAGAAGATAGCCCTGAAGGACCCTACAAAGATAGAGCTTAGCGGCTACGTGGACAGCCCCAAGATTATCCACATGATAGTGTTTCAGACGTTTGAGGGATGGACAAGGAATCTGTTCGTCCCCTTGTTTCTGGAGCCTGGCAACATTGTTGTAGATGCCAAGGCAGAATCGCCTTATGTGGAGGGAACGCCACTGAACAATGCATTCTTCCCCTGTAACCGTAAGATTAGAGAGGCTATCAAGAATGGCGAACCCGAACTGGCTCTCCAGTATAGTGTAGATTACGTACTGGAACACAGTAAAGACCTTTCTGCCGTACTGATGCTGTATAGTATGAAAAACAAGACGGATGAAGATGCAAAGCAATTGCTGAACCTGATAGCACAATGTGGTGAGAGTGTACGTCAGCACCCCCTTATCGTTTCTCTCTTCAAGAGGCTGAACCATCCCTTGGTGGGGGATATGTTCAAGGACTTTGCCGTGGAGTATGAGGGCAAGACAACCCGCCTGAGCGACTATGTAGGCAAGGGTAAATATGTGTTGGTGGACTTCTGGGCCTCGTGGTGCGGTCCCTGTCGTGCAGAGATTCCTAACCTTATCAAGGTCTATGAGCAGTACAAGGAGAAAGGCCTTGTTGTGCTGGGAGTAGCCGTAAATGATAAGCCAGAGGATACCCTGAAGGCCATAGAGAAGGATAAGATTACCTATCCGCAGATTCTAAACTCACAAGACATAGCAGCCGAGACGTACGATTTCAACTCCATCCCCACCATCATCTTGTTTGACCCTGATGGCAAAATTGTAGCTCGTGAACTCAGAGGTAATGATATCAACAAGAAGATGGCAGAAATATTCGGAGAATAATTGAGCCTTTAGCATACGAAAACAGCCCAGGGAGAAATCCTTGGGCTGCTTTGTTTCTGAAATGACCGTTGTGCTGATTACAAGCCGCGAGCCCTAAGGAGGCTTGAGGCATCGGGCTGCTGCATACCCGTGAAGTCGGTAAACATCTGCATGAGGTCGCCCGTATTACCACGACTCAGAATCTTATCGCAGAAATCCTGACCCGTTTCGGGCTTCAGGGCACCTCGTTGTGCAAAGACATCAGCCACGTTGACGGCCAGCACCTCTGTCCACAGATAGCTGTAATATCCTGCAGCATACCCTCCACCCCAAACATGATTGAAATAGCTGGTGAAGTAACGGGGAGGAATCTGAGCATCTAACAGACCTACCTGACGGAGTGCTTCCCTCTCGAAGGCAGGAGCCTCCTCGGCTGTCGGAATCTGATTAGGTGAAAGCATGTGCCAAGCCAAATCGACACAAGTGGCAGCCAGATTCTCGCCAAGGGCGTATGCCGACTGGAAGTTGATACTCTTGAGCATGCGTTCCTTCAGTTCAGCAGGCATAGGTTCGTTCGTCTTGTAGTGGCGTGCATAGTGGTCGAAGACCTCTGGGATGGTAGCAAACGACTCGTTGAACTGCGAAGGAAGCTCCACAAAATCACGAGCCACGCTGGTGCCGCTCAGGCTGTTATACTGGCAATCAGAGAGTATTCCGTGCAAGGCATGTCCGAACTCGTGGAACATGGTGGTAACCTCGTCCCAAGTGAGCAAAGAAGGCTGGCCCTCTGGAGCCTTGGCGCTGTTGCATACATTGAAGATAATGGGCAGCTGATGGCGCTGACGACTCTGCTTCTGGAAAGCATCCATCCAGGCTCCACCGCGTTTGGTGGGACGACGGTAGTAGTCGCAATAGAAGAGCGCCTTGGGGTTGCCCTCCTTATCGATTACCTCGAAAACCCTCATATCAGGATTGTATGTGGGGATATCGAAACGCTCCTTGAAGGTCAGGCCATAAGCTTTGTTTGCGGCATAGAAGACTCCGTTGGAGAGCACGCTATCGACATTGAAATAAGGCTTTACCTCATCCTCAGAGATATCCAAAAGTTCCTTCTTCATCTTAGCTGAATAATAGAAGCGGTCATAGGGCTGCAACTGGAAATCGGCACCCTGAGTCTTACGCGCAAATGCCTCGATGGTCTCTGTCTCTGCCTGTGCCTTTGGTTTATACTGGCTAATCAGGTTTCTGAGGAAGGCATAGACATTGTCTGGGGTCTTAGCCATTGTATTCTCCAACGAATAGGAAGCGTAGTTGGGATAGCCCATAATCTCGGCTTGCTCGGCACGCAGTTTAGCTATCTCCACAACAATGGAGAAGGAGTTATGCTTGCCTGTCCCGTCTGCACGGTGGATAGAGGCCTCATAGACCTTCTTACGCAGCTCACGATTATCCAGATTGGTCAGCAGAGCCTGCTGGGTGGTATTGACGATAACAATAGCATAGGGAGCCTTTCCTCCCCTACTCTCTGCATCCTTCTGGCACTGGGCAATATCAGCATCACTCAAACCTGCAAGGTCCTCCTTCTTATCTACCCACACCACAGCATCGTTGGTGGCTTCAGGAACTACATCGCCCCACTGGGTCTGAAGCTCGGAGATGCGAAGGTTAATCTCCTTCATACGAGCCATCTTATCGTCGGGCAGCAAGGCTCCGCTGCGAACGAAGCGTTTGTAGGTTTCCTCCAGAAGCTTTTTGTCTTCTCCCTGCAAGGATTCGTAATCACGATCATAAACCTGACGGACGCGCGCAAAGAGTTCCTTGTTGAAAGTTATCTCGTTCCCAAGGTCTGTAAGCATGGGTTGAACCTTCTTCTCTATCTCGCCAATCTCAGGCGTCTTATCGGCCTCAACAAGGGCGAAGAACACATTGGTCACACGGTCGAGTGTGCGTCCGCTCTCCTCAAGGGAAAGGATGGTATTCCCGAATGTTGCAGAATCAGTATTCTCAACAATCTGGGCAATCTCCTCGCGTGTCTGCTGAATGGCAGCCTCGAAGGCAGGCAGATAGTCGGAAGTCTGAATCTTACTGAAGTCAGGAGCCCCAAAGGGCAGCGAGCTCTCCTGCAAGAGAGGGTTCTCGCGCTGGGATTCCTTGCAACTGGTCAGTTGCACTAAAGCTGTTGACAGCATAGCTGCTGAAATTCCAATAGTCATGATTTTCTTGTTCATATTCACGATCTTTAGTTGTAATGGTTACTTGTCACCCAGAATCTGGGCGGCATGTTCTTTGGTATTAACTTGCTTGCCTGCAAATATCTGCTCTATGATACCTTCTTCGTTAATGATGAAGGTTGTGCGGATGGTGCCCATCGTCTTCTTGCCATACATCACTTTCTCGCCCCAGGCGCCCATAGCCTCCAACAGGGTTTTATCCACATCGGCAATCAGGGGGAAGGGCAAAGCGTGCTTCTCCTTGAACTTGACGTGGGATGCTGCAGAGTCCTTACTGACACCCACTACCTCGTAGCCAGCACCCTGAAGCTCGCCATAACGGTCACGAAGGCTACAAGCCTCTGCCGTGCAGCCGCTGGTATTGTCCTTAGGATAGAAATACAACACAAGTTTCCTGCCCTTATAGTCACTCAGACGGATATCCCGTCCCTGTTCGTCCTTGCCCAAAATCTCAGGCGCACGGTCTCCAATGTTCATAGTTCTCTTGTATTTATTAATGAATATACTTCCTCGTCACAAAGATAATAATCGCTGGCACAACTGTCCAAAGGACTATCCATACAGCAAGAGTCAGGAACTTCCATCCGGGCTTGCTATATTTAGTCTTGCTAAAGTATTTGCGAGCTTTGGTCGCGCGTTTCTCAAAGACATAGTCGATAACGAAGACAATAAGGGCTGCGGAAATTGGCAACACATAATTCCAGACTTTGCCCGTGGGCTCCAGCACAATAATAATTAATAAGAAAAGCCAAATAAAAGGCATAAACCTGACCCTGAAATTCGGTCCCAACGCATAGAACAGGTAATCGAAAAACCTCATCATCTTCATATCTCCTTTGTCGTAAGAACCTTGTCAACACTACCCTCTTCAAGTAATCGTTCCTGTGCCTCTTCATAGCTAATTCCCAGGGATTCCTGAATCATACGGGTACCGCGATCTACCAACTTGGCATTGGTAAGCTGCATCTTGACCATACGGTTGCCTTTGACACGTCCCAGA